>NZ_JBIAIU010000002.1:26137-809375 GCF_042871565.1 Streptomyces sp. NPDC005775 | reverse complement strand
ACCGTCGACATCCTCACGATCCAACGTCAGGTCATCGGCGAAATGCCGGTCACCGGTCGCGTCGGGCACGTACTTCACACAGACAACGATCCTCAGGCTCACGCCGGCTCTCCCTGTACTTCGTCGAGTCTCTACGGCAATCCTATGGTACCCAGTACCCTTCGTAAAGGTACGCAGTGCCGGATGTGCGTTTCCGATGCTACGTTTCCGGCATGACCGATGACCGCGGACCGGCCAAGAAGCCCCCCATGCGTGACGTACTCGCCGAGGCGGCCTTCGCGCTCTTCATGGAGCGCGGATTCGAGCGGACCACGGTGGACGACATCGTCGCCAGCGCGGGGGTCGGGCGGCGGTCGTTCTTCCGCTACTTCCCCTCCAAGGAGGACGCGGTCTTCCCCGATCACGAGCGGTGCCTCGCGGACATGACCGCGTTCCTGGAGGCCGCCGGGGACGGCGATCCGGTGGAGGCGGTGTGCGAGGCGGCCCGGCTGGTGCTGCGGATGTACGCGGAGAACCCGGAGTTCTCCGTCCAGCGTTACCGGCTCACCCGGGAGGTGCCCGGTCTGCGTACGTACGAGCTCTCCGTCGTGCGCCGCTACGAGCGGACCATGGCCGGCTACCTGGAGCGGCGGTGGTCCGGTGCGCCGGACGCGGCCCTGCGCGCCGAGGTGATCGCCGCTTCGGTGGTCGCCGCGCACAACAACGGGCTGCGGTCCTGGCTGCGTTCGGGCGGCCGGGGTGATGCCGGCGCCGAGGTCGACCGGGCGCTCGAACTCGTCCGCACCGTGTGGGGGACCGCCGCCGAGCGGCCGTCGGCACCCGCCTCCGAGGACGAGGTGATCGTGATGATCGCGCCGAAGGGCGCCCCGATGTGGCGCGTCGTTCAGCGCATCGAATCGGCTCTCGGCGAGGAACACGGTTCCACTGAGAGGTAGTTCACGCGGCGGGTTCGCACTCCCCGGCACTCAGTACCTTTACTTCATGGAACTAAGTGCCATACGGTGCCGGTGTGCCGTCGCCGGAGGTGCGGCGCACCCAGTCGAGCGCGGGAGGCCGAGGCGTGTTCATCACCGGAATCGACGTGGAGCCCACTGCTCACGACACAGCGGGGCCGCACAGCACGGAGGGGCTGGTCTACCAGGTGTGCCGGTGGTGTGGCACCGCTTCCTTCCGTAAACTCCTGTGCCCCGTCTGCGCGTCGAGCGATCTGGAGTCGGAACAGAGCGCCGGCCACGGGGTCGTCGTGCGCTCCAGCGTCGTGAACCGCTACTCGCGGGTCATGCGCAACGAGTCCCTGGTCCGTTTCCCCGAAGGGTTCGTGTACCGGTGCCGCATCGTGGGCGCGGCTCCGCACCTGGTGAACGTCGGCGACCGGGTCCGGCCCGTCGGCGGCATGACCTCCGAGGCGGGCGAAGTGGTGCTCGAACTGTGCGACCCGCCCCGGATGGGCGACTGGTACGCCTGAGCCACCGGCCCTCACGCTTCCAGATAGCGCAGGACGGCAAGGATCCGGCGGTTGTAGCCGGTGGTGTGCGCCAGCCCCAGCTTGTCGAAGACCATGTTCAGGTTCTTCTCGACCGCGCTCAGTGAGATGTGCAGCTTCTGCGCGATGGCCGCATTGGTGTGACCCTGCGCCAGCGCCTCCAGAACGGTGCGCTCGCGCGGCGTCAGCCGCGACAGCGGGTCTCCGTGCGCGCTGCGGATGACCAGCTGGCGTACGACTTCGGGGTCGAAGACGGCCCCGCCCGCGTGGATCCTTTCCAGTGAGTCGAGGAACTCCTCCACCTGCGCGACCCGGTCCTTGAGGAGATAGCCCACCCGCTCGGCGTTCGTGGCGAGCAACTGGGCCGCGTAGGCCCGCTCCACGTACTGGGACAGGACGAGCACCCCGACGGCCGGCCACCGCCTGCGGATCTCCACCGCGGCGCGCAGGCCCTCGTCCTTGTGCGTGGGCGGCATCCGGATGTCGGTGACGACGACGTCCGGCGTCCGCGACGCGACCTCCGACAGCAGCTCCTCGGCGTCACCCACGGAGGCGAGCACCTCGTGGCCCTCCTCGGTGAGCAGCCGGACGAGTCCTTCCCTCAGCAGGGCCGAGTCCTCGGCGAGAATCACACGCACGGCAGCTCCGCGGTCACGGTGGTGGGGCCCCCGACGGGGCTGTGGACGTCCAGCATGCCGTCGATCGCGGCGACCCGGCCCCGCAGGCCGGCCAGTCCGCTGCCTTCCGGGTCCGCCCCGCCCCTTCCGTCGTCGCGGACGCGCACGCTGAGGACCTCGCCCTGCCGCACGACGTTCACGAGGACGTCCCCGGCCCCGGAGTGCTTGGCGGCATTGGTCACGGACTCGGACACGACGAAGTACGCGGCCGTCTCGACGGGCGGTGGCAGCGGCCCGGACACGTCGTACGCCACCCGCACCGGGAGCGAGCACCGCTCCGCCACCCCGCCCAGCGCCTCCCTCAGCCCCAGATGGTCGAGCGCGGTCGGATAGACCCGCCAGGCCACTTCGCGCAGTTCGCCGAGCACCTCGCCCGACTCCTTGTGCGCCTGCGCCAGCAGCGCGTCGGCCTGCCCGGGGTCGCGGGCGCGGCGCGCGCGGCCGAGCAGCATCGCGAGCGCCACGAGCCGCTGCTGCACCCCGTCGTGCAGATCGCGCTCGACCCGTCGCCGCTCGCTGTCCACCGCCCGCACCACCGCGGCGCGGCTCGCGGCGAGTTCACCGATGCGCCGCTCCAGCAACTCCCGTTCGCCGGGGCCGAAACACTCGCGTGCGAGCCGGGCGTCCAGCGCGGCGAGGGACAACAGCCCCTGTACGTCGAGGAAGAGCAACACGGAGCCGAGGGCCATCTGGCCGAGCAACTCCCGCAGACCCAACGTCGACCGGGCGACCCCGGCCGCGAGGAGCCCGGCCAGCACGAGTCCGAGGACCAGCAGCCCGGTCACCACCGCGCACAGCAGTCCCGCGTAGGTGCGGGAGGCCAGATAGCGCAGGACCTGCTGATCGGTGGCGCGGTGCTCGGGAAACCGGTCGTGGAAGAAGACGGCCCGTCGCCACCGCTCGGCGCCGGTCAGTCTCCGGGCTCCCGCGACGAGGAGGACCCGCGCACGGCGGCGGGTGCGCGGCCACAGCAGGAAGGCGCCGAGCAGCGCGCCGGCCACGGCGAAGTAGAGCAGCGAGCCCAGTGCGGTCAGACAGCCGAGGAGCGCTCCCGCGGCCCTGAGCGGGAGCGGGGGAGGAGGGTGAGGGGAGCCCGCGCCCGCCGAGTTGCCCGTCATGTCCGCCGACAGTACTGGCGCCGCAGGGCTGCGACAAGATCGTCCGGCCGGGCGGGGGCCGGGGTCCGGCGCCGGGTGCGGAGGCATCGTCGCCCTTCAGGAGACACGCCGGTGCTGGGCCCGGGGGTTCCTGGACCGGAAGCGCACGACCACGTAGAGCGCGATCGCGGTCAGCACCAGGAGCAGGACCACCTTGGACAGCAGGCCGACATACGTCCCCACCGTGTCCCACTGGTCGCCCAGCCAGTAACCGGCCAGCACGAGAACCGAGTTCCACGCCAGGCTGCCCAGGGCGGTCAGCCCGAGGAACACCGGCAGCGGCATGCGTTCCAGACCTGCCGGGACGGAGATCAGACTCCGGAAGATCGGCACCATGCGGCCGAGCAGGACGGCCTTGGTGCCGTGCCGGGCGAACCACGCCTCGGTGCGCTCCAGATCGGAAGCCCGCACCAACGGCAGTCTCGCCCACAGGGCGTGCATCCGCTCCCGTCCGAACAGCATCCCGATCCAGTACAGCGCGGCCGCACCGGCCACCGAACCGAGCGTGGTCCAGAAGAGGGCCGACGCCAGGGAGATCGCCCCCTGCCCCGCGGCGAAGCCGGTCAGCGGCAGGATCACCTCGCTGGGCAGCGGCGGGAAGAGGTTCTCCAGAGCGATGGCAAGACCGGCGCCGGGACCGCCCATGGCGTCCACGAGATCCGCCGCCCAGCCGGCGACACCACCGGCGGGTTCCTGGGGAAGGGCGAGCGTCACGGGATCCATACGGGTCCTCCAAGGCGGACGATGGCCGCGGCACGGACACCACGACTCGTCGGCCACGCTAGAAGCCGCTGACCTGCGGAAGTATGGGGGTTGCCGTCGTGTCAGGTGCGGTGTTCCGGACATCTGCACTGCGGTTTCCCGCAGGGTGCGGGGCACGGCTGCGGCCGGGCACGTGGGCGGGGGCGCGGGGCCGGCACGGTTCGCCCGTTCGGCCCGGTCAGGGACGCGCGTCCGGTGTGGCCGGGCGGTCTCCCGAGCGGCGCTCCGTCGGCGGCGTCACGGGTGACTTGCCGTGCTGGTCGGAAAGTTGACTGCTCGCCAGGTTCAAGTCATCCGATGAACCCTGGGTATTGCCCTTCTCCCGGCGGGCGCGCGCCGCTACCATCGGGGCGCGAATGGGAGCGCTCCCACATCGGCACCCGCCCTGTACCGCCGCTGTCGGCGGTCTCGTTCGGAGAGGACGTTTCCGTGCGCTCAAGCGCTAGACCCCTTGCCGCCCTCCTGGCAGCACTCACTCTCACCGCCGGGCTGTTCGCCACCGGCGCCCCCGCATCGGCGCGAGCCAACGACCCCGTACCCGCTGTTCAGGCCTCCGATGTGTCGTCGGCCGCGGACACGTATGACTGGAAGAACGTCCGCATCGACGGTGGCGGTTTCGTCCCCGGCATCGTCTTCAACCGGTCCGAGAAGAACCTCGCCTACGCCCGTACCGACATCGGCGGCGCCTACCGCTGGGACCAGGCGGGCAAGCAGTGGACCCCGCTGCTCGACTGGGTGGACTGGGACCACTGGGGCTGGTCCGGCGTGGTGAGTCTCGCCTCCGACTCGGCCGACCCGGACAACGTGTACGCGGCCGTGGGCACGTACACCAACAGCTGGGACCCGAACAACGGCGCGGTCCTGCGCTCCTCGGACCGGGGCGCCAGTTGGAAGGCCGCCACGCTGCCCTTCAAACTGGGTGGCAACATGCCGGGGCGCGGCATGGGCGAACGCCTCGCCGTCGACCCGAACAAGAATTCCGTGCTCTACCTGGGCGCACCCAGCGGCGAGGGCCTGTGGCGCTCCACGGACTCGGGAGCGACCTGGTCCGAGGTGACGGCCTTCCCCAACCCGGGCAACTACGCCCAGGACCCGACCGACACCAGCGGCTACGGCAATGACAACCAGGGCATCGTCTGGGTGACCTTCGACGAGCGATCCGGCGGCGCGGGGAGCGCGACCCAGGACATCTACGTCGGCGTCGCCGACAAGGACAACACCGTCTACCGCTCCACCGACGGCGGTGCCACCTGGTCGCGGATCGCCGGACAGCCGACCGGTTACCTGGCCCACAAGGGGGTGCTCGACTCGGCGAACGGCTATCTGTATCTGACGCTGAGCGACACCGGCGGCCCGTACGACGGCGGCAAGGGCCGGATCTGGCGCTACACCACCGCGACCGGTGAGTGGAAGGACGTCAGCCCGGTGGCCGAGGCGGACACCTACTACGGATTCAGCGGACTGTCCGTGGACCGGCAGGACCCCGGCACCCTGATGGCGACGGCGTACAGCTCCTGGTGGCCGGACACCCAGATCTTCCGCTCCACGGACAGCGGGGCGACCTGGACCCGGGCCTGGGACTACAGCAGTTACCCGAACCGCACCAACCGCTTCACCCAGGACGTCTCGTCCGTGCCCTGGCTGACCTGGGGTGCCAATCCGACGCCGCCGGAGACCTCGCCCAAGCTGGGCTGGATGACGGAGGCGCTGGAGATCGACCCGTTCGACTCGAACCGGATGATGTATGGCACCGGTGCCACGATCTACGGCACCGAGAACCTCAAGAACTGGGACTCCGGCAGCCAGTTCAAGATCACCCCGATGGTGAAGGGCCTGGAGGAGACAGCCGTCAACGACCTGGCGAGCCCGCCGTCCGGAGCCCCGTTGCTCAGTGCGCTCGGCGACATCGGCGGCTTCCGGCACACCGATCTCGACGCCGTGCCGGACATGATGTTCACCTCGCCCAACCTCACCTCGACCACCAGCCTCGACTTCGCGGAGAGCAGCCCCAGCACGGTGGTGCGGGTCGGCAGCGCCGACGCCGCCCCGCACATCGGCTTCTCGACGGACAACGGCTCCAACTGGTTCCAGGGTTCCGAGCCCGCCGGAGTCACCGGAGGCGGCACGGTCGCGGCCGCGGCCGACGGCAGTGGGTTCGTGTGGAGCCCGGAGGGCGCGGGTGTGCACCGCACCACCGGGTACGGAAGTTCGTGGTCGGCGTCCACCGGGATTCCGGCCGGGGCGACCGTCGAGTCCGACCGGAAGAACCCGAAGAAGTTCTACGGGTACAAGGCCGGCACCTTCTACGTCTCGACGGACGGCGGCGCCTCCTTCACCGCCAAGGCGTCCAGCGGTCTGCCCGCCGAGGGCAACGTCCGCTTCAAGGCCGTGCCGGGTACCGAGGGCGATGTGTGGCTCGCGGGCGGCAGCGCGACGGGGGCCTACGGGCTCTGGCACTCCACCGACTCGGGCGCGACGTTCACCAAGCTGTCCGGGGTCGAGCAGGCGGACTCGGTCGGCTTCGGCAAGGCGGCCGCCGGGTCGTCGTACCAGACGCTCTTCGTCACGGCGAAGATCAGCGGCGTGCGTGGCGTCTTCCGTTCCACGGACGCGGGTACGACCTGGACGCGGATCAACGACGACGCCCACCAGTGGGGCTGGATCGGTGCGTCCATCACCGGTGACCCGAGGATCTACGGGCGGGTCTACCTCTCGACCAACGGGCGCGGAATCATGTACGGCGACGCGTCGGACGGTGACGGGGGCGGCACGGACCCGGGCACCGATCCGGGCACGGACCCCGGCACGGACCCCGGCACCGACCCGGGGAACCCGCCCGGGGACGCGGCCTGTTCGGTGGCGTACAAGGTCACGAATCAGTGGTCCGGCGGCTTCCAGGCCGATGTGACGCTCACCAACACCGGGACGCAGGCCCTGGACAGCTGGCGGCTGGGGTGGACGTTCGTGGACGGCCAGAAGGTCACCCAGATGTGGAACGCGACGCTCGCGCAGGACGGGGCGAAGGTGACGGCGGCCAGTGTCTCCTGGAACGGGAGGGTGGCGCCGGGCGCATCGGTGGGCTTCGGCTTCACCGGCACCCTGACGGGCGGCAACGCCGTGCCGGCCGCGTTCGCCCTCGGTGACGAGGCCTGTTCCACCGGCTGACCAACGGGCGGAGGGGGATGAGGGACGGGGGGGGGGGCGGGCCGAGCGGATGGGCCCGCCCCTGGCGTCGCCGTGCGGTCCGCGCCGCCCCTGTCGTGTCCGAAGCCCGGTGAACAACCGGTCTCACTGGCCCCGTACAGGTTCGTCGGCCATACTGCCCGCCGTGGAGCAGCGCATAGATCCCAACACTCAGCCCGCGTACGCCGCAGGGACAGACCCGGCGTACATCCCTGGTCTCACGGCCCCCCGAACCGCCGCGAAGGCGGACGAGGACCCGGAGCAGACCGAGGAGACCGCACCCGAGGACGCCGCGCCGGACAAGGACGTCGCGGAGGCCGCGCCCGAGGACGCGGTGCCTGACGGCGAGCCCGTCGCCACGGAGGCGGCGGACGACGAGGAGGACGAGAACGAGAACGAGGCAGGGGAAGGCCGGTCGTCCGAGGACGACGCCGAGGGCGGCGCGTCGTTCGAGGTGAGCGACCGGCGCGGTTCGATCTCCGCGGACCGCACGGGTATCCGGTTCACGCTGGACGACCAGGAGGCCGACTTCCACTGGGACGAGATCGGCGCCGTCGAACTGAAGCCGGCCCGGTTCGGCCGCCGGTTCACGATCACGGTCCACATATCGGACCGGCGCTGGTTCAACGCCGAGGTCGAGGCGGCCGCCAGGAGCAGCCTCAAGGAGTGGACGGAGGGCTTCGACGCGGTCCTGGACGCCTACTTCGAGGAGTCCTGACGGTCCGGGGCCGGCGGGCCGGACGCACGGGTGGACCGGCCGCCCCGCGACGGGCGGCCGGTTCCCCGGCGCACGAACCAGCTCGCCTCACGGGTCGTACGGCGGCGGAGGCTGGTTGCGGACGGTGCCTGACCGGCTGACGTCTGCCGGAGTCGGCGGGCAGGAGGCTCAGGCGTCCGCCAGGACCACCGAACGCGTCAGGTGGCGCGGGCTGTCCGGGTCCAGGCCGCGGGCGGCGGCGCGGGCGATGGCCAGGCGCTGGACGCGCACCAGTTCGGCCAGTGGGTCCAGGCCGCTCTCCACCCAGCGGGCACCGGTGGCGAGGACCTGCTCGCGCAGGCCCTCGGGGGCGGTGCCGAACGTCCAGGTGGCCGTGCCGGTGGTGGCGATGCTGATGGGGCCGTGGCGGTACTCCATCGAGGCGTACGCCTCCGTCCAGGAGAGCGAGGCCTCCTTCATCTTCAGCGCGGCCTCGTTGGCGAGGCCTGCCGTCCAGCCGCGGCCGAGGAAGGTGAACTGCGAGCAGTCCAGCAGCCCTTCGGGCAGCGGCTCGGCCAAGGCGGTCTCCGCGTCGCGGACCACGGCGTCCGTGTGCAGGCCGAGATGGGCGCGGAGCAGCGTCAGCAGGGTGGTGGCGAACCGCGTCTGCACGACGGACTGCTCGTCCGCGAAGTCGAGGACCACGACGGCGTCGGCGGCCGTCATCACCGGGGTGTCCGGGTCGGCGGTGATGGCCAGGGTGGGGGTGGTCCCGCGCAGCCGGTCGAGCAGTTCGAGCACCTCGGTCGTGGTGCCCGAGCGGGTGAGGGCGACTACGCGGTCGTAGTGGCGGCGGGTGGGGAACTCCGATGCGGCGAAGGCGTCGGACTCGCCCTGCCCGGACTCCTCACGGAGGGAGGCGTATGCCTGAGCCATGTAGAACGAGGTGCCGCAGCCGACCACGGCGATGCGCTCCCCGCGGGCGGGCAGCGCGGCGGCGTGGCTCGGAGCGAGGTCCGCGGCGCGGCGCCAGCAGTCCGGCTGGCTGGCTGTCTCGATCTCGACAAATGACACTTTTGCACTCCGTACTGGAGATGGGATGCTCGTTTACGCACGTTACTCGCGATGAGTGAGCATTATCAAGCATTCACTTTGCAGCCGGCTTGACTCGGCGGAGCCGTGTGCCACGCTTGCGCGTGTCCGGTGATCGCACCCAAGGGGATGGGTGCCGGCAGACCGGACCTGTAAGGAGAGTTCTCTTGTCCAGGGATGCCCGGTGGAACGCGCTGCTGGAACTCGTCGGTAAACACGGCCGGGTGGACGTCGAGGATGCCGCAGGCACCCTCGACGTCTCGGCCGCGACCATCCGCCGGGACCTGGATCAACTGGCCGAGCAGCACCTGCTCACCCGCACCCGGGGCGGCGCGGTCGCTCACGGTGTCAGCTACGAGCTGGCGCTGCGTTACAAGACGGGACGCAACGCGCCGGAGAAGCAGGCCATCGGCCGCGCCGTCGCCGAACTGGTCGCGGTCGGCGAGGTGGTGGGGCTGACCGGCGGCACCACCATCACGGAGGTGGCGCGGTCGCTCGCCGTGCGCTCCGACCTCGTGGGCGAAGGGGCGGGCGGGGCGTCCGGCCAGCCGACACTGACCGTGGTCACCAACGCCCTCAACATCGCCAACGAGCTGGTGATCCGGCCACAGATCAAGATCGTGGTGACGGGCGGTGTGGCCAGGCCCCAGTCGTACGAGCTGACGGGCCCGCTGGCCAGCGGTGTGCTGGGCGAGATCACGCTGGACCTCGCCGTACTGGGCGTCAACGCGATCGACACCGAACGCGGGGCGTACGTCCACCACGAGGGCGAGGCCAGTATCAACCGGCTGCTCGCCCAGCAGGCCCAGCGGGTCGTGGTGGCGGCCGACTCGTCGAAGATCGGCAAGCGGGCCTTCGCCCGGGTCTGCGACCTCGGGCTGGTCGACTTCCTGGTCACCGACACGGGCATCGCGCCCGAAGCCGCCGCGCGCTTCACCGACGCCGGCGTCACCGTCATCGCGGTCTGACCGGCGCTCCCCGCTCCCGGCCGCCCGACCCTCGCCGCGATTCCGGCGGCCGGGTGCGCCACCCCGCGCCCTGTGCACTGCCGCTCGCGCTCACGACGTCTCTTGCGTGCCAACAGATGTTCATCAGAACCCCGAAGTGAACAACTCTTGCCATGGGGGTGCGCAGTCGGGAACATGTGGGTGGCGTCGTGACGGAAGGGGCTTCCCGTGTCGGACCTGCGATTCGGTGTCATCGGGCTCGGTCTGCGCCGCTCCCTTGCGATGTCCGCCCCCCACCCGGGACAGAAGGCCGTGAACGCGGCGCAACTGCACCGCCATCGGCACCGAGGGGTCACTGCGCGACGGCGCGTCACCGGCACCTCACCGCTCGCCGCCCGGATGAGCGTCTCCGCCGGTGTCCTCGCGACCCGCTCCCTGCGTCAGGGCGGTGCGCCGCACGTCGTGCCTGCCCTCGACGCCGGGCTGGTCGCGTACTTCGCACGCGGGCAGGTCCGTTCCTGAGGATCTGACCGGGAAGGCCGGACAGAGCCACGGCCGTGTCCGGCGGGTTTCACAGCACGGATGCACCGAGCCGGTGCATGCAAGGGCAACGATCCCCACTCCCCCCACCAGAAGCAGGTGTAACAGATGATCCTGCGCCACTTGGCAGGCACGATCACCGCCACCGCAGCGGCAGCCGCCCTGGCCCTGTTCGGAACGGCCGCCCCCACCCAGGCCGCGGAGCCGGACGCGGCAGCACTCACCCAGCCCGTGGAGCCGGCCGCAGCACTTCCCGCCCGGGCCGCCGGGCCGGACAGAGCAGCCCCCACCCGGGCCGCCGCGCTCGGCACGACCCCCGGCACCTACACCAATTACTCCTTCGCCGGTGCTCCGGTACTGACCGACGTCACCTGGTCCACCACCGTCCTGCACGACCCCGGCTACCGGGCGAACGTCTTCTGGAGTCATCAGTTCGGCTTCGACAAGGGCAGCGGCGCGTACTTCGGAATGCAGTCCAACGGAGGGTCGAAGCGGACCCTCCTGTTCTCCGTCTGGGACGTCTCCGAGGCGAAGACGGGCTCATCCGGAAGCTGGTGCCTGAACTTCGGCGGTGAGGGCGAAGGCATGAGCTGCCGGATGAACCTCGACTGGACCGCCGGTCACCGCTACACGTTCGAGGTCGCGGCAGAGGGCGACGGATGGTTCGGCGCCACCGTCGCGGACACCGTCACGGGGGCGTCGTACAAGCTCGGCAGCATCAGGACGCCGGCCGCCGCCATCTCGCCCTCCGGAATGGTGGACTGGACCGAGTACTTCGAGTGGAACAACTCCCGCTCCACCTGTTACGACCAGCCGTTCAGCGACGCCCGTTTCGGGGTGCCCACCGGCAACGGCGGTACGGTCACGGGTGCGGTCGCCTCCACGTCCAGCAGCGACAACGCCTGTGCCCCGATGACCCGGATCGACACGGCCGCCGGCTCCACCGTGCAGAACCTCGCCGTCGGCAACTCGGTGCGGGGCGCGGTGACCGGGCCCGCCGGGAAGTGCCTGGACGCCTTCGGAGGCGTCGCGGACGGTGTGGTCGCCGACCTCTACACCTGCTCGGGCAGCGCCAACCAGGCCTGGGTGAAGGCGGCGGACGGCACACTGCGGCTCCCGTCGGACTACTGCCTCTCCGCGGAAGGCACCGGCAACGGCGCGGCCGTACGCGTACGTGACTGTGCCGGGACCGGAGCGGGCGGGGCGGTCACCGACCCGGCCCGGCAATGGACGTACAAGGCCACCACGCACGCACTCGTCAACAAGGCGTCCGGCCGCTGTCTCGACGTCCCGGGGAGCGAGACCGCGAACGGGACCGCGCTCGGGCTCTGGGACTGCCACGGCGGTGCCAACCAGCAGTGGAACGTGCCCGCTTCCTGACCAGCGGTGGAACGTGCCCGCGGCCTACTGGGCCACGAACCCCCGGGTGGGCCGCCTCCAGCGGTCCCACCCGGGGGTTTTCGGTGTCTGTTTCCGGCCATGCTCGGTGGGTAATCGGCCTCCGCCGGTTTGACGACGGGTTGCCTTGCAACGTTCATGGGCGCGAGCCCATCCATAGGATTTCACCTGAAATCTTCCGAATGTTCCCTGCTGTGACCGGTTCCGGTGCTCTCGGACGGTCACCGGTCGGTGGTCTCCATGGTGGCGGACAGGCGATTTCACGCCAACGGCGTGCCGTCGTGGCCGGGATCGAACGCGCGACCGGATCGGGGTCGGCATAATCGCGTCCATGTCGATCACGGGTGGAGACGTCGTTGACCTGGGCCGGGGCCTGCACGCATGGCTTCCGCCGAAACGGGGCTGGGGGCTGGCCAACTGCGGCCTGCTCGTCTCGCCCCGCGGCGCGCTCTGGATCGACACCCCGTACGACACCGTGCTGGCGGGCCAGTTCCTGGCCGAGAGCACGAAGCTGCTCCCCGAGGGTGTCTCCATCGACCGGGTGATCGTCACACACGCCAACGGCGACCACTTCTGGGGCGCGGGAGTGCTCCCGGACGCGGAGATCATCGCGACCCGCGAGGCCCGGGAGCACATCCACTACGAGCCCACTCCGCAGCAGCAGCACGCCCTGGTCAACGGAAGTGATCCGGCCACCGCGCTCGGCGCGTACCTCGGGCGCCACTTCGGCCCCTTCGACTGGTCGCAGACCGATCCGGTCCGGCCGACGACCTACTTCACCGGGGAGCTCGAACTGACCCTGGGCGAGTACCCCGTCCGCATCACGTCCCTGCCGTCCGCGCACACCACGGGGGACCTCATGGTCCACCTGCCCGCGCAGGGCGTCGTGTTCAGCGGCGACATCATCTTCTCCTCGACCCCGCAGCAGCCGGGGGACCACCCGATCCACTGGGCCGGCCCGCTGAGCAATGTGATCGCGGCCTGCGAGCAGGTACTGGACACCGGTGCGGAGACCGTCGTGCCGGGGCACGGACCGGTCCTTGACCGGGCCGGCGTACGCGATCGCATCGTCTATCTCGAGTACGTACGGGAGCGGGCCCACGCCTTCCACACCGCCGGAGTGCCCGCCGTGGAGGCGGCCCGCCGGGTCATCGGGGAGGGGCGCCATCCCGAACTCGGCCTCCCGGAAAGGCTGGTGGTCACGATCGGCAGCGAGTACCGGCAGCTCGACGGGTCCGAACTCCCCGGCGTGCTCCAGGTCATGACCGACGTCGCAGCGGTCGCGCAAGAAGTGGAGCAGGCCCGTGAGACGGCAGGCCGGGCGGACTGACCGCCCGGTCGGTGACCGCCGCGGCCACGAGGCCGTCCTTCGCCCTTCCTGCCACCGGAACGGCCTGCGCCGCCCCGGCCACGGGGCAGGCTCCTCCCTCCCCCGCCACGTGATCGGCTCCTCCCTCCCCGGCCACAGGACCGACCCGACGACAGAAACGCGGTAACGGCATGGCATGGATCGTGGCGGTGATCGCCGTCATCACCGCCGTGGCAGCAATGGCACGCTCCTACCGGGCCGCCCGGTCGGAGCAGTTGGCCGTCGCCCACGCCGAGCTGGCCGAACGCCAGGCCAAGGCGGCCGAGGCACGCACCGCGGCCCTCGTCGACGAGATCCGGCAGCTGGCGCACAAGCGCATTCCCGCCGCCGCACTCGCCCTCTCCCACCCCAGCGCCCAGGTTCCCGGGCTGCGGGAGGCGGCCGAGGTCGACGGCGGCGCTGCCCGGTTGCTCACGGAGGCCGTGCAGGCGGCCAGGACCGCGGTCATGGAGGAGCGGCAGCGTGTCGACGCGGCCGCCCGCGCGGCGATGCGCGGCACCTCGGCCAAGATCCAGTCCCTGCTCAACCAGTCCCAGCAGCTGCTGCACGAGCTCCAGCACGAGTACGACGACCCGCGCATCCTGCAACTGGACTTCCGCAACGAACTCGCGCTGCGCCGCACCCAGTCCACCGCCGTGCTCTGCGACGCGTGGCCGGGCCTGGCCCGGCAGAGTTCCCCGCTCGTCGAGGTCGTGCTCGGCGCACAGTCCCGGGTCGCCGGATACGAGCGGATCAAGGTGGCCAACCACCTGCGCGACGAGCGCCTCGCACTCGCCGCACGGGCGGCCGAACCTCTCGCGATCGCCCTCGCCGAACTGCTCGCCAACGCCACCGCCTACTCGCACCCCGACACCGATGTGCAGGTGACGGTCCAGCAGAGCGGCGGGCGGGGTGCGTTCCTGGTGGTCGACGACGCGGGCATCGGCATGGACGACGACGCGCTGGACCGGGCCCGTGCGCTGCTGGCCGGGCCCGCCGAGGTGCTTCTGACCGAGCTGGGCGACCCGCCGCAGACCGGGTTCGCCGTCGTCGGCCGGCTGGTGGTGCAGTACGGCTTCCACTGCCATATCGAGGCCTCGCCGTTCGGCGGTATGCGCACGATCCTGCGTGTCCCCGCCCACCTGCTGACCGTGCTGGAGGACGACCGCACCCTTTCCGTCCTGGCCCCGGTGCCCGTGTCGGCCACCCCGGCCCCGGACCGGCCGGCCGCCGCCGTGGAGTCCGCACCGCAGGAACCGCCGTCCACCGCGGCACCTTCCGGGCTGCCCAGCAGGCGCCGGCGCGCGCCCCGTCCCGCCGCCGCCGAATCGGCCCCCGCCGCCCCGGCCGCAGAACAGGTGCCCCGTACACCTGAGCAGGCCGAGTCTTCCTGGGCGGCACTCCAGCAGGGCACCCTGATCGGCAGGAGCGTCGCAGGGCGGGCCCCCGTACCGGATGCCGACGGCCACGACCACCTGGGAGACCAGGACGACCAAGGAGACGACGAGAAGTGAGCGCCCCCAGCCCCAGCACCGGTGACCTCGCATGGGTGCTGACCCCGCTGCTGGAACTGCCCGGAGTCCAGCACGCCGTGGTCGCCACCGGCGACGGTCTCGTCGAGGGCGCCTCACCCGGCCTCGACCGGGCCTCCGGCGAACGCGTGGCCGCGATGACGGCCACGCTGCACGCGGCGGCCCGCGCCTTCACCACCGCCTTCACCAACGCGGAGGCCCCGCGACTGGCCCAGACGGTCGTCGAGTCGGACCTGGGCTTCGCCATCGTCGTACCGGCGGGGAAGAACACGACGCTCGCCCTGTTCGCCGAACCGGGCGCCAAGCTCGGTGACATCGCCTACCAGATGCAGGTGCAGGTCACCGCGCTGACGCGGGCGATGCACGCGCCCACCCGCCAACCGGACACCGACGCCCGGCCATGACCGCCGGCCCAGGACGCCGTCTGATACCCGCCTACCTCGTCACCGGAGGCCGGTCCCGGCCCACCGGTCCCGCGCTCGACCGGCTGGCCGTGCTCGTGCGCACCGAGGAGGCCGTGGCGCTGGACACCGGCTCGGAGCAGCGCAGGCTCTGCGACCTGCTGGAGCCGGGCGCCCTCACCGTCGTCGAGTGCGCGGCTCATCTGGACCTGCCGGTCAGCGCCACCGTATTCCTGGCCACGGACCTCGCGGCCGCCGGACTTCTGCTCACGCGACCGCCGATACCCAGTGCCGGGGAGATCGACCGGTCGCTCGTCGAGAGGCTGCTCGTTGGACTCCGCTCCCTCCACTGACCGGACGGACGTCGGCTATCTGCCGACTGCCGCCCGGACCCTGATGAAGCTCGTCGTCACGGGTCCCTTCGGCGTGGGCAAGACGACCCTGATCCGCACCCTCTCGGAGATCCCGACGCTCCACACCGAAGAGGCGATGACCCAGTCCAGCACCCTGCTCGACGACACGGCCGGACTCCCCGAGAAGACCACGACCACGGTCGCCATCGACTTCGGGCGTCTCACCGTCCTGGACGATCTCGTGCTGTACATGTTCGGCACCCCCGGCCAGGACCGGTTCCTGCCGCTGTGGGAGGACATCGCGCGCGGGGCACTGGGCGCGCTCGTGCTGGTGGACACCCGTCGGCTTGCCGACTCCTTCGCCGTCATGGACATGGTCGAGGAGCAGGGGCTGCCGTACGCCGTCGCGGTCAACCGGTTCCCCGACGCCCCCGCCCACAGCGACGAGGTCCTGCGCACCCACCTCGACCTCGACGCCGGGACCCCGCTGGTCCAGTGCGACGCGAGGGAGCGACGCGGCAGCATCGACGCCCTGATCGCGCTGGCCGAACACGTGCTGACCCGACTGCCGCAGCCCGAGGACCCGCAGACCGAGGACCCGTCATGACACCGCATCCGCAGCCGCCGCAGCCCCTGGCGTTGTACGGCCCCGACTTCGCGGCCGATCCGCACGGCCACTACCGCAGACTGCGCGAGCACGGCCCGCTGGCGCCGGTCCGGATCGCCCCGGGCGTCGAGGCGATGCTCGTCACCGACTATCAGGCTGCCGTCGACCTGCTGCGCGACACCGAAACCTTCAGCAAGGACCCCCGCGCCTGGCAGGCGACGGTCCCCGCGGACTCCTCCGTGCTGCCCGTGCTCGGGCACCGCCCCACCGCGCTGTTCAGCGACGGCGCGGAGCACGGCCGTTACCGCGAAGCCATCAACGACACCCTCGCCCTGATCGAACCGCACGTCCTGCGCGCCGAGGTGGCCCGGGTCGCCCAGCAGCTCATCGGGTCGTTCGCCGAGACGGGGAGCGGCGACCTCATCACGCAGTACGCCCGGCGGCTCCCGCTGCACGTCTTCGTCACCTGGTTCGGCGTCGATCCCGCGGACGGCGAACGGATCGTCGACGGCATCGGCGGGATGATGAACTCGGCCCAGGGCGCCGCCGCCGCGTACGCCGACCTCGTCGACGTCGTCACCCGTCTCGTCGCCGACCGGCGCGCCCGGCCGCGCCGCGACCTCACCTCGTACTTCCTCGCACATCCGGCGAACCTGGACAACGACGAGACTGTGCGTCAGATCACGTTGCTGATGAGCGCGGGACACGACCCGACGACCAACCTGATCGGCAACGCGATCCTGCACATGCTCACCGACGAGCGGTACGCGGGCTCTGTGCACGGGGGTGCGATGACCGCCCACGAGGCGATCAACGAGGTCCTGTGGCAGGACCCGCCGATCGCCAATCTGGCGGCGCACTACCCGCGTCACGACACCGAGTTCCACGGGGTCCGGCTGCGCGCGGGTCAGCTCGTCCTCGTCTCCTTCGGAGCGGCCAACACCCAATCTGAGCAGGCTGGTTCGGACGCCGTGGTGCGGTCCGGGGGCAGCGCCCATCTGGCCTGGTCGGCCGGCCCCCACCGGTGCCCGGCGAAGCAGCCGGCCCTGCTCATCGCGATGACCGCGATCGAGCAGTTCACCAGCCAGCTGTGCGATGCGGAACTGGCTGTTCCGGTGGGCGAACTACTCTGGCGGCCAGGGCCGTTCCACCGCGCGCTGGTGCATCTTCCGGTACGTTTCACACCCCTGGACACCACCGTGTTCGCGGGCCCGGAGGGGGAGCCCGCCGGGCAGCCGGAGGCTCCGATCGGGTCCTGAACCGTGTCGCTGGTAGGCCGAACGGGTGAGGGGCGAGAGAATTGCCCGATGAACAGTGAGCGCAGCCGGCGCAACGCCAACCGATGCACAGACGGGGTGGTCCGGTGAGCAGGTACGACAGGTATGACGTCACGGACGAGCAGTGGGAGGGGCTCGCCCAGGTCGTCCCGCTGCGCAGTCGCAACGAGTGGCCCTCGCGAGTGGACCACCGCACGGTGTCGGACGAGCGGGAGAGCGCCGAGCAGCGGCGCATGGTGGTGCTGCGGGTCCAGGTCTTCGCGGACGCGCGCGAGGTCGCCGAGTACCTGGTCGCGCAGATTCCGGTACTCCTCGACCTGACCAGTGCCGAAGGCGATGTGGCCAAGCGGATCCTGGACTTCACCAGTGGAGTCGTCTTCGGGCTGGGCAGCGGAATGCACCGAGTCGACCGGAACGTCTTCCTGCTGTCCCCGATGGGCATGGAGGTCGAGGGAGTGACGGCGGCGGGCGTGCCGGGGGTGTAGGCGTGGCGGGCGTGTCGGCCGGGGTCGTCGCGCAGGCGGTACCGCGTGGCACCCGGTACGCGGTACGCCGTGACCGGGTGCGGCCCCGGCACGTCGCCTGCCTCCCTGCCCCCTGCCTCCCTGTGTCCTTGGCCGTCTGTCCCGTCCGCCTGCCCGACTGCCCGTCCGGGTGGTGGAGCGGCGGTGGTAGACCTGACGTCGTGACAGAACTTGATGTACGCGCGCTCCAGCAACGGCTCTCCGCGTTCGCGGCCGCACGTGACTGGGAGCAGTACCACACCCCGAAGAACCTCGCTTCGGCGCTGAGCGTCGAGGCCGCCGAACTCGTCGAGATCTTCCAGTGGCTGACGCCGGAACAGTCGGCGCGGGTGATGGAGGACCCCACGACGGCGCCCAGAGTGGCGGACGAGGTCGCGGACGTTCTCGCCTACCTGCTGCAGTTCTGCGAGGTGCTGGGGATCGATGTGCTGGCGGCGCTGGCGGCCAAGATCGAGCGGAACGAGGGCCGCTTCCCGGTGCCCGCGTCGACGGATCCCCGCTCTCGTCACTCTTCGGAGTGATCGACTTATCCACATTCGATTTCGTGTCCACAGATTTCCGAAATCCCCTGGCCTTTCGGTACCACCGCCCTCACTGTGGGTAATGGAAGAGGTGAGCGGGTTTTCGTGTCGAACGGGGGCAAGGGATGGAAGCGGAGCGGCTTGTAGCAGTCATCCGGAGCGCGCTGGCGCAGAGCCGGGGCACACCGGACATCATCGCCGAGGCATGGCAGGCCCAAGCGTTGGCGCAGGCGATCGGGAGCCGGCTGGCGGCGAGTGGCCCCAAGGAGTTACGGGGCGAGGCCAGCGGCCTCAGCGAGATCGGCGGACGGAGCAACGGGGCGCTGGATCATCCGGCGGCCCGGTCCGGTGTGGCCCGGGCGGCGCGGCTCTCCGAAGTCGCCGATCCCAGAGCGGCCCTCGCCGGCCTCGGCACGCTGCTCGGGGAGGTGGGGATAGCCCTGGTCGGGGTGGCATGCGACACCGATGAACAGGGCCTGTACTGGCAGTGCATGGAGGCGATCGACGCCGCCGACGAGTCGACGGACCGGGTGCACGGCATGCTCCGGCTGCTCGACGAGCGGGACCGGGAGCGTCAGGAGGATCTGGAGCGGGGCCGGGAGCGGGACGGCCCGCACGGCGTACTGCACGGACCGGTGGGACCGGCCGCCGACCTCGGTTGAGCGTCCGGCATCCGGGTTGGCCTGAACGCGGCGGCGTGGGGGGACCGGCCGGAGAGGAGCGGTGGCATCCCGGGGTGCAGGATGGATGCATGGATCTTCGAATCTTCACCGAGCCCCAGCAAGGGGCGAGCTACGACACACTGCTCACCGTCGCGAAGGCGGCCGAGGACCTCGGTTTCGATGCCTTCTACCGGTCCGACCACTATCTGCGCATGGGGCAGGGCGACGGCCTCCCCGGGCCGACGGACGCATGGATCACTCTGGCCGGGCTGGCCCGCGAGACCAAGCGCATCCGTCTCGGCACACTGATGACGGCGGGGACGTTCCGGCTCCCCGGTGTGCTCGCCATCCAGGTGGCACAGGTCGACCAGATGTCCGGCGGCCGCGTCGAACTGGGGCTGGGGGCCGGCTGGTTCGAGCAGGAACACAAGGCCTACGGCATCCCGTTCCCCAAGGAGAAGTTCGGCCGGCTCGAGGAGCAGCTGGCGATCGTCACCGGCCTGTGGGCCACCGAGGTCGGCAAGACGTTCAGTTACGACGGCACCTACTACCAGCTCACGGACTCGCCCGCGCTGCCCAAGCCGGCGCAGGCCAAGGTGCCCGTGCTGATCGGCGGGCACGGGGCGAAGCGGACGCCGCGGCTGGCCGCGCAGTACGCCGATGAGTTCAACATCCCGTTCGCCTCGCTGGAGGACAGCGAGAAGCAGTTCGGCCGGGTCAGGGCGGCGGCCGCGGAGGCGGGTCGCAAGCCGGACGACCTGGTGTACTCCAACGCCCTCGTCGCCTGTGTCGGCAAGGACGACGCGCAGGTGGCGCGCCGTGCCGCGGTCATCGGGCGGGACGTGGCGGAGCTGAAGGCGAACGGGCTGGCCGGCTCGCCCGCGGAGGTCGTCGACAAGATCGGCCGGTTCGGCGCCATCGGGGCGTCGCGCATTTACCTCCAGGTGCTGGACCTCGACGACCTGGAGCATCTGGAGCTGATTTCGTCCCAGGTCCAGTCACAGCTCGACTGAGACAAGGAGCCCTTGGTGTCACCCGTCCACGATCCCGGCCGCCCGGCAGGGGCACCGTCCCGCTCCCTCGCCACCGCGCTCTCGGCGGGGACGGTCCTGCTCGACGGCGGGCTCTCCAACCAGTTGGAGGCGCAGGGCTGCGATCTTTCCGACGCCCTGTGGTCGGCCCGGCTGCTCGCCGACGGGCCGGGGCAGATCGAGGCCGCGCACACGGCGTATGTGCGGGCGGGTGCGCAGGTGCTCATCACGGCCAGCTATCAGGCGAGTTGGGCAGGGTTCCGGCGGCACGGGATCGGGCGGGCGGAGGCGGCGGGGCTCTTCGCCCGCAGCGTGGAGCTCGCCCGTCGGGCGGCCGGGGCGGTGGACCGGGACGTCTGGGTCGCCGCCTCGGTCGGTCCGTACGGGGCGGTGACGGCGGATGGCGCGGAGTACCGGGGCCGCTACGGGCTCACGGTCCGGGAGCTGGAGCGTTTCCACCGCCCCCGGATCGAGGCCCTGGCAGCAGCCGGGCCCGATGTGCTGGCGCTGGAGACGGTGCCGGACATGGACGAGGCGCAGGCGCTGTTGCGGGTGGCGGGGGAGTGCGGACTACCGGTCTGGCTCTCCTACACCGTGTCCGGCGACCGGACCAGGGCCGGGCAGCGGCTGGATGAGGCGTTCGGCCTCGTCGACGGAGACGAACAGGTGGTGGCGGCCGGGGTGAACTGCTGTGATCCGGCCGACGTGGACGGGGCGCTCCGGACGGCGGCGGAGGTGACCGGAAAGCCGGTCGTCGTCTATCCGAACAGCGGTGAACGCTGGGACGCGAAGGAGAGGGGATGGGCCGGGGGCGCCACGTTCGACCCCGGTCGGGTCCGGGCCTGGCAGGAGGCCGGCGCGCGGCTGATCGGTGGCTGCTGCAGGGTCGGCCCGGCCACCATCGCGGAACTGGCCACGCTGCTCGGCGAAGAAGGGGGGACAGCGACACCCGCACCCGGGGAGGGGTGAAAATGCCTGGTGAGAGGGAGTGAACCGGACCATACTCGGACGTGTGTTCCTGACGATCAGTACCACCGGCATCCCGGAGCGTCCCGCCACCGATCTCGGTTTCCTGCTGCACAAGCATCCCGAGAAGGCGCAGACGTTCTCCACCTCGCACGGCACCGCGCACGTCTTCTATCCCGAGGCATCCGCGCAGCAGTGCACAGCCGCGTTGCTGCTGGAGGTGGATCCCGTGGCGCTGGTGCGGCGGGGCAAGGGCAAGGGCCGGGGCGGTGCCCCGGACGCGGCACTCGCGCAGTACGTCAACGACCGCCCCTACGCGGCGTCCTCGCTGCTCTCCGTCGCGATGAGCACCGTCTTCAAGTCCGCGCTGAGTGGCACCTGCAAGGCGATGCCCGAACGGGCGGCGGAGCCGATGCCGCTGCGGATCGAAGTGCCCGCCCTGCCGGCCCGTGGTGGTGCCGAACTGGTGCGCGCGCTCTTCGGGCCGCTCGGCTGGTCGCGGGTGGACGCGGTGGCCGTACCACTGGACGAGCGGTTCCCCGAGTGGGGGGACTCACGGTACGTACGGCTCGTGCTGGAGGGCGAGCTGAGGCTCGCGGACGCGTTGCGTCAGCTGTACGTCCTGCTGCCGGTGCTCGACGACGCCAAGCACTACTGGGTGGCGCCGGACGAGGTGGACAAGCTGCTGCGGGCCGGCGAGGGCTGGCTGGCCGACCACCCCGAGCTGAAGCTGATCACCAGCCGCTATCTGTCGCGGCGCTGGGGACTGACCCGGCAGGCGATGCAGCGGCTGGAGCTGGTGCGGCTCGCCGAGTCCGACGACCTCGACGTCGAGAGCGTCGACAACGCCGTCGACGAGACGGCGGACACGGAGGAGCGGCCGGTGCCGCTGGCCGAGCAGCGCCGGGCCGCGATCCTGGCGGCGCTGACCGCTGCCGGGGCGAGCCGGGTGCTCGACCTGGGCTGCGGGCAGGGCCAGTTGGTGCAGGCGTTGCTGAAGGACGTGCGTTTCACGGAGATCGTCGGCGTCGACGTCTCGATGCGCGCCCTGACGATCGCCTCGCGTCGGCTGAAGCTGGACCGGATGGGGGAGCGGCAGGCGGCGCGCGTGACGCTTCGGCAGGGCTCGCTCACGTACACGGACAAGCAGCTCAAGGGGTACGACGCGGCGGTGCTGAGTGAGGTCGTCGAGCACCTCGACCTGCCGCGGCTGCCGGCCCTGGAGTACGCGGTGTTCGGCGTGGCCCGCCCCCGCACCGTGCTCGTGACCACGCCGAACGTCGAGTACAACGTCCGCTGGGAGTCCCTCCCGGCCGGGCACGTCCGGCACGGCGACCATCGCTTCGAGTGGACCCGGGCCGAATTCCGTGACTGGGCGGGCGAAGTGGCCCGCAGGCACGGATACGGGGTGGAGTTCGTCCCGGTGGGCCCCGACGACCCCGAGGTGGGGCCGCCCACCCAGCTGGCCGTTTTCACGATGACGGCGGCCGACGCGACCGACACCGACGCGACCGAGACGACCGACGCGACCGACACGACGGCCAAGGCCGGCAGAACCGAGAAGGAGGCGAAAGCCGCATGAGCAGGGCCGGCGACAGCAACACTGACAGCACCCCCACTGACAACACCCCCACTGGCAGCACCCACTCCACCTCCAGCGGCCGCACTACGCGCACCCTGCCGGTGACCGACCTCTCGCTCGTCGTCCTCATCGGGGCGAGCGGCTCGGGCAAGTCCACCTTCGCCCGCAAGCACTTCAAGCCGACCGAGATCATCTCCTCGGACTTCTGCCGTGGCCTGGTCGCCGACGACGAGAACGACCAGAGCGCCAGCCGGGACGCCTTCGACGTCCTGCACTACATCGCGGGCAAGCGCCTGGCCGCGGGACGGCTGACCGTCGTGGACGCGACCAGCGTCCAGCCCGAGAGTCGCCGCCAGTTGGTGCAGCTGGCCCGGGAGCACGACGTGCTGCCCATCGCGATCGTGCTCGACCTGCCCGAAGAGGTCTGCCTCGCGCGCAACGCGGACCGCCCGGACCGCGCGGGCATGCCCCGCCACGTCATCCAGCGCCACCGGCGGGAGCTGCGCCGTTCGCTGCGCGGCCTGGAGCGTGAGGGCTTCCGAAAGGTCCACATCCTGCGCAGCGAGGAGGATGCCGAGCACGCCGAAGTGGTGCTGGAGCGCCGCTACAACGACCTCCGCCACCTCGCCGGCCCCTTCGACATCATCGGTGACATCCACGGCTGCAGCTCCGAGCTGGAGACCCTGCTCGGCAAGCTCGGCTACGTGAACGGCTCGCACCCCGAAGGGCGCACGGCCGTGTTCGTCGGCGACCTCGTCGACCGTGGCCCGGACAGCCCGGGCGTGCTGCGCCGCGTCATGTCCATGGTCTCGGACGGCAACGCGCTCTGCGTGCCGGGCAACCACGAGAACAAGCTCGGCCGCTACCTCAAGGGCCGCAAGGTCCAGCGGACCCACGGCCTCGCCGAGACGATCGAGCAGCTGGAACGGGAGGACACCAGGGATCCGGAGTTCCGGGAGCGGGTCAGGCAGTTCATCGACGGGCTCGTCAGCCACTACGTGCTGGACGACGGCAAGTTGGTCGTCTGCCACGCCGGTCTGCCCGAGAAGTACCACGGGCGCACCTCCGGACGGGTCCGCTCTCACGCCCTCTACGGTGACACCACCGGGGAGACCGACGAGTTCGGCCTGCCGGTGCGCTACCCGTGGGCGGAGGACTACCGAGGCCGCGCCACCGTGGTCTACGGCCACACCCCCGTCCCCACCACCTCCTGGATCAACAACACCATCTGCCTGGACACCGGAGCCGTGTTCGGCGGGAGGATGACCGCGCTGCGCTGGCCGGAGCGCGAGCTCGTCGACGTACCGGCCGAGCAGGTCTGGTACGAGCCCGTGAAGCCGCTGACCACCGAGGCGCCGGGCGGCAGGGAGGGCCGCCCGCTGGACCTCGCCGATGTCCAGGGCCGCCGGGTCGTGGAGACCCGGCACATGGGCCGGATCGCGGTGCGCGAGGAGAACGCGGCGGCCGCGCTGGAGGTCATGAGCCGGTTCGCCGTCGACCCCCGGCTGCTGGCTTACCTGCCGCCGACCATGGCACCGACCGCAACCTCGCACGAGGAGGGGTACCTCGAGCACCCGGCCGAGGCGTTCGCGCAGTACCGGGCGGACGGCGTGGCCAAGGTCGTGTGCGAGGAGAAGCACATGGGCTCCCGCGCCGTGGCCTTGGTCTGCCGGGACGCGGACGCGGCACGGGAACGCTTCGGGACCGGCAGCCTCGGGACCGGCGGTCTCGGGGCCGGCGACCCGGGGACCGGCGACCCCGGCAAGGGCGGCCCGACGGGTGCGCTGCACACCCGCACCGGACGGCCGTTCCTGGACGACCCCGCGCTCACCGAGGCCGTGCTGGGCCGGCTGCGCGAGGCCGTCACGGCCGCAGGGCTGTGGGAGGAGTGGGACACCGACTGGGTGCTGCTCGACGCCGAACTGATGCCCTGGTCCCTGAAGGCGGCCGGGCTGCTCCGCTCGCAGTACGCGGCGGTCGGCGCCGCTTCGGGCGCCGTCTTCCCCGCGGCGACCGGGGCGCTCGCGGCAGCGGAGGCACGCGGCATCGATGTCGGCGCGCTCGCGGACCGGCAGCGGGGGCGGGCCGAGGACGCAGCCGCGTTCACCGATGCCTACCGCCGCTACTGCTGGACCACGGAAGGCCTGGACGGGGTGCGCCTCGCCCCCTTCCAGATCCTCGCCGTGCAGGGCCGCTCGCTCGCCGCCGTCCCCCATGACGAGCAACTGGCCTGGCTGGACCGGCTGGTGGAGAACGACCCCACGGGTCTGCTCCAGGTCACCCGGCGGCTCGTGGTCGACACCGCGGACGAGGCGTCGCTCCGCTCCGGCATCGACTGGTGGCTGGAGATGACCGGCCGCGGCGGTGAGGGGATGGTCGTCAAGCCGCTCGGCGCGCTTGTCAGGGACGGCAAGGACCGCCTTGTACAGCCGGGCATCAAGGTGCGTGGCCGGGAGTACCTGCGGATCATCTACGGCCCCGAGTACACCCGGCCGGAGAACCTGGACCGGCTGCGTGGCCGCTTCCTCGGCCACAAGCGGTCGCTCGCGCTGCGCGAGTACGCACTGGGCCTCGAAGCCCTGGACCGGCTGGCCGAGGGGGAGCCGCTGTGGCGGGTCCACGAGGCGGTGTTCGCGGTCCTGGCGCTGGAGTCGGAGCCGGTGGACCCGCGGTTGTAGGGCCCTTCGGCGGGCCGGGGCCACCAGGGTCGCGGCCCGCCGGAAGAACCGGAGGACGGCAGAATCAACTGGCGATTCGCCGGGTGAACGGCGCTCCGCGCGGTGAGGATGGGGGCATGGGATTCCATGTCGACTCCGAGGCCGGGCGGCTGCGCCGCGTCATCCTGCACCGCCCCGATCTGGAACTGAAACGGCTCACCCCGGACAACAGGGGTGAACTGCTCTTCGACGACGTGCTCTGGGTCCGCCGGGCCCGCGAGGAGCATGACGGCTTCGCGGCCGTGCTGCGCGACCGCGGGGTCGAGGTGCACCTCTTCGGCGACCTGCTCCAGGAGTCGCTGGAGATTCCCGTCGCCCGACGGCTCGTGCTGGACCGGGTCTTCGAGGAGAAGGAGTACGGGCCACTGGCCACCGAGCACCTGCGGGCCGCCTTCGAGGAGTTGTCCACGGCCGACCTCTGCGAGGCGCTGGTGGGCGGGATGACCAAACGGGAGTTCCTGGAGCGGTTCCGCGAACCGACGTCCGTGCGCTTCCACGTCATGGACCTGGACGACTTCCTGCTCGGCCCGCTGCCCAACCACCTCTTCACCCGCGACACCTCGGCCTGGATCTACGACGGTGTCTCGATCAACGCCATGCGGTGGCCGGCGCGGCAGCGCGAGACGGTCCACTTCGAGGCGATCTACCGTCACCACCCGCTCTTCACCGGTCCCGACGCGGGCGCCTTCCACCACTGGTCGGAGGGTCAGGACGACTACCCCTCCACCATCGAGGGCGGCGACGTCCTCGTCATCGGCAGCGGCGCCGTGCTCATCGGAATGAGTGAGCGCACCACCCCGCAGGCGGTGGAGATGCTGGCCCGGGGTCTCTTCGACGCCGGTTCCGCCCGGACGATCGTGGCACTCGACATGCCCAAGAGCCGGGCGTTCATGCACCTCGACACGGTGATGACGATGGTCGACGGGGACACCTTCACCAAGTACGCGGGTCTGGGCATGCTCCGCTCGTACACCATCGAGCCCGGGGACGGGCCGCGTGATCTCAAGGTCACCGACCATCCGCCCGAGCACATGCACCGCGCCATCGCCGAGGCGCTGGGGCTGGACTCGATCCGGGTCCTGACCGCCACCCAGGACGTGCACGCCGCGGCGCGCGAGCAGTGGGACGACGGCTGCAACGTCCTGGCCGTCGAACCGGGCGTCGTCGTCGCCTACGAGCGCAACGCCACCACCAACTCGCACCTGCGCAAGGAAGGCATCGAGGTCATCGAGATCCGCGGCAGCGAACTGGGCCGGGGCCGGGGCGGCCCCCGCTGCATGAGCTGCCCGGTGGTCCGGGACGCGGTGTAGGCGGGAGCCGGTGGCCCGGGGTCCAGGGCCCGACGTGGGGAGAGGTGCGGTGCGGCGGGTACGGACCCAGGGGTTCTCTGTATAGCGATGCATTCCATCGTATAGACTTCCAGGGATATCGTACGCGTCCCCGTCCGACCCAGGAGCAGTCACCATGGCCATAGACCTCGCAGGCCGCCACTTCCTCAAGGAGCTGGACTTCACGGCCGAGGAGTTCCGCGGCCTGATCGCCCTGGCCGCCGAGCTCAAGGCCGCGAAGAAGGCGGGGACCGAGGTCCAGCGGCTGCGCGGCAGGAACATCGCGCTCATCTTCGAGAAGACCTCGACCCGCACGCGCTGCGCGTTCGAGGTGGCAGCCGCCGACCAGGGCGCCTCCACCACGTACCTAGACCCCTCCGGTTCGCAGATGGGGCACAAGGAGTCCGTGAAGGACACCGCCCGTGTCCTCGGCCGGATGTTCGACGGGATCGAGTACCGCGGCGACAGCCAGGAAGCCGTCGAGGAACTGGCGGCCCACGGCGGCGTACCCGTGTTCAACGGGCTCACCGACGACTGGCACCCCACCCAGATGCTCGCCGACGTCCTCACGATGACCGAGCACAGCGAGAAGCCGCTGGAGCGCATCGCCTTCGCCTACCTCGGCGACGCCCGGTTCAACATGGGCAACTCCTACCTCGTCACGGGCGCCCTGCTGGGCATGGACGTACGGATCGTCGCGCCGAAGGCCTACTGGCCCGCCGAGGTCGTCGTCGCACAGGCCCACGAGCTCGCCGCGGCGAGCGGGGCGACGGTCACGCTCACCGAGGACATCGCCGACGGCGTGCGCGGCGCCGACTTCGTCGCCACCGACGTCTGGGTCTCGATGGGGGAGCCCAAGGAGGTCTGGGACGAGCGCATCGCGGCCCTCGCGCCGTACGCCGTCACCATGGACGTCCTGCGGGCCAGCGGCAGCGACGACGTGAAGTTCCTGCACTGCCTCCCGGCCTTCCACGACCTCGGCACCAAGGTGGGGCGCGAGATCCACGCCCGCCACGGCCTCACCGAGCTGGAGGTCAGTGACGAGGTCTTCGAGTCCGCGCACTCCGTCGTCTTCGACGAGGCGGAGAACCGGATGCACACGATCAAGGCCGTCCTGGTGGCGACGATGGCCACCCGCTGACACGGTCGTAGTGCGTGGCCGTGCGTCGCATGGTCATGCACCCAATTGGGTGAACATGCGTACGGGCGCCTATTATGGTCCCCGTTGGTGGGGTTCGAGCTCGCACGCTCGAACCCCATTTTCGTGTGCGGCGACCGGCCCCCACTGCCGTCACCGCACCGTCCCCCCACCTGTACCGCCAGAGATGAGACCCCCGCCGTGAGCCCCCTGCGCCTGCCCGGCCCGCCGCACCGCGTCAAGGACCCGCACCAGCTGATCGCCGAGTCCGGCGCCGACCTGGAGGGCCACGGGCTCAAGCGGACCATGGGACTCTTCCAGCTGGTGTGCTTCGGGGTCGGCGCCGTCGTCGGCACCGGCATCTTCGTCGGCCTGTCCGACAGCGTCGCCGAGGCCGGGCCCGCCGTGGTGCTGTCCTTCGTGCTCGCGGCCGTCACCTGCATCTTCACCGCGTTCTCGTTCGCCGAGCTGGGCAGCGCGATCCCGGTCTCCGGCAGCTCGTACTCCTTCGCCTACGCCACGCTCGGTGAACGCACGGCCTTCCTCGTCGGCTGGTGCCTGCTCCTGGAGTACGGCGTATCGGTCTCCGCCGTGGCGGTCGGATGGAGCCAGTACGTCAACGAACTGCTCGACAGCCTCTTCGGGTGGCAGCTGCCGGCCGCGCTCTCCGCCGGTCCCGGCGACGGCGGTGTGATCAACCTGCCGGCCGTGCTCGTGGTGATGATGGCCGCGACGCTGCTGGTGCGCGGCATCCGGGAGAGCGCCGGGGCCACCGCCGCGATGGCCGTCCTCAAGATCACCATCCTGATCATGTTCTGCGTCATCGCCTTCACCGCCTTCGAGCACGGCAACCTCACGCCGTTCGTGTCCCACGGCGCGGGCGGCGTCACCGCGGGTGCGTCGCTGGCGTTCTTCTCGTACATCGGCTTCGACGCCATCACCACCACGGGCGAGGAGGTCAAGAACCCGCGGCGCAACATCCCGATCGCGATCATGATCTGCATCGGTCTGGTCACGCTGCTCTACTGCGCCGTGGCCCTCGCCGCGATCGGCGCGCTGGGCCCGGACGCCGTCTCCGACAAGCCGGCCGCGCTGTCCCTGATCGTCGACCAGGTCACCGACTCGACCGTCGGTGGCGGGATCATCGCGTTCGGTGCGGTCGTCGCCATCGCCTCGGTCGTCCTCGCCGTGATGTACGGACAGACCCGCATCCTGATGTCGATGTCTCGGGACGGCCTGGTCCCGCGGGTCTTCGAACGGGTCTCGCCGCGCACCGCGACACCGGTCGCCAATACCTGGATCGTCGCCGTCGTCTTCGCCGTCCCGGCGGCCTTCTCCTCGCTCGACGTGGTGGTGAACCTGACCACCATCGGGACGCTGGCCACGATGGTCGCGGTCAACGTCGCCGTGATCGTGCTGCGCCGCCGCAATCCGGAGGTCAGGGGCTCGTTCCGGGTCCCGCTGTACCCGCTCAGCCCGCTCCTCGGCGTCGCCTTCTGCGTCTATCTCATGTACGGGACCGGCTGGTCGACCTGGGTGCAGTTCGCGGTGTTCCTGGCCGTCGGCGCCGCGGTGTACGTGGGCTACGGGCGCAGCCGCTCGCGGCTGGCGGGCCGGGCCGGCGGCTGACGGGTCCGGCCGGTCAGGGCGCCGGCCGGGCGGACGACGGCAGGGTGAACCACACCGCCTTGCCGCGCTCCGTCGTGCGGTGCCCGCAGGACGAGCTGAGGGTGCGGATCAGCAGCAGTCCCCGGCCGTGCTCCTGCCACGGATCGGGCAGGGAGTCCGGCTCGGGACGGGAGAGATCGCCCGGCGGAGCCGGATCGTCGTCGTGCACCTCGACCTGGCAGCCGGTCGGCAGTAGCTCCACGACCAGCTCGACGGGCTCATCGCCGGGGGTGTGCTCCACGGCGTTGGCGACCAGCTCGGCGGTCAGCAGCTCGGCGGTGTCGCTGTCGGCGGGCGCGTCGAGGTCCGCCAGCACCGAACGGATCAGCGCCCGGGCGATCGGCACAGCAGCCGCGGAGTGCGGCAGTGCGATACGCCAGGTGGCGTGGGCGGGTGCGTCGGACGGCACAACGGGGCTTCCGTTCGGGAGAGCGTGAAACGGTCCTGGGCTCAGGCGCTTCCGGAGCTCAAGTCTTCTTGGTTTCAACCTTACGAAGTCCCACGACTCGGGCAAGGGCCTGCCGACCGGTACGAACGGGACGTTCGTCACTCCGTTCCTACACTCCGCTTATCGCGTACTCGTGACGGGAGTCACGTACGAGTGATAAATTCGGGGCCAGGCAGCAGCCCGACGGCTGAAGGGGGACCACCCTCGATGAGTCCGTTTCCCAGCTCCGCGTCCCGTACGGAGGACTGGCACCATCTGCGGGTCACCACGCAGGACGGCGTCGCCACCGTCACCCTCTCCCGGCCCGACAAGCTCAACGCGCTGACCTTCGGTGCCTACGCGGACCTGCGTGACCTCCTGGCCGAGCTGTCGCGGGAGCGCTCGGTGCGTGCCCTGGTGCTGGCCGGTGAGGGGCGCGGCTTCTGCTCGGGCGGCGATGTGGACGAGATCATCGGCGCCACCCTCGCGATGGACACCGCCCAGTTGCTGGACTTCAACCGGATGACCGGCCAGGTCGTACGGGCCCTGCGGGAGTGCCCGTTCCCCGTCATCGCGGCCGTGCACGGAGTCGCCGCCGGAGCGGGCGCCGTCCTCGCCCTGGCCGCCGACTTCCGGGTCGCCGATCCCTCGGCGAAGTTCGCCTTCCTCTTCACCCGCGTAGGGCTCTCCGGCGGTGACATGGGCGCGGCCTACCTGCTGCCCCGCGTCGTCGGCCTCGGCCACGCCACCCGGCTGCTGATGCTGGGCGACCCCGTCCGCGCCCCCGAGGCCGAGCGGATCGGGCTGATCAGCGAGCTGACCGAGGAAGGCGGGGCGGACGAGCGAGCCGCGGCGCTCGCCCGACGCCTCGCGGACGGACCCGCTCTCGCCCTTGCCCAGACCAAGGCGCTGCTCACCGCCGAACTAGACATGCCGCTGGCCGCCTCCGTCGAGATGGACGCCGCCACCCAGGCGCTGCTCATGCACGGCGAGGACTACACCGAGTTCCACGCCGCCTTCACCGAGAAGCGGCCGCCGAAATGGCAGGGCCGGTGACGCTATGACGCCCTCCGCCAGCGAGCCGCCCCCGCTCCGCCGGATCGCCGTCATCGGCGGCGGGCCCGGCGGGCTCTACGCCGCGGCACTGCTCAAGCGGCTGCGCCCGGAGCGCGAGATCACCCTCTGGGAACGCAACGCACCGGACGACACCTTCGGCTTCGGCGTCGTCCTCTCCGACGAGACCCTCGGCGGCATCGAACACGCCGACCCCGTCGTCCACGCCGCCCTGCAACGCGAGTTCGTCCGCTGGGACGACATCGACATCGTCCACCGCGGCCACACCCAGACCTCCGGCGGCCACGGCTTCGCCGCACTCGGCCGCCGCCGGCTCCTGGAGATCCTGCACGAGCGCTGTACCGGCCTCGGGGTGAGCCTCCGCTTCCGCGAGGAGGCGCCGCCCGCCGCCGAACTCGCCGCCTCGTACGATCTGGTGATCGCGGCCGACGGCGTACACAGCCGGACCCGCGACGCCCACGCGGAGAGCTTCGGGCCCCGCCTCACCTCCCATCGCTGCCGCTACATCTGGCTCGCCGCCGACTTCGCCCTGGACGCCTTCCGCTTCGAGACCGTCGAGACGGCGTACGGGGTGATGCAGCTGCACGGCTACCCCTTCTCCCCCGATGCCTCGACCGTCATCGTGGAGATGCGCGAAGAGGTCTGGCACGCGGCCGGATTCGACACCTGCGACCCCGCCGAGTCCACCCGGCACTGCGCCAAGATCTTCGCCGACGCCCTCGGCCATCGGCCGTTGCGCTCCAACAACTCCTCCTGGCTCACCTTCCGTACCGTCGTCAACGAGCACTGGTCGCACGGGAACACGGTCCTCATCGGGGACGCTGCCCACACCGCGCACTTCTCCATCGGATCCGGCACCAAACTCGCCGTCGAGGACGCCCTCGCCCTCGCCGCCTGCGTCGAGGAACACCCCGGGCTGCCCGACGCCCTCGCCGCGTACGAGAGCGAGCGCAGGCCCGTCGTCGAGTCGACCCAGCGCGCCGCCGCGGCGAGCCTGCGCTGGTTCGAGGAGCTGGGCACGTACGTCGACCAGCCGCCCCGCCAGTTCGCCTTCAACCTCCTCACCCGCAGCCGCCGCGTCACCCACGACAACCTGCGGCTGCGCGACGCCTCGTTCACCGCGGCCGTCGAGGGCGAGTTCGGCTGCCCCGCAGACACCCCGCCGATGTTCACGCCGCTGCGGCTGCGGGGGCTGGAACTGCGCAACCGCGTCGTCGTCTCGCCCATGGACATGTACTCCGCCACCGACGGCGTCCCCGGCGACTTCCACCTCGTCCACCTGGGCGCGCGGGCACTCGGAGGCGCCGGGCTGGTCATGACGGAGATGGTGTGCGTGAGCCCCGAGGGCCGCATCACGCCCGGCTGCACCGGCCTCTACACCGAGGAGCAGGCAGCCGCCTGGACCAGGATCACCGACTTCGTGCACGCCGGATCACCCGGCACCGCGATCGGCGTCCAGCTCGGCCACTCCGGCCGCAAGGGTTCGACCAAGCTCATGTGGGAGGGCATCGACCAGCCGCTCGACGACGGCAACTGGCCGCTCACGGCCGCCTCTCCGCTCGCGTACGCGCCGGGTGCCAATCAGACCCCGCACGCCCTGGACCGTGCGGGTCTGGACGCCGTCCGCGAACAGTTCGCGTCCGCCGCCGCACGCGCCGACGCGTGCGGGTTCGACCTCCTCGAACTGCACTGCGCCCACGGCTATCTGCTCTCCGGCTTCCTCTCCCCGCTCACCAACCACCGCACCGACGCTTACGGCGGCACCCTGGCCAACCGGCTCCGCTTCCCGCTGGAAGTCTTCGACGCGGTCCGCGAACGGTGGCCCGACGACCGGCCGATGACCGTCCGGATCTCCGCGACGGACTGGGCCGAGGGCGGGACGACGGGCGAGGACGCGATCGAGATCGCCCGCGCCTTCGTCGCGCACGGCGCCGACGCCATCGACGTCTCCACCGGCCAGGTCGTCCCCTTCGAGCGGCCGGAGTACGGGCGCTCCTACCAGACCCCGTACGCGGACCGGATCCGCAACACCCTGTGCGTGCCCGTCATCGCCGTCGGCGCCATCTCCTCCTGGGACGACGTCAACTCGCTGCTGCTCGCGGGGCGCGCCGACCTCTGCGCCCTGGCCCGCCCGCATCTGTACGACCCGCACTGGACGCTCCACGCGGCAGCCGACCAGGGCTACACCGGACCGGGCGCGCCCTGGCCGCTCCCGTACCGCGCGGGCAGCCGCACCCCGCCGACCGGCCGGACCGACGCACCGAAACCGCGGCTGACGCTGGACTGAGCACCCGAGGGCGAGGGATCACCCCCGCACGAACCGTGCCCCCGCGTCCCGCAACCGCTCGTGCAGCCGCCCGAACACCTCCGCCGACCGGCCGCCCGGCCATGTCCGCGGAAGCAGCTCCTTCGGCAGCCCCGGATCCGCGTACGGCACCTGCCGCCAGGAGTCCAGCGCCAACAGGTAGTCCCGGTACGCCGCTTCCGGAGCCGGCGGTTCGCCCCCGCGCGCCTCCCAGGACCGCAGCACCGGCTCGTGCCGGGTCAGGAAGCCGTCGTGCAGCCGGGCCACGGCGTCGAGGTCCCACCAGCGGGTCACCGACTGCCCGGTGGCCGCGAACCCCAGATGGTCGCCGCGGAACAGCTCCACGTACGGGGCGAGGTCCAGGCGTTCCAGCGTGTGCCGGGTCTCGTCGTACAGCGCGGCCGGTGCGATCCACACGCCGGGGGCGGCCGTGCCGAAGCCGAGACCGGACAGGCGCGAGCGCAGCAGGTGCCGCTTGTGGCGCTCGGCCTCCGGTACGGAGAACACGGCGAGCACCCAGCCGTCCTCGATGCGAGGGTCCGCATGCCGGTAGATCCGCCGGTCCCCGTCGTCGAGCAGCTGGCGGGCGTCGGCCGAGAGTGCGTAGCCGGCCGCCCCGCCCGGCGTCCGGGCCGCGACGAGCAGCCCGCGCCGCTTCAGCCGGGAGACGGACGAGCGCACGGCGGGGGCCTCGACGCCGACCGCACCCAGCAGCCGGACGAGTTCCGCGACCGGCATCGGGGCGTCGCCCGGGGTGCGGCCGTACGCACCGTAGAGGGTGACGATCAGCGAGCGGGGGGTGTGCGGTTCTACCATGTGATCATTCTCGGCCCGCCGTGCCGGAGTCCGCACCGGGTTCGTCCGCGCGAAGCCGGAACCGCTGCAGTTTGCCGGTCGCGGTACGGGGGAGTGCGGGCAGGAACGTGATGAGGCGGGGGCACTTGTGCGGGGCCAGTTCCGCGCGCATGAAGGCACGCAGCGCGTCGGCCGTCAGGGCCGAGCCCTCCCGGAGCACCACGTACGCCGCCACGATCCGGCCGCGCAGCTCGTCCTCCCGTCCCACCACCGCGGCCTCAGCCACCTCGGGGTGGCGCAGCAGCGCGTCCTCGACCTCGGGCCCGGCGATGTTGTAGCCGGAGGAGATGATCATGTCGTCGGCGCGGGCCACGTACCGGAAGTAGCCGTCAGCGTCGCGCACGTAGGTGTCGCCGGTGATGTTCCAGCCGTGCCGTACGTACTCCCGCTGCCGCTCGTCGGTGAGGTAGCGGCAGCCGACGGGCCCGCGCACCGCGAGCAGCCCCGGCTCGCCGTCCGGCACCGGTTCACCGTCCCCGTCCACCACCCGGGCCTGCCAGCCGGGGACCGGGACGCCGGTGGTGCCGGGGCGGATGGCGTCGTCGGCGGCGGAGACGAAGATGTGCAGCAGCTCGGTGGCGCCGATGCCGTTGATGATCCGCAGACCGGTCCGCTCGTGCCAGGAGTGCCAGGTCGCGACCGGCAGGTTCTCACCCGCCGATACGCAGCGGCGCAGCGCGGAGAGGTCGTGTCCGTCGAGCTGGTCGAGCATCACCCGGTAGGCGGTCGGCGCGGTGAACAGCACCGAGACGTGGTGCGTCGCCAGGGCGGGCAACAGCTGTTTGGGGCCCGCCTGTTCCAGCAGCAGGGACGACGCGCCGGCCCGCAGCGGGAAGACGACCAGGCCGCCGAGGCCGAAGGTGAAGCCGAGCGGCGGGCTGCCGGCGAAGACGTCGTCGGGCAGCGGCCGCAGGACGTGCCGCGAGAAGGTGTCTGCGATGGCCAGCACATCACGGTGCAGATGCATGCAGCCCTTGGGGCGCCCGGTGGTCCCCGAGGTGAACGCGATCAGCGCCACGTCGTCCGCCGCGGTGTCCACGGCCCGGTACGGCTCCGGGCGGCCGTCGGCCAGCCGCAGCAGGTCGTCGGGCGCGTCACCCCCGTACGCCGTGATCCGCAGCCCCGGAACCTCCGCCTTCACCAGGTCGCCGACGGACCGGACATCGCACAGCGCATGGCTGATCCGGGCGATCGAGCAGATCGTGGCGAGTTCGGAGGCCCGCTGCTGCGCCAGTACGGTGACGGCGATCGCACCGGCCTTCAGCACCGCCAGCCAGCAGGCGGCGAGACGGGGCGTGGTCGGGCCGCGCAGCAGCACCCGGTTGCCGGGCACGACCCCCAGGTCCGAGGTGAGGACATGGGCGATCCGGTCGACCAGGTCCCGCAGCTCCCCGTAGCTCAGCACCCCGCCGTCGGGCGTGCGGAAGGCGGGCCGCTCGGGACCGAAGCGCTCGGTCGTCCGGTCCAGGAGCTCGGCGGCGCAGTTGAGCCGGTCCGGGTAGTGCAGCTCGGGGAGGTCGAAGACCAGTTCCGGCCACTGGTCGTCGGGTGGCAGATGTTCCCTGGCGAAGCTGTCGATGTGCGCTGAGGTATTCGGTTCCATGAAGGATCGCCCCCTTGTCGCCCTTGGAGCGTATCGTTTGGGTGACGGTAGTCAACGGTCCGCGATAAAGTCCCGGTCCCGGAGGGACGGCACCGGGGCATTCGACAGGAGAGGCGCCGGTATGTCGGCATTCTCGCTCGATCCGGCACAGACCGCCTGGTGCGAGGAACTGCGCACCCTGGCCGATGAGCGGCTGCGTCCGCTCGCCGAGAAGGGCGAGCCGGGGCACGTCAACCGTCCCCTGGTCGCCGCACTGGGGGAGCTCGGCCTGCTCGACCGGATGCTCGGCTCCGGCGCGCTCGACCTGTGCCTGCTGCGTGAATCGCTCGCCCGCGGCTGTACGGAGGCCGAGACCGCCCTGGCGCTCCAGGGACTCGGGACGTATCCGGTCGTGCAGGCGGGCACCCCCGCTCATCGCGAACGCTGGCTCCCCGAGGTCCGCGCGGGCCGCGCCGTCGCCGCCTTCGCGCTCAGCGAGCCGGGGGCGGGTTCCGACGCGGCGGCCCTCGCCCTGGAGGCCGGACGCGTGGCCGGCGGCTGGCGGCTGACCGGCGAGAAGTGCTGGATCTCCAACGCCCCGGAGGCGGACTTCTACACCGTCTTCGCCCGGACGACCGCCGGTGCCGGAGCGCGCGGCGTCACGGCGTTCCTGGTCCCCGCCGACCGCCCCGGCCTCACCGGCACCCCGCTGGACATGCTCTCCCCGCACCCGATCGGCGCGCTCCACTTCGACGGTGTCCCGGTCACCCCCGACGACGTGCTCGGCGAACCGGACCGGGGCTTCCGGGTCGCCATGAACACCCTGAACCTCTTCCGGCCCAGCGTCGGCGCCTTCGCGATCGGCATGGCCCGCGCCGCGCTCGACGCCACGGTGGAACACACCGCCGCCCGCACCGCGTTCGGCGGACCGCTGAGCGACCTGCAGGCCGTCTCCCACCAGGTCGCGGAGATGGCCACCCGCACCGAGGCCGCCCGGCTGCTGGTGTACGCGGCAGCCGCCGCGTACGACGCGGGAGAGCCGGGCGTCCCGCGGCGGGCCGCGATGGCGAAGCTGTACGCCACCGAGACCGCGCAGTACGTCGTGGACACGGCCGTCCAACTGCACGGCGCCCGCGCCCTGCGCCGCGGCCATCTGCTCGAACACCTCTACCGGGAGGTCCGCGCCCCGCGCATCTACGAGGGTGCCAGCGAGGTCCAGCGCACCATCATCGCCAAGGAGCTGTACGCGAACCGGGAGCCGTCCGCATGAGCCCGATCCACCGGATCAACCCCGCCGAACTCTCACCGCCGGCGGGCTTCTCGCACGCGGTCACCGCCACCGGCAGCCAACTGGTCTTCCTCGCCGGGCAGACCGCCCTGGACCAGCGGGGCGACGTCACCGGGAGCACCCTGCCCGAGCAGTTCGCCACCGCGCTCACCAACCTCCTCAGCGCCCTGCGCGCGGCCGGGGGAGCCCCCGCCGACCTTGCCCGGGTCACGGTCTACGCCACCGATGTCGCCGACTACCGGGCGAACGCCGCCGAACTGGGCCGGATCTGGCGCCGGCTGGCGGGCCGCGACTACCCGGCGATGGCCGTCATCGGGGCGGTGCGGCTCTGGGACGAGCAGGCACTCGTCGAGATCGACGGGGTGGCGGTCCTGCCCTGAGTACGCGAACGCCCCGTGCGGCCCGGAAAGCCGGGCCGCACGGGGCGTTCGGAGCCGTCAGGCGTCAGCGGGCAGCGCCTCAGTACGGCTGCACCAGGACGTGGGCCGCGCCCGGGATGCCGACCTTCAGCAGCTCGTCCTCCTCAGGCGTCGTCTCCCCGCCCGTCTCCTGCTTGAGCACGGCACGCGACAGCGCCTGCACCCACATGGCGCGCGGGCGGCGGCGGGCCTCCCAGGCGCCGAGCGCGGCTGCGACGTCCGCCTCGGCGTCCAGCGACTCGGCGAGCACCAGCGCGTCCTCCACCGCCATCGCCGCACCCTGCGCGAGATGCGGGGTGCTCGCGTGCGCGGCGTCACCGGCGAGGACCACCCGGCCCACGTGCCACGGCTCCTCGACGGTCACCTGGGAGATCCGCGAGTACACCACCGCTTCCGGTCCGGTGACCGCGGCGAGCGCCTCGGCGACCGGGCCGGAGAACATCGGGAGCCGCTCCTTGAGCTGCTCGTGCGCCTTCTCCGCGTCCGGCCGGAAGTCCTCGGCCTCGGCGAACACCGCGCCCAGGTACATCAGCTCGTCCGTGATCGGGGTGAGCAGCGCCTTGGCCGCCTGGCCCGCGGTGCCCATGACGACGCCCCTGACCTGCTCCTGACGGGGCACGGTGACCCGCCAGTTGGCGAAGCCGGTGTACTCCGGCGCGTAGCGGTCGCCGTACAGCCGGGTGCGCAGCGGCGAGCCGATGCCGTCGAAGCCGACGACCAGGTCCCAGCGCGCGGACGAACCGTCGGACAGGGTGACGTCGACGCCCTCGCCGTCGTCGGTGAGCTCGGTGATGGTCGCGCCGAAGCGGATCGTCGCGCCGGCCGCCGTGGCCGCGGCGCCGAGGATCTGGGAGAGCGCCGGGCGCGGGATGCCGTTGTTGGACGGGGCGTCGCCCATGCGGGGCTGCGGGATCTCGGCCAGGACGTTGCCGGTGGGATCGGCGATGGTCAGGACCTCCCACTCGAAGCCCGCCTTGAGGCAGTCATCGAGGACCCCGATCTCCCGCATGACGTGCAGGGCGTTGGACGGCTGGATGATGCCGACGCCCAGGGCCTCCAGCTCGTCGCGGAGCTCGGCGACCTCGACGGTGTGGCCGCGCCGGGCCAGGGCGGTGGCGAGCGTCAGCCCGCCGATGCCGCCGCCGTGGATCAGGACGCGCAGGGGTGTTGCCATAGGTGTTCTCTCCAGTGCGGAAGTGGTGCGAAGCGTCGGGGGAGGGGTGATCAGCCGGCCGCGACGGGCAGGCTCATCAGGTGGTCCACGAGGGCCAGCAGCACGTCACGGCCGAAGGGCCGCTCGCGTACGTCGCCGACCAGCAGGGGGACGTGCGGGTCGAGGTCGAGAGCGGCTCTGACCTCGTCCGCGGTGCGGCTGTTGTGGCCGTGGAAGCAGTTGATCGCCACGACGAACGGGATGTCCCGGCTCTCGAAGAAGTCGATCGAGGCGAAGCTCGTCTCCAGCCGACGGGTGTCGGCGATCACGACGCCGCCGAGGGCTCCGTTGACCAGGTCGTTCCACATGAACCAGAAGCGCTCCTGGCCCGGTGTGCCGAACAGGTAGACGACGAGTTCCTGACTGACCGTGATCCGGCCGAAGTCCAGGGCCACGGTGGTCGTGTCCTTCTGTCCGACACCGGCCAGGTCGTCGACGCCGATGCTGGCCTTGGTCAGGAACTCCTCGGTGCGCAGGGGCGCGACCTCGCTGACGGCGCCCACGAGAGTGGTCTTGCCGACGCCGAAGCCGCCGGCGACGAGGATTTTCACGGCGGCGGGGGCCGCCTGACTGATGGTCATCTTGGCTCAGAGTCTCCCGAGTCCGTCGCGAAGGGCGGCGAGCATTCCCATGTCGGCGCCGCCGGCCGCCCGGGCCACCGAAAGGGGCGCACGGGCGAGCAGCAGGCCCTGGGCGACCAGGTCCGCCAGCAGGATCTTGGTCACCGAGACCGGGAGGTTGAGGTCCGCGGAGACCTCGGCGACCGCGGCGGGACGCAGACAGCGCTCCAGGATCATCCGGTGCTCCGGCTGGAGCCTGCCCGGGTGGATCGCCGCGCCGTGCCCGTCCCGCGGGTCGTGCGCGGTCGTCAGCACGGTGATGAGGGTGAAGTCGTCCCGCTCGGGAGCGGTCCGGCCACGGGTGATGGTGTACGGACGCACCATGGTGCCCGCGCCGTCCTCCTCCGTCTCCTCGTCCTCCCAGGGCGGGGTCACGCGCGCGGCCCGTCCCCGCTGCCGAAGGCGTTGAAGTCGCCCCGCACCGGAGTGCTGAGCTTCTGGCCGACCTGCTGGACGAGGTTGTGCATGGCGAGCGACATGATCTCGGCGTCCACCTCCTGGGAGGCGACGACGGCCAGGTGCGTGCCCTGGGCCGCCGAGATGATGAAGAGCCAGAGATCCGACAGCTCGACGATCACCTGGTGCACGTCGCCGCCGTTGAAGAGCTGGCCCACACCGCGGGCCAGGCTCTGCTGCCCGGTGCAGATGGCGGCAAGCCGCTCCGCGTCGGACCGCTCGACGGTGCGCGAATGGCTCACCACCAGGCCGTCGTCGGAAAGCAGCACGGCGTTCAGGGTCTCGGCCACCGAGTCCACCAAACCGTCGAGCAGCCAGTCGAGGTCCTGGTGAGTGGCGGTTGTGCGTGTCATGACCGTTCTTCTCTCGTGGGGAGGGGTGCGGGAGGGTCGGGCTGCGTCGGCGGCTCGTCGGTCGCGCGGGCGGCGCGGGACCGACGCTGGAAGGCTCCGATGGCGGCACCGGCGCGGCGCGGGGCCGGACGGGACTGCGGATTGGCCGGCCGGCTCGGCGACGGGGACGCGGTGGTCCCGGAGGCCGGCGTGATCCGCAGTTCGTCCACGAGGCTGGCCTGGCGCACCCGGCGCGGCAACGGGGGTTCCGCGGCGGGTGCCGCCGGCAGTGCGGGCCGCCCCGGCCCGCTCTCCCGGCCGGTCGTGCCCGCCGCCGGCGGGGCCGGATGGTCGGGTTCGGCCACCGGGAGCTGGCGGGGGTGTCCGGCGGCCCGTTCCGGTTGCCGGGGTGCGGGCGCCGGGAAGCCGGTCCCGTCGGGGACGCCCGCCGCGTACGGTCCCGGGTACGGCTGATGCGGAGTCATGTACGGCTCCTCGGGCGTCTGGTAGGACTGTTGCGGTACCGGGTACTGGCCCTCGGCCTTCATGTAGGGCTGCTCGGCGTCGGCGTACGTGTTCCCGTGGGTGCCGGCGTAAGCGGTGTCGCCCGGGGTGCCGTAGGGGCTCTGATCCGCACCGCCGTACGGGGACGTGGGCACGGCCTGGCCGTACGTACTCCCCGGCGTGCTGTCGGCGTACGGGGTGTATGCGGTGACCGGATCACCGAACGGGTGGTCGACGGGGGCCGGCTGCGGCTGCTCCTCCCGGTCGGGGAAGGGCTCGTCCGCCACCGTGTAGGGCGCGGCGGTGGTCTCGAACGGTGCGCCCGAGGCGTGCAGCGCCGTGACGCCGGCCAGCGCCTGGCCGCGGCCGCGGCTGGGCAGCGCGTCGGTGTCGCGGGTCGGGGCCGGTTCCGGGACGGGTGCCGCGCCGGTTTCCTCGGGGGAGGGCACGGCCACCGGACCGGAGTGCGGGCCGGGGACGGTGAGCGCGTCGGGCACGAGCACGACGACCCGGGTGCCGCCGAAGGCCGAATGGCGGAACTCCACCCGCAGACCGTGCTGGTCGGCCAGGCGCGCGATCACGTACAGACCGAGCCGGATGTCGTCGGCATGCGCCAGCACGTCCATCCGGGGAGGCCTGCTCATCAGCTCGTTCGCCTCGGCGAGCTGCTCCTCCTCCATGCCGAGCCCGCGGTCCTCGACCTCGATGGCCAGGCCCCGGCTGACCCGGGCCGCCCTGACCTCGACGGGGCTGGGCGGCTTGGAGAAGGTGAGGGCGTTCTCGATCAGCTCCGCCAGTACGTGGGAGACCGGGCCGACGGCCCGCTCCGAGAGCCACGGGGCGCCGTCCAGGTCCAGCACCACGCGCTGGTAGTCCTGCACCTCGCCCTGGGCGGAGCGCATGACGTCCAGCAACGGAACGGGCTTGCGCCAGCGCCGGTGCGGGGAGCCGCCGGCGAGGATCACGAGGTTCTCCTCGTAGCGCCGGAGGCGGGCGGTGAGGTGATCGAGGTCGAAGAGGCCGTCCAGCACCTCGGGGTCCTCGTGCTTGCGCTCCAGCTCGTCCAGCTTCTTCAGCTGCTGACCGATCAACTGCTGGGTGCGGCGCGCGATGCGCTGCAGCAGCCGTTCGAAGCCGCGGTGCTGGTCGGCCTGTTTGACGGCTGCCTGGAGCGCACTCGTGCGGGCCAGGTCGAGCGCGTCGCCGAGCTGGGTCAGCTCGTCGGCCTTGCCGCCGTCCTTGCGGTCGTGGCCGATGGCGCGGGCCTCGGCCTCGACGTCGATGCGTTCGCCCTTGCCGAGCCGCTCGACGACGTCGGGCAGGGTCTTCTCCAGCTCCTCGGCCCGCTCCTGGAGCCGGCCGATCCGGCGGCGCAGGTTGCGGGTGAGGCGCCAGGTGATCCAGATGACCGCGATGACGGCGAGGAGGCCGACGACCGTGGTGAGGACGACCCTGATCAGCAGGGAGATGACACTGTCCTTGCCGTTCGCGACGACGAGGTCGGTACGGTGCTCCATCAGCTTCATCAGCTGGGGCGTGAGCTCGTCCATCGCGCCGCGCCAGGTCTTCTCCTGGACGCCGAGGCTGACGAAGCCGGCGCTGTCCGGGTCCGCCGGCCGCAGGACCTCGCTCTCCACCCGGGTCTTGGTCTTCCAGGCCGAACCGCCGGAGATCTCCTCCCACATGGCCTTCTCGTCCGCCGGAAGGTAGGGAACGACCTTGGTGGTGTACTGGAAGGACTGGCCGGAAACGGCCTGCCGGACCTGCTGGAGGTCCTCCGTGCTCAGCTTGCCCTTGGGCCAGCCGCGGGCCAGCAGGGCGTCCGAGCGGGAGATCATCTCCTTGGCCCAGAACAGGTCGACCAGCGGCTGCGAGAGGGTGGTGATCTCACCGTTGTCCACATGGCTCAGCGCGGTGAAGAGCTTCAGGTCGACGGCGATCAGGTCCGTGTAGTAGCGGTACACGGCCTTCTGCTGGTCGTTGTCCCCCTCGTTGACGAGGGCGCGCTGCGCGGGGAGTTGGGTGATTGCCGTACGGGCCTGGAGGACCGCGTCCTGGACCTCGCCGGGGGCGTCGTCGGTGGCGATGTCCGAGAGGGACTGGAAGTCGGCGATCGCTTCGTCGGTCAGCTTGCGCTGCTTGCGGAGTGCGTCGGTGGCACCTCCGTTGCGGGCCAGAGCCTCGGCGCTCAGCCGCCGCTCCTCCTGCAGGTTGTAGTACACGATGTTGGACGGCTGGCCGGCTTTCTGGGCCAACTGCCCCTGGGCTGCCTGCCTTTGGAAGTCGAGCAGAGTCTGACCACTGGTGACGGCCCAGAGGGCGGCCAGTGCGACACCGGGGACGATGGCCAGTACGAGCAGGGCCGTCCGCAGCGACATTGTGGTCGAGTCGGTCCGCCTTGACGCGCGCGTGCGCAGGGCATGCTCCTTGACGTGATGCCAGCCTCGCGACTGGTCAAATCCGTTGAAAACTTCGACAGATAGATATTAGTCACACTGCAAAAAAGAAGAGGAAGCGGGCTCACATGTGCAACACCGATCACTCACAGAACCACCATCAACGCGCGGAGCTGTCCGGAAAGTGACGTTACGGCGTCGGTGCCGAGGCGGAACGGCGGCGGCTCGGGCTGCTGCCGCGAGAGGCGGATGACGGTCCATCACCGTCCGTGCGGCGCGCCGTACGGGTGAAGTGTGGTCGGGGATATATCTGTACTTAGTGCCCTTTGTCTGTTCTGTAACTTCTCCCGCCGCACCGGCCGTATGACCGCGCTCGTCATCTGCCACTTCGTCCTCGCCGCGTGCGCGCGTCCGCTGGTGCGGCGCCTGGGCGCGCGCGCCTTCGTGGTCCTCGCGCTGCCCCCGGCCGCCACCACCTGCTGGGCGCTCGCCCAGTGGGACACGGCGGCCTCCGGTGCCTCGGTCACCTGGTCGTGGACCTGGATCCCGGCGTACGACGTCTCCGTCGGCCTGCGCCTGGACGCCCTCGCCGAACTCATGGTGCTGCTGGCTGCGGGCGTCGGCACGCTCGTCCTGCTCTACTGCGCCTCGTACTTCAAGGACGGCACCCCCCAACTGGCGGGATTCGCCGGGAACCTGCTCGCCTTCGCCGGGGCCATGCTCGCCCTCGTCCTCAGCGACGACCTGATCACGCTCTACGTGTTCTGGGAGCTGACCACGGTCTTCTCCTACCTGCTGATCGGGTACGACAGCGAGCAGCGGCACAGCCGCCGCTCCGCCCTCCAGGCGCTCACCGTCACCACCTTCGGCGGACTCGGCATGCTGGTCGGCTTCCTGATCATCGGTCGGGCCGCAGGGACCTACCGCATCTCCGCGATCCTCGCCGACCCGCCCGCCACGAGCCTCGCCGTCTCCGTGGCCGTCGTGCTGATCCTGTGCGGCGCCCTGTCGAAATCGGCGATCTGGCCGTTCAGCCTGTGGCTCCCGAACGCCATGGCCGCGCCCACCCCCGTCAGCGCGTATCTGCACGCCGCGGCCATGGTCAAGGCCGGTGTCTACCTGGTCGCCCGGCTCGCCCCGGGCTTCGCCGACGTACCGGTCTGGCGGCCCGTCGTGATGATCCTCGGCGCCGCGACGATGCTGCTCGGGGGCTGGCGTGCCCTGCGGCTCAACGACCTCAAACTCGTCCTCGCCTACGGCACCGTCAGCCAGCTCGGCTTCCTCACCCTGCTCGCCGGCATCGGCAACCGGGACGCGGCCCTGGCCGCCGCCGCCATGATCCTGGCCCACGCCCTGTTCAAGGCGCCGCTGTTCCTCGTCACCGGCATCGTCGACCATGCCGCCGGCACCCGGGACCTGCGCAGACTCTCCGGCGTCGGGCGGTCGCTGCCGCACGTCTGCGCCGTCGCCGTGATCGCCGCCGCCTCCATGGCCGCGCTGCCCCCGCTGCTCGGCTTCGCGTCGAAGGAGGCCGCCTTCGATGCGCTGCTGCACGGCGACACCGCGGACCGCTGGGCGCTGGGCAGCACGGTGGCCGGGTCGATGCTGACCGTCGCCTACACCGTCCGGTTCGTCTGGGGTGCCTTCTGGCGCAAGCCCGGTGTCGCCGACACCCCGGTCCACCGGGTCGGATGGGCCTTCCTCGCGCCGCCCGCGGTGCTCGCCGTCTGTGGGCTGGTGCTGGGCCCCGGCGTCGGCTGGACCGACCGGCTCCTCAGCGCGTACGCGGACGCCTTCCCCGCCCCCGCCCACCCGTACCACCTCGCGCTCTGGCACGGCTGGGGCACCGCCCTGACGCTGTCGGTCATCGCCACGGCCGGCGGTGCGGTGCTCTTCGCCGTGCGGGCCCCGGTCGTACGGTTCTCCCGGCGGATCGCCTGGCCGACCGCGGACAGCGTCTTCGGCCATCTGCTGCTGGGCCTGGAACGGCTCTCCCTCCAGATCACCGGATTCGTCCAGCGCGGCTCCCTTTCGGTCTACCTCGCCACCACCCTGCTCGTCGTGCTCGCCGGCCAGCTCGCCGTGCTCGGCGTCGACCGGCCCTGGCGCGGCGCCGCGGCGCCGCGGCTCTGGGACGTACCGCTGCAGGGCGCCGTCGCCGTGCTGACCTGCGCGGCGGCGCTGTTCTGTCTGACCGTCAGACGGCGCATGAAGGCCGTGGTGCTGGCCGGGCTCACCGGATACGGGACCGCGCTGCTCTTCGTCGTCCAGGGCGGACCGGACCTGGCGCTCACGCAGTTCTGCGTGGAGACGGTGTCGATGATCGTCTTCGTACTGGTGCTGCGGCGGATGCCGGTGCACTTCCAGGAATCGGTGAGCACCTGGCGGCGGACCGTCCGCATCCCGGTGGCGCTGGCCGCCGCGGCCACTCTGAGCGTCGTGGTGTGGGTCGCGGCGGCCGCCCGCACCGCCGAGCCGGCGGGCGCCGCCATGGTCGAGGAGACCGCTCACCACGGCCTCAAGGACGTGGTGGCCACGATCCTGGTGGACCTGCGTGCGTGGGACACGATGGGGGAGTCCGCCGTCCTGGCCACCGCGGCGATCGGCGTGACGAGCCTGATCTACCTGCACCGCCGCGCCGAGGGGGACCCGGCACCGCCCAAGGCCCGGCCGTACACCGCGTGGTCGGTCACCAGGCCCCCGCTGGCGGGGCTCCCGCGCGGCGACGAAGGGGCGCCGGAACGCGGCTGGCTGGCGGCCGGCGCCACACTCGCGCCCGAACACCGATCCATCGTCTTCGAGGTGGTGGCCCGGCTGCTGTTCCACCCGATCCTGGTGCTCTCGGTGTACCTGCTGTTCTGCGCCGAGAACATGCCGGGCGGCGGATTCGTCGCGGGGCTCGTCGCCGGCGTCGCGCTGATCACCCGCTACCTGGCGGGCGGCCGCTTCGAACTCGCCGAGGCCGCGCCCCTGCAACCCGGACTCTTCACCGGCCTCGGCCTGTTCCTGTCCACCGGAGTGGCCCTGCTGGGACTCGCGGACGGCACGGTCCTGCACGCCTGGACCCACCACGGGCACCTGCCGCTGATCGGCGACTACCACTTCGGTACGCCGGTGATCTTCGACTGCGGGGTCTATCTGCTGGTCCTGGGCGTGGTGCTCGACATCGTGCGGGCCCTGGGCGCCAAGGTCGACCGGCAGATCGAGCGGGCCGCGGCCGAGAAGGCGGCAGCGGGCCACGCGCCCGGCCCCGACCCCGAGACGGGAGGCGCCACACCGTGACCGTCAGCGCCTCGCTCCTCGCCACCGCCGCGGTCCTGTGCGCGGTCGGCGGCATCCTCATGCTCACCCGGCCGCTCACCCGCATCCTGCTGGGCGCGGTCATCGCGGGCAACGGCATCAACCTGCTCGTCCTGTCCGCCACCGGATCGGCCGGCCGCGAACCCCTGCTCTACGGCGTCGAACTGGGCCGGGTCACCGACCCGCTGCCCCAGGCCATCGCCCTCACCGCGATCGTCATCACGCTCGCCACCACCGCCTTCCTCCTCGCCATGGCCTACCGCAGCCACCAGCTGACCGGTACGGACGAGGTGCACGACGACGACGAGGACCGGCGCATCGTGCTGCGAGCCGAGGTGCTGGGGGAGCGCGACGAACTGCGCGAGCGCTACCGCGCCGCGGACGACCTCACCGCCGGGGAACGCCGTCGCTACCGCGAGGAGCGCCGCCGCCTGCGGGCCAGGCTGCGCGCCGACCGCGCCCTCCAGGCCCGCGGCCGGGACGCGAGCGGAGACCTGTGGCACGACGTCCTGGGCGCCGACCCGGAGGACTACACGCCGCAGCGGCCCACCGAGCGGCCGGAACCCCCCAGCACCCCCGACGACGCGAACCGAGGAGACACCGGGTGAACGCACTCGTCCCCCTGCCGGTGCTGCTGCCGCTCTGCGCCACCGGCCTGAGCCTCGCCTTCGGCACCCGGCTCAAACGGTTCCAGCGCTTCATCAGCGTCGCCGTACTCACCGCCGTACTGGGGCTTTCTGTCGCCCTGATGATCGCCGCCGACATGAACGGCCCGCTCAGCGTGCACCTCGGCGACTTCGCACCGCCGCTCGGCATCACCCTGGTCGCCGACCGGCTCTCCGGACTGATGCTGACCGTGTCCTCGGCCGTCACCCTCTGCGTCCTCGTCTACTCCCTGGGCCAGGGCATGGCCGACCGGGACGAGGAGACACCGGTCGCGGTCTTCCACCCCGCCTACCTGATCCTGGTCGCCGGGGTCTCCTGCACCTTCCTCGCCGGTGACCTCGTCAACCTCTACGTCGGCTTCGAGATCATGCTGGTCGCCAGCTTCGTCCTGCTCACCCTCGGCGGCACCGGCCCCCGGATCCGGGCGGGTTCCACGTACGTGATCATCTCGCTGTTCTCCTCGATGCTCTTCCTCACCGCCATCGCCATGACGTACGCGGCCACCGGCACCGCCAACTTCGCCCAGCTCGCCGGCCGCCTCGCCGAACTGCCGCTGGGCGTACAGACGCTGATCCAGGCGATGCTGCTGACCGTCTTCGCGATCAAGGCCGCCGTCTTCCCCCTCGCCGCCTGGCTCCCCGACTCCTACCCGACAGCCCCGGCCCCCGTCACCGCGGTCTTCGCCGGGCTGCTCACCAAGGTCGGCGTCTACTGCATGCTGCGCACCGAGACGCTGCTCTTCCCCGGCAACCGGCTCGGCGACCTCCTGATGGCCGCGGCACTCGCCTCGATGGTCGTGGGCATCTTCGGGGCCGTCGCGCAGACCGACCTGAAGCGGCTGCTCTCGTTCACCCTCATCAGCCACATCGGTTACATGGTCTTCGGTATCGGTCTCGCCACCCGAGAGGCGTACGGCGGAGCCATCGTCTACGTCGTCCACCACATCACCGTCCAGACCACGTTGTTCCTGGTGGCCGGACTGATCGAACGGCGGGGCGGCACCACCGAACTCACCCGGCTCGGCGGCATCGCCAGAGCCGCTCCGCTGCTGGCCGTCCTCTTCTTCGTACCCGCGATGAACCTGGCCGGCATTCCGCCGCTCTCCGGCTTCATCGGCAAGCTCGGACTCATGCGCGCCGGTGTCGCCGACGGCAGCGTCTGGGCGTGGATCCTCGTCATCGGGTCCACGGTGACCAGCCTGCTCACGCTGTACGTGATGGCCAAGGTCTGGAACCTGGCGTTCTGGCGGGCCGCGCCCCCCGGCCAGGCCGCGGACGGCACGGTCCTGGAGTCGGACGACGACAGCGACGACGACAGCGACGAGGGCCCCGACCGGATGCGCGGCACCGGCGACGAAGGGGTACGCCCCCGCCACGAGCCGGCCGGTCGCGCGGTCGCGGCCACCCTCCACGGACACGCCGTCACGACCACGACCAGGCTGCCGGTCCTGATGACCTGGGCCACCGCGGCGACGGTGACGCTCGGCCTCGCCTTCACCGTGTTCGCCGGGCCGCTGACCTCGTACACCGACCGCTCGGCCGCCGAACTCATCGCGCGCGCCCCCTACATCGAGGCGGTGCTCGGCCGGTGAAACGCCTGATCACGTTCCCCCGCGGGAACAGGAACCTTCCCCCGTTCAGCTTCCAGTTCGGCAGCCGTAGGCCGCGTGTGCTCGAACTCCCGCTGATCGCCTGGCTCACCGTCATCTGGGTGATGCTCTGGTCCAGCCTGAACTGGGCCAACGTGCTGACCGGCGCCGTGGTCGCGGTGGCGGTCTGCCTGGCCTTCCCCCTGCCGAAGGTCGATCTGGGGCTGCGACTGCACCCCTGGGGCATCCTGCGGCTGGTCACCTATCTGCTCTACGACATGTACACCTCCGGAGTGAGGGTCACCCGGCAGATCTTCGCCGACCGCCCGCACCGGGCCGCCGTCATCGCGGTGCCGCTGCGCTGCCGCTCGGACCTGATGCTCACCGCGACCGCCGTGGCGGTGTCGAACGTGCCGGGGGGATCGGTCGTCGAGGTGCGCCGCGCCACCGCCACCGTCTTCGTGCACGTCCTCGACGCGGACCGGCCCGCCGAACTGGACGCGGCCCGGCGGTCCGTCTGGCGCATGGAGGAACTGACCGTCCGGGCCTTCGGTACCCGCGACGAGATCGACCGCGTCGCCGGACCGCCCCCGTCGCCGCCGCACACCGGCGAGCGGCCGGGAGACCAGGAGGAGGGCGCATGAGTGTGCCGGAGACCGTCGACCGGGTGTTGCTGACCGCATCCGTCGTGCTGATCGTCGTCGCCGGAGCGTGCCTGCTGTTCCGCATCTGGCGCGGACCCTCGATGCTCGACCGGGCGCTCTCGCTGGACGTCTGCGCGGCCCTGATCATCTCCGGTCTCGGCGCCAAGTCCGCTTTCGCACGCGATCCGTTCTACTTTCCGATCATGCTGGTACTGGCCTTCCTCGGCTTCACCGGTTCGGTAGGCATCGCCCGCTTCATCGCGGTGCGCGACCGGCCGCCGGGCCGGCCCCGCCCCGACGGCGACGGCCGGACCGGCAAGGAGACGCCATGACCGTCTGGCTCCAGATCGTGGACACGGTGGGAGCGGTCCTGCTGCTGATCGGCGCGGCCATCTGCCTGCTCGGCGTGATCGGCATGCTGCGGCTGCCGGACGTCCTCTCCCGCAGCCATGCCGCGACCAAACCGCAGTCCCTCGGCATGCTGCTGGTCCTGGCCGGGATGGCGCTGCGGCTGCGCAGCGGCATGGATCTCGCGACGCTGGCGCTGATCGGCTTCTTCCAGCTGATGACCGGTCCGGTGGCCGCACACCTGGTCGCGCGTTCCGCGTACCGCACGGGGCAGATCGACCACGGTGAGCTGCTCTTCGACGAGTTGGACGAGCAGCTCACCGAGGAGGGCTGACCGCCGCTCCAGCCGTTCCCCGGTGATACCCGGTCCGGTCCGCGGAGGCCCGCTCCTCGTCCCTCGCCGACCGCCCCGGGGCGCGGATCTGGCTGAGACCGGGGCAGAGGCCAACGGCCCTGCCCGCGCGCGCCGTTGGTCGGTCGCACCTTCATCACCTCGGCGGGGAGGGCATGGTGTCCGCGTCGCATGAGTGCGCGTACTCATGCGTGCCTACGGCCGGCTCGGCAGGATGTGGGCATGACACACGAGACTCCGGAGCGTCCGGCTCGACGCAGATGGCCCTGGTCGAGCACCACGCCCCTCGCCGCGGACATCGCGGCCTGCGTCCTCTTCCTGATCATCGAGGTCGTGGTCTACGGGTGGGCGATGTTCGGTTACGGGCTGGAGGGGCTCTCCGCGCAGGGGGCGCGGGAGATGGATGAGTCGACGCTGGCCGGTCTCGCGTTCACGCAGCACTTCCTCATCGGCGTGCTGGTAGTCCTCGGGTACGCGGCGCTGTCCCGTGCGCCGTGGACGGCGCTCCTGCAACTCCTTGTCGCCGGCTTCCTCGTGGTGCTGCTCGTGGCCGGGCAGCACGAGTACGACCAGCTGCATCCGGATCCCGCGCCCACCCCGAGCGCCGGGCACGTGCCCTGCTACAGCGGCAGCGGTCGGTGCGACTGAGCTGCTCGGCCGCACCACCGTCGTGAACGCGCGCCGTCCCGGGGGCGGTGTGCACCGACGCTGTGCCGGTGTACACCGCCCCCGGGACGGGAAGCGTTGCGGTTCGTGGTCTTCGCGCTGCAGACCGGACCTTCTCCTACTTCGGGTCGCTGTTGAACTTCGAGGTCGACCAGCGGTAGCCGAGCACGGTCAGGCCCACGCACCAGGCGAGGGAGAGCCAGCCGTTGTGGCCGATTTCGGTGCCGAGCAGCAGCCCGCGCAAGGTCTCGATGGCGGGGGTGAAGGGCTGGTACTCGGCGATGGGCTGGAACCAGCCGGGCATGGTGTCGACCGGGATGAAGGCGCTGGACAGCATGGGCAGCAGGATCATGGGCAGTGCGTTGTTGCTGGCGGCCTCGGCGTTGGGACTGATCAGGCCCATGCCGACGGCGATCCAGGTGAACGCCATGGAGAAGAAGGCGAGCAGCCCGAAGGCGGCGAGCCATTCGAGAGCGCCGGCATCGGTGGAGCGGAAGCCGATGGCCACGGCGACGGCGCCGACGAGGACGACGCTGGCGACGCACTGGAGGACGCTGCCCACCACGTGCCCGACGAGGACGGACCCGCGGTGGATGGCCATGGTGCGGAAGCGGGCGATGATGCCTTCGGTCATGTCGTTGGAGACGGAGACCGCGGTGCCGATGGTGGTGCTGCCGATGGTCAGCAGCAGCAGGCCGGGGACGATGTAGGCGATGTAGTCGGAGCGGTCCGCGCCGCCGATCCCGGCGCTCATGACGTCGCCGAAGATGTAGACGAAGAGCAGTAGCAGCATGATCGGTGTGAGGAGCAGGTTCAGGGTCATGGACGGGTAGCGCCGGGCGTGCAGGAGGTTGCGGCGCAGCATCGTGGACGAGTCGCGGACGGCGAGGGTGAGGGTGCTCATCGGACTGTCTCCTTGGACTGGGTGGCCTGGGCCGGCCGGCTGTTGCCCGTCAGGGCGAAGAACACGTCGTCGAGGTCGGGGGTGTGGACGGTGAGTTCGTCCGCTTCGATGCCGGCGGAATCCAGGCGGTCGAGGACGGTGCGCAGTTCGCGCTGGCTGCCGTCGCTGGGGATCTGGAGGGCGAGCGCCTCGTCGTCCCGGGTGACGTCGCCGAGGGCGGACGCGGCGGAGCGGTAGGCGGCCGGGTCGGTGAAGCGGAGGCGGACGTGGCCCCCGGGGACGATCCGTTTCAGTTCGTCGGCGGTGCCCTCGGCGGCGATCTTCCCGTTGTTGAGTACGGCGATGCGGTCGGCGAGTTCGTCGGCCTCGTCCAGGTACTGGGTGGTGAGGAAGACGGTGACGCCGCTCGTGACCAGGGCGCGGATGATGCCCCACATGGTGTGGCGGGAGCGGGGGTCGAGGCCGGTGGTCGGTTCGTCGAGGAAGATGATCCGCGGGTTGCCGACGAGGGTCATGGCGATGTCGAGGCGCCGCTTCATGCCGCCGGAGTAGGTGGAGGCGGGCTTCTTCGCGGCCTCGGTCAGGTCGAAGCGTTCCAGCAGTTCGGCGGCCACCCGCCGCCCCTCCTGCTGGGACAGGTGGTGCAGGTCGGCCATGAGGAGCATGTTCTCCTCGCCGGTGATCAGGCCGTCGACGGCGGAGAACTGTCCGGTGACACCGATCGCGGCGCGTACCGACTGCGGGTCGGTGGCCAGGTCGTGGCCGTCGACCCGCAGCTCGCCGGCGTCCGCGGAGACGAGCGTGGACAGGATCTTCACGGCGGTGGTCTTGCCGGCGCCGTTCGGACCGAGCAGGGCGAACACGGTGCCCGCGGGGATGCGCAGGTCGATCCCGTCGAGGACGACCTTGTCACCGTAGGACTTGCGCATCCCGACGGCGGAGACCGCGTCCGGCAACGGCTGACCGTCGCCCTTCCTGGATGTGGGCATGACAGACGAAGGCATGGAGCCCTCCCGTTCGGAAGTGAGAGTGAAAGAGGCTGGGGCGGAGCGGGGCGGGGGGCGCTGAGCGGGTCCGGGCCGGCGGGTGCCGGGGTCAGGCCTTGGCGCGGCGGATGTCGATGTTGCCGTAGCGGGTGCGGGCGTGGACCCTGACGGTGTCCTCGGTCTCCGCCGGCGTCTCGGACGCGGTCAGGGTGTTGCGTACCTGACCGGCGCCGGAGGTGACGTCGAGCCAGGCGGCCGTGCCCTCGCGGATGCCGACCTCGATGGCTCCGTGGTTCGTCTCCAACTGGGCCGTGCCGCGGGCGATCTCGGCCACGCGCAGGGTGCCGTGGGCGGTGGTGGCCGTGACCGAGCCCTCGGCGCGGGCGATGTCGATGTCGCCGTTGGAGCCGCTCACCCGCAGCTCGCCGGTCGCGGCGCCGACGGTCGTGGTGCCGTGCGAGTTCTTCAGGACGGCGGCTCCGTCGACGAGTCCGACGCGCAGGCTGCCGGAGCTGGTGGTGATCTCCGCCTTGCCCTCGACGTGGTCCACGGTGATCGATCCGTGCGACGCGGTCAGGTGCAGCGGGCCGGTCGCGTCGAGACGGACGTCGCCGGACGAGGTCTTCACCCGGACCTCGCCGAGGCGGCCCTCACCGAGCACCTGCGCCCAGGCGCCCGTCACATCGATGTGCGAGCCCGTGGGCAGCTCGACCACCACGTCCACGGTGCCGGTGCGGCCGATCAGGTAGCGCTGCCTGGGCGTCCGGACGGTCAGTGCGCCGCCCGCGTAGGTGACCTCGGTCTGCTCGGCCGCCCGGACGTCCTGATCCTTCTTCGGGTCGCGGGGACGCGCCTCGACGACGGTGTCGAAGCGGTCGCTCGCGGTGAACTGGATGGAACCGGCCTCCACGTGGGCGGTGACCGTGATCGGTTCGGCGGTGTCGAAAGCAGGCATGGCTGTCCCGTCCTCTTGGCTCTTGGTGGCGTCCCCGCTGGTGGGACGTGGTGTGGGTGAAGGGGTGTGGCTAGCGCACCCAGCCGGTGTAGCCCTGTCCGAGCGTCTGGCTCTTCTCGGTCGTGCGCGGCCCGGTGCCGCCGTCGACCGCGGCCGACACGGCCCGTACCAGCCATGCGTTGACCGACAGGCCCTCGCGGCTCGCGACCTCCTCGGCCCGAGCCTTCAGGTGCGCCGGCAGCCGCAGGTTGACGCGGGCGGTGCCACCCTCGTCCCCGTCCGTCGGGGGCGGGGTCCTGAGCGGCTCGGCGGGCGCGGCCGGCCCCGCGGGGGCGGCGCCGGTGTCGGTGGCGGGCAGTGTCACGACGAAGTCGGGGTCGAGCCCGCGCAGCCGTACGTCGACCGAGCCGGGGGCGAGTTCGCGGGTGACCTCGTCCATCGCGGCGGAGAGAACGTTGAGCATGGTCAGCCGGGTCGCCGACTCCAGGGGAGCGGTGAGCCTCTCGGCCAGCGCGCGGGCTTCGTCGCCACCGGCCTCGGCAGCCACCGCGAGTTCGCGGCGGAGGGTGTCGACATACGGGGTGAGGTCCATGACGCCATAATGGCACCGCGATGGCGCCATGCGCAAGCCACGTGGTGCCATTTTGAACGGCGCGTGGCGTGAGAAGCTTCTGACCTGCGAAAACAGGGTGAAAGCTGCTCGGGTGGCGGTGGTGTCGGGCGCCTCTACGTGCTCCGGGCGACGCGTAATGACGCACCCTGGCACCATGTGGTGCCACCTGGTGCCACGAGACGCCACGTCGCGACCGGGAGTCAGGCCCGACTGGAAGGCCGTCAGCGGCCAACGGTCATCGCGTGTTGAGGTCGGGCACAGCGACGATCTCGGCCATGCCCCGCTCGGCGCCGCCGCCGTCGCTGTGCCGACCGGCCATCGGCCGATGGCCGCTCGGCGCCGGGCGCTCCGGCCATGGCGGCCGTCGTGGTCACCGGATGCGCTGGGTCCCGGTGCGTGATCCGATAAGAAGGTGTCGCCCTTCCGCCAACCGCAGATCCGCCTGTCGGGCCCGCTGCCCGGCCTCTTGGGGCGGTGGCGGCAGGCGCTGGGGCGCGGATTGAATCGGGCCGTGTACGTCTTGCCCGGCCGGCTGCGGCGCCGGGTGGGCTGGCTGCTGCCGCTGGCGGCGCTGCTCGCGGTCGCCTTCGCCGACTGGAACACCTCCGGCGACTTCCGGGTGCTCTCCTGGATCGTGATGGTGCCGGGCCTGGCCGCCGCGCTCTGTCCTGTCTGGGTGACCGCGGTCTTCGGGCTCGTCACCATCCTGTCGTATGTGGGGCTCGACGCCGCCTGGTCGCACGAGTACAGAGCCGGCCTGCCCGACTTCATTCTGGTAGCCGCGGGCAGCGTGCTCGCCGTTGTCGCCTGCTGGCTCCGGCTGCGGCGGGAATCCAGACTCCTGCACATACACAACGTGGCGGACGCGACCCGGGCCACCGTGCTACGTGAGCTGCCACCGCACCTTCACGGCATCGAGAACGCCCACGTCTATCTCCCCGCCGATGCGGTGGCCCGTCTGGGCGGCGACTTCTACGACATCCAGCCGTGCCGCTGGGGGGTGCGGGCCCTCATCGGCGACGTCCAGGGGAAGGGGCTGGGCGCCCTGGCCGCGGCGGCCGCGATCCTCGGATCGTTCCGCGAGGCCGGGTACCACGTGCCGAGCCTGGGCGTCGTCGCCGGACGGCTGGAGGTACGGATGCAACGCCAGCGCCGTCTCGGCATGTCCATGGGAAACGCGCAGCCCGACCGGTTCGCGACCGCCGTGCTGATGGGGTTCCCCAACCCAGGCTGCGGAGAGTCATGGGTGGACGTCGTCGATTTCGGCCACGAGCCACCGCTGGTCGTGAATCCGCGCGGGGTCAGGGCGCTGCAGGTGACCAACCGGCTTCCGCTCGGCCTCGGCGAACTGGATCCGGCTGGGACTGTTTCGGCTGTCCCCCACCGTTTCCCGCTCGCCGACGACGACGTCATCGTGCTGACCACCGACGGTGTCACCGAGGCGCGCGACGCGGCGGGCGAGTTCTTCCCCCTTCGCTCGTTCCTGGAGGACGCCGTCGTCCGCGATCCCGCCGCGGTGGCGTCCGCACACCAGGTAGCCGCGCTGGTCTCGGACGGTCTGCTGCGCCACTCGGGGGGCCGGCTCCACGACGACACGACGATTTTCGTGCTGCGGTTCTCGGCCACCGAGGACACCTACTGGACGCTGCCGCTGGACGAGAGCACCTCACGGACGCTCGGTCCGCTGCCCGCCGGTGATGATCCGTTTCACCAGGGCATCGTCCGACTGCGGCCGGGACCCGAGGACGGCCCCTCCGGGGCGCGCGACCCCGACGCGGCCGAGTGAGCACGTGCCCTTTGCCCCCAAGGGGCACGACACCCTGCCGGGGGCGATAGCGCTGGTCCGGGGCGGTTACCCGGCCGGGGGAGGGGAGCCGTCGCTCCTGGTCCAAAGTCCCGGAAAAGTCCCAGAGCAACCTCACACCTTTCGTCGAGCGTGGAAAGAGCGAGGTTCTTCTGCCGGATAGGTATCGCAAACGCCACGGCCCACCCGGGGGATACGGGTGGGCCGTGGCGCGAATGGTTCGTTCTGGGTCAGATCAAAGCGCCCGGTAATAGGGTGACGGGATCGTCGCCGCGACACCGAAGGGCTTAAAGTCCGCCTCCGTGAGAACACGATAGACGAACTCAGACGCCGAAATGTCGAAACGCTGAAATGGTTCCAGTGGATCCACTCGGGCCATTACTGGCCATGTGGACGCATCCCGTGTGGTGTCGGCCAGCCAGTAGTACTCCTCTTCGATGAAGGAGTATCCCCATTGCACAAGCCCTGTTCCCGGCATGTCCTCGTTGGCACCAAGAAGGCCGACGGGGTCGAACGCCCGCCTGTTTTCTGGGTTAGCAGAAACCGACTTGAGGAGTCTTTCGTGGTTGCCACGCAACGACTCTGATTCCTCGTTGGCCTCCAGGACCAGGAGATGGTCACTGAATGCGCCCCAGGGGGCGAAGCGGCGGCGTAGTTCTTTGAAATCTTCGGGGAGAGGGGTGCCCAGGGATTCCTCGGTGCCGGACCAGTCGGGCTCGCGAGTTTCGCCATCCCAACCTGTCACCGCCGCCAAGCGTTCGACCCATTCCATGTGCACCCCTCCACGCGATTGACGTACTGACTACGTCTTGGTCAGGGTCTGTTCCAAATCGTCTGATCGACGATTCTTGCCCCTGTAGACGTATAGGCGGTCATGGTAACACCGAGCGGAATGGGGTTGCTGTCGCTGCCCCAGACAGGAACGGAGGAATAGTAGACGGTATTTCCCGCGGCGATTGAGTCCGCGATCTTCTGCTCCTGCGTCGACATCTCCGGGGAATTCGCGGTGCGATACAGCGTGACCAGATTACGTCGATCCGTGCCGCTGCCTCCGAGCTGACGGGCGAGAAGATGCCCGCGGTTCATCGTGGGCTTGTTCCCCAACTTGAATCCGGGTGGGGCGTTCTCGAAGAATCCCGGCGTTGACGGGGGCCAGGGCGCGTTGCTGCCCATGATTTCCGTGTCGGGTGTGTTCAGTGCGGTGTTGCCCTCCTTGTCCGTGTAGTTGAAGCCCCCGGCGGTGAGGCAGGCGTAGGCGCCCTGCGCCCTGCCCTGCTGGTCGAGCGGCGCGTAGTAGGTCATGCTCTGGCCGGCCGCGCAGTCATCACGGGTGAACGGGAACCGTGTATCGGCCGGCTGCCACTCCTTTTTGGAGTCCGGCTTGAGAAGCAGGCCCTTGTTGTAGTCGGGGGATGCCCCGGGGTCCGACTCGACGCCGTTGGGCGCGGTGGGTGTGTTCCACCCGATTCCGTTGAGAAAGACCTCGATCGCCGTGAACGCGCCCTTGGGCGATTTCGTGGCTACCTTCCCGCCACCCGAGAAGAAATTCTTGATCGGGTCCAGCCAACTGTGGCCGTCGAGTTCGGTCCTGCTCACCGGATTGCCACCGGTGAAGGCGTAGCGGTTGCCCGTGTAGGGGTCCGCACCGAGACTCATGTCGGCGAGAGCGCCGTTGTACATGTCGCGGGTGGTGAACCGGTTCAGCCCCGGGCTGTAGTCCCGGAACCCCATGTCGTACGTACCCGACTGGGCGTCCCAGCGCTTGGCGTTGTAGCGGTAGGGGTTGTACTCCTCCTTGGTGGGATCCGCTGCGTCAGGTTTGTCGATGCCCGTGAACTCGGCATCGTCGTTGTTCCCGTAGGCGGTGTAGCCGTACGTCGCCTTCGAGTCGCCGTTCTCGTCCGTCAGCGTCTCGACGTCGGTACGGCTGTTGTAGCCGTAGTAGCCGTCTTCGGACGTACCGTCGTCGTTGTGCTTGATCTGCGACAGACGCTCGCCCCAGGGGCTGTACTGGTACGACTTGGTCAGGTCGCTGCCGACCTTCTCGTCGAGCACTTCGTTCGACAGGCCGAGGTAGTCGAACTCGGTCGTCTTACCGTCCGACGTCTTGGACGAGGTGCGGTCGAGCGGGTCGAAGACGTACGTGGTGGACTTCAGCGACCCCGTGGTGTCGGCCTTCTGGGATTCCACCACATGGTCGAAGCCGTCGTAGACCTTCCGGTCGATGACCTTGCCACCGCTGGTGGTGGACTCCTGACGGCCGAACGGGTCGTAGGTGTAGTTCGCTGTACTCCCGGAGCTGCTCGCGGTCAGCAGGCGGTTGCGGTCGTACTCGTACGCGGTGGTGACGCCCTTGACGGTCTGGCTGATGACGTTGGCGTTGTCGTCGTGGACGTATGTCTCGGTGCCGGCTCCGGTGCCCGTCTTGACGGACTTGGCGAGCCGGTCCACGGGGTCGTAGGTGTAGTCCGTGGTCGATGACAGGTATGCCGAGCGGTTGTCGGCGTTCATCTTCTTCGCGAGGTCCTGAGCCTTGTTGCCATTGGCGTCGTATGCGTAGGAGTGCGAGGAGACGAGGGTGCCGTTGGGCTTGTTCTCCGTGGTGGTCTTCGGCGCGGCGTCGGCGTAGTACGTGTAGTCGACGGTGTTGCCGTTGCCCTTGGTCTCCTTCAGCTTGAGGCCGCGGTCGGTGTACGTGTACGACGTGACCTTGGGATCGTCATCGGCGGCTGTCTTGCCGACGGTCACCGTCCTGACCAGTTCGCGCAGGTCGTAGCTGTACTTGGAATACTGGTCGGGGTGGGTGACCGTGTCGGCCTGACCGTTGGCGTCGTATGTGTACGTCGTGGACTTCTTGTCCTGTCCGGCGAGCGCCTCGGTGACCTTCGCGACCTGGTTCAGGCCGGTGTAGGCGACCGTGTAGGCGTCGATCTTCGCCGTGGATGACGTGTCGTCGATCTTGGTCAGATTGCCGTTGAGGTCGTAGGTGTAGGCGTAGTCGTGCTTCTCGTTGTCGGTCTCACCCGCGGTGCTGCGGACCAGCTTGACGCCGTCCGCGACGACGGTTCCGGCAGTGTTCTGGTCAAGCTTGAGCTTGGCGTTCTCACCCTGTTCGAGCGTGTAGGTGCCGAGCCCCACCCAGGTACCGGTGCTCGCGTTCTGGTCTTTGGTGACGGCCGGCTCGGTGGTCGTGCCGTGGGTGAGTGTGTACTTCGCCGCGGTGGCGGCTCCGGTCACCTTCGGGTACTTCACGTACGCCGTGTAGCTGCCGTCCTTGGGGATGTTCAGCGTCCAGGTGTACGCGTCGGTCCCCGTGCCGGCAGGGTGGGTGCGATGGTCATAGCCCTGTTGTCCGGTGGCGTCCGCCGATGTCCAGGTGCCGGTGGAGGACGTGTTCTGGGTGTCGGAGTTGTCGACCAGAACGACTGCCTGGCCGACCGGGACGCCGTCGTCCGCTCGGTTCTTGAGTGACCCGTCCGGGTAGTAGGACCAGGTCATGGTGCGGTTGGCTGAGCCGTCCGCTGCCGAGATGGTGCGTGTGGACTGCTTGCCCAGCTTGTCGTAGTCGAAGTCGGTGACGATCGACCACGGGTCGGTGGACTTCTTCACCCAGCCGTTGTCGAAGTAGTCCTGGGTGGTGTCGTTGCGGACGCTTTCGCCCTCGGACGGCGGCATGGACGTCCTGGAGACCCGGCCCACCGCGTCGTAGTCCGTGCGCGTGTAGACGTTCGGGTCGCTGTAGCGGCTGTCGGCGGGATCGTAGGGCTGGTACTGCTTGACCGGTCGGTTGAGGGCGTCGTACTCGGTGCGGGAGACGAAGTCGTCGCTCGCGGCCGTGGCGGTGCCACGCGGCGTGGTCACTCTGGTCGCATTGCCGACCTGGTCGTACTCGTACTTCGTCGACCGCGTCTTGGTGCCGTCGTAGGGAGCCTTGACCTCGGTCTTCTTGCCACGCTCGTCATAGGTGACGGTGGTGGTCCGGTTCTCCTTGTCGGTCGTGGAGAGGGTCAGTCCGTCCTTGTCGAAGCTCTGGGTGGTGAACTTCCCGGCCGCGTCGGTGACCTTGGTGACACGGTGATTGAGGTCGTAATCCTTCTTGGTGCTGTAGTCCGTGGTGTCCGCGGTGGCGTTCTTCTTCGGGTCGACCACGGTGGTGACGTTGCCGACGTTGTCGTAGACGTATGAGACCTTGTCGCCGGCTGCGTTGACCGCCGAGGCCAGTTGGTAGACCTCGTCGTAGTAGTTGGTAGCGATGTAGTCGGTGGCGTCAGACGTGGTGGCCGTGCCCTTGGGTTCGGTCGTCGTCTTCAGGTTGCCGACCTTGTCGTACGTGTACGTCGAGGCGCGCGGGCTCGTGTTGTTGTTCGCCGGCGCGGTCGCCGACGTGATCTGATCCGCGCTGTCGTACACCGCGGTCGACACGGCCCCGTCCGGCGCGGTGGTCCGGGTGGTGTTGTCGTTCGCGTCGTACACGGGCGCCGGCGCCGTGATCAACTCTCCCGCGTTCTGGTCCTTGGGCACGGTGCTGACCAGGGGCCGGCCGTAGACGTCATAGGTCTGCGTGGTCTTCTTGCCCAGCGCGTCGGTGACCTCGGTCACCTGGCCGCGCTCGTCGTAGACATACGTCGTCGACTTGTTCAGCGCGTCCGTCATCGTCTTCGGATAGCCGGTCGGCCCGAAGTCGCTGTTCGTCGACGGGTGCCCGTTGGCATCCGTCGTCTTGGTCACCTGACCGTAGGCGTCGTACTCGTACGCCGTGGTGTAGTCCCCGGCTGTCGCCGTGGCAACGCCCTTGGGATCCGTGACCGTCTTCAAGTTGCCGAACGAGTCGTACCCGAACTGCCACTTTCGGCCCTCGGGCGACGTCTTCGTGTACAGGTCGGCCGAGAAGCCGTCGAGGCGTGTCTGGTAGGTGTACTGCTGTGAGTCCGCCGGATAGACGCCCGGCGCGCAGTCCGAGGACGGGGGGACACCCGCCTTGTTGCTCTCAGGATTGCGCGACCACAGCGGGAAGCCCGTCTTCTGGTCGAAGCAGTAGGCGGACTTGGCGCCGTTGTCCTCCTCGAGATACGTGACGTTGTTGTCGGCATCCCAGGCCATCTTTGTGGTTTGCGACTTCGCGTTCGTTGTCTGTACCGGGCGTCCGAAGTCGTCCGTGACGAACCTCGTCGCATGGGACTCCGCGTCCGTCACCGTCGCGTCGGTGAATTTCGTGTTCGTCGCGTTCACCGCGTACGCGAAGCCCGTGCCGCCGGCAGCACGGTCGGTGATGGTCTTCGTCCACCAGTGGTACTTCGGGTCGTCACCGGACGAGGGGGCGTAGTACGCCATTGACGTCGAGTTGCCCCGCGGGTCCGTGGCCTTGACCAGCTTGACGTTCTTGTTGCCCTGCGTGGCGTCGTAGGTGAACTTGAAGACCTTCGGCTGCGCAGAGCCGTCACCGTCGACGAACTGGCCCAGCAGGCCCTTGTCCGTGTAGTAGAAGGAGACCTCGCGGCCAGAGATGTCCGTCATGGACTTCACGTGGTCGTAGATCTTGGAGTTGTTGAGCTTGGTGCCGGTGACCTTCGCGCCCGCGTCGTCGATGTACTCGTACGACGCGTCGCCCTTCTTGTAGTAGTCGACCGTGAGCGACTGACGTGATGCGGGGTCCGTGATGTACGTGAGGAACTTCGTCGGCTTGTTGTTGGACTTGCGCTCCTCGTACGTGTACGTCTGCGTATTGCCGTTCTTGTCGATCGCCGACGTCATGTATCCGTCGCAGCCGAACAGGAAGCGCGTGCCGTCGGGACGCGTCAGCGTCCACGCGTCGGGGATCGGGTCCTTGTTCGGGGTGCAGTCCAGGCCCGACTTCATCGTGACCTTGTAGTGGACGCCCGCGGGAGCCTTCCAGGTGCCGTCGTCCTGCTTGCGGAAGACGTGCGTGGTGCCGTCACCGTCGGGAAGGCGGATTTCCGTCGGGTTCGGATTGGGGTGGAAGTCCAGGGGAGCCCCGAGCCGGACCGGCCCTGCTGCCTGCGCCGACCAGCCCGCGCCTGACACTGTGTCCGAGGTGTCGAGCGAGTTGTACGAGAATCGTGCGAACGTGGTCAGTCCGCGGCCCGGGTTGGTGAAGGCGTTGTACGACCAGACGGAGTTGCCCGCCGCCAGGTTGTTCATCACTGTCGAGCCGGCGCCCGTGTTCTTGCCCGTGTAGGAGTAGAACTTCTCCAGGCCCAGGGCGTTGGAGGTGGGGTCCTCCACGGCCACGTTCTGCTTCAGGGACGGTATGCCACCGGTACCGGCGGACAGCCAGGTGCTGTCGGAGACCTTCTGGATGTCCCAGCCCAGGACGTACTCGGTGCGCTTGTTGCCCGAGTCGGAGTTGATCGGCGTCTGGACCTGGGCTTTGACCGTCGCAGACGCTGCCGGAGCGAGGGCCGGCACCGCGGTCTTGACCTGGTTCCCACCGTTGGTGACGTCGGTGCCGTCGGGGAGCTTCCAGGTGTACGAGAGAACTCGCTCGCCTGCCGCCCACGCCGCGGACGTGGTGTTGGTGACCGTCGTGTCCACCGTGTACGTGGAGTTCGGCGTCATGCGGGCCGGCGTCTGCGGCGCGTAGTACGTGTTCTCCGTGGTGGCGTCGACGTAGATGACGCGCAGCAGCGGGCCGAGCTGCTGGTCCTCGCCCTCCGAGGCGAGGAACAGGGTGCGTTCCTGCGGCCCGGCGGTCGTCTCGTCCTTCAGTTTGACCAGGGCGCCCTTGTTGCTGGTGGGCGTCTTGACCCAGCCCTGCGTGAGGGACGTGGCGTCCCACCAGTGGCGGCCGACCTCCTCGACCTGCGCGACGGTGTCGGAGACGGTGCCGGAGAAGTCACCGCCGGGCGCGGTCCACGCGGTGCCGGTGGCGGCGCTGTTCCATGTGGAAGTCGTTTCCGCGAAGTCCTTGTTCAGACTGTGCAGTTCGTAGATCGCACCGTCGGTGTCCGTGGTGGTCTCCGCGCCCCACATGTACAGCTTCGATTCCAGGACGGTGGCCGTCGTCGGGATGGAAGCCGTGGGGAACTTCAGCGCGGTGCGGGTCTTGCCGTACGTCCCGGAGTTGTTGCCGACGCTCAGCCACTTCTGGCCCACGCCGAAGGACTGGATGGTGTCCTGGTTGGTGGTGGGCTGCTGGGAGGAGAGCGTGGTGTCGGTGACTCCGCCGGCCGTGCCCTGGACCAGCTTCATGGTGCGGCCGGACTTGGGAACGCCGACCACGCGGGTGGGCGACCCGATGACGGAGCCGTCCTTCGTCTTCACCGCGATCTGGTAGTAGTACGTGCGGCTGATCTCCTCCGCCGACGTCGGTGGTGTCGGCGTGGCGGTGGTGTCGGTGTAGGCGGTGGTGGCCTTGTCCACGGGGGCGACCAGTGTTGCGGCCGAGGGTGTGAACACCTGCTGCGTGGAGCGGTGCAGCTGGTACTCGACGATGTCCTGGCCGGTGTCGCCGGACTTGTTGGAGTACGCGGACCAGTTCAGCTCGGGTCCGGTGTCGTGGACGACCGTCGGCGAGCTGAGCGCGGAGCCGATCCTGCCGTAGGTGACGGTGAGCCGCGGGAAGCTGGCCGTCTCGTCGCCGTACGTGGAACCGTCACCGGCCTCGTAGCGGGGGCCGCCGGTCGGGGTGGCCGCGGCGGTGTCGTCCTTGGCCTGGAGCACGAAGCCGTGGTTGACGGCGGTGCCCGAGAGCCACTTCTGGACGGTGTCGGTCACCGGGAACTTGTGCCACGCGTTGTACTCGCCGGTGTTCTTGACGATCTGGGCGGGGTTCACCAGCCGGATCGAGTCGGCGATGTTGCGCGTGGTGGACGATCCGGTGTCGCCCAGGACGACCTTGCCCGCGTTGCCCCGGGCGAAGTAGTACTGCGTGCTGTTGACGGTCTTCCACGCCGAGGTGCTACCGGTCTGGTTGACCGTGCCGGTCGCGGTGCCGTCGCGGTGGCTGATCGTGTACGGGGCCGCGGTCGCCGCGTCGGACGCGGGCGGGACGTGTGCCTCGATGCGGTAGGACGCGGTCTCGGGGATCTGCGGCTGCCACGTGTACGTCTCGCCGGTGGCGGTGTTCTTGTTGTATGCGTAGTCGTCGCCGGTTGCCGCACCGCCGGTCGTGGCGGCCTTGGGCCACTCGCCGACTGCGGCCGTTCCGGTGTCACCGTCGTCGATCTGGTACGTGGTGCCCGACAGTTCGCCGGAGAGGGCGCTGGTGTTGGACCAGTTCGCCGTCGACTCGTCCCAGGCACCCGTGGCTCGGTGCGCCTCCATGGTGACATCGTTGGCATTGGTGGTATGCGTCTGGTCGTAGTACATCTCCAGACGCGCCGTATCGATCTTCGTCCCGGTCGGGATCTCGCTGATCGGGAACTTGATCAGGGAGCGGGAGATACCCGTGTCGGTCTTGCCCGTGGACAGCTTCCAGGTGTTGTTGAAGTTCACCGAGGGCTGGTCGGACAGGACCATCGTGTCCTGCGACTGCGCGGCCGTAGGTGTGACGGTGATCGTCGGGTCGATCGTGACCGGGTACTGCCGCTTGCCGGATGCCAGCCACTTCGCGTCCGGCGTGATGACGATCTTCCAGTCGTCACCGTCCCGCACCAGCTTCTGGCCGACCCGCGAGCTGTAGGCGAGCCCGTAGGGCGAGGAGGCGTCCTTGCGGGTGTCCGTCATGTACGCGGCCGGGATCGTCATCACCGGCGTGTTCGGCAACTCGCCGTACAGCGCGATGGAACCGTCCTTGCGGGCCTTGGGGGTCAGCCCTCCCGTGTCCAGGGTGAAGGTGTACGACACGGGCCCCGAGGGTGCCCCGGACAGGAGGATGTTCTCCTTCACCCGGCCCGGACCCACCTGGTACTGGAGGTCGGCACTGCCGGCCGCCACGTCCTTGTACGTGACCGTGGAGCCCTTCGCCGCCGGTCTCACCGACTTCGACTCCGCACCATCGAGGCCGAGGGTGACAGCGGGCCCGTTCTCGCCGGCCTGGAACTTCAGCAGCTTTGCGGGGTCGGAACCGAACCAGCTCCGCGCCGAATTGGACGTGTTGGCGAAATCGAATCCCTTGGCATCCGTGGCAGATACACCGGTGTCGATCAGCTTCCAGGACTTCGTCTTTCCCTTGCCGACTCCGTACCCGGTCGGCACCGCCGAAACCTCGGCCTGAACACGGCCGTCCGACAACTCCCAGAACCGCGCGTGCTCGGTGCGCCGCGACGTCAGTTCCTTGACGCGCCGGGCCGGGGCGGAATCCTTCCCCTTCGGCAGCTTCTCACGGCTCGGGATCGCCAGATCTCCACCTGCCGAAGGCTGAGGAGAACCCTCGCCGTCGTCGTTGGAGAACCATCCTTCGATGGCGTCGACCACACCCTTGCCACCGTCGTGACCAGGGGATGTGGCCGGTGCCGCATAGGCGAGCTGGGGTAGTCCCGCGCTCACCACCGCGGCGACGACCATGCAGGAGACGAGTCTCCCGTAGCGGACTTTCACGTCCGGATTCCCTTCCATTGCGACGACCCCGCGCCCCCGCGCGCGCGAAAGGCCGGGCAGCAGAGGGAAATGCGGACACGCCGAACCACCGATCGGCTCGGGCCGACCGGATGCATGCCTGAGCCCCCTGTGAACATGGCGTTCACCCGAGCGAGTTGTCGCTCGGCGGAGGCGGGGGATGTCTAGTCATCGGACTGTGTGCATGTCAAGCGACGGAATAATGCGGACAATTGGCAGCTGAATTCGAGGGTGATTCGCCCGCTATTTCCGTGCAGTGGAAATGCAGGCCGCAGCTGGGGTATAACCGCCCGGCCCGCGGCTGAGCAATGGCGCGGAGTCGATCAACACCTCAGGAAAGCCGGGACGCCGCATGCCACCGACCGAAGAGCCAGAGCCCTCAACGGCGGACTGCCCAGCGCCGGGTCCCGCATCCGCGGAGGCCGAATCGTCGCGATACGAGAGCGTGGCCGGTCGACGCCTCGACCGACGCGGTATGGCTGTCGGGGGCGCGCTTCTCGCCGCATGCGCCGGCCTCGTCCTGTACGGGGTGCTCGACACCGAGGAGAAGAGCACCCAGCCCAAGGCGCCGACGGCCTCGGTGACGTACGAGGTCACCGGTGAGGGCACCGCCGACCTGACCTACCAAGCCCGCAGCGAGTCCGGAACGGCTGTCGTGGCCCGCCGGGTCTCCCTGCCATGGAAGAAGACCGTGCGCGTCCCGCTGGGTGAGTCGCCCATCGTCACGATCACGCTCGATGCCAAGGGCGGGCAGGCCCGTTGCGGCCTCGCCGTGCGCGGCCGGCATGTCCAGACCGCGACCGCCTACGGCTCCTACGGTCGAGCCACCTGTCAGGGCACACTGCCGGCACCCGAGAACACCACCGACGCGGTCGCGCCGGCACAGGGAGCGTCATGAAGCCGTCCACTCCCGTCCCGCGCCTCAGCCGCCTCGTGCTGGCGACGGCCGTCGTGCTGAGCTGTATCGCGCTGAGCAACGACCGGGTCGCCCTGTCGAGCGCGTCCGCTGCCCCCGCTCGCACCGGCATCGTGCACACCGTCGCTGTACCCGACTCCGGTCAGAGCCACCGCGCCCTCACCCCGCGTGCGACCGCTCCGTTCCGGATGCTCGGCGTCACTTGGACCGACCCGGAAGCGGTACTGGGCGGCTCGGTCCAGGTACGCACCCGAGACAGCGAGACCCGAACCTGGAGCGACTGGCGGACGCTCGAACTCGACGTTCACACACCCGAGTCGGGCCCCGACCATGGAGCCACCGGCGTACGTGGCGGCACCCAGCCCCTGTGGGTGGGGCCGTCGGACGGTGTCCAGGCCCGCATCACGGGTACGCGCCTCCCTGACGGGCTGCGCGTCGATCTGGTCGACCCCGACGGCGGAACGGACCGGACCCGGACCGTGGACACCGCCGCGACCGCGATCGCGGCCGGAGCGCCCGCGATCACCTCCCGCGCCGAGTGGGGCGCCGACGAGTCGCTGGTCGCCGACCCGCCCGCGTACACCACCGACACCAAGGCCGTGTTCGTGCACCACACGGCCGGTACGAACGACTACACCTGCGCCGAGTCCGCCTCTGTGATCCGGGGCATCCTCACGTACCACGTGAAGTCCAACGGCTGGAACGACATCGGCTACAACTTCTTCGTCGACAAGTGCGGCACCCTCTTCGAAGGCCGCGCCGGAGGGATCGACCGGCCGGTCTACGGGGCGCACACCTACGGATTCAACACCGACACCAGCGGCGTCGCCGTGCTCGGTGACTTCAACACCGCGAGCACCACACCCGCGGTCCGCGATTCGATCGCGCGGCTCGCGGCCTGGAAGCTCGGCCTGTACGGCATCAACCCCGCCGGGACGATCGTGATGGCGGCCGGTGCCGACAACGGCAAGTACGTCCTGGGCCAGAAGGTCACGATGAACCGGATCTCCGGCCACCGCGACGGCTACCCCACCGAGTGCCCGGGCACCAACCTCTACGGCGACCTCCCCGCGATCCGTACAGCCGCGGCCGCCGTCAACTCGAGCTTCGTGCACGGCGACACGAACCGGGATGGTCACGCCGACCTCACGGTGGGTGTGGCCCGCGCCACCGCCAACGGCCATGCCGGCGCAGGCCAGGTGAGCGTGATACTCGGCACCCGCACCACCCCGTACGCCGCGAACAGGGCGATACTCACGCAGGAGACCGAAGGCGTGCCCGGCGGATCCGAGGACGGCGACGGCTTCGGATCGGCAAGCGCCTTCGGAGATCTCGACCACGACGGCTACCAGGACCTTGTGGTGTCCTCACCCGGCGAGGAAGTCACCGCCGGTGCGAGCGACGAGGGCGGTGTCAGCGTCCTGCGCGGCGGGCCGAACGGTCTCACCGGCCAGGCGGGCATGATCAACGAACCGGTGGGGAGCCGCACCGGCAACGCCCGCTTCGGGGCGGCGCTGGCCACCGGCGACTTCGACGGCGACGGAGGCGACGACGTCCTCGCCGTCTCGCCCGGCGTCGGCCGTGCCTGGACCGTGGACGGCTCCGACCGGCACTTCTCCGCGCCGCTCGCCCTCGCCGAGGGCCCCGTTCAGGACTCCGCCGTGACCACCGGCGACTTCGACCACGACGGGTTCGACGACGCGGCGCTCACCTTCCGCGCTGCGGACGGTGCCTATCCGCTGGTCGTGGCGCGCGGCTCGGCAGACGGCCTGCGCACCGACACCGTGACCGTGCTCGACGGGGCGGGCGGCCGAGCCCTGGCCGCAGGGGATGTGAACGGCGACGGCTACGCCGACTTGTCCGTGGGGCGGCCGACTGCTTCGGACACGGGACAGATCATCACGTACCCCGGTTCGTCCACCGGACTGGAAGCGGCTGAGGCAGCGGTGATCGACACCGGTGCCCTCGACCCGTCCGGCGTCGGCAGTGAGGCCGGTACCTCGTTGGCGGTGGGCGATACCGACGAGGACGGATACGCCGACGTACTCGCTGGTGCACCGGGCGGTGCTGGGCGCGCGTATCTGCTGCACGGATCTGCCGGCGGCCTCACCGTTACCGGTGCGGTCACCTTCGTGCAGGGCTCGGGCGGAGTGCCGGGAGCGGCAGAGGACGGCGACAGGTTCGGCTCGGCCGTGTCGCTGACCGACCTGAACGGCGACGGCTCAGCCGATGCCGCCTTCGGTGCGGAGGGCGAGAACGCGGGCGACGGCACCGTGATGACGCTGACCGGGGGAGCGGGAGCCTCGTACGGGCCCACGGCCCTCGCCACCGCGGCCGGGCAGGGAATCGGCGCCGTCCTCACCGGCTGACCGAGTGGGCAGGGGCGGTCGGGCCGCCCCTGCCTCCCTCCCGTCCGGGACCGGGCGATTCCTCCCGCGGGTGGGTGGAGGACCCCGAGTCGGCCTGCTGCAACTCGATGCATTCCGCCGCCGTCGCCGACTTCCCCCTCATCGAGACCGGGGAACGGGACAGCGAGCACCTCATCAACTACCCCACGCAGTACGCGGAGGCGCCGGTCATCAACTTCAACCACTGGCCCGCCACCCCGGGACGCGGAGCCGGGGTCTTCCTCCACGTCAACGGGAGGGGTGCGACGGCGGGTTGTGACTCGGTACCGCGCGCCACGATGGACAGGATCATGGCCTGGATCCAGCCCGGAGCCCACCCGCGCATCGCGATCGGCCGAGGTCCCGGCCTTCACACGGACGGAGAGATGATGAGCGAAACCCAACGCCCGCGCGCCCGGCGCCGATTGCTGATCACGGGGACGGTCCTGGCCGTCTTGGGGGCCCTCACGGCTGCCGGGGCGCTCTGGTCGGTTCTGAGTTCCTACACGGTGGTCACGGCCAGAAGTGCGATGGAACCCACCTATCACGAAGGCGACCGCGTCATGGTGGAGCGGTCCGGCGGCGACGACGTACGACGAGGGGACGTCGTGCTCTACGGCGTGCCGGACCGCTACATGGGGCTGCCGGTCCTGCAGCGCGTCATCGGACTCGGGGGCGACCGCGTCGTCTTCGCCGACGGGACGCTGACCGTCAACGGGTCACCGGCCGACGAGCCCTACGTGAAGGGGGCGGATTCCATGTTCAGTTCGGCACCCTACGACGTGAGGGTGCCGGCCGGGCGGATGTTCCTCCTGGGCGACAACCGTGGGAACTCGAACGACTCGCGGTACTTCCTGAGCGAGGAGTCCGGCACTGTTCCCACGGCCGCCGTACAGGGCCGCGCGCTCAAAAGCGGCGGCGCACCGGTGAAGCTCGGACTGGCCGTGGTGCTCGGCGTACTGGTCACCCTTGGTGGCGGCATCTGCGCTCTTGCCGGCCGGCGGTCCCGCCCGGTGGGTTACGTGCGCTGACCGGCGCCGGGGGTGTGCTCCGCGCTCCTGCCCCGTGAAGGAGAAGCCGTCGGGTGGTCCTTCGCCGGTCCCTGCGCGGGCGTCCGCGCCGACTTCCCGGGCGCCGAAGGAGCAACGCCGTTCTCGACGGAAAACGCGGAACAGTAGGCATCCACCGCGTCGTCTCCGCCCGCGGCCTCCGCCAGCCGCTGGAACGCCGCACCGCGGTGCTTGCCGTTGCCCTTGGCCCACGCGTGGCACAGTGCGGCGCGATTGCCCGGTGCCGGATCGTGCGACGTGGCCGCCCCCGAGGGCATGGGCGATCCCGGGAGCGTGGGCGCCGGTGACGAGGCGGTCCGGTCCGGCTCCCCATCGGCGTCGCCAGGAGTGCGCGGAGCATGTACCCCCGGCCGAGGTCCAGGACTCTCGGCCGGGGCGAGCGGGTTCGGCAGCACACCCGTGCCGGCGGCCAGCGCCACCCCGCCCAGCGTCACGCCCGCGAGGACGCCGCCGAGAGCTGCCCGCAACGAAACCCGCGTGGGAAACCCGCGGCGCACCGGACGCCAGTCGTCGCGCCTCCGGCGCCTGAACCAGGCCGTCCCCGCCCCCGCGCCACCGGCCTCCCGGAAGGCCGCGAGCGCACGCTCGACACCCGCCGCTCCGGCATCGCCTCGCACAGCATCCGCGAGAGCCTCGATCCCAGGTGTGACGAGCGCTGGATCCGTCTCTTCCGCCTTGCGGCTCATGTCTCATCCCTCACGGTGCCCCGCGCCGCATCTGCCGCCCGATCCGGGCCACTGCCCGAAGTCAACTGCTCCGCCAGCCGCTTCAGCCCACGGTAGGCGGCCGTCCGCACTGCGCCGGGCCGTTTGCCCAGCACCCTGGCCGCGGCAGGCCCGTCCAGGCCCACCACCACCCGCAGGAGAACAGCCTCCGCCTGGTCCGGCGGGAGCTCGCGGATCTGTCCCAGCGCCCACCGCGTCGACATCGACTCCAGCACCGCGTCGACCGTGTCGGCCCGCCCGGGCAGTGCCAGGACATCCTGCTCGATCAGGGCCGCCCGGGGCCTGCGCTGCTTCTTGCGGAGGTGGTCCAGCGCCCGGTGGCGCGCGATAGTCGCCGTCCAGCCACGGAATCCCGGGCCATCACCGCGGAAGCGCCCCACATCCCTGGCGATCTCCAGCCAGGCATCCGACGCGACGTCCTCCGCGTCGTCCCCGACGAGCCCACGCACGTATCCGAGGAGCCCTGGATGCACCAGCCGGTACGCCGTTGCGAACCCGTCCTCATCCCCCTGCTGAGCAAGTAATACAGCCCTCCCGAGCTCCACGTCGTACGCCTGCTCACGACGCCGGTCCCCGCCCCTGCCCACACGTGCCTCTTCGATCGTCCAGCATGCTGCCCCCTTCCCTCTGCGCCCTGACACACAGAAATGTCACAGCAAACGGAATCACAGCTTCACCGACCGCCCCCGGAACGGAACGTGAGCTCACCGCGCGGCTTTCATCGGTACGCGGCCATGGAGGAGGAAGTACAACTGCTGCACGGACTCCTCCTGGCCGGCCACGAACCGCTTGGCCACCTTCCCGATCGGATTCCACACCCGCCCGTCAGGCATCCGGACACCCACCATCTGACCGAACAGCTCCTGCTGGCCCCGGTCGAAATCCACCCACTGCGCCCCGGCCCTCCGGACGAACACCTCGCCCGCGTACGCCCCGAACCAGAACAGTTCACGTGCCACGTTCCGTTGCTCCGGTCCGGCACGTCGGAGCCCGTCGGTGATGCGGTCCACCACACGCAGGCTCGCCACCGAGTAGTCCAGCGGCAACCGGTTCCGCGCTGTCACCCGCCGTACGAACTCAGCAACCCCCACGCGCATCTCACTGGCTGACAAGAGACGTTTCTGTTCCCCACCCGCACCCACCGAAGCCCCCAGCCGTCATCTCCGGGAGCCTCATGCGGACGCCCGGTGAGGACCCCTTGCGGTTCCTCTCCCAACCAAGCGAAGGCGTGCCCTTAAACGTCACTGCGAGACCGGTACCCGCTTGGACGGCACCTGCGGTTACCCGGCCGGGAGAGGAGAGCCGTCGCTCCTGGTTCCAAGTCCCGGAAAGTCCCAGAGACACCGTCACACCCCACCTCGCCTCGCATTCGCGCAGGTCAGGAGGGGTGTGACGATGCCATGAGTACAGGCTTTCAGATGTCCCGGAAGATCTCGATCTGCGCCCCCACCGAGTTCAGCCGCTCCGCCAGCTCCTCGTAACCCCGGTTGATCACATACACGTTGCGCAGTACGGAGGTCCCCTCGGCCGCCATCATCGCGAGCAGTACCACCACCGCCGGCCGCAGTGCCGGAGGGCACATCATCTCGGCCGCGCGCCACCGGGTCGGGCCCTCGACCAGGACGCGGTGCGGGTCCAGGAGCTGGAGGCGGCCGCCGAGGCGGTTGAGGTCGGTGAGGTAGATCGCGCGGTTGTCGTAGACCCAGTCGTGGATGAGGGTCTGGCCGTGGGCCGAGGCGGCGATGGCCGCGAAGAACGGGACGTTGTCGATGTTGAGGCCCGGGAACGGCATCGGGTGGATCTTGTCGATGGGCGCCTCCAGTTTGGAGGGCCGGACCGTCAGGTCGACCAGGCGGGTGCGCCCGTTGTCGGCGGCGTACTCCGCCGTGCGGGCGCAGTCGACGCCCATCTCCTCCAGGACGGCGAGCTCGATCTCCAGGAACTCGATCGGCACCCGGCGGATCGTCAGTTCCGACTCCGTCACGACGGCGGCGGCCAGCAGGCTCATCGCCTCGACCGGGTCCTCGGAGGGGGAGTAGTCGACGTCCACGTCGATGTTCGGCACACCGTGCACGGTCAGCGTCGTCGTGCCGACGCCGTCCACCCGTACGCCCAGCGCCTCCAGGAAGAAGCAGAGGTCCTGGACCATGTAGTTGGAGGACGCGTTGCGGATGACGGTGGTGCCGTCGTGCCGGGCGGCCGCCAGCAGCGCGTTCTCGGTGACGGTGTCGCCGCGCTCGGTCAGCACGATGGGGCGCCCGGGGGTGACGGCGTGGTCGACCTGGGCGTGGTAGATGCCCTCGGTCGCGGCGATCTCCAGACCGAAGCGGCGCAGCGCGATCATGTGCGGCTCGATGGTCCGCGTACCGAGGTCGCAGCCGCCCGCGTACGGCAGCTTGAACCGGTCCATGCGGTGCAGCAGCGGGCCGAGGAACATGATGATCGACCGGGTCCGGCGGGCGGCGTCCGCGTCGATGGCGTCCATGTCGAGCCGGGCCGGCGGGACGATCTCCAGATCGGTGCCGTCGTTGATCCACCGGGTGCGCACCCCGATGGAGTTCAGCACCTCCAGGAGGCGGTAGACCTCCTCGATCCTGGCCACCCGGCGCAGCACCGTGCGGCCCTTGTTGAGCAGGGAGGCGCAGAGCAGCGCCACGCACGCGTTCTTGCTCGTCTTGACGTCGATGGACCCGGAGAGCCGGCGCCCGCCGACCACCCGCAGGTGCATGGGTCCGGCGTAGCCGAGCGAGACGATTTCGCTGTCGAGTGCTTCACCGATGCGGGCGATCATCTCAAGGCTGATGTTTTGGTTGCCGCGCTCGATGCGGTTCACGGCGCTCTGGCTGGTCGCGAGCGCCTCGGCGAGCTGGCTCTGTGTCCAGCCCCGGTGCTGACGGGCGTCACGGATGAGCTTGCCGATACGTACGAGGTAGTCATCTGACATATCGAAAGGCTATCTCAGATATGAGATGGGACTGATGTCGGGGTGTGGTGTTCGAGTGACGGCTGGGTGCGGAGTCGCGGGAGGGGGCGCGGCTCGGACGGGTCGCGCTGTCCACCTCCAAGATCCTCCCCTGGCGCCGGTTCGGCACCTGGGGCGCGTCCGCGGCACCGGCGCGAGGTGCGAGTGCTCCGTCCGCCTCCGTCCACGGAACTTCTCGGTGCGCCCCGGAAACCCGTCGACCGCGCGCGCCGCGGGTCGTATCGTCCCCGCCATGAAGGTGCTCTCCGTCAATATCGGCCGCCCCCGCCCCAACCCATGGAAGGGGCTGCGTGAGACCGGGATCGACAAGTGTCCCGTCGACGGCCCGGTCGCCGTCGCCGCCCCCGGCCCCAAGGGCACCGGTGCGGTCGGCCTCGCCGGTGACCGGGTCTACGACGTGCAGCACCACGGCGGCTGCGACCAGGCCGTCTACGCCTACGCCCGCGAGGATCTCGACGGCTGGGAGGCCGAGCTCGGCAGGCCCTTCGCGCACGGCGCCTTCGGGGAGAACCTCACCACCCTGGGACTGGACGTCAATGGCGCACTGATCGGCGAGCGTTGGCGGATCGGGCCGGATGTGGTCCTGGAGGTGTCGTGCCCGCGGATCCCGTGCGTGACGTTCCAGGGGTGGCTGGGACGTGACGGCTGGCTCGAACGGTTCACGCGGGCCGCCCGGCCCGGTGCGTATCTTCGCGTGATCGCGCCCGGCGACATCGGGGCCGCCGATCCGGTCGAGATCGTGCACCGCCCCGATCACGAGGTCACCGTCGCGCTCGCTTTCCGCGCCATGACCCTGGAGGCGGATCTGCTGCCGCGGCTGCTGGCCGCCGACGCGCTGCCGGCGGAGAGCAAGGACATGGTCCGGCGTCGGACTTCCGCGTAGGGAGCGTCTTCGCCGCCACTGTCACGGACGTCTTTGCCGCCACTGTCACGGAGGAGGGCCGTACCGTCGGGGCGGCGGCACCCCCGGGGGGCGGGCGGCGGGTGTGCCGGGAGGAGCGCACGTCGCGAAGGTACGCCCCCGCGGCGGGAGTTCATCCTGCGGGGCGTCCCGGAGCCGGGCCTTGGCTAACCTGCACGGGTGACCACCGACCTGACCCTGCTGCCGCGTGTCGCCTATCGCGGACAGGAGCTCACCGCACCCCGGCTCCGCGGTCTTCTCGCGCTGCTCGCGGACGACCTGCGCACGGGCAGCAGCAGCGAGCGGCTCGTGGAGGGGCTGTGGCCGGACGCGTTGCCGGAGCGGCCGGGAAAGGCGTTGCAGGTTCTCGTGTCCCGGGCGAGGTCGCTGCTGGGCGCCGACGTCATCGCCAGTACCCCGACCGGATACCGGCTCGCCCTCGCCGAGGACCAGGTCGACACCTCCGCCCTGCTGCTGCACGCCGCCGCGAGCACGGAGCGGGCCGGAGCGGGTGACCACGCGGGATCGCTCGCCGCGGCCGAAGCCGGGCTCGCCCTGTGGGAGGGCACGCCCGACGGTGCGGGCGCCGCCGCCGACCCCGTGGCCGCGTTGCGCGCCTCGCGGGCCCCGGTACGCGGCACGCTCGAACGTGCTCAGGCGCTCGCGCTCGCCCGCCTCGGGCGGCACGCGGAGGCGGCCCGGCCGCTGGCCGCTGCGGCCGCCGCGCACCCGCGCGACGAGGAGGTGCTCGCCGAGTTGCTGCGCGGCGAGGCGGCGACCGCGGGCCCGTCGGCCGCGCTGACGCGGTACGAGGCGTACCGGAGCGGGCTGCGCGACGAACTCGGCACGGACCCGGGCGCAGGCCTCAAGGCCGTACAGCACGAACTGCTGCGCGGCGAGGCGCCCGCGGTCAGGCACGGGGTACCGCACGAACCGAACAGGCTCCTCGGCCGGGACGAGGACATCGCGGCGGTGCTGCACCTGCTGCGCACCTCCCGCGCCGTCACCGTGGTCGGCCCCGGCGGCCTCGGCAAGACCCGGCTCTCGCACGCGGTCAGCCGCCGGGCCGAACAGCGCGTGGTGTACTTCGTGCCGCTCGCCGGCGTCACCACGGACGCGGACGTGGCCGCGGAGGTGGCCTCCGCGCTGGGCGCCGGCGCCATGAGCGGTCCGGCCGCTGCCGACCCGGTGCCGGGAATCCTCGGCGCGCTCGGCTCCGGCCCCGCGCTCCTGGTCCTCGACAACTGCGAGCAGGTGGTGCGGGGCGCCGCCGATCTCGTACGCGCCCTGCTCTCGTCCTCGAAGGGCCTGCGGGTGCTCGCCACCAGCCGTGCCCCGCTCGGCCTCACCTCGGAGTCGGTGTACGCGCTGCCGGAACTGGGCCCCGACACCTCGGTCGAGCTGTTCACGCAGCGGGCCAGGGCCGCCCGGCCGGGGGTGGAGATGCCGCCGGACGTGGTGGCCGAACTGTGCCGCAGCCTCGAAGGACTGCCCCTCGCGGTGGAACTGGCGGCCGCGCGGGTGCGGGTGCTCTCGGTGCCGGAGATCGCCCGCCGGCTCGGAGACAGGTTCGCGCTCCTTCGCGGCGGAGCCCGCGACACCCCCGAGCGCCACCGCACCCTGCACGCAGTCGTCGACTGGAGCTGGAACCTCCTCGCAGAGGACGCCCGGGCCGCGCTGCGCACCTTGTCCGTCTTTCCCGGCGGCTTCTCCGGAGAAGCCGCGGAGCACGTCCTCGGCGACGACGCGCTGTTCCTGCTGGAGCAACTGACCGACCAGTCGCTGCTCACCGTTGCCGACACCCCGGCCGGCGTGCGGTTCCGGATGCTGGAGACCGTACGGGAGTTCAGCGCCGCCCGGTGCGCGGAGGCGGGCGAGGAGGAGGCGGCCACGGGCCGTTTCCTCAGCTGGGCGAGAGACTTCGGGGTCACGCACCACGACTGGTTCTTCGGCTCGGAACCACGGGCCGCCTGGGAGTGCGTCAGGCCCGAGCAGGACAACCTCGTACTCGCCCTGCGGTGTGCACGGGCACGCGAGGACGCCCCCGCCCTCGCCGCCCTCACCGCGGTCCTCGCCGCCCTGTGGGCCACCGACTCCGGCTTTCCCCGGCTCGCGGCCCTTGCCGCGGACACGGGGCCGCCCCTGTCGCACTACCGCCCCGACCCCGCGTACGTCGAAGTCGCCCGTGCCGCCGCGGTGATGTGCACGGCGGGCCTCTTCATGGCATACGGCCCGGTCGCCGTCCGCCAGCTCGTCACCCTCCGGCGGCTGCCCGCGGCCCCGCCGGACACGCTCCTCCGCGCCATCGGGACGGTGCTGAGCGCGATCCCCGAGATGCTGCCTCCCGACCACGACGTGCTGCGAAGGCTCTGCGACAGCGAGCAGCCGCTGGTCGCCGGCGTCGCCGAGTCCATCGCCACGTATGTATGGGAGTACGAGCACGACATCGACCGCGCGCTCGCCGCGGCCCGCCGGATACTCACCGAACTGGCCCCGGTCGGGAATCCGTCCATGCAGCTCATGGGGCACTCCCGGCTCAGCGAGCTGTGCCTGCGTACGGGGCGGGGCGAAGAGGCGTACGAACACCTCAGGGCGACCTTGGAGGTGGTGCCGCGGCTCGGTGACGGGCACGACTATCTCTTCATCCGTACGAGCCTCGTCCTCGCCTGCCTGCAGCGCGGCGATCCCGAGGAGGCCGAGTACTGGCTGCGACAGGCGGAACGCGACAACTCCCCGCAGCAGAAGTCCTTCTACCGGCCCGACCTCGCCGGGCGGGCCGAGATCGCGCTCGCCCGCGGACTGACGGAGGTCGGACTCGGCCTGTGGCGTGGCGCCGTGGAGTGGATGCCCGTGGCCGGACCCCTGCGGGGCGACGAACTCTGGCTCGACCCGTCGGCCCTGCACATCCTGTCGGCGGCGGTGTCGGCGCACGCGCACGCGGACCGGCTCGAACTGGTCGCTCAGCCGCTCGCCCGGCTGCGGAAGGGGCTGCGCACCCTGCTCTCCGGCCCGCCCGGCTCGCCCTGGCAGCTCCCGGTCTTCGGGACGGTGCTGCACGCCCTCGGTCTGGCCCAGCTCGCCTCCGGCGACGACGACGGCGCTGCTGTACGGATGCTCGCACTGGCCGAACGGCTGCGGGCGATGCGTGACTTCCAGCCGACGATGTCGGCGGACCGTGCCCGGCGGGCGGCGGAGAACGCCGACCGGGCGGCGTACGCCGACGCGGTGTCGGAGTATGCCGCCCTGGAACGTGACGAGCTGCGGGAGGCAGCCCGCGTGCTCACTTCGGGTCGCGGTTGAACTGCGCCATCGACCAGCGGTAGCCCAGCGCGCTCAGTGCGACGCACCAGGCGACCGCGATCCACCAGTCGTTGCCGATCGGGGTGCCGAGCAGCAGGCCGCGCAGGGTCTCGATGGCGGGGGTGAAGGGCTGGTACTCGGCGATCGGCTGGAACCAGCCGGGCATGGTGTCGGCGGGGATGAAGGCGCTGGAGATGAGCGGGAGAAGGATCAGCGGCATGGCCATGTTGCCGGCCGCCTCCGCGTTCGGGCTTGCCATGCCCATCCCGACCGCGATCCAGGTGAGAGCCGTGGCGAACAGCGCGAGCAGCCCGAACGCCGCGAGCCACTCCAGGGCGGTCGCGTCCGTGGACCGGAAACCGATGGCCACGGCGACCGCCCCGACGAGGATCAGGCTGGCGAGCACCTGCAGCACGCTGCCGACGACGTGCCCGACGATCACCGAGCCGCGGTAGACCGCCATGGTGCGGAAGCGCGCGATGAGTCCCTCGGACATATCGGTGGAGACGGAGACCGCGGCCCCGATCACGGTGCTTCCGATGGTCATCATCAAGATGCCCGGGACGATGTAGGCGATGTAGTCGGAGCGGTCCGCGCCGCCGATCCCGGCGCTCATGACGTCGCCGAAGATGTAGACGAAGAGCAGCAGCAGCATGATCGGTGTGAGGAGCAGGTTCAGGGTCATGGACGGGTAGCGCCGGGCGTGCAGGAGGTTGCGGCGCAGCATCGTGGACGAGTCGCGGACGGCGAGGGGGAGGGCACTCATCGGACTGTCTCCTCGGTCTTGTCGGTCTGGCTGGGCACGGTGGAGCTGGTCAGGGCGAAGAACACGTCGTCGAGGTCGGGTGTGTGGACGGTCAGCTCGTCGGCCTCGACGCCGGCGGCGTCCAGCCAGTCGAGAACGGCGCGCAGCTCGCGCTGACTGCCGTCGCTGGGGATCTGCAGGGACAGTGCCTCGTCGTCCCGGGTCGCGTCGCGCAGCGCGACGGCGGCTGTCCGGTACGCGTCCGGGGCGGTGAACCGCAGTCGCACGTGTCCGCCGGGGACGAGCCGCTTCAGCTCCTCGGCGCTTCCCTCGGCGGCGATCCTTCCGTCGTTCAGGACCGCGATGCGGTCGGCGAGTTCGTCGGCCTCGTCCAGGTACTGGGTGGTGAGGAAGACGGTGGCGCCGTCGGCGACGAGCTCGCGGATCATCTGCCACATGTTGTGCCGCGAGCGGGGGTCGAGGCCGGTGGTCGGCTCGTCGAGGAAGATGATCCGGGGGTTGCCGACCAGCGTCATGGCGAGGTCGAGGCGGCGCTTCATCCCACCGGAGTAGCTGGAGACGGGCTTCTTCGCGGCCTCCACCAGGTCGAACCGTTCGAGGAGTCCGGCGGCGATCCGACGCCCGTCGCCCTTGGCCAGGTGATGCAGGTCGGCCATGAGGAGCATGTTCTCCTCGCCGGTGATCAGGCCGTCGACGGCGGAGAACTGTCCGGTGACACCGATCGCGGCGCGCACGGCCTGCGGGTCGGCGGTCAGGTCGTGGCCGCCGACGTGCAGCTCGCCGGCGTCGGCTGTGGTCAAGGTGGAGAGGATCTTCACGGCGGTGGTCTTGCCGGCGCCGTTCGGGCCGAGCAGCGCGAAGACCGTACCGGCCGGCACCGCGAGGTCGACGCGGTCGAGGACCGTCTTGTCGCCGTAGGCCTTGCGTAGTCCCTTGGCCGAGATGGCGAGAGAGCGCGAAGTCGTTGTCGTCATGCCGAGGAGGTTGCGGCAGGGCACATTCACCGCGGTTTCACGACGGTTTCAGCGTTCTGAAACCGCTGAGCCCGGTTTCTTGATCCTTCTCGGTGGCAACGGCGCCGGCGGACAGCAGCGTCGCACCGGCGAGGCTGCCCCAGAGGGCGGCCGAGCCGGTGGAGGCGAGAGCGGTGATGATCGCCGGGGAGACGGCGAGGCCGAAGCCCGTGGAGAGCTGGAAGCGGGCGAGGGCGCGCCCCAGGGCATGGGCCGGGGCGAGGGCGGTGACGAGCGCGGTGGCGCTGCCGGCGTAGACGATCTCGCCGATGGTGCAGACCACGGACACCGCGGCGACGGCCGGGGCACTCCAGCCGTGTCCCAGTGAGGTGGCCGCGAGGAAGCCGAGGTAGGAGGCGGTGAGCACCACGCCGGCAAGAGCCAGTACGGCCCGCCGGGAGAAGCGGGCCATCAGGACGGTGACCGGAACCTGCAGGGTGACCACCAGCACCGTGTTGGCCACGAAGATGGCTGCCGCCCATACCGGGGATGCGTGCAACTGGCTCACCAGGACCAGAGGCAGCGCGATTTCGGGGACGTTGAGGCAGAAGACGTAGACGACGTTGGCGGCCAGCAGCACACGCATCCGAGGTGCGGGCCCGTCAGCCCTGTCCCCGGCCGGCGTGGCGGCTGGATGCGCGTGCAGGTGAACCGACCATGCCAAGGCTGCCGCAGCGAGATAGGCGAGCCCCGTCACGCCTGCCAGTACCTGTAATGCGGTGGTACCGCCCGCCAGGCAGGCGGTGGCGAGGAGCGCGCCCGCGCCCAGCCCGGCGTTGCGCAGGGCGCGGCCTCCCGCGAGAGCGGCGTCGCGTTCCCGGCCGCGGGCGACCGTGGCCACGAGAGCCGCGTGGGCGGCCGGCCATGCCTGGTTGCCGATGCCGAGGAGGAGCGCCGCCGTCGCGAACAGCCGGACGTGCCCCGCAGGGGTGGCCAGCAGGAGCACCACGCCCAGCACGCGCACCAGCATCGACGCCGCCACGACCGTGCTGCGTGCGCCCCGGTCCAGCCATCGGCCGACAGCGGGCATGCACGCCAGACTCGCGACGACACCGACCGTCATGGCGACGCCGGTGGCAGGTGCGGACAGCCTCAGCACCGTCAGCCCGTAGAGAAGCAGAAACGGCCGCAGCATGCCGGTGCCGAGCGCGTCCACGGCCAGGGCGACGGCATAGCGGGGGCCTCCGGAGGCACGGATGAGGGCGCGCGGCCGGATCTTGATCGTGGTTGCCATGGCGTCCACGGTGCGTTCGGCCGCCGGGCCGACCATGCCGGTTGACGGACACCGTCAATCGGCGCGTTCGCCGGCCGCCCGGCCATCGATGATGAGGGGATGACGTTGAGGATCGACATCGGCGGCCTGCCTGCCGGGCGACTGCGGTTCGCCGCCTCCCCGCTGGCCGAACTGACAGCGATGCTGCACGTGCTGGCCGAACCCGCGCATCACCCGCGGTTCGCCGACTGGGCCGGGGGCGTCCGGACCGGGCTGCGGCCGGAACTGGCCGAGCGGCTCGGGGAGGCGGAGTTCCTCTGGCGTTCCTCACGAGCCGACTTCCTGGTCCCCGCTCGTCCCCGGCCGACCCTCGCCGAGGAGTTGGACGATGTGGACCGGATCGACGACGAGACGTATGTGACCGCCGCGCTCATCACCACGTGCGGCAGCAACCGGGTCCACTTCGGCGCACCGTCGCCGCTCTCCGACACGACGGCTCGCGAGCGGGCCCTGGATCTGGCCCAGGCCCGAGGCGCGCTTCAGGAGGCCTTCGCGGAACGGCTGCTCGCGGACCCGGCCGCCGTGCGGGCACGGGTGCGTCACACGCTCGAACAGTGCGCCGAGGCCTTCTTCGACGCCGCCTGGGCGGGCGTCGCCGTTCAACTGGCCACCGACCTGCGCCTGAAGAACGACCTGCTGAAGCGCCAGGGCGCCGGGGCGGCACTCGCGTCGGTCTCCGGCGCCGTCACCCTGGCACCGGACGGCACCCGCATCATCGTGGACAAGCTGCAGGACAACGCGACCGCCGCCAACGGCACCGGGGTCACCTTCCTCCCCAGCGTCTTCGGCCGCCCGCACCTGGTGGTGGTCCACGCGCCCGGGTGGCAGCCGGTGGTGCAGTATCCCGTGGCCGAGGCGAGCCCGGCGGAGCCGGTATCGCTGGAAACGGTCACGCTGCGGTTGGAGGCACTCGCGCATCCGGTGAGGCTGCGGCTGCTGCGCACCCTGGTCCGCGGCCCGCACACCACCGGCGAGCTGGCCCACGCCTGGGAACTCTCGCCCCCGGAGGTCTCCCGCCACCTCGCGGTCCTGCGGCGCGCGGGGCTGCTCACGGCCCGGCGGCAGGGCCGCTACGTCCGTTACGCCGTCAGTCTGCCCGGCCTGACGGCGCTGGGGACCGACCTGCTGGCGGCCCTACTGCGCTGAGTGGCTTCGGTCTGCCTGCGGAGCGGTGTGCGGACCGGTCTGTGGGCGAACAGCCCGTAGGACCGGTTTCGCAGTCCAGCGCCTCGATCGGATGACAGCGGACAAAAGCGATCGGGCATGCCCTGACATGACCCTTCCCCGGTCATGTACTAGAGTTATCTCGACATCGAGATATATGCCGAAGGCGCACAGCGGGCCGCCGCGCAGTAAGGGCTACCTAACTAAGCCTTACCTTAGCGGATGGTCGGGTGGCCGAAGGCGGCACCACGCGGCGCCCGCCGAAGTGAGGCGCGGCGCGGAGTTACGCGCACATTGATGAAGGAGACTGTCGTGTCGGCGAACAGCTTCGACGCCCGCAGCACGCTGCGCGTGGGCGACGAGTCGTACGAGATCTTCAAGCTGGACAAGGTCGAGGGCTCCGCGCGCCTCCCTTACAGCCTGAAGGTGCTGCTGGAGAACCTGCTCCGCACGGAGGACGGCGCGAACATCACCGCCGACCACATCCGGGCGCTCGGCGGCTGGGACTCCCAGGCCCAGCCCAGCCAGGAGATCCAGTTCACGCCGGCTCGCGTGATCATGCAGGACTTCACCGGTGTGCCGTGTGTCGTGGACCTCGCCACCATGCGTGAGGCCGTCAAGGAGCTCGGCGGCGACGCCACGAAGATCAACCCGCTGGCCCCGGCCGAGCTGGTCATCGACCACTCCGTCATCGCCGACAAGTTCGGCACGAAGGAGGCCTTCGGCCAGAACGTCGAGCTGGAGTACGGCCGCAACAAGGAGCGCTACCAGTTCCTGCGCTGGGGCCAGACCGCCTTCGACGAGTTCAAGGTCGTCCCCCCGGGCACCGGCATCGTCCACCAGGTCAACATCGAGCACCTGGCCCGCACGGTCATGGTCCGTAATGGCCAGGCGTACCCCGACACCCTCGTCGGCACCGACTCCCACACCACCATGGTCAACGGCCTCGGTGTGCTGGGCTGGGGCGTCGGCGGCATCGAGGCCGAGGCCGCGATGCTCGGCCAGCCGGTCTCCATGCTCATCCCGCGCGTCGTCGGCTTCAAGCTGACCGGCGAGCTCCCGGCCGGCACCACCGCCACCGACCTCGTGCTGACCATCACCGAGATGCTCCGCAAGCACGGCGTCGTCGGTAAGTTCGTCGAGTTCTACGGTGAGGGCGTCGCCGCCACCTCCCTCGCGAACCGCGCCACCATCGGCAACATGTCGCCGGAGTTCGGCTCCACCGCCGCGATCTTCCCGATCGACGACGAGACGCTGAAGTACCTCCGTCTGACCGGCCGCGACGCCCAGCAGGTCGCGCTCGTCGAGGCGTACGCCAAGGAGCAGGGCCTCTGGCTCGACCCGGCCGCCGAGCCGGACTTCTCCGAGAAGCTGGAGCTCGACCTCTCCACGGTCGTCCCCTCCATCGCCGGCCCGAAGCGCCCGCAGGACCGCATCGTCCTCGCGAACGCCAAGGCGCAGTTCGCCCAGGACGTACGCAACTACGTCACGGACGACGAGGAGGCGGGCAAGGAGTCCTTCCCGGCCTCCGACTCGCCGGCCACCCACAACGGCGTCCCGTCGAACCCGGTCACTGTGACGGCCCCCGACGGCACGTCCTACGAGCTGGACCACGGCGCCGTCACCGTCGCCGCGATCACCTCCTGCACCAACACCTCGAACCCGTACGTCATGGTCGCCGCGGCGCTCGTGGCGAAGAAGGCCGTCGAGAAGGGCCTGACCCGCAAGCCGTGGGTCAAGACCACCCTCGCCCCGGGCTCGAAGGTCGTCACCGACTACTTCGACAAGGCGGGCCTGACCCCGTACCTCGACAAGGTCGGCTTCAACCTCGTCGGCTACGGCTGCACCACCTGCATCGGCAACTCCGGCCCGCTGCCGGAAGAGGTCTCCAAGGCGGTCAACGACCACGACCTGGCCGTGACCTCGGTGCTCTCCGGCAACCGTAACTTCGAGGGCCGGATCAACCCCGACGTCAAGATGAACTACCTGGCGTCCCCGCCGCTGGTCGTCGCGTACGCCATCGCCGGTTCGATGAAGGTCGACATCACCAAGGACGCCCTCGGCGTCGACCAGGACGGCAAGCCCGTCTACCTGCAGGACATCTGGCCCTCCGAGGCCGAGGTGAACGACGTCGTCGCCAACTCCATCGGCGAGGACATGTTCAACAAGTCCTACCAGGACGTCTTCGCGGGCGACGCCCAGTGGCAGGCGCTCTCGATCCCCACCGGCAACACCTTCGAGTGGGACTCCGAGTCCACCTACGTGCGCAAGCCCCCGTACTTCGAGGGCATGACGATGGAGACGACCCCGGTCGAGGACATCACCGGCGCCCGTGTCCTGGCCAAGCTCGGCGACTCGGTCACCACCGACCACATCTCCCCGGCCGGTGCGATCAAGGCCGACACCCCGGCCGGTCAGTACCTCACGGAGCACGGCATCGAGCGCCGTGACTTCAACTCCTACGGCTCGCGCCGTGGTAACCACGAGGTCATGATCCGCGGCACGTTCGCCAACATCCGCCTGCGCAACCAGATCGCGCCGGGCACCGAGGGCGGCTTCACCCGCGACTTCACGCAGGCCGACGCCCCCGTGTCGTTCATCTACGACGCCTCGCAGAACTACCAGGCCGCCGGCACCCCGCTGGTCATCCTGGCGGGCAAGGAGTACGGCTCCGGCTCCTCCCGCGACTGGGCGGCCAAGGGCACCGCGCTCCTGGGCGTCAAGGCCGTCATCGCCGAGTCCTACGAGCGCATCCACCGCTCGAACCTCATCGGCATGGGCGTCCTCCCGCTCCAGTTCCCGGAGGGCCAGACCGCCGAGACCCTCGGCCTCACCGGCGAGGAGACCTTCTCCTTCACCGGCGTGACCGAGCTGAACGACGGCACCACCCCGCGCACGGTGAAGGTCACGACCGACACCGGTGTGGAGTTCGACGGCGTCGTCCGCATCGACACCCCTGGTGAGGCGGACTACTACCGCAACGGCGGCATCCTGCAGTACGTGCTCCGCAGCCTGATCCGCAAGTAGGCATCAGCGGCAGTACGGCGAGAGGGCCGCACCCCCGGCGACGGGGGTGCGGCCCTCTCTCATGCTGCGGGAGAACTACCTGCTCAGAAGAGGAAGCGGTAGCTGTTCCAGCCGCTCGCGCCGATCTTCACGCGCCCGCCGAAGGGGCTCGCGGCCTTGCCGGTGCCCTTGTACAGGTACAGCGCGCCGGTCTTGTCGCGGGCGATGAGGTCGGTCCGGCCGTCCTCGGTGATGTCACCCGTGGAGATCAGCTGGTTGTACGTGTTCCAGCCGGAGCCGATCTTGGTGCGGGCGGTGAAGGGCGCCTTGTAGTTGCCGGTGCCCTTGTAGAGCCACAGGACGCCGGCCGCGTCGCGGGCGACGACGTCGTTCTTGCCGTCGCCGCTCAGGTCACCGTTGCCGGCGATCTGGTTGTAGATGTTCCAGCCGCTGCCGACCTTGTAGCGGCTCGTCAGCTTGCCCGTGCCCGTACCCAGGTAGAGGTAGAGCGCGCCGCTGCTGTCGCGGCCGAGCAGGTCGCCGGCGCCGGCGCCGCCGATGTTGCCGGGCGAGACCAGCTTGTTGTAGATGTTCCAGCCGGTGCCGACCTTGACCGGGGCGGCGGCGTCGAACTTCAGGTACCCGAGGTAGCCGTTGGACTCGCGGAACCAGATGCCGTCCGCGTCACCGCTGCTCTTCGGAACGTTGGCGACCTGCAGGAGGTTGGAGACACCCTGCCAGCCCGTGCCCTTGAGGTCGCGGGCGGTGATCCCGCCCTTGCCGTTCGACCGGTACGCGTACGCGTCGCCACCGGAGGTGAGGCCGTACAGCGCGAAGTCGGGTGCGACAGCAGCGGCTGCGGCGGTCGTCGCGGCCGAAGGCGCGTCGGCTGCGGTGCCGAGCGTCGGCTGCGGGGAATCGGCGGCAACGGCGGACGTGCCGGTGCCGACGAGTGCGGCGGTGAGCGCCGCGGCTGCCACGCGGGCGGCTATTCGTCTGTGCTTACGGCCAGAGGTTTTGGCCACGAAGTACTCCATGGATCTAGATGAAGGGTGGCCCGCCCGTCCCAAGAGGGAGGGCAGGCCACGGGTTTCATCCGAATCGTGTCATGACTTCGGGCAGGAAACCTTCACTTTTGATCAGAAGATGAGACGGTACGTGTTCCAGCCACCGTTGCCGATCTTCACACGGCTCCCGTACGGGGACGCGGCCTTGCCCGTGCCCTCGTAGAGGTACAGCGCACCCGCGGCGTCCCGGCCGACGAGATCGGTCGTGCCGTCGAGGTTGATGTCGCCGGGGGCGAAGACGGTGTTGTACGTGTTCCAGCCGGAGCCGACCTTGGTGCGGGCGGTGAAGGGGGACTTGTAGTCACCGGTGCCCTTGTAGAGCCACAGGACGCCGGCCTTGTCGCGGGCGACGATGTCGTTCTTGCCGTCACCCGTCAGGTCGCCGTTGCCGGCGAGCTGCGTGTACGCGTTCCAGCCGGCGCCGACGGTGTAGCGCTTGGTGACGGTGCCGTCGCCGTAACCCAGGTACAGGTACAGGTGCCCGGAGGCGTCCCGGCCGAGCAGGTCACCGGCCTCGCCGCCGCCGAGGTTGCCCGCGGAGACGAGCTTGTCGTAGATGCCCCAGCCGTGGCCGACGTTCTTGAGGTCGGAGTTGTCCTCGGCGCCGTAGTAAAGGACACCCGCCGTGTTGGTCTGCCAGCGGCCGTCGGCGAGATTGTCCGCGTTGCCGTCCACACGGCCGACGAACTTGATGTCCTTCGCGCCGGCGCCGAGCCAGTCCGCGCCGATCGGGGTGCGGGCCTCCAGGCCGCCCTCCCCGTTCGGGGTGTAGGTGTACGCGGCGCCCGCACTGTCCAGGGCGGCGATGCCGTACATGGGCGCGTCGCCCACGTCCGCCGCGAAGGCCGAGGCGCCGGTGCCGACGAGGGCCGCGGTTATCGCGGCGGCGGCGAGGCGGGTGGCTGCCCGTCCGGGCAGACGGCCGGAGATCTTGGCCACGTGTGTTCTCCATGGGTGGTGGGTCGAGGCGTGACGCGCCGCGGGATACGGGGACACGCCACGGAATTGAGGGTGATCCTTTCACGAGTCCCTCACGGCTCCAAGGGTTTGACGGAAAGGCGTCAAAGCGACATCTCCGCCCGGCCCTCGCGGCGTTGTGCGAAGGCACCGGGTCAAGGACGGGCGCCGGAACCGGCTGTCGAGGGTTCGGCGGACCCCACCGCGGTCAGCCGGTGAATACCGTGCAGCTGCGTCATCACATCCCGCAGCGAACGGCAGTCCCGCGGACCCGGGCCCGGCGCCGGCCGCGCGGTGCGGTGACCGTCCTCCAGGGCGTCCGCCAGCACGGACAGCGCCGTCGTCACGCGCTCCACCTCGCCGGACGAGGGGCGCGGCACCCCGTTCTCCACCCGCAGCGCGCACGCGGTCGCCGCGTCGACGACCAGTTCGGCGGCCACCGTCACCGCCGACCAGTCGTGGTGCCGGCCACCGAACGGACCCGGCAGCTCGACCGCCACGGTCTCCGCCGCGGCCCGGGCCTCGGCGAGCGCCCGGTACACGGCGCCGCGCAGCGCCAGTCCCCGTGCGTCGTCCCGCTGCCGGCCCCCGGCCGGGTCCGGCGCGTCCAGCACATGGCGCAGATACCGCTCCGTGCAGCGCAGGGTGACGGCGAAGCGGTGGCCGACCCGCACCCGGGGATCGGCCACCAGCGGAAGATGGCCGACGAGCAGCACGATCACGCAGGCCAGGAACGTCTCCAGCAGCCGGGACGCGGCTGCCTCGGTGTCACCCGCGGTGTGCACGAACGACAGCACCAGCACGGTGATCACGGCGGTCTGGAACGCGAAGTGGCGGAGGGACAGGGGCACCAGGGCCCCGGCCACGACGACCGCCGCCACGACCACCGGAGCACCGAGGCCGCCGAGCGCGGCCATGAGTGCGACGAACGCGAGGACTCCGGCCACGGTTCCGGCGAACCGGTTCACCACCCGGGAGAACAGCGGGCCCATGTCGGGCTTCACGAGGAACGCCGCCGTGGCGGGCAGCCAGTACCAGTGGTCCTCGTGCAGCAGCAGCGCGACGGCCGCCGTGACCGAGACGCAGAGCGCCACCCGCAGCCCGTACTCCCGTCCGGCGGGCGTGAACGGACCCGGTCGGGAACCGGAGTGCGTCCCCGTCGCACGGGAGCGCCCGGAGCCCCGCGCAGGGTGTGCGCCGGCCGTCGTCCGGTCGAAGACCACCGCGGCCTCCAGGACCGCCCGGTCGAAGGCCAGCCGTTCGACGGTGTCCGGCCGCGCGCTCGGCAGCGTACCCGCGGGCCCGCCGGACCGGACCGCCGCGGCCAGCCCCCGGGGGCCCTCGGCCACGGCGTCCGGGACGGGCCGGCCCTCCCACAGCAGGGCGATGCTCGCCTCGCAGAGCGCGAGCCCGGAGCCGAAGCGGGCGGCCAGGGCGTGGTCCGCCCCGCCGGACCGGCGGGGCCACGGCAGCAGCCGCATCAGCCGCAGCGCCTCGTCGGCCTGCTGCTGCGCGCCGATCAGCCTGCGGCGCGCGGCCGGCGCCCCCGGCCCGCCGAGCGCGCCCAACGCGTCCGCGAGCGCGTCGAACACGGCGGCGACGGCCTCGCGTTCACCGCTCGACCGCGTCGCGCCCGGTGATCGCGGGGCGCGCAGCAGCAGCCGCAGGAGAACGAGCCAGCCCGCCCCGGAGAGGAAGCACAGCGCCTTCAGCCACGCGGGACCGGCCAGCGGCATGCCCATGCCGATCGTCGTGGTGACCAGCATCTGGAGGGCGGCCGCCGACCACACGGCGCCCCTGGTGCTCAGCGCCCCGGAGACCCAGCCCACCAGGAAGAGCACGGGAACCGCCGCCCACCGCCCCGCCGCCTCCGCGACCAGCGCGCCGGCGAGCAGCCCCAGCGCTCCGGCCACGGCCGGCAGTCCTATGTGGACGAGACCCTTGCGACGGGTGCCCGGCCGGTCGTTGACCCCGGCGAGCATCGCCCCGAGCGCGGCGAGGACCCCCGGCCCGGGCTGCCCGAGAGCGACCCCCGCTGCGAGCAGGGGACCCGCCCCGAGCGCGCCGCGCACCATCGCCGTGCGGGGCACGGGGGCCCGGCGCGGGCGCGTCACGTGGGTGAGCCAGGCGGGTGCCGGGCGCCGCGCCCTCGTACGGTCGGCTCGAACGGATGGAACGTGCACCGCGGACCTCCTCGTTCACCGGCCGGACCACGGGTCCGGGGGGCGGATGGAGCGGGCTACGGCGGCCGCGTACGTCCAATGTAGCCGGAGGATGTGGCAGGGCGGCTGCGGTGGTGTTTCCGGCGCGTGATCACTGGCGAGCCGGTAGCCGGCGGCCCGGTCACCGGTCGATGAACTGGTGGTCGCTGACGATGAGGCCGGACGCGTCGAGTACGAGAAAGTCGAAGCCCACGGAGACGGCCAACCCCGTCGCCACCTCCGCCATCTCCCAGTGGAACCGCACGGCTCCGTGGTGCCCGTCGGCATCGGGTACCGCTCGGAAGCAGTGCTTGCCGGGGGCGACCCACTGGGCGTGGGCGTCGGCCACCCGCGCCACCATGCCCGCGCGGCCGCGCACTTCGCGCGACGGGGTGAAGTGCGCGCAGTCGGGGGCGAACAACTCGTCGACGAGGGCGTGCCGCAAGGCCGGGTCGGGCTCGTTCCACAGGGCGATGTACCGGCGGGCAAGGGTGTTCAGGACGTCGGTGCCGGTGGTGTTCACGCGGTGGCTCCTTCTCGGGTGGACGACGTGACGGGACTGCTCCTCCTGGCGCCGCGGGGGAGCAGCTGCGCGAGCGCGGTGAGGACGAGGGCGATGACGATCAGGTAGATCAGTCCGTGGCGGAAGGCGGTGGGAACCCCGTCGGCGAGGCTGCCGTAATAGACGACGCCGACCGCGCCCACCCCCAGCGCACCGCCCACCTGTTGGGCGGTGGTGAGTGCACTCGCGGCCGAGCCGGCGTGGTGCTGGGAGACCCCGGCCAGCACGGTGGTCATGATCGGGCCCAGGGCCAGCCCCATGCCGATCCCGTCGGTGAGGAGCGCCGGCACGAACCAGGCGACGCCGGCCTCCCGCACCACCAGGAGCAGCAGTGCGGCAAGGCCGAGTGCTCTCGTGAGTCCACCGACCGCGATCACTTGGCGGCCGAGACGGGCCGTCAGCCGGGGGGCGAGGAGCGAGGCGGCCAGATACCCGGCACCGATCGGGATGAAGACGAGCCCTGCCCCCAGTGCGTCGAGGCCGCGGCCCTGCTGGACGTACAGCGCGAAGACCAGGAAGTAGGAGGCCATGCCCATCGTGAACGCGAGGTGCGTGAACAGGCCCGCGGTGAAGCCGCGCTGACGGAAGAGGGCCGGGTCGATCAGGGGCGAGTGCGGGGGCCGTCGCCGGGCGAAGGCGGCCAAGAGCGCCGCGGAGGCGGCGAAGGACGCCCAGGTCCACGCGGGCCAGCCCTGTTCACGGCCCTCGATCAGGGGCAGCAGGGTGGCGGCGAGGGCGGTGGTGACCAGGGCGGCGCCGGCCAGGTCGAGGCGCACGGCGTCGGCGGCCCGGCTCTCCGGGATCACCCGGCGGGCCACCGCCAGTACGGCGATACCGATCGGCACGTTGAGCAGGAAGCAGGCCCGCCAGCCGAGCCCGAACAGGTCGGCGCGGATGAGGACCCCGCCGATGAGCTGTCCGAACACCGCTGCCAGCCCCATCGTCAGGGCGTAGGCATGGATGGCCCTGAGCCGCTCCGGACCCTCGTAGGCCGTGCGGACGATGGCGAGAACCTGCGGTGAGAGCAGCGCGGCGGCGGCGCCCTGGGCCACCCGTGCCACGACCAGCGTGGTGGCGTCGGGCGCGAATCCGCACACCAGGGAGGTGAGTGTGAACAGGGCCGTCCCGAGCATGAACATCCGACGGCGCCCGTGGATGTCTCCGAGCCGCCCGCCGAGGATCAGCCCGGACCCGTAGGCCAGTGCGTACCCGGCGACGACCCATTCGATGGCGGTCGGGCCGGCGTGCAGGTCGTGCTGGGTGGAGGGGACGGCCACATTGACGATGAAGAAGTCGAGCGTGGTGATGAACACGCCGGTAAGAACGGTCGGCAGAGTTCCGGAACGGGGCATGACTGCTCCTTGGAAGCGGCGAGGGACACGTTGTGCATCGAATGGTCGGTCTACCTTGCTGCTGCCAGTAGATAGACTGGTTGTTCTACCGTCAAGTCCGTGTCAGAATCGATGACGTGACGACGACGAGACCTGGCCCCCGCGAACGGCTGATCGAGGCCGCCCGCGACCTCACCTACACCGACGGTGTGCACGTCGGCGTCGACGCGATCCTCAAACGGGCCGACGTCGCGCGGCGCTCCCTCTACCAGCACTTCGGCGGCAAGGACGGCCTGGTCGCCGAGGTCCTGCGCAGCCACCCGGCCCAGGCCCGCTACATCGAGGTGATGGACGAGGCCGGTGACGACGCGCGGGCGCGCGTGCTCGCGGTCTTCGACGAGCTGGAGGTGGTCACCCAGCGCCCGGCGTTCCACGGCTGCCGCTACACCACGGCCGATGTGGCCCTCACGGATCCGGCGCACCCCGCCCACGCGGAGGTCCGCGCCTTCAAGGACGGCCTGCACGAGCTGTTCACCGCGGAGCTGACCCGCCACGGGCACCCGGACCCCGAGTTCGGCGCCGACCAGCTCCTGGTGCTCATCGACGGCACACTGGCCCACGCGGTCACCCGCCCCGACGCGCACCCGGCACGCGCCGCCCGGGAGATGGCCGCGATGCTGCTCGACCGGGCGGGCACCCGGCACTGACCTCGCCCGCACCGGCAGCCGGCGCCCCGGGCACGAAACCGCAGGTCGTCCGCGGGCGCATGCGCGTCGTCGCGGTCCCGAGGCCCTACGCTCGAAGGTCTGATGACGACGATCCGCCCCACCTCGCCCGGCGCCAAGGCCGGAACCGAGACCGTGCGCCGCAACAACCTCGGCCTCGTCCTGCGTGCTGTCCTGGAGGAGGGCGAGGCGACCCGTGCCCGGGTGGCCGCCCGCGTCGGGCTCACCCGGGCCGCCGTCTCCTCGCTCGTCGAGGAGCTGCTGGCGCTCGACCACCTGACCGAGTCCGGCAAGACGTTCAGCGGCAGCGCCGGACGTCCGGGCACCGTGCTGAAGGTCTCGGACACCGGCCCGGCCGGACTCGGCGTCGAGATCAACATCGACTACGTCTCGGTCTGCGCGGTCGGGCTCACCGGCACCGACCGGGTCCGCGTCACCGAGCACATCGACAACCGGAACACCCCGCCGGCCGAGGCCCTCGCCCATGCCGCCCGGCTCACCAACCGCGTCATCACCTCGACCGGCGAGCAGGGGCTGCGGGCCGTCGGCGTCGAGCTGGCGCTGCCCGGGCTCGTCTCCGGCGGCATGGTCCGCCAGGCGCCGAACCTGGGGTGGTACCGGGTCGCGGCCGAAGGCATCTTCGGCCAGGCGCTCAGCACCCTGCGACCGGCCGGGCGGGCGCTGGCGGTGAGCTCCGACAACGAGGCCAATCTGGCGGCCCTGGCCGAGCTGTGGTTCGGCGGCCTCGGCGACACGGGCTGCTTCCTCTACCTCACCGGCGAGATCGGCGTCGGCGGTGCGCTGGTGCTCCAGGGCGAACTGCTGCGTGGCGCCCACGGGTTCGCCGGCGAGGTCGGCCACGTGGTCGTCGACCCGGAGGGCCCGCTGTGCGGGTGCGGCGCGCGCGGCTGCCTCGAGCAGTACGCCGGACAGGCGGCGCTGCTGCGGGCCGCGGGCATCGACCCGGCCGCGGGGGTGCGCGGACTCGGCGAGCTGGAGAGGCGGGCGAGGTCGGGCGACCCGGACACGCTGGAGTTGCTGCGGGCGGCCGGTGACCGGATGGGCGTGGTGCTGGCCGGGGCGGTCAACCTCTTCGATCTGGGCACCGTTGTGCTCGGCGGTATCTACCGCGACCTGAAGCCGTGGCTCGCCGAAGCGGCCGAGACGCAGCTCGCGGAGCGGGTGGTGTCGGGCCGGTGGCGGAGCGACGGCAGCGGGCTGCGGGCCTCCTCGCTCTCCGGCGACGCGGCACGGGGCGCGGCGGCCCGGGTGGTGCGCGGGGTCCTGGCGGACCCGGCGGCGTACGCGGCGCGCTGACGGCGCCCGCCCGCGCAGCACGCCGCCCCGCCCGCCGTGCGTACGGCGAACGGGGCGGCCGAGGGGCGGACCGGACTACTTCCGGTGGGCCGCGATCAGCTCCTGGTACCAGCGGTAGCTGTCCTTCGGCGTGCGCTCCAGCGTGTCGTAGTCGACCCGGATGATCCCGAACCGCTTCGCGTAGCCCAGCGCCCACTCGAAGTTGTCCAGCAGCGACCAGACGTAGTAGCCCCGCACGTCGACGCCCGCTTCCATCGCCGCGCGCAGCGCGGTCAGATGGGTCTGCAGATAGGTCACGCGGTCCGCGTCGTGCACCGAACCGTCCGCGTCCACGGTGTCGAACTCCGCCGAGCCGTTCTCCGTGATGTGCACGGGCGGCAGCGCGTCGCCGTACGTCTGCTTCAGCGCGGTCAGCAGGTCGGTGAACGACTCGGGCACGACCGGCCAGTTCATCGCCGTCTTGCGGACGCCCCGGTACTCGCCCTCGCTGTAGCGGTTGTCGGTGGCGACCCGCAGCGCCGGGTCGGCCTCGCGGTGCGGGGCGGCGGCGACCACGATGGGGCGGTAGTAGTTGATGCCCAGGAAGTCCATCGGCTGGGAGATCAGCTCAAGGTCGCCCTCGCGCCGGAAGTCCTGGCCGGTGATGAGCTCGCCCCAGGTCTCCTCCTCGGTGGCCGGGTAGCGGCCCGCCAGGATCGGCTCGGTCCACACCAGGTTGTGCTGGGTGTCCGCGCGGACGACCGCGGCGAGGTCGGCGTCCGACTCGGTGGCGGGGACGTTGCGGTCCAGGTTGAGCGTGATCCCCGCCTCGCGGACCCCCGCCGCGCGCAGCGCGGTCATCGCGTGGCCGTGGCCGACGAGCAGGTGGTGCGCGGCGGCCAGGGCGCCGCGGCCCTCCTTCGCGCCCGGCGCGTGGCGCCCGACCGAGTAGCCGAGGAACGCGCTGCACCACGGTTCGTTCAGCGTGATCCACCGCGGCACCCGGTCGCCCAGGTGCTCCGCCATGATCGCCGTGTACTCGCCGAAGCGCTCCGCGGTCTCGCGCACCCGCCAGCCGCCCTTGTCCTCCAGGGCCTGCGGCAGGTCCCAGTGGTAGAGGGTGGCGGCCGGCTCGATGCCCGCCGCGAGGAGCTCGTCGACGAGCCGGGAGTAGAAGTCCAGGCCCTTGGCGTTTATCGCCCCGCTGCCTTCCGGCTGGATGCGCGACCAGGCGATCGAGAAGCGGTACGAGTCCACCCCCAGGTCACGCAGCAGCGCCACGTCCTCGGGGTAGCGGTGGTAGTGGTCGCACGCCACGTCACCCGTGTCACCGCCATCGGTCTTCCCCGGCGTGTGGCTGTAGGTGTCCCAGATGGACGGCCCGCGGCCGTCCTCGTCGACGGCGCCCTCGATCTGGTACGACGCCGTGGCGGCGCCGAAGACGAAACCGGGCGGGAAGGCCGGGAAGTCACTCATGGAAACCCTTACTTGACCGAGCCGCCGGTGATCCCGGCAGCGATGTACTTCTGGGACAGGACGAGCAGAACCGCCGCCGGGACCGCGGAGAGCACGGAAGCGGCCATGACCGAACCCCAGTCACCGACGTGGGCGCCGATGTACTGGTAGATGCCCAGTGTGATCGGCTTGACGTCGTCCGTGGTGTTCAGGGTCAGCGCGAACATGAAGTCGCTCCATGCGTACAGGAACGAGAACAGCCCTGCGGTGATCAGCGAGTTGCGGCTCATCGGGAGCACGACCTGCACGAACGTACGGAAGCGTCCGGCGCCGTCGACCTCCGCGGCCTCGATGACCTCGCGCGGGATGGACACCATGAACGAGCGCATCAGCACGATCGCGAAGGGGATACCCAGTGAGGCGTCCGCCAGCATCAGGCCGAAGTAGGAGTTGACCAGCCCGAGGTCCACGTACGCGCTGTACAGGGCGTTCGCGATGACGATGCCGGGCACCATCTGGGTGATGAGCGTGCCGAAGACGATCGTCTTGCTGCCGCGCAGCTTGAACTGCGCCAGGCCGTACGCCGCCGGCGCGGAGATCGCCAGACAGATGGCCACGGCGCCGAGCGCCACGGCCAGCGAGGTCAGCAGGTTGCCGCCCTGGTCGGTGATCGCGGAGGTGAAGCCGGAGAAGTCCACGCCCGTCGGGACCGGGCCGACGTCGACCAGGCCCGCGTCCGGCTGCAGCGCGGTGTTGATCATCCAGTACAGCGGGAACAGCATCACCGCGAGGACGACGACGCCGAAGACGGTCGCGCCCCAGCGGCGCTTCGGCCGGTGGACGGCGGGAGCCGGGGCGGCGGGGATCTGGGTGGTGGTCGCCATGCCGGTCACTTCCCCTCGTTGCGGTTGACCCGCAGGTAGAACACCGCGAAGACGGCGGAGATCAGGATCAGGATGTTGCCGACCACGGCACCGGCCCCGAAGTCCATCTGGACGAAGGAGTTCTGGTACGTGAGCGTGCCGAGCGTCTGGGTGGAGTCGGCGGGCCCGCCGTCGGTGAGGGCGAGGACCAGGTCGAGGATCTTCACCGTCGACATGAAGCCGAGCACGAGCACCACGGTGATGACGGGCTTGAGCATCGGCAGGGTGACCGAGCGGAACGTGCGCCAGGCGGACGCGCCGTCGAGCGAGGCGGCCTCGTTCAGCTCCTTGGGGACCTCCTGGAGGCCGCCGTAGAGGATCACCATGTTGAACGGGATGCCGATCCAGATGTTCACCAGGACCACCGAGATCAGCGCCATGCTGGTGCTGGTCAGCCACGGTGTGTCTCCGGGGAGGCCGACGGTGCCCAGGAAGGAGTTCAGGACCCCGGTGTCCTGGTCGAAGATGCGCCGCCACACGATGCCGGAGACGACCATCGGGACCAGCCACGGCAGCAGGATCAGCGAGCGCAGGATGCCGTTCAGGGGGAAGCGGCGGGTGAAGAAGACGGCGAGGGCCAGGCCGATGCAGAACTGGCCGACGAGCGATCCGACGGTGAAGAGGATCGTCTGCCACAGGGCCTTGCCGAACAGCCCGTCGTTGAAGACGTTGCTCCAGTTGTCGAAGCCGTTGAACGGTGCCTCGCCGGTGAAGAACGTGGACGGCGAGTAGTCCTGGAAGCTCATCACGATGTTGCGGACGAGCGGGTAGCCGAAGAACAGCGCCATGAAGATCACGGCGGGGGCGATGAACCCCCACTGGGCGAGCGTCCTGCGCCGCTTGGCGCTCCGCGGGTTCACCGGCTTGTTGACCGCACCGGCCGCGGAGGCCTTCGGGTCGGCCGGCAGCGCGGCGGCCGAGGCTGTGGTGGATGACATGGTTCGTATACCTCAGTTCCCGCTCGTGACCTGCTGCTGGGCACGCTTCAGAGCGGCCTCGCTGGACTCACCGGTGAGCGCGGACTGGAAGGCGCTCTGGAGGGCCAGCGACACGGACGACCACTGCGCGCCGAGCTTGGCCGTACGCGAACGGGCCGTGGCGACCTGGTCGGCGAGGGCGGCCAGTTCCGGTGCCTTCGTACGCCACACGGCGGCGGCCTTCTCGTTGGCCGGGACCATCCAGCTGTTGATCGCGTAGGTGATCTGCTCCTGCTCGCCCGACATGCAGCCTATGATCCTGGCCGCCGTCTTCTCGCGTTCCTCGTCACCGGTGTTGGGCACGGTCAGCACCCCGCCGCCCAGCGGACCCACCGAGTCGTCGCCGGCCTTCGGGACGGGGATCTGGGCGATGCCCCAGTTCAGACCCTTCTTCGAGTTGAGGGTCTCCACCTGCCACGGGCCGTTGATCATCATCGCGGCGTTGCCGGCCATGAACTGGTCGTTCACGTCGGCCTGGGTCCAGTTGACCGTCGACTTGGACAGCGAACCGTCCTTGAGGAGGCTCTTCCAGTAGTCGAGCGCCCCGGCCACCTGCGGAGTGTCGAGCTTCGTCTCGTCGCCGCCGTTGGACCACATGAACGGGGTGAACTGGAAGACGCCGTCCTCCGCGCCGCCCGCGCTGAGCGCCAGCCCGTACCGCTTGCCCTGGGTGAGCTTCTTGGCGGTCGCCTGCATCTCGGCCCAGGTGGTGGGCACCTCCAGGCCGGCCTTGGCCAGGGTGTCCTTGTTGTAGAACAGCGCCAGGGTGTTCACGGTGCGCGCGGCCCCGTAGTACTGCCCGTCGTACGAACCGAAGTCGACGATCCCCTCGGGGATGTCCTTCGTCGTCAGACCGAGGTCCTTCAGCGGGATCAGCCCGCCCGCCTCGGCGAACGTCGGCATCTCCGAGGCGTCCAGCTGGAGCACGTCCGGCAGCGACTTCGAGGACGCCATCCGCAGGGCCTTCGTCATCACCTGCGAGGCGGGGACGCTCTGCTGCTCGATCTTCACGCCGAGGGCCTTGCTGCACCGGGCCAGCGTCTGGGCGTCCCAGCGGTGGTAGGACTCGTCGGTCGACGAGTTCATGACGGTGTACACGTCCGGGTCCCGCTGCTGCCCGCAGCCGGACAGGACGACGCCGCCGAGCAGCGCGGAGACGACGGTGAGCGGGACGATGACCCGCCGGTGAGGACGGTGGCGCGGCCGGCGCATGCCGTCCGGAGAAGGTGCTGTCACGATGGTGCCCTTGCGTGAGAGGGGTGCCGGCCCGGGGGGACCACTGTGTCCCGACGAGGTGGATCATCCGCCCCGGCGCGGGTCCGGCAGGTCCGCGCCCGGGGAGAAGGGGTGCCCGGCGAGCCGGGCGCCCCGGGGGGTCAGCTGACGCCGAGCAGGTGCTCCATGGCGAGCTGGTCGAGCGCCTCGAAGGCCATCGAGCGCTGGGCGGCGCCGTCCACGTCGAAGTCCTCGTAAGCGGAACGGTCCGCGAGCAGCGCCTTGACGCCGTCGGCCGCGGTGGGCTGCGCGAGCTCGTCCAGACGGGAGGCGGCGAGCGCCTCCTTCACGGCCGGGTCGGCGCGGAACGCCAGCGCGCGCTCCTTGAGGATGAGGTAGTTGCGCATGCAGTTCTTCGCGGACTCCCAGACCCCGTCGATGCCGTCGGTGCGCACCGGCTTGAAGTCGAAGTGCAGCGGTCCCGCGTAGTCCGAGTCCTCCAGCAGGTCGACGAGCCAGAAGGCCTGGCGCAGGTCACCGGCGCCGAAGCGGAGGTCCTGGTCGTACTTGATGCCGGACTGGCCGTTGAGGTCGATGTGGAAGAGCTTGCCCGCCCACAGGGCCTGCGCGATGCCGTGGGCGAAGTTCAGCCCGGCCATCTGCTCGTGGCCGACCTCGGGGTTCACGCCGTACATCTCCGGGCGCTCCAGGCGCTCGATGAAGGCGAGGGCGTGGCCGACGGTCGGGAGCAGGATGTCGCCGCGCGGCTCGTTCGGCTTGGGCTCGATCGCGAACCTGAGGTCGTACCCCTGGTCCACGACGTACTCGCCGAGCAGGTCGAACGCTTCCTTCATCCGGTCCAGCGCGACCCGCACGTCCTTGGCCCCGCCGGACTCGGCGCCCTCGCGGCCGCCCCAGGCGACATACGTCTCGGCGCCCAGTTCGACGGCCAGGTCGATGTTGCGGATGACCTTGCGCAGCGCGAAGCGGCGGACGTCGCGGTCGTTGGAGGTGAAACCGCCGTCCTTGAAGACGGGGTGGGTGAAGAGGTTGGTGGTGGCCATGGGGACCTTGAGACCGGTGCGGCCCAGGGCGGCCTTGAAGCGCGTGACGATCGCGGCGCGCTCGCTGTCGGACGCGCCGAACGGGATCAGGTCGTCGTCGTGGAACGTCACACCGTGGGCGCCGAGCTCCGCGAGGCGCTCGACGGACTCGACCGGGTCCAGGGCGGGGCGGGTGGCGTCACCGAAGGGGTCGTTGCCTCGCCAGCCGACGGTCCAGAGCCCGAAGGTGAACCGGTCGGCGGGGGTGGGGGTGAAGCGATTCGACATTCTGCTGCCTCTTGTCGACATGGCCCGGGCGGCTGCTCTGCCGTCCGACCGATTTGTTTGCTGGCAGTACTAATACGGCATCTCGACGTTTGTGACTAGACCATCCCTGTGACACAGCCGTCACATAGGGACAACAAGGCAGTCGGCAAGGGGTGCTTGGGGCGCAGGTGGGGCGGGGTTCGGGGGGCTTTCGGTGCTGTCGAAGCGCTTCGAAGATTTATTTGTTTTGTGTACGATCAAAACTGGGACCCACAGGAACGAGGCACGACATACCGTCGTGCGGGATGACTGGCGAAGGCCGCCCGCTGCGCCCCGCCCTGCCGACGACGCACCCCGAACACGCCCCCGTACCGGCTAAGGAAGACCCCCCATGAAGTTCACCGACGGCTTCTGGCAGATGCGAGACGGTGTCCACGCCTCGTACGCCACCGAAATCCGCGACCTGCGCCTCGACGCCGGCCGCCTCACCGCCCACGCCGCAGTCAAGCGCGTGACGCGGCGCGGGGACACGCTCAACGCCCCCCTGATCACGGTGGAGGCGTACGCCGCCGCCGAAGGCGTCATCGGTGTGCGCGTCACCCACCTCGCCGGCAAGCGCCGCCCCGGGCCCGAGTTCGGCCTCCCCGGCGCCACCGGCGACAGCGCGGCCACCACCCGCGACGACGGCCCGACCGCCGAGCTCACCAGCGGACCGCTCACCCTCCGCCTCCCCACCGAGGGCGGCTTCGGCCTGGAGTTCCTCGACGCGGACGGCCGCCCGCTGACCACCGCCGGACGCAAGGGCACCGCCTTCGCCACCGTCCGGGACGACGGCAGCCACCACATGGTCGCCCAGCTCGCGCTCGGCGTCGGCGAGACGATCCACGGCCTCGGCGAGCGGTTCACCCCGTACGTCAAGAACGGCCAGGTCGTCGACATGTGGCAGGCCGACGGCGGCACCAGCAGCGAGCAGGCCTACAAGAACATCCCGTTCTACCTCTCCTCGCGCGGCTACGGTGTCTTCGTCAACCACCCCGGCAAGGTCTCCTTCGAGGTCGGCTCCGAAGCGGTCGGCCAGGTGCAGTTCAGCGTCGAGGACCAGACGCTGGAGTACTTCGTCGTCGCCGGACCCACGCCCAAGGACGTCCTCGCCCGCTACACCGCCCTGACCGGCCGCCCGGCCCTGCCCCCGGCCTGGTCGTTCGGCCTCTGGCTGACCACCTCCTTCACCACCGACTACGACGAGGCCACGGTCACCTCGTTCGTCGACGGCATGGCCGAGCGCGGCATCCCGCTCTCCGTCTTCCACTTCGACTGCTTCTGGATGCGCGAGTACCAGTGGTGCGACTTCGAATGGGATCCGGACACCTTCCCCGACCCGGTCGGCATGCTCGCCCGGCTCAAGGACAAGGGCCTGAAGATCTGCGTCTGGATCAACCCGTACATCGCACAGAAGAGCGCCCTGTACGCGGAAGGCGCGGAGAAGGGCTACTTCGTCCTCACCTCCGAGGGTGACATCTGGCAGTGGGACAAGTGGCAGGCCGGCATGGCCCTGGTCGACTTCACCAACCCCGAGGCCACCGCCTGGTTCCAGGCCAAGCTGAAGACGCTCCTCGACCAGGGCGTCGACGGCTTCAAGACGGACTTCGGCGAGCGCATCCCCACCGACGTCGTCTGGCACGACGGCTCCGACCCCGAGCGCATGCACAACTACTACACGCACCTGTACAACAAGGCCGTCTTCGAACTCCTGGAGAAGGAGCGCGGTGCGGGCGAGGCCGTCCTCTTCGCCCGCTCCGCCACCGCCGGCGGCCAGCAGTTCCCCGTCCACTGGGGAGGCGACTGCTGGTCCTCCTTCGGCGCGATGGCCGAGTCCCTGCGCGGCGGCCTCTCCCTCTCCCTGTCCGGCTTCGGCTTCTGGAGCCATGACATCGGCGGCTTCGAGGGCACCCCCGACCCCGCGGTCTTCAAGCGCTGGCTCGCGTTCGGCCTGCTCTCCTCGCACAGCCGCCTGCACGGCTCCTCGTCCTACCGGGTGCCGTGGGAGTTCGGTGACGAGGCGGTCGCGGTCGCCAAGCAGTTCACCGAACTGAAGCACCGCCTCATGCCGTACCTGTACGGTGCCGCCGTCGAGGCCCGCGACACCGGCGTCCCCACCATGCGCCCGATGCTGCTGGAGTTCCCCGACGACCCGGCCACCCGCACGGTGGACCGCCAGTACCTGCTGGGCCCCGACCTCCTCGTGGCCCCGGTCTTCAGCGAGGACGGCCAGGTCGAGTACTACGTCCCCGAGGGCACCTGGACCCACTTCCTGACCGGCGAGACCGTCACCGGCCCCGCCTGGCACCACGGCACCCACGGCTTCGACAGCCTGCCGCTCCTGGTGCGCCCCGGCGCGGTCCTGCCGCTCGGCGCGGACGCCTCCCGTCCCGACGGCGACTGGACGCAGAACCTCGAGCTGCGTGTGTACGCCCCCGAGGGCCTCGGCGACTTCACCCGCACGGTGACCGTCCCCGACCTCACGGGCGCCCCGGCCGCCACGTACGAACTGGTCCGCGAGGGCGGCACGCTCCGGGTCACGGCGGACACGGACCGGCCGTACGAGGTCGTGGTTGTCGGCGACACGTCCCTGGACGTCGTCCGGGGCTGAGGTCGCGGCGGGCCCGTCGGCCCCGTCGGTCAAGGCGCCGGGTGCGCGGACCGATAGGGGCGACGCGCCGGGACGCGGCGGGACGGGCTGCCCCGTCCCGCTGCTCCGGGCGGGCGGGGCTGATCGGGCAAAACTGGCGGAGTGTCACCCGAGGGGAGCCCCTTCGGGCGCGTCGCTCCCGCACGATTCTGTGACGGTGTGTCAGACAAGGCCCGTGAAAAGTGCGGTGGCGGCCTCGCCGGTGTCTGTAGCGTCTCCTGCCCAGGGGGGCGGGTTCTCGCCGGTGGCGGCGTTCCGGAACCCCTTCACGGTGCCCCACGGCGCGCCCGCGGGGTCGGGCGCGATCGAAGCGGTGTTCGTGGACGGGGCCGGGGCGCTGCGGTACCTGACCTCGAACGGCGGTGCGTGCTGGGGCGTGGAGGACCTGCCCGGCGGTCCGTACACGCTCGGCGGCGGAGCGGAGCGCTTCGGCGGGATCGTGGCCGTGACCGGGTGCTCCGGCGACCCGGCCGGGGTCAACGTGTTCTGGACCGACGGGGCCGGGACGCTCGGGCAGCTGGAACTGACCCCGGAAGGCTGGAGCGACTCGCCGCAGTGCCCGGTGGGCTCGGTCCCGATCGTCACCGGTCTGAGCGTCGCCTACTCCCCGCCGGGCGGTGACGACCCGCCGCGCCCTGTCCTGTACGGCGCACAGGACTCCTCCACCGTCGGCGTCACCGCGTTCGACGGCAACGGCTGGACCCGGTACCAGTCCTTCGGCAGTCCTGACTTCGCGCCCCAGTACAACGGAATGGTGCTGGCGCCGACCGAGACGACCGCGACGAGCTTCTGCCCGCATTTCAACGTGTTCTTCAACTGGAGTGGCACCCCCAGCGTCACGCAGCTGTCCGGCTCCGGGAACGGCAACGTCCTGACGCCGTGGCACACCCTCGCGTCTCCCGGGCTCAGCGGCGGGCCGGGCGTGGCCGGCGGCGCCTTCCCGGGCGGGCTCGTCGCGGTGATCCAGGCCTACTCCGAGAGCGGGCCGCTCATCCCTGCCTGCGTCTACGTGGACAACGAGCCGGGCGGCGAGCGCAACCTGATGGTCTGGCCGGCCGGATTCACCGGGGCGATGGCGCTGCCGGTGCCGAACCTGGGGTGCCGGCTGGCCGTCGCCGGGCAGGCCGTGGCCGGCGTCAACACGACCCTGTACGTGATCGGCTCCGACGACAGTGTCTACGCCATCCCGCAGATCAGCACGTGCTTCAACGGCCAGACGCCGATGATGGGCCCGGCCTCGCAGATCTACGTCGGCGGATCCGGCACGGACCCCGTGCAGCTCGCCCCGGACCAGGTGCCGGGTGACGCCCCCGCCCTGTTCGTGATCGGCGACGACCAGAGTCTCTGGCTCCACGAACCCTCCGACCAGCCCGGCAGTTACAGCACCACGCTCCCCGGCTGTACCGGCCAGTGGTCCGGCTACCAGGTGCTGCAGAACGCCCCACTGCCGCCGGTCGAGCTGGTCAGCCCCATGCCCGCCGGCACGGCGCTGCCCGCCGGTTCGAGCGTCAGCACGCCCCTGAACACCAGGCTGACCGTGCAGTCGGCCGGTCTGCTGCTCACCGCGGGCGACACCCCGGTGTGGTCCGTGCCCCTCGACGGCGTCGGTGGTGCGGTGCTGACCCAGAGTGCCGACCTGACCGTCGTCGACATGTCCGGCGACACGCTCTGGACGTCGGGAACCGGGACGACCGCGGGCACGGCGAGCCTCAGAATCGTCGACGCTCCGCCCAGCGTGCAGCTCGTCGGTGACGACGGCTTCCCCTTCTGGTTCTCGAACCGTACGCAGGCCCCGTGTCCGGCCGGCACCCCGATCGCCCCCGGCGCTCAGATCGCCGCCGACGGAGTGGTGCTGGTCATGCAGCTCGACGGCAACCTGGTCCTGCTCGACCGGTCCGGTCAGCCGGTCTGGAACACCGGCACGGACGGGAGTGACGGCAACACCCCCGGACACTCCGCCGCTTTCACCGAGGCTGGCGTGCTCGAGGTCTACGACAGCACCGGGGTGGGCCTGGTGTGGAGCTCCGCCGACTTCGGGGGCGGTCCCGGCGACACCCTCACTCTGTCCAGGGGCCCCGGGCCCTGCCTGGAGATCACGTCCGCCGGTGTCCTCGTCCTCCGGGTCGGCCAGCCGCCGCCCAGCAGCGATGACGCCACCGGTTGCCCTCCCGGCTGGTGGTTCACCCCCGGAACCGGCACGACCGGCCGGGCGGGCTCCCAACTGCTGATGCAGGAACAGCAAATGCTGTTGTGGGATCAGGCCGGAACGGACTACTGGTCGCAGCCCGGCGCGGGCGCCGTGTTCACCACCGACGGCGATCTGCAGCTGCTCGACGGCCAGGGCACCGCCATCTGGAAGGCGGGCGTGAACGGCGCCCAGCTCATCGTGGACAAGGCCCCCGGCACGCTCTGCATCGTCGACGACAACGGCGACAACCTCTGGAGCGTCCCCCCGTCCGGCTGACCGGCGAGCCGACCGCCGATCCGACCCGAAGTCGCCGCCAACTCCCGGAGACCGCCCGTGAGCACGCCGTACCCCAAGATGCCGTTCAGCGCGCAGGTCAGCAGCGTCCTGATCCAGGACGCCATCAACACCAACACCGTCGTGGTCAGCCTCGACCAGGACCTTCCGCAGAGTGCGGCCCCCTGGGTCGGCACGTTCTGCAACCCGTTCAAGAACGGGCTGGCCGAGGCCTTCGTCATCACCGACACCGCTTCGGACGGGACCTCGAACAACGGCACGTACGCGCTGAACTACCTCGCCCAGGATCCCACCGCGGTGCACGGCTGGACCCTGACCCCGATCCCCGGCATCCCGGACGGCTGCACGCCGGTATCAGTCGTCTCGTGCATGGCCGTCGGTTTCCCGAACTTCTTCTGCACCCTGAGAAACGCCTTCGGCGCGTCGCGCACCCTCTGGCACGGCTGGCTCGACGGTGACGGCAACATCGTCACGGAGACCTTCGAGTTCATGTACCCGGTGCCGACCCTCAAGGTGGCCTACTACAACCCCGTCATCCAAGGCCGGAGCAACGGTCCCCTCCCGACCACCGGCGAGGGACCGTTCCCGATCGTCTACTCCGTCAGCGACGTGAACTACGTCGGTCCCGGGTTGGCCCTGTGCAGCACGCTGAGCTTCGACGGAGCCGCCTGGCATCAGGACTCCGAGATGATGGGCCAGCCCGGTTCGCCCTACACCGCGTCGGACTGGACGCTGTTCCCGATCGCGCAGCAATTCGGCGACTGGGTCCTGGTCTGTGCCAACAAGTCGTTGCCCGCCGGTGAGTCGCTGACCTCGGTGTGGCGGATCGGCGAAACCGTGGTCACCCAGTCCCCCTACTCCCGCGCCCGTCCACCGGTCTCGCCGCCACCGGTCACCGCGGCGGAGTCGTTCGCGGACGTCTGCCGGGAAGGGATGGAGTACGGCTTCCGGCCGCTGTACGTCGACACCAACGGCGTGCCCTTTCTCTACGACGCCGAGTACGGCAGCATCGTGCTGCCGGTGAACACGAGCGGCACCATCACATCGGCCCGGGCCGTCACCGACCACACGGGCACGACCTCGGTGTTCCTCATCGACTCGGACGAGAACCTCTTCTTCCTGACACAGACCGGGCTCTTCAGCAGCAGTGCCGCGCCCGAGAAATACACGATCCAGTGGGCGCCGAGCGTCGCGATCTCCGGCAGCCTCACCGAAAGCGGCGGAGTCAACGAGGGCTGCGCCGCCCTGTATCCGTCGCTCTTCCCCTACGACCCGCCCACGCTGTTCACGGCCAACGCCGCGGGCGAACTGCGGCTGCGCCAGCTCAACGCGGCCACCGACGCCGGTCCGGGCGGCTGGATGAACCACACGCCGGCGCTGGCCCAGGTCAACACGTACGAGTTGGCGACGTACCGTACCCAGTTCACCCTCACCGACGTCAACGGCGTGCCGGTGAGCAACCGGAAGATCGACGTCAGCGCCTCGACGGTGACCGCCGCCGTCCTCAACGGCACCGTCCAGATGATCGGGCCCGGCGACGGCCAGTCCACCACCGTCACCACTACGGCGGGCGGCACTGCCACCGTCGCCCTCGTCGCGAGCGACTTCGCCCCCGCCACCCTCACCTTCACCGATGCGCCGGGCCAGTCCGGCGACGACCGCGACGACGAGCCCGCGTTCGGGGTGCTGAGCGTCGCACCGGCCGCCCCGGTGCAGGCGTACCTAGCCGGCAGTGCCGAGGGCATCAGCAACGGAGGACTCGGCACCACCGGCTCCCTCACCTACATGGGCGGCGGCAACACCACCTTCACCTCCGACACGATCTCCGGAGCGCAGAACCCCAACCCCCGGCGTCCGGGCAGCCTGTTCCCCGGCGTGCAGGGCGACGACCCGGTCATGACCGCTGACAACGCGCACACCGCCATCCAGAGCCTGATGGCCAAGGGAACCGGTCAGTCGAATCAGGGCTCGGGGTCCGCTCAGGACGCGGACGGCGGCCTGGCGGGATTCATCATCAACCGCGACGTCGTCACGGGCCGGCCCAGCTACCAGGAGTTCCACGACCGCGACGCCTACCTGCGTGAACTGGCACTCCACAACACCTTCATCGGCGAGAGCCTGTGGGGTGACATCGAGAGCATCGCGGACAGCATCTGGCAGGGCATCAAGTCGGCGGCGATGACGGTCTATCACGTCGGTGTGAACCTGGTCGACGGCATCGTGCAGATCGCGGTCAGGATCGGCGACGCGATCGTCAGTATCGGCAGCATCATCATCAAGGGCATCGAGGACGCGGTCAACGTCGTGATGGCCGTCTTCTCGGCCATCGAGGCGTACGTCAAGGACGTCATCGACTTCCTCAAGGCCCTGTTCGACGGCAAGGCCGTCTTCGCCTGCCAGGAGGCCCTGGCGGCGGGGCTGACCGCCACCATCGACTCCGTGGCCGCGGCCCTGGCCAACGCCCGGTCGAACCTCGGACCGCAGTCGTCGTTCTTCGCCGACCTCCAGGGTGCGATCAGGGACGGGTTCGGCAGCGCCGCGACCGGCATCGGTTCCGGCACGACGCTGGGCGGCAACTCCACGTATCAGCAGTACGCCGAACCGAGCTCCGTCACGGGCAACACCAGCACGATCACGAAGACGGGCGCCGGCGGTACGGCGGTCTCGCCGGCCGACCTGGCGGCCAGCCCGCACGCCCACTACCTGACCCATCGGACCTTCGGCGCGGTCACCCCGCCGACCGGCAGCGGCGGCGACGGCCGGGCTCCGGGCCGGCCCTCGCCCGCTCAGCGCACGGTGAGCGAGTTCATCGAGGATCTCGGCCGGCAGGCCACCGGGTCCGGCAGGGGGAGTGCGACCGATGACCCCGATCCTTTCTGGGACTTCTGCCGCGAGCTGTTCGGATCGGAGGCGGCGAAGGACCTGTTCCGGGCGTTCGGCGAAGCCGTGCAGCAAGTCATCGCCTGGATCAAGACCCAGATCGACCCCTCCGATCCGGGCGAGTGGCAGAACCTCGGCATCGGAGACCTGCTCAGCACGATCGCCGAAGAGCTGATCGAGGCCTTCCTCGCCCTGCTCGACGAGGTGGTCGTCGACCTCCTCGGCCTGATCGTGGACTGCGTCGAGGACGTGAAGACGTTTCTGGGGACGAACCTCTCCGGACCGCTGGTGGTCCCTCTGCTGCTCGGCTGGAACTTCTTCGCCCTGCTCGCCGGTGACCCGCTCGTCGAGAGCATCACCATCCTGGAGGGGCTCACGCTCCTCGCGGCCGTACCCGTGCATGTCATCGGCACCATCATCGAAGGAAAGTCCGCGAGCCTGAGCTGGCCCCCGGAGTCCGACGCGCAGCGGCGCCGCGGCGACGGCGTCCCCGGCTCCACCGGCCCGTGGGCGTCGATCTACTACGTCGGCGGGGCTCTGGCCAGCGTCGTCGAGGGCCTCGCCCTCATGTACCTGGATCTCTGTGCGGCGGCCGGCGAGTCATGGTCGGACAGCTGGGCGGACTACGGCGGTGTGGTCACCGCGATCGGCGTGGGCTGCAACCTGCTGTCGGTCGCGCTGACCATCCCGTTCCCCATGGACACCCTCAACGCATGGCCGATCGCCGACTGGGCCGTCGGGGCCCTCTTCGCCTCGCTCTCCACAGTCGGCTGGCAGCTGTTCAAAATGTACTATTTGAACGACTACCTCAATGGTGCGACGCCGTCGGACTCCGAGTCGCTGAAGACCTTCGCGCTGTCCGCGTTCAACATGGTCCTCGGCCTCGTCGATCTTGTCGTGAACATCGTCGCCGACTGCGAGGAGGGCGGCGAGTGGGACGCCGATCGCATCCTGGCCGCCATCAGCTCGGGACTCGGCCCGCTGGCCAACATCTTCTCCCCTCTGGGCACCGGGCCCGTCCAGGAGGTGTGCCCGGAGTGGGTGGCGTGGATTCCGCCCGCCGCCGACGTCACGAGCTACGTCGTCGGCGGGCTCATCGGTCTCTTCGCCAACCTGGAGGTGTAGGGCCTGACGATATGCGGTTGACGCGTGCACGCGGGCCGGGGTCGTATGTCGCCCGACCGGAAACCACCCGCTCCAGGACGGCAGGGATGAGCGCAGGCAGGATGCACGCCGACGAGCCCGAAATCGACGACGCACTGGTGCACCGGCTGATCGCCGCGCAGTTCCCGCACTGGTCCGGTCTCCCCACCGAACGCGTCGGTGTCGCCGGGACCAGCAACGTGATGTTCCGGCTCGGAGAGGATCTGGTCGTCCGGCTCCCCCGTACCGCGGGCTCGGCCGACGACACCGTCAAGGAGCACCACTGGCTGCCGCGCCTCGCGCCCTCGCTCCCGGTCGCCGTCCCCGTCCCGCTGGGCGCGGGCGTGCCCGGCGAGGGCTACCCATGGCCCTGGTCCGTCTACGAGTGGATCGACGGGAACTGCCCGAAGGCCGGTGACACCGCCGAAGCCGCCCCGCTCGCCCGGGACCTGGCCCGCTTCACCACGGCGCTCCACCGCGTCGACCCCACCGACGGGCCCCCGTCCTATCGCAGCGAAACCCTGGCCGCCCGGGATCCCGCAGTCCGTGCGGCGCTCGCGGACCTGCACGCCGACATCGACACCCCGGCGGCGACCGAAGTCTGGGAGGCGGCCCTGCGCGCACCCGCACCGGCCGGCCCGCCGGTCTGGATCCACGCGGACCTGCAACCGGGCAACATGCTCACGGCCGACCGGCGGCTCACCGCCGTCATCGACTTCGGCTGCCTCGGACTGGGTGACGCCGCCGTCGACCTGATCGTCGCCTGGTACGTCCTGCCCGCCGGGGCGCGTGACACCTTCCGCGCCGCGACGGGGGCGGACGACGCCGCCTGGGCACGCGGTATCGGCTGGGCACTGTCCGTCGCGCTGATGGAACTCCAGTACTACCGGCAGACCAACGCGTTCATGGCGGACACCGCACGGCACGTCATCGCGGAGATCCTCACCGGGGACCGGCACGGCGCGCAGCCGCATCCGGTCACTCCCGGGCGCGCCCGCCCGCCTCGCTCCGGCCGGAATGCAATCGTGGACCACGGGGTTCGCACCACCGACAGCACGTGAGCGGTAACAGTACTGAGAGCGGATGGCCTTCACATGGGCGAGTTGATCCTGATCCGGCACGGCGAGACCGAGTGGTCACGCGACGGACAGCACACGAGCCACACCGACCTGCCCCTGACGCCCCTCGGTGAACGCCAGGCCCGCGCCCTCGCCCCCCTCCTCGCCGACCGCTCCATCGCCCTCACCCTGGTCAGCCCCTCGGTACGGGCCCGGCGCACCGCCGAGCTCGCCGGACTGGCCGCGCCCCGCATCACCCCCGAGCTGCGCGAGTGGGACTACGGCGGGTACGAGGGCATCACCACCCATGACATCCATCTCACCCGCCCTGACTGGAACCTCTGGACCGACGGCGTCACGGCCGGTCCTCCGGCGCACCCGGGCGAGACCCCCGCGGCGGTCGGTGAGCGGGCCGACCGGATTCTGGCCGAGGTGGGGGAAGCCGCCGAACGCGCCGGTGACGAGGACATCGTGCTCGTCGCCCATTCCCACTTCCTGCGCGTCCTGACGGCCCGCTACCTCGGCCTCACCCCGGCGGAGGGGGCGCTCTTCCAGCTCGCGACCGGCGCCGTGTCCCGGCTCGGTACGGAGCACGGCGAGCCGGTCATCACCGCCTGGAACGTGACCCTGCCGGAGAGTCTGTTCCCGACCGCCGTCCCGGACACCCCGCAGCTCTGAAGGGGCCTTGGCCGGCGGACGTCAGCGCGCGTCGGCGACCTCGTCCTCCTCGTACAGGCCCGCCAGGTCGCCTATGCACTCCTCGGCGACCGACGCCGCGAACCGCGGGCAGGTCCAGGACTCCGCGCTGCGGGACTCCTCGCCCGGCGGGAACTCCTCCGGGGCCCAGAAATGCGCCATGCCGGCGCGGAACTCCGCGCGCCGCAGCACCGGGTGCTCGTCCTCGTGCACGCACTCGGCCGGCAGGGGGGCCGCAGCGACCGCGCGCATGGTGGCCAGGACGCCCCGGACGACGGAGAGCGGAGGGCTCGGGTACGAGTTCTTCGTGGCCTGGTGGGCCACGAGCAGCAGCACGGCGCGATCCCGGTCGTCGTCGGACTGCTCGTGGCGACGGGCGGCCCACAGGCCCAGATCGTCGGCGTACTCCTCGTTCCAGCTCTTGCTGTCCGTCCGCTCCACGAGCCTTTCGATGTTCAGCCGGCCGTCCGCACGCAGATATGCGGCGTCGGCGTGCGAGGTGTCGCGTTCCCCGAAGAGTTCGTCCCGTCGCGTGCGCAGGAGCGCCAGCGTCCGGTCCGCGACCTCCGCCATGAGGACCGGACACACCACCGCGTCGAGCGGGGTGTTCCGGCCCGATGCGATGCGGCTCCGCTCGAAGACCTCCCGTCCGCCGGGACTGCTCAGCTTGATGCCGAGTGACGCGGCGTCCGGCCCGCTGTCCGGCAGAGCCGGGTGCCCGTCATGGGCGCAATGGCCGTCGGCGAAGTGCGGCCGCACCCCCTCCACCGCCTCGGCCAGGTGGTCGAGGACGGACTTCGAACGCACCATGCCGGAAACCGCGTACCAGGTCACGGCCCTGACCACCATCAGACGCCCGGCGCGGTCCGCCGGGGCCGCGCCGGACAGTTCCGACGCCTGGCTGCTGATCTCGTCGTCGATGTCGGTCCACGGTTTCGGGTACCCGTGCAGCAGCGCCGACAGCGTACTGATGCTGTCCTTGGCCTCCACCGGCAGACGCGGCGGCACGTCCGCGACCGATCCGGGGTGGATGATGTCCAGGCCGATCCGCGCGAATCCGGCCGCGTTGTGCGGGCAGAGCCACTCGCTCCGAGGGCTGTCCTCGTTCCAGTCGGCGCTCTCGTCGGCGAGTGCGAGCAGAATCCCGGCGAGGTATTCGTCCTCCTCGTCGTCGTGGCTCAGGTACGGATGCGAGTCGTGGGGGCAGGCGCGGTCGCGCAGGGCCCTGTCGGCGGCCTCCAGCGCCGCCACGGCCTGCTCCGCGACGCCCGCTCCCGGCAGCCAGGTGAGGTACGGGGCCATCAGCGCCAGCCCGATCGCCCACACGTAGGCCGACTCGCCACCGGGGGAGGAAGCGAGCCGGGCGGCGCAGTCGAGCACCGCCCGGTCATAGTCGCTGTTGTCGGATGTCTCGTAGTTCTCCCGTATGTCGTCCCAGATCTCGCTGAGTTCGTCGAGCTTCACGCCGTCCATGTCCATCACGGTCCTCATGACGCGTGGTGACTCGGGGGAGTTCCCGTCGGAGCGAGCCGTCCCTGAACGATTCGCCCGGTCGGGAGCTTCCGCGACCTCCGGATATGGCTCCTCGGGTGGCGACCCCGGTCCCGCCACCCGAGCCCGACTGCACGGTGGGGTGAGAACGCGGACGGCCGGCATCCCGCGAGGGAGATGCCGGCCGTCCGTTCATCCGCAAGCGATCAGGAGATCAGCTCCACCTCCGCGAGCGTCGACTCACTGTCGAGCACCAGCCGGTAGTGCGCGTACGAACCACGCGCGTTCACCGTGAAGGCCCTCGTCTGCTTGTTCCAGGCGAACGACTGGCCGGACCGCTTGTCGAGGTCCTTCCAGGTCGTGCCGTCCGGGGAACCCTGCAGCACCCAGCCGCTCGGGGCCTTGGCCGCCTCGCCCGACGTCAGCGTGTACTGGACCGCGTCCGTCGCCGAGGGAACCGGCAGCTCCACCGTGGAGGCCGTGGCCGTGGTGGCCGAGGTGTTGTCGAACAGCGCGCCCTCGCCCTTCAGCACGTCCTTGTTCGGCGAAGGCACCTGGTCGTCCTTGGTGATGGAGACCGGGGCGGCGTCCTTGCCGGTGCCCCAGGCCGACGGCTTCGAGCCCATGTCGAACTCCAGCACGCCGCCCTTGGCCAGCAGGTCGTGCGGCAGCGAGGTGGAGGTCCACTTCTTGCCGTTGACCTTCAGGCCCTGCACGTAGATGTTCTTCGCGCTGTTCTTCGGCGCCTTGACGACCAGCTTGCGGCCGTTCTCCAGGTGCACGGTCGTCTTGGTGAACAGCGGGGAGCCGATCGCGTACTCGCCACTGCCCATGACCAGCGGGTAGAAGCCGAGGGAGGAGAAGAGGAACCAGGCCGACTGCTCGCCGTTGTCCTCGTCGCCGTGGTAGCCCTGGCCGATCTCGCTGCCCGTGTACAGACGGCTCAGGACCTCGCGGACCTTCTCCTGCGTCTTGTACGGCTGCGAGGCCGCGTCGTACATGTACGTGACGTGGTGCGCGACCTGGTTGCTGTGGCCGTACTGACCCATCCGTACGTCCCGGGCCTCGGTCATCTCGTGGATGACGCCGCCGTAACTGCCGACGAACTCCGGGCCCGCCGTCTCGGGGGTGGAGAAGTACGTGTCCAGCTTCTTGGCCAGACCGTCCCGGCCGCCGTACAGGTTGGCGAGGCCCTTGCTGTCCTGCGGGGCGGTGAAGGCGTAACCCCAGCCGTTGGTCTCCGTGTAGTCGTAGCCCCAGACGCGGGGGTCGTACTGGTCGGAGGGCAGGCGCCAGTCGCCCTTGGCGTCCTTGCCCTGGAAGAAGCCCGCCTTGTCGTCGAACAGCTCGACGTAGTTACGGGCCCGGTTCAGGAAGTACTCGGACTCGTCCTTGTAGTGCTGCTTGTGCGTCTTCTTGTAGAGCGCCTGGCCCATCTGCGCGATGCCGTAGTCGTTGAGGTAGCCCTCCAGCGACCAGGACAGGCCCTCGTGGGTCGAGGTGTTGGCGTACCCGGCGAACGGGGACGTCTCCATGCCCTTGCGGCCGACGCCCGAGGACGGCGGGACGACCGTGGCGTTCTTCAGGGCCGCGTCGTACGCCGCCTCGGCGTCGAACTTCACGCCCTTGACGTACGCGTCGGCGAACGCGACGTCCGAGGAGGTGCCGGTCATCAGGTCCGAGTAGCCGGGGGAGGACCAGCGGGAGATCCAGCCGCCGTCCTTGTACTGCTGGACGAAGCCGTCGACCATCTCGCCGGCCTTCTTCGGCGTGAGGAAGGAGTACGCGGGCCACGTCGTCCGGTAGGTGTCCCAGAAGCCGTTGTTGACGTACACCTTGCCGTCGACGATCTTCGCGCCGGTGTGCGTCGGGGTGTCCGAGCCGACCTGCGGGGAGAACGGGGAGGCGTACTTGTCCTTGCCGCCGACCTTCTCGAAGCCCGAGTTCGGGTAGAGGTAGAGCCGGTACATGCTGGAGTACAGCGTGGTCAGCTGGTCGGCGGACGCGCCCTCGACCTCGACCTTGCCCAGCAGGTCGTCCCAGGCGTCCTGCGCCTTGTCCTCGACCCGGGCGAAGGAGCGCGAGGCGGGGATCTCGGCGGCGAGGTTCTGCTTCGCCTGGTCGATGCTGATCAGCGAGGTGGCGAGGCGCAGGTTGACCGTCCGGTCCTTGCCCGCGTCGAAGCGCAGGAAGCCCGTGACGTCCGCGCCGCCACCGCCCGAGAGCTTGCCGCTGTCGGTGACCGGGGCGTCGAAGACGCCGTACACGAAGAGCCGGGTGGCACCGGTCGAGCCGCCGCTCTTCACGTCGGAGAAGCCCGTGAAGGAGCTGGTCGCCGGGTCGAGGGTGAGCCCGCCGTCGTTGGAGACGTTGTCGAAGACCATGCTCGCGTCCTTGCCCGGATACGTGAACCGCATCCGTGCCGCGTGGTCGCTCGGTGTCATCTCGGCCTCGAGGCCGTTCTCGAACGTCACCCCGTAGTAGTGGGGCTTCGCCGTTTCGTTCTCGTGCTTGAACGGCAGCGCGCGGGCCGTGCGCGAGGCGTCCGGGGTGCCGGAGGCCGCCGACGGCATCAGCTGGAAGGTCTGCCGGTCGCCCATCCAGGGGCTCGGCTCATGGCTGGCGCTGAAGGCCTGCAGGGTGGGCAGGTTGTCGTCGTTGTTGCCGCGCGCGTAGTCGTACAGCCAACTGGTGGATCCGGCGTTGGTGACCGGCGTCCAGAAGTTGAAGCCGTTGGGGACGGCGGTGGCGGGGAAGTTGTTGCCCCGCGAGAAGCCGCCGCTGGAGTTGGTGCCGCGGACGGTCGAGGCGTAGTCCGAGAGGTGCTTCTTGCGCTTCTCGGGCGCCTTCGGGGCGATCTCGACGTCGTCGATCCAGCCCTGGAACTTCGACGGGCCCTTGGGGGAGTCGTACGCGACGAGGATCCGGTCGACGGTCTTGCCGGCCGCTACGGTGCCGATCCGCGCGTCGACCTTGTTCCACTGGTTGACGTACAGCCGCTTGGCGTCGGCCTGGCCCCCGGGGGTCAGCAGGCCGCCGTTGGTGTCGGTGGCGCGCAGATCGCTGAGGTAGGTGCCGTCCGTGAACGCGAGGTCCACCGCGACGTGCGTGGCCGGGTAGGACAGGTCGGTCTCACCCATCTGGGGGTACACCAGGTAGGAAAGTTCGGTGTCCCGGGTGACGGCCGTGTTGACGTCGAAGATCTTGTTGTACGAGTACGCCCGGCCGTCCGCCTTGTGCGTGCCCGCGTAGCGCAGCGCCTTCTTTCCGGTGAAGCCCGCGCCGGCCTTGGCCGTGGGGGAGCCCGACGGGCCGCGGTCGATCTGGCTGCGCATGTCGTCGGGGGCGGGCGCGGAGGTGTCCCCGTCGGAGAACTGGACGTCGGCGAGCTGGGTCGCGTCCGAGGCGCCGTTGTTCTTCGTGATGTCCAGGCGGAAGTGCTGGTAGGCCTTGTCCGCCGAGAAGTCGTACGACTTGGTCTGGAAGCGCTCGCTGAAGGTCTGGCCGGTCCGGGTGTCCAGGTCCGTCCAGGTCTTGCCGTCCTCGGAGCCCTGAAGGGTCCAGTCCTTCGGGTCCCGCTCGTCGTGGTCGTCGGCCGAAGTCAGCGCGTACGTCACGACCTTGACCGGCTCGACGAGGTCGAACTCGGCCCAGGCGGTGGGCTCGAACGACAGCCATTTCGTGCCGGACTGTCCGTCGACGAGGTTTTCCTTCACCTCGCCGCCGCCGGTGTTCTCGTCGCTGGCGCGGACATCTGTGACCTTGTCGGTCACATTGCCCGGTATTCCGGCGGAGAAGCCGCCATCGATACCCGATGCCCGCTTCTTTCCATCGGGGCCTTCTTCAACGGTATTGCGCCAGTCCGGCTGCTTTTCGTCCGCTTCGAAGGATGAGCTGAATGTCCGGTCGCCGGCGGCCTTCTGGCCCTTCGCGTTCGCGCCGGCCGAGGTGGCGGCGGCCGCGGTGGGGGCGGTCACGAGAAGGACGAGTGAGGCCGCGATCAGTGCGGCCGTGCTGCTTTGTCTCTTGCGAGAACCGTGTCGGGGCTGCATGCCGAGCCATTCCTCCCGAGGAAGTGCGCTTGGACAACGTTGTCAGAGGGGGGCGCAGGAACAAGTAGGGAGTGAAGTGCCGGTTGATGTCAAGGGTGTTGGATCAGAGCGCGTGTGCGAATCGACCGGAATGCGGAAATCGTTACATCCGAAGGAGGCCGTGCGGTGCCGAGGTATCCGCGAGGTCTCAACTCGGGAAAGACTGCCGCCCAAACCTGCATTCGATCTTGCTCAGTTGGCGACAAGTGGACTATACCTGTCGGCATCTGCACGGGTTCTTTCCAACTGTGCGGCAAGGGGAGACACGGGGGCAGGACAACAGGGCGCCGCAGGCGCGTCCGCTGTTCGGTCTCCCTCTGCCCCCCACTGCAATGACCAGCCTGAAATCTGTACCACCCAAGCGCAACTGACCGCGGTGGCGGGGCCCTTCGCCTGAGGCGAATATCGACGGGCGACCGGTACACACCGCCTGAGTCCTGGAGAAGGCGAGGACTTGAGCATGGGATCCACCTCCGGCCACGAGAATGAGGGCCTTGGCCGTCGCGATCTGATCAAGCGGTCTGCCGCACTCGGTCTGATCACCGTTCCGACGATGAGCTTCCTGTCGGCGTGTGCGAGCAGCGACGGCGGCGGCGACGAGCAGGTCGAGAAGGGCAAGACCAGCGCGAAGAACCCGCTGGGCGTCAACGAGACGGCCGCCCTCGACGTGGTCATCTTCGACGGCGGCTTCGGCCAGCAGTACGCGATCGACGCGGAGAAGAAGTACACCGCGGCCTTCCCGAAGGCCAAGGTCAAGCACGCCGCGACGCAGAAGATCCAGTCGCAGCTGCAGCCGCGCTTCAACGGCGGCACCCCGCCGGACCTGATCGACAACTCCGGTGCCGAGCAGATGGACATGGGTGTCCTCGTCGGCAAGAAGCAGCTGATGGACCTGACGCCGCTGATGGACGCCCCGTCCATCGACGACCCGAGCAAGAAGGTCCGCGACACGCTGCGCCCGGGTGTCCTGGAGATGGGTCAGTTCGACGGTGACCCGGTCTGGATCATGTACTACGCGTACACCGTGTACGGCGTCTGGTACTCGCAGACCAACCTGGAGAAGCTGGACGCCGAGTATCCCGAGGACTGGGATGCCATGCTCGCCCTGTGTGCGAAGGCGAAGAAGCAGGGCATCGCCGGCTGGACGTACCCGGGCAAGTACCCGTACTACCTGCCGTTCTCGCTCTACCCGTTCATCGGCAAGATCGGTGGCCGGGAGGTTCTCGACAAGATCGACAACCTGGAGCCGAACGCCTGGAAGGACCCCGCCGTCAAGGCGGCGTTCGAGGCGTACTACGAGCTGTACAAGAAGGGGTACATCCTCAAGGGCACCCCGGGCCTGACCCACATCCAGTCGCAGACCGAGTGGACCAAGGGCAAGGCGCTCTTCATCCCGAACGGTTCGTGGGTGGAGAACGAGGCGGCCCCGACCACGCCCAAGGACTTCAAGATGATGGTCTCGGCCCCCTCCGGCCTCGACTCGTCGGACAAGCTGCCCTTCGGCACCATCTGGGCGTCCGGCGGCGAGCCCTTCGTCGTCCCGGCGAAGGCGAAGAACCCCCAGGGCGGCATGGAGCAGCTGCGCATCATGCTCTCCGAGGAGTCCTCGAAGAACTTCACCAAGCAGGTCAAGTCCCTCAGTGCCTTCAACGGCGGCACCGACGGTCTGACCCTCTCCACGGCCATGCAGGCCGGTGTCGACGCGCTGAAGAAGGCCGGCGACAACGTGGTGAACCCCCGTATGCAGGACTGGTACGTGAAGCTCCAGAAGGAGCAGATCGGCACCGCCGGCATCGGCGAGATGATGGCCGGGCGTCTGACGCCCGCCGAGGCCATCAAGAAGATCCAGGGTTACGCGGACGCCGCGGCCAAGGACCAGTCCATCAAGCACTACCAGCACTAGTGAGTAACCGTCACCAGCGGCGGCACCCGCGGAAAGATCGGGGTCGGTAAACGATGCAGCACGGCAAGTACCGGTTCATTGTGGGGTTCCTGGTAGCCCCACTGGCGTTGTACGCGGTCTTCGTCATCTGGCCGTTCATCCAGTCCATCTACTACTCGTTCACGGACTGGACCGGCCTGAGCCCGGACTTCAAGATGGTCGGCCTCGACAACTACACGAGGATGTTCAAGGACGACATTTTCTGGAAGTCGCTGCAGCACAGCGTGCTGCTCGTGCTGCTGCTGCCGCTGGTGACGCTGGGCCTCGCGCTCTTCTTCGCCTTCATGCTCAATGTCGGAGGCCGGCGGCGGAAGAACGCCGCGGTCTCCGGCGTGCGGGGCTCGGGTTTCTACAAGATCGCCTATTTCTTCCCGCAGGTGCTCTCGATCGTCATCGTCGCCCTGCTGTTCCAGTTCGCGTACAACCCGCGCAGTGGAATGCTGAATTCGGCGCTCAAGGGAGTAGGACTCGACTCCATCCAGCCCGACTGGCTGGGTGACCCGGATCTGGCACTCATCTGCGTCATGGTGGTGCTGGTCTGGTCGACGGTCGGATTCTTCGTCGTCCTCTTCTCCGCCGGAATGGCCTCCATCCCGAAGGACTTCTACGAGGCGGCGCTCCTGGACGGGGCCAGCCGCGTCACGACGTTCTTCAAGATCACCGTGCCGCTGCTCTGGGACACCATCCAGTCGGGCTGGGTCTACATGGGCATCCTGGCCCTCGGGGTCGAGGCGTTCACGGCCGTACAGGTCATGACCGTGGGCCCCGGCGGCCCCGACTACTCGACCTCCGTGCTGCCGCTGTACGTCTACCAGACGGCCTTCCGCGACGGTCAGGCCGGATACGCGACCACGATCGGTGTGGGGCTGCTCATCGTCACCATGGTGTTCGCCGCCATCGTGATGCGACTGGGCCGGCGCGAGCGGCTGGAGTTCTGATGCTGTGCTTCCCGGGACGCGTTGCCCGGATCCCCAGCAGGCAAGACAGCCCGGTCCCGGCGACCGGCTCGACAGTACGAGGTGAGCACACGTGAAGGCCACTGAAACCCCTCCCGTGGTCACGGTGACGGAACCGGCCCCCGTGTCCAAGTCGCCCGCCCAGGACGACAAGAAGAAGAGCGGCGAGGGCAAGATCCTCAACGTCTTCTCGCACGGTGTGCTGATCATCTGGGCGATCCTGGTGGTCATGCCGCTGCTCTGGGCGGTCATGACCTCGTTCAAGACCGATGACTCGATCCTGTCGACGCCATGGGCGCTGCCGGACAAGCTTCACTTCGAGAACTGGTCACGCGCCTGGAGCCAGGCGCATATGAGCGAATACTTCTTGAACACGATCGTGGTGGTCGGGGGTTCGCTCATCGGCACGCTGCTGCTGGGTTCGATGGCGGCCTACGTGCTGGCCCGGTTCGACTTCCCGGGCAACCGCTTCGTGTACTACCTGTTCATCGGCGGGATGAGCTTCCCGATCATCCTGGCGCTGGTCCCGCTGTTCTTCGTCATGAACAACATGGGGCTGCTGAACACGACGCACGGGCTGATCCTGGTCTACATCGCCTACTCGCTGCCGTTCACCGTCTTCTTCCTCACCGCCTTCTTCCGGACGCTGCCGGGCTCCGTGGCGGAGGCGGCGATGATCGACGGTGCCTCGCACACCCGGACGTTCTTCCAGGTGATGCTGCCCATGGCGAAGCCGGGCCTGATCAGCGTCGGCATCTTCAACTTCCTGGGGCAGTGGAACCAGTACATGCTGCCCACGGTCCTGAACAGCGACCCCGACCACCGGGTGCTCTCCCAGGGGCTGGTCGAACTGGCCAACAGCCAGGGCTACAAGGGCGACTGGTCCGGACTCTTCGCCGGTCTGGTGATGGCGATGCTCCCGGTCCTCGCGGCCTACATCGTCTTCCAGCGCCAGGTCGTGGCCGGTCTGACCGCGGGAGCGGTGAAGTAGTACGCGCAGCGCTTCCCGCACGCGACCATCGAACCGCCCGTCGGCACACCGCCGACGGGTGGTTCGTCTGTGTAAGGGGGAGTTCGCGGAGCGTGCCGTGCGAGGGTCCGGTGCTCATCCGAGGCTTCGACTGCTCAAGGTCTTGACGGGGCGTACCCCAAAACGGTCAGCTTAGGGTTCACATGTTGGAGAATATGGCAGGAGTGAGAGAGTCGATGGAGACTCCGGGGTCGCAGACATCTCTGCATCGCGCCAACCTTGAGCGGGTCGTGCGCGCCGTACGCATGGCGGGCTCGCTCACCCAGGCGGAGATCGCCAGGAGCACGGGCCTCTCCGCGGCGACCGTCTCCAATATCGTTCGTGAACTGAAGGAGGGCGGCACCGTCGAGGTGACCCCCACCTCGGCCGGCGGCCGCCGGGCCCGCAGCGTCTCGCTCAGCGGGGACGCGGGCATCGTCATCGGCGTCGATTTCGGGCATACGCACCTACGGGTCGCGGTCGGCAACCTGGCCCATCAGGTGCTCGCCGAGGAGTCCGAGCCGCTGGACGTGGACGCCTCGTCGGCCGAGGGCTTCGGACGGGCGGAACAGCTGGTCAACCGGCTGATCGAGACCACCGGGATCAGTCCCGGCAAGGTCATCGGGGTGGGCCTCGGTGTTCCCGGCCCGATCGACGTCGAGTCCGGCACGCTGGGCTCCACGTCGATCCTGCCGGGCTGGACGGGCATCAACCCCAGCGAGGAACTCGCCGGACGCCTGGGCGTGCCGGTGTACGTCGACAACGACGCCAATCTCGGGGCGCTGGGCGAGCTGGTGTGGGGGAGCGGCCGCGGGGTCCGGGACCTCGCGTACATCAAGGTCGCGAGCGGTGTGGGCGCCGGTCTGGTGATCGACGGGCACATCTACCGGGGCCCCGGCGGCACGGCCGGCGAGATCGGCCACATCACCCTCGACGAGTCGGGCCCTGTCTGCCGCTGCGGCAACCGGGGGTGCCTGGAGACCTTCACGGCCGCCCGGTACGTCCTGCCCCTGCTCCAGCCCAGTCACGGGGCCGATCTCACCATGGAGCGGGTGGTCCAGCTGGCCCGCGAGGGCGACCCGGGCTGCCGCCGGGTGATCGGCGACGTCGGGCGGCACATCGGCAGCGGGGTGGCCAACCTCTGCAATCTGCTCAACCCGAGCCGCGTGGTGCTCGGGGGCTCGCTCGCGGAGGCGGGGGAACTGGTCCTCGGGCCCATCCGCGACTCCGTGTCGCGCTATGCCATTCCCAGCGCCGCGCGACAGCTCTCGGTGCTCCCCGGCGCCCTCGGCGGCCGGGCGGAGGTGCTGGGCGCCCTGGCCCTCGTACTGAACGAGATGGGGGATTCGTCCCTTTTGGAGAGCACTCTCCCCGCGGCGACTCCTGCCTTCACTTAGATAACGAATGGCACCGTTGTCATCTCGTTAAGAATTTACTCCTTGACGCCACGTCTGCGGCCGAGTTGACTCCAACCCACCTCGGCCGCAACGCTGCGGCCTCGTCAGGGAGGCACACCCGCAATGAACGCAATGACGCGACGCATCGTCATAGGCACGGCCGCAGTTTCGATGGCCGTCTCCCTTGCCGCCTGTGGCAAGGCCGGCGACGACAAGGACAGCGGCAGCGGTGGTGACAGCAAGACCATCGGTCTGCTGCTGCCGGAGAACAAGACCACGCGTTACGAGACCTTCGACCGCCCCATCATGGAAGCGAAGATCAAGGCGCTCTGCTCCGACTGCGACGTCAAGTACAACAACGCCGGTGGCGACACCGAGACGCAGAAGAAGCAGTTCGACGCGCTGGTCACGCAGGGTGTCAAGGTCATCATCCTCGACACGGTCGACTACAAGGCCGCGAAGTCCTGGATCCAGCAGGCCGACAAGAAGGGCGTCAAGGTCGTCGCGTACGACCGGCTCGCCGAGGGCCCGATCTCCGCGTACGTCTCGTACGACAACGAGAAGATCGGCCGCCTGCAGGGCGAGGCGCTCGTCAAGGCGCTCGGTGACAAGGCGAAGAGCAGCAACGTCGTCATGATCAACGGCTCGCCGCTCGACCCGAACGCCCCCTTCTTCAAGAAGGGCGCGCACAGCGTCCTGGACACCCAGGTCAAGAAGGTCGTCTACGAGCAGGACATCCCGGACTGGTCGCCGGACGAGGCGAACAAGAAGATGGGTGCCGCCATCGACTCGCTCGGCAAGGACGGCTTCCAGGGCGTCTACTCCGCGAACGACGGCATGGCCGGCGGCATCATCACCGCCCTCAAGAAGCAGGGCGTGAAGGTCCCGGTCGGCGGCCAGGACTCCGAGCTCGCCGGTCTGCAGCGCATCATCGCGGGCGACCAGTCCTTCTCGATCTACAAGCAGATCAAGCCGGAGGCCGAGACCACCGCCGAGATCGCGGTCAAGCTCCTCAAGGGCGAGAAGATCGACTCGCTGGCCCCGACCAAGGTCGACAGCCTGTCGGGTGAGTTCAAGGGCACCCCGTCGCGGCTGTACGACGCCACGGTCGTGACCAAGGAGAACATCGCCGACACGATCATCGCGGACGAGGTCTACAAGGCCTCCGACATCTGCACCGCGGAGTTCAAGGCGGCCTGCGACGCCGCCGGCATCAAGTAACTCCGGCTCCAGGCCCCTGCGGGCCCCCCAGCCAGTCCGGCCCCCGCCCCGTCAACGCCCCGCAAGCGGGGGCGGGGCCGGACTATCTTCCCAGGTCAGGCCGTCGGGCCGCCGCCGCCCCAGGCCACTCGGCCACCGGGCGACGACGACGGCCCGACGACCCGACCTGGCACCCCCTGCTTTGCAGCACCATCCCCGCCGGTCAGGCGGCGAAGGAGATGATTCACGTGTCCGCTACGCCCGTGCTGGCGTTGCGCGGAATCTCCAAGCGGTTCGGCGCCGTCCAGGCGCTCACCGATGTGGACCTGGAGATTCACCCCGGCGAAGTCGTTGCCCTGGTCGGCGACAACGGCGCCGGCAAGTCAACCCTCGTCAAGACCATCTCGGGCGTCCACCCGATCGACGAAGGCGCCATCGAGTGGGAGGGCGGGACGGTCCGGATCAACCGGCCGAACGACGCCCAGGAGCTCGGAATCGCCACCGTCTACCAGGACTTGGCCCTCTGCGACAACCTCGATGTCGTCGCCAACCTCTTCCTCGGCAACGAGCTGCGCAGCGCCTCCGTCCTCGACGAGATCGCGATGGAGAAGCGCGCGAAGGAACTGCTGGACACCCTGTCCATCCGGATTCCGAGCGTCCGCATCCCGGTCGCCTCGCTCTCCGGTGGTCAGCGCCAGGTCGTGGCCATCGCCCGCGCCCTGATCGGCGACCCCAAGGTCGTCATCCTGGACGAGCCGACCGCCGCCCTCGGCGTCGAGCAGACCGCGCAGGTCCTCGACCTCGTCGAGCGGCTGCGCGAGCGCGGCCACGGCGTCATCCTCATCAGCCACAACATGGCCGACGTGAACGCCGTCGCCGACAAGGTCGCGGTGCTCCGTCTGGGCCGCAACAACGGTGTCTTCGACGTCGCGACCACGTCCCACGAAGAGGTCATCGCCGCGATCACCGGCGCCACGGACAATGCCGTCACGCGCCGCAAGGCACGCACAGCCACGAAGGAGGACGCGAAGTGAGCGACCTCGCCAAGACCCCCGGCCCTTCCACCGACAAGATCGAGAAGTCCGCCACGGTGCCGGCCCAGGCCGAGCCGTCGGCAGCCCCGATCCCCGCGGTGGACCCGCGTCTCCTCATCCGTGAGGAGGGCTTCAAGGGCTACTGGTCGGAATTCACCCGCAAGGTGCGCGGCGGCGAGCTCGGTTCGCTGCCCGTCTTCGTGGGCCTGATCGTCATCGCGATCGTCTTCCAGCTCCAGAACAACAACTTCCTCTCCGCCAGCTCCGTCGCCAACATCGCCGTCTACAGCTCCGGCCTCGGCATCATGGCGGTCGGCATCGTGTTCGTGCTGCTGCTCGGCGAGATCGACCTGTCGGTCGGTTCCGTAGCGGGCGTCGGCGCGGCCACCTGGGCCGTGCTGAACGTCAACCACGGCTGGCCCGAGTGGCTGGCGATCGTCACGGCGATCCTCGCCGGTACGGCGCTGGGAGCCCTGCACGGCTTCTTCTTCGCCAAGATCGGTGTGCCGGCCTTCGTCGTTACCCTGGCCGGCTTCCTCGGCTGGAGCGGTCTGCAGGACTGGCTGATGGGTGGCGAGGGCTCGATCAACACGCCGTCCGGCAGTGTCGTCGAGGACCTCACCAACTACTTCTTCGCGGACAAGGGCGTCGGCTACGGCCTGGCCGCGGTCGCCGTCCTCGCGTACGCCGCCTCGCTCCTGCGGGACAGCAAGCGCCGCAAGGCCGCCAACCTGCCGGCCCGCCCCATCACCGAGATCGTGCTGCGCACCGGTGTCGTCGCCGTCCTGTGCTTCGTCGTCGCGTACGTCCTGAACGAGCCGGCCGGCGCCCGCGGTCTGCCGCTTGCCCTGGTGCTCTTCCTCGCCGTCCTCGTGATCGCGGACTTCGTGGCCCGCCGTACGACCTTCGGCCGTCAGGTCTTCGCGGTCGGCGGCAGCCCGGAGGCCGCGCGCCGCGCCGGTATCAGCGTGGACCGGATCCGGATCACCGTCTTCGCGCTCTCCGGCACGCTGGGTGCCTTCGGCGGTCTCTTCATCGCCAGCCTCTCCGGCGGCGCGACCAAGAGCGTCGGCGGCGGCAACACCCTGATGCTGGTCATCGCGGCCGCGGTCATCGGCGGCACCAGCCTCTTCGGTGGCCGGGGCAAGGTCTGGTCCGCACTCCTGGGCATGATCGTCATCCAGTCGATCCAGCAGGGCCTGAACATGATCGGCATGGCCAACGCCGTGCAGTACATGATCACCGGCGCGGTTCTCCTCGCCGCCGTGGTCATCGACTCGGTCTCCCGCCGTACGCAGAAGACCGCAGGCCGCGCGTAGCCTCACCGGGCCCGGCGGGGCCCGGTGACCACGCAAGGCCGGACAGTGCCCGACGCCCCTCCGGGGGCGCCGGGCACTGTCACGTACCGGCGCGAGGTGGGACAGCACACTCCCGCCCGATGTCCGTGGCGGCGGGCGGAAGATTAGACTCAGCGGATCGGCATGCTCGACCAGCACAATCGCAAGGAGGCACGGTGACACAGCCGCGCGAAGCGCGTCAGGCGGTGACAGGCGACGGATGGGATCTGCTGGCCCGCATCGGCGGACCGCGTGACCTGGACCGGCTCACCCCCGAGCAGCTGGAGCAGCTCGCCGAAGAGATCCGGACCTTCCTCGTCGACGCCGTCTCCAAGACCGGCGGACACCTCGGACCCAACCTGGGCGTGGTCGAGCTGACCATCGCCCTGCACCGGGTCTTCGACTCCCCGAAGGACAAGGTCCTCTTCGACACCGGCCACCAGAGCTATGTGCACAAGCTCCTCACCGGCCGCCAGGACTTCTCGAAGCTCAAGAGCAAGGGCGGCCTCTCCGGCTACCCCTCGCGCGCCGAGTCCGAGCACGACGTCATCGAGAACTCGCACGCCTCGACCGTGCTCGGCTGGGCCGACGGCCTCGCCAAGGCCAACGAGGTGCTGGGCAAGGACGACCGCGTCGTCGCGGTCATCGGAGACGGCGCGCTCACCGGCGGCATGGCCTGGGAGGCGCTGAACAACATCGCCGCCGCCAAGGACCGCCCGCTCGTCATCGTCGTCAACGACAACGAGCGCTCCTACGCCCCGACGATCGGCGGCCTCGCCAACCACCTGGCGACCCTGCGCACCACCGACGGCTACGAGCGCTTCCTGGCCCGCGGCAAGGACCTCCTGGGACGCACCCCGGTCGTCGGGAAGCCGCTGTACGAGACGCTGCACGGGGCCAAGAAGGGCCTGAAGGACTTCATCGCCCCGCAGGGCATGTTCGAGGACCTCGGCCTGAAGTACGTCGGCCCGATCGACGGCCACGACCTGGAGGCCCTGGAGTCCGCGCTCCAGCGCGCCAAGCGCTTCGGCGGCCCCGTCATCGTGCACTGCCTCACGGAGAAGGGCCGCGGCTACACCCCGGCCCTGCTGGACGAGGCCGACCGTTTCCACGCCGTCGGCAAGATCCACCCCGACACCGGCCTGCCCGTCGCCACCTCCGGCCTCGACTGGACCTCCGTGTTCGGTGAGGAGATGGTCAAGCTCGGCAAGGAGCGCGAGGACATCGTCGCGATCACCGCGGCCATGCTCCAGCCGGTCGGCCTGACCAAGTTCGAGAAGGCCTTCCCGGACCGGATCTACGACGTGGGCATCGCCGAGCAGCACGGCGCGGTCTCCGCGGCCGGCCTCGCCACCGGCGGTCTGCACCCGGTCTTCGCGGTGTACGCCACCTTCCTCAACCGCGCCTTCGACCAGGTCCTCATGGACGTCGCCCTGCACAAGTGCGGTGTGACGTTCGTCCTGGACCGGGCCGGGGTCACCGGTACGGACGGCGCCTCGCACAACGGCATGTGGGACATGTCGATCCTGCAGTGCGTGCCGACCCTGCGCATCGCCGCCCCGCGCGACGCCGACCAGGTCCGCGCCCAGCTGCGCGAGGCCGTCGAGGTCGACGACGCCCCGACGGTCGTCCGCTTCTCCAAGGGAGCGGTCGGCCCGTCGGTCAAGGCCGTCTCCACCGTCGGCGGCATGGACGTGCTCCGCGAGCCGGCCGCCGCCCGGCCCGACGTCCTGCTCGTCTCCATCGGGGCGCTCGCCCCGATGTGCCTGGAGATCGCGGACCTGCTCGACGCCCAGGGCATCTCGACCACCGTCGTCGACCCGCGCTGGGTCAAGCCCGTGGACGAGGCCATGGCCCCGCTCGCGGCGAAGCACCGGGTCGTCGTCACCGTCGAGGACAACAGCAGGGCCGGCGGCGTCGGCTCCGCGGTCGCCCAGGCGCTGCGCGACGCCGACGTCGACGTACCGCTGCGCGACTTCGGCATCCCGTCGGTCTTCCTCGACCACGCCTCCCGCAAGGAGGTCATGGCGGAGATCGGACTGACCGCGCCGGACATCGCCCGTCAGGTCACCGGTCTGGTCGCCAGGCTCGACGGCCGCTACGAAACGGACACGGAGAGCCGCTCCGCGGTGGTGGAGCCGGTCCGGGACTGACCCGCACACCGCCGCACGCCGATTGGGCCGGTCGCCCACCCTGTACGGGTGGTCCGACCGGCCCATTCGTGTGAAATACCGCCGTGAGCGGCGTGCTGCGGGGGCCCCGGGAGCGGGCGGGTCCGAATCATGGCGTACACGACGAGTGCGTGGAGGTACGCCGGTGAGCACCCAGCAGGACCTGCCCCCCAGCGGGGACGGACTGTTCAGGACCAAAACGGTCGAACAGTCGATCCGCGACACGGAGGAGCCGGAGCACGCCCTCAAGAAGTCCCTCTCCGCCCTGGACCTCACGGTCTTCGGAGTGGGCGTCATCATCGGAACCGGCATCTTCGTCCTCACCGGCAAGGTCGCCAAGGAGACGGCGGGCCCGGCCACCGCCATCGCCTTCGTGGTCGCCGGCATCGTCTGCGCCCTGGCCGCGCTCTGCTATGCGGAGTTCGCCTCCACCGTCCCGGTGGCCGGCTCGGCGTACACCTTCTCCTACGCCTCGCTCGGCGAACTGGTCGCCTGGATCATCGGCTGGGACCTGGTCCTGGAGTTCGCGCTGGGCACGGCGGTCGTCGCGGTCGGCTGGTCCGGCTACGTCCGCTCGCTGCTGGACAACGCCGGCTGGCACCTGCCGGACGCGCTCTCCGGCCCCGACGTGGCGGACGGCTTCGGCTTCGACGTCCTCGCCTTCGTCCTGGTCCTCGTGCTGACCGTCATCCTGGTGCTCGGCATGAAGCTCTCCGCCCGGGTCACGACGGTGGTGGTCGCCATCAAGGTGGCCGTGGTCCTCATCGTGATCATCGCGGGCCTGTTCTTCATCGACACCGCGAACTACTCGCCCTTCATCCCCGATGCCCAACCACAGCCCTCCGGATCGGGCCTGGACGCCCCGCTGATCCAGCTGATCTTCGGTTACTCCCCCACGAACTTCGGCGTGATGGGCATCTTCACCGCCGCCTCCGTCGTCTTCTTCGCCTTCATCGGCTTCGACGTGGTGGCCACGGCCGCCGAGGAGACCAAGCTCCCGCAGCGCGACATGCCGCGCGGCATCATGGCCTCGCTCTTCATCTGCACCGCGCTCTACGTGGCCGTGTCGATCGTCGTCACGGGCATGCAGCACTACACCGAGCTCTCCGTGAGCGCCCCGCTCGCCGACGCCTTCAAGGCCGTCGGGCACCCCTTCTACGCGGGGGTCATCAGCTTCGGCGCCGCCGTCGGCCTCACCACGGTCTGCATGATCCTGCTGCTCGGCCAGACCCGGGTGTTCTTCGCGATGAGCCGGGACGGCCTGCTCCCGAGGTTCTTCTCGAAGACGCACCCGCGGTACCGCACCCCGTACCGCCCGACCATCCTGCTCGGTGCGCTCATCGCGCTCATCGCGGGTTTCACCAGCATCAACGAGCTCGCGACGCTGGTGAACATCGGCACGCTCTTCGCCTTCGTCGTCGTCGCCCTGGGCGTCATCGTCCTGCGCCGCACCCGCCCCGACCTGCACCGCGCCTTCCGCACGCCGTGGGTTCCGCTGCTCCCGATCGTCTCGGTCGCCGCGTCGGTCTGGCTGATGCTCAACCTGCCGGCGGAGACGTGGCTGCGGTTCGGCATCTGGATGGTCGTCGGCGTGATCATCTACTTCGCGTACGGCCGCGGCCACAGCCGGGTGAACCGCACGAAGGCGTGACGCGGACGGCCCCGCCTGCCCGGTCGGGCAAGCGGGGCCGTGCGGTCTGTCGCCGTGTCAGCCGCCGGTGGCGGGGGACTTCTTGGCGGACTCCGGAATGGCGGCGTCCGTGCGGATCGCCTTCCAGAGGGTGTCGGCCTGCGGCTGCGCGGCCACCACCCGGTTCTTGTCGATCTTGTCGTAGGCGACGGGGAGCATGATGGTCTCCATCGACGCCGGGTCGACGCCGTTCATCGAACGGGCGAAGCTGGTCAGCGACGTGAGCGAGGCGAGACCCTCGTCCGTCGTCAGCGACTTGGTGGCGGAGTTGGCGATCTTGTACGCACTGGTCGGACTGCCCAGCAGGTCCTGCTTCTGGACCTCGCTGAGGAGGGCGAACAGGAACTGCTGCTGGAGCCCGATGCGTCCGAGGTCGCTGCCGTCGCCGATGCCGTGACGGGTGCGTACGTAGGCCAGGGACTGGGTGCCGTCGAGCTTGTGGGGGCCGGCGGTCAGGTCGAGGCCGGAGGAGGTGTCGTGGATGTCCTGCGGGACGTCGACGGTGACGCCGCCGATGGCGTCCACGAGGCCCTTGAACCCGGCGAAGTTGATCTCCAGGTAGTGGTCGATGCGTACGCCGGACATCTTCTCGACGGTCTTCACGACGCAGGCGGGACCGACCTGGGAGTAGACGGAGTTGAACATCCTGCGCTCCGCGGCAGGCACCTCGGTCCCGTCGGCCTTGGTGCACTCGGGCCGGGTCACCAGCGTGTCGCGGGGGATGGAAACGGCGACGGCCCTGCTGCGGCCCTCGGGTATGTGCACGACCATCGCGGTGTCGGAGCGGGCTCCGCTGACGCTGCCGCCACCGCCCAGCTCCTTGTTCTCGGCACCGGCGCGCGAGTCCGAACCGAGGACCAGCAGGTTCTGCCCGCTGGTCGGGAGCTTCTCCGGGCGGTCCTCGCCCAGCGCCTTGTTGATGTCGACGCCCTTGATGTTCCCGTCCAACTGGCTGTAGAGCCAGTAGCCGGTGCCGCCCGCGGCGATCAGCAGGACGAGCAGGACGGAGAGGGTGATCTTGAGGCCCCGGCGGCGCTTGCGAGGGCCTCCCGTGCGCTTCCGTCTGCCGCCGTGAGAGGCCGAACCACCTTCATGCGTGTCCTGGGACATGGAGTCGTGGCTCATCGTGGTCGAGTCCTCAAATCTCGTGGCCCGAGGTGGGCTGTGGAGTGCGTGGGACTCGGGTGGGGGGTGTGGCCGGTCCGTGTGTGCATGACTGAGCGAGCACTATAGAACAGAGGATCGTGCGAATGGGTGTTCCGGCCGCCGGTGAGGGCGCCTTCGCCGGGGAGTGCGGAGTGCTGGCGCCCTGCCGTGGGGCGGCTCGGTGCTGAGCATATGATGTTGTCGGCCCCGAGCGCGGGCGACAAAGAATCCGGTGGAGTGGAGAGGGTGTTACGGGTCATGCGGAGAAGAGGATCGGACTCCGCGGGCAGTACCCCCTCTCTCGCGTCGTCCGGACGCCACCAGGTCTCCGGAACGCCGCGCGGACGCTGGATGCCGCTCGGTAAGGACGGCAGGCTCACGCTCTACTCCCGGACGGACGACGGTCTGCTGCGCTGGACGCAGCGGAGCCCGGGCGGCGACCGCTGGGACGGCCCGGACTTCGTGCCGATCGCCGACCTGACGGACCTCACCATCGTCCAGGGAGCCGACTCGTACGTGCACTTCCTCGGGCGGCGTGAGCGCCGGGGTTCCGACGGGCCGAGTGTGGACTTCGTACACGCAGTCCAGTACCAGACCGGCCGCCCGGTCGCCGAGTGGCGTTCCCTCGGCAACTTCTACCGTGACGCCGAAACGGGCCGGAAAGTGGGTCCGCCGGCCGGGGTCGTCGACGCGAAGGGCACGGTCTTCGTCTTCGTGCGCAACGCGGGCGGTGGCCTGCAGATGCGCCGCGAGGGCAAGGGCGGCAAGTGGGCAGCCTGGCAGGACCTCAAGGGCGCCGGACTCGCCGCCGAGATCGTGCCGTCGGTGACCTCGCGCGGGCTCGTGGAGGTCTTCACGTCCGGCGATCGTGGGGTGCGGCAGTGGCGTCAGGAGGATCCGGACGGCACACCGCTGATCGCTCCACCCGTGCCGTTCCATGCCCTGGACGGTTCCGTGACGGCCTTGGAGACGGCGCCAGACCGCCTCACCTATTACTGGACCGACCCGAACAGGACGGGAGTCGTCTCCTACCGCGTGGGTGCCTGGCCCGTGCCGGTGGGTGGACAGCCTGGGGACGGTGCCGTGGTCGCACTGCGCACCCCGCTCGACGGCTATGACTGCACGGTTCTCGCGCAGCGCGGGGCGGGTGGCACTCTGCTGATCGGGGTCTGCGGTACCGAGGAGGAGCAGGGTGGCGTCTGGTGGTCGGACACCACCGAGGAGTGCGTCGGTGATCCCGCGCTCGCTCTCGACGGGAACGGCCGCGTCGTCGTAGCGGTGCGTGGACAGGACGGGGCAATGTCCGTCGCCCGGCAGGAATCGGGCCCGGGGCTCACGCTCTCGCCGCACTGGCACCGACTGTGACCTGACGGCACCTGCTGGAGTGCCGAGCGGGGCGACACCGATGTGTCGCCCCGAATTCATGTGATGTTTCCGTGCAGCCGTAAAAGGTTGTACGAATAATCGGTGGGATTCATCACGGGCATATGTCGGTTATGTCCGCCTCGGTGGCTGGACGTTGATCGGCTCTTTATGTGAAGGTTCTGTGACTTGCTCGGCAGGTGAGCAGGTGTGACCGTCCAGTGGGGCGGTCTTAACGGGGATGACAGGTTTCGGTCTCGTGCCGTCCGTCGCCCGGGCACGAGGTGGTGCCTGGTTGCGGCAGACGCTGGACCGCAGTGGCGTGGGTGGTGGATGCCTCGTGGCCGGTTCCGGTAATCCGGAGGCGGGATCGCTGGTTTCGGCGTATCGGTTTGTGGTTCCGGCGGGCGCGCGACGAGGCATCGTCCGTAAGGTTCCGGCTCCGCTGCGATCCGTCGTGAAGTCCTCGTTCACCTCCGTCGACGCCATCCGGTCGGCGACGGTCGTCTGGGCGATGGGCGGCCGCCGCAATGCGCCCCGGCACAGCGCGGCCTCGATGCGCCGGGTGGTGCGCGTCAAGGGCCGGCACATGCATGCCCTGGTGGTCGACGGCGCTACGGCGTGGGCTGCCCGGGCCCGGAATCTGCACATCCTCATTGCCGCGCTGGAGGCCGGGGGCATCGAGTACTTCTGTCTGCGAGGTGCTACGAGCGACGTGCCGACGGTCGCGGTGCCCGCGGGGCTGCGCGAGTCGGCGGAGGAGATGCTCCGGATCGCCTTCGAGCAGACTCCGGGTTACGTGGGTGCGGCCGCCGCTTCGGAGTCGGGCATGCGATCTGGCGACGAAGACAAGTCCTGGCGCCAGCTGCGCAGGCACGATGCCCTCCGGATCGCCTGGTACGTCACCGACCCGACCCAGGAGCTCGTGTTCGGTGCTGATCAGGGCTGCGACCTCGAGTTCTGGGCGGAACGGGCAGGCCGACTGGTGGCGCCCCGCCCCAACCGGGTGGTTGACGAGGTGGCGGTCGACGCGCCGCACCACATCGTCCCGCAGGCCCTGTTCGCCCTGGTGCCCGGTGCCTACACCACGGGCAGCGCGCGTACCGTGGCCGAATTCACCCGGCCCCTGGCAGAGGACCACCTCTTCCCCATCGACGTCGTCTACACCTGGGTCGACGACTCCGACCCCAAGTGGAGCGCCCAGCGCGACGCGGTCCGTGCCGGGCGGATGGGCGGCCCACCGCAAACCCTGCATGCCCAGGCAGCCAACGACGCGCGCTTCACCAGCCGCGACGAACTGCGCTACTCCCTGCGCTCCCTGCACCAGTACGCACCCTGGGTCCGCACGGTCTATCTGGTCACTGCCGGGCAGGTACCCAGCTGGCTGGACACCGACGCCCCAGGCATCAAGGTCGTGGATCACCGCGAGATCTTCTCGGACCCTGACGCGTTGCCCACGTTCAACTCGCACGCCATCGAAAGCCAGCTCCACCACATCGAGGGTCTGTCCGAGCACTTCCTCTACCTCAATGACGACGTGTTCCTCGGCCGTCCGGTCGGCGCCGACCGCTTCTTCCACACCAATGGCCTGACCAAATTCTTCCAGTCCAAGGCACTCATACCGAGCGGCCCGGCGGGCAAGGACGACCTGCCGGTGAACGCCGCGGGCAAGAACAGCCGAGCACTGATCGAGCGGTCCTTCGGGACCCGTATCGCGCAGAAGATGAAGCACACCCCGCATCCACTGCGCCGCAGCATCCTCGCCGACATCGAGTTGGTCTACGGCGAGGAGCACCACCGCACCCAGCACTCCCGTTTCCGGTCACCCGACGACGTGCCGATCGCCTCGTCCCTGCACCACTACTACGGCTTCCACACAGGCCGTACGACGTCCGGCAACCTGCGCTACCAGTACATCGACCTCGCCGCCGACCAGGCCCGGCGCCGCCTGAACAGCCTCCTCGCTCATCGGAACTTCGACACGTTCTGCCTGAACGACACCGTCGAGCATCCGGACCCGGAGGCACAGGAACACATGATCCGGAACTTCCTGGACGCGTACTTCCCCGTCCCCAGCCGCTTCGAGCGGGTGGACTCGGACGAGTACCGCAACGCGGCCCGGCCGATCCAGTCGCAGAAGGCCGAGATCAGGCGGTGAGCGGAGCGCTCCCCCTGCCGCAGCACCCATCCCCCGTGACGAAAGTGAAACGCGTGTTTGACACCTCCAGCCGAGAGACGGCTGGCGAGACCTCCGTGGGCACCGGCCCTCGCCCGGAGCCCACGCCGGCGCACCTGCGCAGGGGCCGCACGGAGCGGCAGGTCATCGTGGACATGCACAAGCGTGTCGCGCTGGTGCACGATCGCCTCACGCCGCTCGCCGCGCGTGAGCTGAACAACCTGGAGGTCCGCCGCGCCCTGGAAGCCGAGCGGATCGACTGGTTCGCGGTGCCGGGCCTCGACGACACCGCCTCCGCGGTCGGTGTTGACGCGCGTCGACGCCCCCAGGTCCTGGCGGCGCTACGGGCCCGCCTGTCCAACAGCAGGGGCTACGTCGCCCGCCCCAAGGCCGGAATGGCTCCCGGCGACGGTGCGTGGGAGGGTTCCTCGGCCAAGACGTGGGAACGGGCGAACGGCCTCTCCGTCGTGCGCGCCTTCTGGTTCCGCACCACGGAAGAAGGCCACCTGACGCACGGTGCCGACACGGGCTGTGACGTCGAGTTCTGGGAGCCCGCGGAGAGCGTGCCCGGCGCGGGAGTCGACCGCCTCGTCGCACCCCGTCGCAACCGCGCCAGCGAGCACGTCTTCCTCGGCCACGACCAGCTCGTCGTCCCCGGAGAGCAGATGACCAGGCTCGTGGGCCGGGCCCACGGGTCCGAGGTGCCGCAACTGCGCCCGACGCGCACCCGCCCCGAACTGGACATCGCCTTCCCCGACGAACACCCCTTCCCCATCGATGTCGTGTACACCTGGGTGGACGGCGACGACCCGGCCTGGCAGCGGCGCCGCGCCGAGAGCCGCGGTGAGGTCTTCCACGCGGAAGCGGCGAGCCTGGCACGTTATGTCTCCCGCGACGAGCTGAAGTACAGCCTGCGCTCGGTGCGGATGTTCATGCCGTGGGTGAGGAACATCTACATCGTCACCGACCAGCAGACTCCGCACTGGTGGGCCGCCGGCGACGGCAGAGCCCGCGTGGTGGACCACCAGGAGATCTTCGACGACCCCTCCCACCTGCCCACCTTCAACAGCCATGCGATCGAGTCCCGACTGCACCACATCCCCGGGCTGTCACGCCACTTCGTCTACTTCAACGACGACATGTTCATCGGGCGGACCCTCACTCCCTCCGCGTTCTTCCACCCGAACGGCATCGCCAAGTTCTTCCCGTCCCCGGCACAGGTCCCCTACGGGCCCCCGGAACCCGACGAGGTACCCACCTCGGTGGCCGCGAAGAACAACCGCCGGCTCATCCACCAGCGGTTCGGCCGCACGCTCGTACAGAAGATGAAGCACGTGCCGTACGCGCTCAACCGGGACATCCTCGCCGCCATCGAACAAGACTTCCCCGAGGAGCACCGGGGCACCTCCGCCAGTCCCGTGCGGAGCAGCACCGACCTGTCCATAGCCTCCTCGCTGCACCACTACTACGGCTACTACTCCGGGTGCAGCCTGCCCGGAGACCTCCGGTACGGCTACTTCGCGCTCGACGATCCCGAGCTGGAGCACAAGCTGGAACTCCTGCTGCTGCGCCGGGACCGGGACACCTTCTGCCTCAACGACTCCGCGAGCGACCCCGCCGAGATCGAGCACCAGAGCCAGCTGCTCCACCGATTCCTCGAAGCCTTCTACCCGGTGCCGAGCCCGTACGAGAAGACGGCGGCCTGAGCCATGAACATCGAGATCCTCGTCCACACCCTGGCCACCGACTCCATCGGCGCGCGGGCAGCTGCCCGGCTGGCCCAGTCCCTCGCCGCCAGGCACCGGGTGACTGTCGTCACCGTGCGAGGAGCCGCCGAACCGCACGCGGCGCTGCGGCTCCCGACGAACGTCGACGTCCTGGCCCTGGCCCCCTCGGTCGCGGCCGGCGACCGGGACGACGACAACACCTCACAGCTCGTGATCGCCGGCGATCCCGAGTTCCGGCGCTACAACCGCGCCGACGACGCAAGGCTGCGGAAGCACCTTTCCGCGAGCGGAGCCGACGTGGTGCTCGCCCTCAGCTCCGCGCTCGGCGCGGCCCTTGCGCAGTGCCGGGTACCGCACGCGCGGCGCATCGCCCGCCAGCCGGCGCCCGTCGAACGGCTCCCGGAATCTGCGCGCGCCCGCTGGACGGAGCTCTACCGCGAACTGGACGCGGTCGTCCCGCTCACCCAGGGCGACGCCGCCGCTCCCGAGTACACGGAGCTGCGCACAGCGGGCGTCGAGGTGCGCCACATCGTCGAGCCGGTGATTCTTGCCGGGAACCCGGACAAGCCGACGACGGGCGTGGTGATCAGCGCCGGGCGACTGGTCTCGCACCGGCGCGTCGAGTTGGCGCTGCACGCCTTCGCTCAGACCCGCACGGCTCAACCGGGCTGGCAGCTCAGGGTGTTCGGTACCGGCCCGCTGCGCCGTGAGACCCGCGAACTGGTCATGGCCCTGGGGCTCCACGACCATGTTCTGCTCTTCGAGCGAGAAGCCGGCGAAGACGACTTCTACGACGCCGACATCGCCCTGGTGACCGCGGAGCGCGTCGACAGCGCGCGCCCCGTGCTGGAGGCACTCGCCCAGGCCACGCCCGTGGTTGCCACGGAGGTGCCCTTCGGAGCGCCTGAGGTGCTCGCCGAGGGTCACGGCGGGCTGCTGGTGCCGGCTGGTGATGTCCATGCCACCGCCCGCGCCCTGGAGCGCTACATGGCGGACGAGCGGCTGCGCTCGGCGCATCGGGCTCAGGCCCTGCGGACCGCGGAATCCGCGGGCACGGAGCAGGTCGGCGACGCGTACGACGCATTGTTCGGAGCGGTCAAGGCCGGGGTGCGCGGCCGCTGGGGCAAGGGACGGCGCACCGGCGGGGGTGCGCCCGCCGAGGAGCGCACCCTCCCCACCGCTGACTGCCGGGTGCTGTCGGACGGCGCATGGGAGGTCACTCTGCGGGGTGTGTCCGGCGCCCGGAACGTGCGCGTCAAGGAGCAGGGCAAAGGCGGCAAGGAAGTGGTCGACTTCGCCGTCGGGAGCGACGGGACCCGCGCCCGTATCGACGCTCGCGCGCTGGCCGTGCTGGGCGAAGGCCGCGCCGATCTCTACGCAGTGGACGGCAAGGGCAAGGAGAGCCGCCTGCGCTACGGGCGGTGCTCGCTCGGCGGGGCACGCGACGTCGGACACCTGAGCGACCTGAACCTGTTCCACTGGGTGCTGCCGTATGCCTCCGAAGGCGGCTACCTGCGCCTGCGCGTCTGGTCCCGGCAGAGCCACGCCGAGCTGGTGACCGTCGACTACAGCGACACGAGCCTGTGGCTGACGGGCTGGCTGCAGGGTGAGTGGCAGATCGACGGCGACCTGACGTTGCTGCTCCGTCGACGCCAGGAGCCCGCGCGCACGCTGGCAGCGGGCCGGGCGCGTTTCGAAGGCGGCTGGTTCGGCGCGGAGCTGAACATGGAAGAGGCCATGAGGGCCCGGCTGCTCATGCGCGAGAACTGGGACGTGCTGCTCACCGACAGCAGCGGCAGTGCACCGGTCAGGGTGGCGCGTATCGCCGATGACCAGGTGGTGAGACGCGATGTGCAGCGCTTCCCCGAGCTGGTGCGGGAGGAGCCGCCGGACCTGTTCGGCCCGGACGTCGGTCGTGCCGTCGTCGGACTGCGTCCCTACTTCACCGCGGACAACGAACTCTCGCTCGTGGTGACCGAGCACCACTGACAACGGCCCCTTACGGGACCCCGAGAATCCCGAAGGACACTTGTGCGGATCTCCTTCCTGCTCCACAGCATCGACAATTTCGGCGGGGTCCCGCGGGCCACCAGCAGCCTGGCCTCCGCGCTGGCGGTCCACCACGAGGTGGAGATCGTCTCGGTCTTCCGTACGGCGGACCAGCCGTCCTTCCGGCCCTCCAGCAGCGTGACCCTGCGCTACCTGGTCGACCGGCGGGAGGGCACGGCGAAGACCGTGGGCGGCAAGCCGCCCCGGATCATGCCGAAGGAGGACGGCTGGGCCGACCAGTACACCCCGGACGTCGACGACCTGATCCTCGGTCACCTCGGCACATGCGGCGCCGACGTCGTCATCGCTGCCCGGCCGGGATTCGCCGCGTACTTCATCGCCCACGGACGGCACGGCTACGGGCGCGTGGTTATCGACCACGAGAGTTCGATGGTGCCCTCCCAGGCGCTGCGCGAGCGCACTCTGGAGCTGTACCGCGAGGTGGACGGCGTCGTCTGCCTCACCCAGGCCGACATGAACAACTACCAGCAACAGCTGGGAGACCAGGCACCCCTGCTCGCAGGCATCGGCAACATCGTGCCGCCGCCGGACCGGCACGTCCCTGTGCGCGGCCTGCCGTTGATCGCCGCCGCGGGACGCCTCGTGCCGCTCAAGGGCTTCGACACGCTGATCAACGCGTTCGCCCAGGTCGCCCCCCACCACCCGCAGTGGAGGCTGCGCATCTTCGGCCGCGGGCCCGAGCAGGCAAAGCTGCAGGACCTCGTGCACGCGCACGGGCTCAGCGACGCTGTCCGTCTCATGGGCGCGCTGCCCGACCTCACCGCGGAGTGGGACAAGGCGGCGTTCTCGGTGAGCGCGGCCCGCCGGGAGTCGTTCGGCCTGACCTTGGTGGAGGCCATGCACCACGGACTTCCGGTTCTCGCGGCCGATGCCCCCTTCGGCCCCGGGGAGATCGTCGTCCCGGGCCACAACGGCCTCCTGGTGCCCCTCGGTGACGAGGACGCCATGGCCCAGGCGATGCGCTACCTCATCGAACAGCCGGCCGAGCGGGAGAAGCTTTCCCAGGGCGCCTACGCGACGGCCCCTCTCTACAGCGCCGAGCGCATCGCCTTCCGCTACGACGCGTTCCTGCGGGATGTGTCCGCCTCCGTGCCGAAGCAGACCGCAGCCGTGGCCCCTTCGGTGGTGCCCTCCGGTGTGCCGGCCGAGGTACTGGTGCGCGGTGACGGCGCAATCGAGGTCCGCGCTGTGCTGCACCCCGGCGCGGAGCCTCCCGTGCTGTGTGTCACCCCGCGCAGGGGCGAGACGCTGATCAAGCTGGTTGCCCTCGGGACGTCGGTGGAGGAGGCGACGGGCACTCTGCGGTCGGTGTACGCGGTCCCCGCCGAGCCACCGGTCCTGGCCGAGGGCCGGTACGACATCGACCTGGAGCTGCCGGACGGCCGGCGCTCCCCGCTCGCCGTGGAGGGCGTCCATACCGGTGGTCTGCTGGTCCGCCGTGTTCCGGCGGGAGGTCCCGCGTACTGGCCCGTGCCCTACCGCACCGCGGACGGCCACCTGTCGGTCTTCGTGCGTCATCGCGTGGAGCATGCAGAGGTGCATGCCGTGGTGGTGGGGCAGGACGGCTGGCTCATGCGCGGCGCCCTGATCGTTCCGCCGGGCACCGATCTCTCCGGGCTGCGGCTCGGGGCCATCCCCCGCAAGGGGTGTGTCGCGTCCACTGTGGCAGGCCAGGTTTCCGTGGGACACGACGGCTCCTTCGAGGCACACCTGCCGTTCGCCGGTGTCGTTGCCGCCTCGTCGGGCGGCCACGACGACTGGGACCTGTGGCTGGAGCGTGAACCCGGACAACCGCGTATCCGGCTCGCGCGGTTCTTCGACGACATCCTGGAGCGCAAGCGGATCGATGTCTATCCCACGCAGCGCTGGCACCACCCGACGCAGGGCCCGGCGCGCGGAAGGGTCTTCTTCACACCCGGCAACGAGCTGTCCTTCACGGTCAGCCCGGACAAGGGCTGACACCGCTATTTCGGGCCTCGGCCCCCGACCTCGCCCTGTCGCACGTACATATCAGTCACCCGCTGGAGCACACGTTCATGCCTTCGCACCACCGCCGCACCCGCAAGGCCGTCATCCCGGCAGCGGGTCTTGGCACCCGATTCCTCCCCGCGACCAAGGCGACTCCCAAGGAGATGCTCCCGGTCGTGGACCGGCCCGCGATCGAGTACGTGGTGGCGGAGGCCGTACGCAGCGGACTCGATGACGTCCTCATGGTCACCGGCCGTAACAAGCGGGCCCTGGAGGACCACTTCGACCGTGCTTACGAACTGGAGCACCTGCTGGAGCTGAAGGGCGATTCCGGCAAGCTGCGGCAGGTCCGTGAGTCGAGCGAACTGGCCGACGTCCACTATGTGCGGCAGGGCAACCCGCTCGGCCTGGGGCACGCCGTCCTCTGTGCCGAACCGCATGTCGGTGACGCCCCGTTCGCGGTGTTGCTCGGCGACGACCTCATCGACGAGCGGGATCCGCTGCTCGCCCGGATGCTGGAGGTCCAGGAGCAGCACGGCGGCAGCGTCGTGGCGCTCATGGAGGTCGAGGACGACCGGACGCACCTGTACGGATGCGCGGCTGTGGCCCCCCTGGAGGATGAGACGGGCGACGTTTTGACCGTCACCGATCTCGTGGAGAAGCCCGAACCCGGCACCGCGCCCAGCAATCTTGCCGTGATCGGGCGGTACGTCCTCGCCCCGCAGATCTTCGAGGTCCTGCGCAAGACACCGCCCGGCCGCGGCGGTGAGATCCAACTGACTGACGCTCTCCGCCAACTGGCCCTCGATCCGACGCTCGGCGGGCCCGTCCACGCGGTGGTCTTCCGCGGCCGCCGCTACGACACCGGGGATCGCGGCGACTATCTGCGTGCCGTCGTCCGGCTGGCTTGCGAGCGCGAGGACCTCGGCCCGCAATTCCGGGCGTGGCTGGGTGAGTTCGTACAGGAGGCGGGCATCCGGTAGCAGCGAGAACGAGCGTCGGTCATCTGCTCCTTGACGGCGAACGCCGTACCGATGCGGTCGCCGCGTCCGTCGTCCTCGCACACCTCCTCCAGCAAGGCGGCGTGTACCCGGGCGAGTTCGGTCTGCGCAGCATACGGCGACGAAGCACAGGCCAGGGGGCACCGGAGAGACGGACGGGCCGTACGGAAGCGAGATCCGTACGGCCCGTGCGCGTATCAGCGAAGCGCGTTACGCCGGAACGCTCGCCACGCCCCGCGCCAGGAACTTCTTCCCGTTCACCCGCTCGGAAACGCCCTCGCGGTCCAGGTACGGCGTGATGCCGCCCAGGTGGAAGGGCCAGCCCGCGCCCGTGATCAGGCAGAGGTCGATGTCCTGGGCCTCGGCGACGACGCCCTCGTCCAGCATCAGGCCGATCTCCTGCGCGACCGCGTCCAGGACGCGGTCGCGGACCTGCTCCTCGGTCAGGACGGTGTCGCCCTGCTTCAGGAGGGCGGCGACCTCCGGGTCCAGCTCCGGCTTGCCGGAGTCATAGACGTAGAAGCCGCGCTTGCCGGCCTTGACGACCGCGGCCAGGTTCTCGGAGACGGTGAAGCGCTCCGGGAAGGCGCGGTTCAGGGTCTCGGAGACGTGCAGGCCGATGGCCGGGCCGACCAGCTCCAGGAGCACCAGCGGGGACATCGGCAGGCCGAGCGGCTCGATGGCCTTCTCCGCGACCTCGACCGGGGTGCCCTCGTCGATGACGTTCTGGATCTCGCCCATGAAGCGGGTGAGGATGCGGTTGACGACGAACGCCGGGGCGTCCTTCACCAGGACCGCGGTCTTCTTCAGCTTGCGGGCGACCCCGAAGGCCGTGGCCAGCGAGGCGTCGTCCGTCTGCTCGCCGCGGACGATCTCCAGGAGCGGGAGGATCGCGACCGGGTTGAAGAAGTGGAAGCCGACGACCCGCTCGGGGTTCTTCAGCTTCGACGCCATCTCGGTGACCGAGAGGGAGGAGGTGTTGGTGGCGAGGATGGCGTGCGCCGGGGCGACCGCCTCGACCTCCGCGAACACCTGCTGCTTGACGCCGATCTCCTCGAAGACGGCCTCGATGATGAAGTCGGCGTCGGAGAAGCCCTCCGCCTTGTCCAGCACACCGGAGACCAGGGCCTTCAGGCGGTTGGCCTTGTCCTGGTTGATGCGGCCCTTGCCGAGCAGCTTCTCGATCTCGGCGTGGACGTAGCCCACACCCTTGTCCACGCGCGCCTGGTCGATGTCGGTCAGGACGACCGGTACCTCGAGGCGGCGGAGGAACAGCAGGGCGAGCTGGCTGGCCATCAGACCCGCGCCCACGACGCCGACCTTGGTGACCGGACGGGCCAGGGCCTTGTCCGGAGCGCCGGCCGGGCGCTTGGCGCGCTTCTGGACCAGGTTGAACGAGTAGATCCCGGAGCGCAGCTCGCCGCCCATGATCAGGTCCGCCAGGGCCTGGTCCTCGCGGTCGAAGCCGGCGCCCAGGTCGCCGTCCTTGGCCGCGGCGATGATCTCCAGCGCGCGGTACGCGGCCGGGGCCGCGCCGTGCACCTTGGAGTCGGCGATGGCCTTGCCGCGGGCGACGGCCTGGTCCCAGGCGTCACCGCGGTCGATCTCGGGGCGCTCGACCGTGAGCGTGCCGTTCAGCACGTTCGCGGTCCAGATCAGCGACTGCTCCAGGAAGTCGGCGCCCTCGAAGAGAGCGTCGGCGATCCCGAGGTCGAAGACCTGCTTGCCCTTGAGCTGGCGGTTCTGGTTCAGCGAGTTCTCGATGATCACCGAGACGGCGCGGTCGGCACCGATCAGGTTGGGAAGCAGCGCGCAGCCGCCCCAGCCGGGGACCAGGCCGAGGAAGACCTCGGGCAGCGAGAACGCGGGCAGGGCCTTGGAGACGGTGCGGTACGAGCAGTGCAGACCGACCTCGACACCGCCCCCCATCGCCGCGCCGTTGTAGTACGCGAACGTCGGGACGGCGAGGGAGGAGAGCCGGCGGAAGACGTCGTGGCCGCCCTTGCCGATGGCGAGCGCGTCCTTGTGCTCCTTCAGCAGCTCGACGCCCTTGAGGTCGGCGCCGACCGCGAAGATGAACGGCTTGCCCGTGATGCCGATGCCGGTGATCGCGCCCTCGGCGGCCTCCTTCTCGACCTGGTCGACGGCGGCGTTCAGGTTCGCCAGCGACTGCGGTCCGAAGGTGGTCGGCTTGGTGTGGTCCAGGCCGTTGTCCAGCGTGATGAGGGCGAAACGGCCCGCACCGGCCGGAAGGTCCAGGTGGCGTACGTGCGCCTGGGTGACGACCTCGCCGGGGAACAGCTCGGCCGCGCCCTTCAGGAGCTCAGTGGTGGTGGTGCTCACTTGCTGCCTCCGTCGAAGTGCGGGTTCTCCCAGACGACCGTCGCGCCCATGCCGAAGCCGACGCACATGGTCGTCAGGCCGTAGCGGACCTCGGGCTGCTCCTCGAACTGACGGGCCAGCTGGGTCATCAGCCGGACACCGGAGGAGGCGAGCGGGTGGCCGTAGGCGATCGCGCCGCCGTACTGGTTGACGCGGGCGTCGTCGTCGGCGATGCCGTAGTGCTCCAGGAAGGCGAGCACCTGCACGGCGAACGCCTCGTTGATCTCGAAGAGACCGATGTCCGAGATGGACAGGCCGGCCTTCGACAGGGCCTTCTCCGTCGCCGGGATCGGGCCGTAGCCCATGACCTCCGGCTCGACGCCCGCGAAGGCGTAGGAGACGAGGCGCATCCTGACCGGGAGGCCCAGCTCGCGGGCGACGTCCTCGGCGGCGAGCAGCGAGGCGGTGGCGCCGTCGTTGAGACCCGCGGCGTTACCGGCCGTCACGCGGCCGTGGGCGCGGAACGGGGTCTTCAGACCGGCGAGGGACTCCATCGTGGTGCCCGGGCGCATCGGCTCGTCGGCGGTGACCAGGCCCCAGCCCGTCTCACCGGCCTCGGGGTTGGTGCGGCGCACGGAGACCGGCACCAGGTCCTGCTGGATCTTGCCGTTGGCGTACGCCTTGGCGGCCTTCTCCTGCGAGCGCACCGCGTACTCGTCGGCGCGCTGCTTGGTGATCGAGGGGTACCGGTCGTGCAGGTTCTCCGCGGTCATGCCCATGAACAGGGCGGACTCGTCGACCAGCTTCTCCGATACGAAGCGCGGGTTCGGGTCCACGCCCTCGCCCATCGGGTGGCGGCCCATGTGCTCGACGCCACCGGCGACGACGACGTCGTACGCGCCGAAGGCGATGGAACCGGCCGTCGAGGTGACGGCGGTCAGGGCGCCCGCACACATGCGGTCGATGGAGTAGCCGGGGACCGACTGCGGCAGCCCGGCCAGGATGCCGGCGGTGCGGCCGAGCGTGAGGCCCTGGTCGCCGATCTGCGTGGTCGCGGCGATGGCGACCTCGTCGATCAGTGCGGGGTCCAGGTCCGGGTTGCGGCGCAGCAGCTCCCGGATGGCCTTCACGACGAGATCGTCGGCGCGGGTCTCGTGGTAGATGCCCTTCGGGCCCGCTTTGCCGAACGGGGTGCGGACGCCGTCGACGAAGACGACGTCCCGGATGGTACGAGGCACGGTGGCTCTCCTCCAGGGTGCGGGATGGCACTGCTGCGGGGCACGCCCGGAAGCGTGCCGCCACCGCTCATGCTACTTGCGGGTAACCAGACTGCCCAGTCCTTGCGGCGGGAGCGGCGAAGGTCACATCCGCAAAATGGCCCGGACGGCCCCGCGAGGGGCCGTCCGGGCCATGGGAAGAGAGGATGCGCGCAGCGGAAGCCCGCGCCAACCTGGCGTGAATACGCCCCTGTCCGATGCCCTTTTCAGGCCTCGGGAGCGAGCGCGTGCAGCAGGATGGGGGCCACCTGTTCGATCTGCCAGCGCCGCGCGCCGTATCCGGCGAGGGCGTTCTCCACCGCGTCCGGCGTGAGCTTCTTCGGCGGTTCCCAGCACACCCGGCGCACGGTGTCGGGGGTGATGAGGTTCTCCTGCGGCATGTGCAGCCGCTCCGCGAGCTCGGACACGGCGGTGCGGGCGGCCGACAGGCGGGCCGCGGCGGCCGGGTCCTTGTCCGCCCAGGCGCGGGGCGGCGGCGGTCCGGCCAGGGGCTGGCCCGGCTGCGGGAGCTCCGAGTCGGGCAGCTCCTTCGCGCGGTCCACGGCCGCCTGCCACTGCTCCAGCTGGCGCCGGCCCATGCGGTGGCCGAAGCCGGGCAGGGCGGTGAGGGCGTGGGCGTTGGGCGGGAGCGCGAGTGCGGCCTCCACGATCGCGGTGTCGCCGAGCACCTTGCCGGGGGAGATGTCGCGGCGCTGGGCGATCTGGTCACGCATGGTCCACAGCTCGCGGACCACCGCCATCTGCCGGCGGCGGCGGACCTTGTGCATGCCGGACGTGCGACGCCACGGGTCCTGGCGCGGGGGAGCGGGCGGCGCGGAGGCGATGGCGGAGAACTCCTCCTGCGCCCATTCCAGCTTGCCCTGCCGGTCGAGCTCCTCCTCCAGGGCGTTGCGCAGGTCGATCAGCAGCTCGACGTCGAGTGCGGCGTAGCGCAGCCAGGGCTCGGGCAGCGGGCGGGTCGACCAGTCGACGGCCGAGTGGCCCTTCTCCAGCGAGTAGCCGAGCACGTTCTCGACCATCGCGCCGAGGCCGACCCGCGGGAATCCGGCCAGCCGGCCGGCCAGCTCGGTGTCGAAGAGCCCGGTCGGCGTCATCCCTATCTCGCGCAGACAGGGCAGGTCCTGGGTCGCCGCGTGCAGGATCCACTCGGTGCCGCGGAGCGCCTCGCCGAGCCCGGACAGGTCCGGGCAGCCCACCGGGTCGACGAGCGCGCTGCCCGCGCCGTCACGGCGCAGCTGTACGAGATAGGCGCGCTGCCCGTACCGGTAACCGGAGGCGCGCTCGGCGTCCACGGCCACCGGGCCGGAGCCCGCGGCGAAGGCCGCGATCACCCCGGCCAGGGCATCGTCGGAGGCCACCACCGGCGGAATGCCCTCGCGAGGTTCGAGCAAGGGGATCGGCGCCGGGGCGACGTCGTCCGGGGGGGCGCCCCCGGTGGTTCGCAGTGAAGTGTCTGCTGCGGTCTCTTGGGCGTCGGTCACGTGTCAAGGGTATCTGTGTATGCACGGCACCCGTCGACGGAATGATCCGTCGACGGGTGCCGATGCATGTATTCCAGCCGGTTCCGCATTTCTGCACACCGGCGGGGGTGGGGATCCGAAGGGATTCAGTGGATGATGCCCGTCCGCAGGGCGACGGCGACCATGCCTGCGCGGTCTCCGGTGCCGAGCTTGCGGGCGATGCGGGCGAGGTGGCTCTTGACGGTGAGGGCGGACAGCCCCATGGAGACGCCGATGGCCTTGTTGGACTGCCCTTCGGCGACGAGCCGCAGGACCTCCACCTCGCGGCCGGACAGTTCGCGGTAGCCGCCCGGGTGGCTCGGGGTGCCGGGGGGCCGGCGGTGCATACGGGCGGCGTTGGCGCCGATGGGGGCGACGCCGGGACGGGTGGGGTGGCCGATGTTCGTACGGGTGCCGGTGACGACGTAGCCCTTGACGCCGCCCGCGAGGGCGTTGCGCACGGCGCCGATGTCATCGGCGGCGGAGAGGGCGAGGCCGTTCGGCCAGCCGGCGGCTCGGGTTTCGGAGAGCAGGGTCAGCCCGGAACCGTCGGGCAGGTGGACGTCGGCTACGCAGATGTCGCGCGGGTTGCCGACGCGGGGACGGGCCTCCGCGATGGACGACGCCTCGATGACGTCACGTACTCCGAGTGCCCACAGATGGCGGGTGACGGTGGAACGGACGCGCGGGTCGGCCACGACGACCATGGCCGTCGGCTTGTTCGGGCGGTAGGCGACCAGGCTTGCGGGCTGCTCGAGGAGAACGGACACCAGGCCTCCTGGGGAGTGGCGGGACGGGCCGGCTCGGGGATGAAGCCGGGGCGAACCGTGCTTGAAGGGTCATTGACTCCTTCGGCAGCAGACCCCTGCTCCTTTAGAGGAAGATCACGATTTAGTGAGTAACAATTCGGGCAAATAGGACGCGCGATCGATTGTACGAAAAGAGAGCCGGTGACTGTGCGAGGTCTTGTGACACTGCGTCACGAAACCGGAACGCCGCCCCGGGGCGGCGTGCGACGTCTGGTCCGAGCGGCGCTCCGGAGCGGAGCGAAGGTGGGGGGAACGCCGCAACGCCCTACGGAACCTGCGGCCCGCGCCGCTGCGGCAGCGTCACCACGGCCGCGTCCGCCGGCTCCGACGGCGGCAGACCGGCGATCTGGCACAGCAGATCGCCCCACGCCATCAGATGCGCCGCCGTGTCCGGCACTCCGCCCCGGCCCTCGCGCGGCGTCCACGACGCCCGGATCTCGATCTGCGTGGCCGGACGCCGCGTCGCCAGCGCACCGAAGTAGTGCGAACCGGCCCGGGTGACCGTGCCGCCCGCTTCCCCGTACGACAGACCGCGCGCCTCCAGCGCGCCGGTCAGCCACGACCAGCACACCTCCGGCAGCAGCGGATCGGACGCCATCTCCGGCTCCAGCTCGGCGCGCACCAGCGTCACCAGCCGGAAATTGCCCTGCCAGGCCTCGTGCCCGGCCGGGTCGTGGAGCAGGACGAGCCGCCCGTCGGCGAGATCGTCCTCGCCGTCGACGACCGCCGCCTCCAGCGCGTGGGCATAAGGAGCCAGGCGCTTCGGTGGCCTCGTCGGATCCACCTCCAGCTCGGGCCGCAGGCGCGCCGAGCGCAACGCGTCCACCGCCGAACGGAACGCGGGCGGGACGGAATCACCCTCCGCACTGTCCGTGCCGTCAGCATCATCGGATTGATCGGAGAAGTGTCCCTGCGCCGAAGCCATGCCGGGAAGAGTAGGCGGAACCGGAGCCGCGCGCGCGGAAGGACACCCGTGCGGGGCAGGGCTCATTCCGCGCGCATGCGAAGATTCTGTGCGTGAGTGCCATTGACCGCCCCTCGGGCCACCAGACGAAGACCTCCGCCACCCACGAGTCGGCGTTCCTGAAGGCGTGCCGGCGCGAGCCCGTGCCGCACACGCCGGTCTGGTTCATGCGCCAGGCGGGGCGCTCGCTGCCCGAGTACCTGAAGGTGCGCGAAGGCATCCCGATGCTCGACTCCTGCACGATGCCGGAGCTCGTCGCCGAGATCACGATGCAGCCCGTCCGCCGCCACAAGGTCGACGCCGCGGTGTACTACAGCGACATCGTGGTCCCGCTCAAGGCCATCGGCATCGACCTCGACATCAAGCCCGGCGTCGGACCCGTGATCGCCGAGCCGATCCGCACCCGCGCCGATCTGGCCCGGCTGCGCGACCTGACGCCCGAGGACGTCTGGTACGTCACCGAGGCCATCGGGCTGCTCACCGCCGAGCTGGGGGCCACCCCGCTGATCGGTTTCGCGGGTGCGCCGTTCACCCTCGCGAGCTACCTCGTGGAGGGCGGCCCGTCCCGCAACCACGAGCACACCAAGGCCCTGATGTACGGCGACCCGGAGCTCTGGGCCGACCTGCTCGACCGCCTCGCCGAGATCACCGGCGCCTTCCTCAAGGTCCAGATCGACGCCGGCGCCAGCGCCGTGCAGCTCTTCGACTCCTGGGTGGGCGCCCTGGCCCCCGCCGACTACCGCCGCTCCGTGCTGCCCGCCTCGGCGAAGGTCTTCGACGCCGTCGCCCCGTACGGCGTCCCGCGCATCCACTTCGGTGTCGGCACCGGTGAGCTGCTCGGTCTGATGGGCGAGGCCGGAGCGGACGTCGTCGGCGTCGACTGGCGGGTCCCGATGGACGAGGCCGCGCGCCGCGTCGGCCCCGGCAAGGCGCTCCAGGGCAACCTCGACCCCGCCGTGCTGTTCGCCCCGACCGCCGCCGTGGAGGCCAAGACCCAGGAGGTGCTGGACGCGGCCGCCGGCCTGGAGGGCCACATCTTCAACCTGGGCCACGGCGTGATGCCGAACATGGACCCGGACGCGCTGTCGCGGCTCGTCGAGTACGTCCACACCAGCACCGCCCGCTGACCGGCCGGGGGCGGGCGCCGCTCAGGCGGTGCCCGCCTTCCGCAGCGCGGTGACCGTCTTGCGGGCCGCCACCAGGACCGGGTCCCAGACCGGGGAGAACGGCGGGGCGTAGCCCAGGTCCAGGGCCGTCATCTGCTCGACCGTCATCCCGGCGGTGAGCGCCACCGCCGCCACGTCGACCCGCTTCGCCGCCCCCTCGCGGCCCACGATCTGCACGCCCAGCAGCCGCCCCGTGCGGTACTCCGCGAGCATCTTCACCGTCATGGGCCGCGCCCCCGGGTAGTAGCCCGCCCGGCCCGTCGACTCGATCGTCGCCGTGACGAAGCGCAGGCCCACCGCGCGGGCGTCCTTCTCGCGCAGACCGGTACGGGCGATCTCCAGGTCGCAGACCTTGCTCACCGCCGTGCCCACCACGCCCGGGAACGTCCCGTAACCGCCACCGACGTTGGACCCGATGAGCTGGCCGTGCTTGTTGGCGTGGGTGCCCAGTGCGATGTGGCGGGTGCGGCCCGCCACCAGGTCGAGGACCTCGACGCAGTCGCCGCCCGCCCAGATGTTGTCATGGCCCACGACGCGCATCGACAGGTCCGTGAGCAGTCCGCCGTGCGGGCCGACCGGCAGCCCGACGGCGCGCGCCAGTGTCGTCTCCGGCTCGACGCCGATGCCCAGCACCACCACGTCCGCCGGGTAGGACGCGTCGGCCGTCTCCACGCCGCTCACCCGGCCGTCCGTACCGGTACGGATCGCCGTGACCCCGGCCCCGTTCACCGTCCTGATCCCCAGCCCGTCCATCGCGTCGTGGACCAGGCGGCCCATGTCCGGGTCGAGCGTCGCCATCGGCTGCTCGCCGCGGTTGAGCACGGTCACCTCGAAGCCGTGCTTCAGCATCGCCTCGGCCATCTCGACGCCGATGTACCCGGCGCCGACCACGACCGCGCGCCGGCCCTTCGCCCGGTCCAGGGTGTCGAGCAGGGCCTGCCCGTCGTCCAGGGTCTGCACGCCGTGCACCCCGGCCGCGTCCATACCGGGCAGCGCGGGCCGCACCGGGCGGGCTCCCGTCGCGATCACCAGCTTGTCGAAGCCGGTCCAGGAGGTCTCGCCCGATTCCCGGTCCAGCGAGCGGACCCGCTGCCCCGCGACATCGATCTCGGTCACCTCGGTGCGCATGCGCAGGTCGATGGCGCGCGCCCGGTGTTCCTCGGGAGTGCGTGCGATCAGGTCGTCCCGCTGTTCGACGTCACCGCCGACCCAGTACGGGATGCCGCAGGCCGAGTACGAGGTGAAGTTGCCCCGTTCGAAGGCGGTGATGACCAGCTCGTCCGGGCCCTTGAGCCGGCGCGCCTGGGACGCGGCGGACATGCCCGCCGCGTCACCACCGATGATCACCAGTCGTTCCGCCGTCATGCCAGGTCCCTTCGACGCCACTGCGAAGGGCCCACGCTACGGCGCGGCACACCCCCGGGGCGCGGCGGCGCCCTCGGGAGCCGTCACGGGCCGGCCGGCGGCTGCTGCCCCGCCCTCCCGCTCCGGCGGCGGCGCAGCACCTGCCACAGGACCAGCAGAACGGCCGCCGCGGCCAGGAACGGAGCCGTGGCGCCCACCGCCACGGCCAGCCAGCGCAGCATCGTCAGGAAGGCGTGCCAGCCACCGCTCAGCGCGTCCAGGAACCCCGGGTCCTCGTCCTTCTCGGGCGCGGCCTCCGGCTCCGTCAGATCGAGCGTGATCGTGGCCAGCGACGTACGGTCCCTGAGCGAGGCCTGCTGGGCGAGCAGGGACTCCAAAGCGGCCTGACGGCTGCTCAGTTCGCCCTCCAGCGCGACCACGTCGACGAGCCTGTCGGCCCGGTCCATCAGCTTGCGGACCCGCGCCACGCTCGTGCGCTGGGTGGCGATCCGGCTGTCCACGTCGACGACCTGGTCGGTGACGTCCTTGGCGGCCGACGTGCGGGACAGCAGCTTGCCCGCACCCGAGAGCTCCCGCAGCACACTGTCGTACTCGCCCTGCGGCACCCTCAGCACCAGATGCGAGGAGTCGTGCGTGTCGTCCACCTGCTCGGTCGACTCGTTGGCGACCAGCCCGCCCGCGTTCTGCGCGACGGTACGGGCGGCTGCCGCCGCCTTGGTCGCGCTCTTCACCTCCACGGACAGGGACGCGGTACGGATGACGTGCGTGGCGGCCGTCGTGGCCGGCTTCTTCGGTGTACCCGACTCGGCCGGCCCCTCCTTGGCGTCCGCGGCCGCCTCCCCGGCGCCCGTGGCCGCCTTGTTCTGTCCTTCGGCGTTCTGTCCTTCGGCGGAAAGGGCGCGCTGGTCGGAGGCGGAGCCGGAGTCGTCGGCCGCTCCGCAGCCGCTCAGCGCGAGGACGGCGGTGAGGAGCCCGGCCGCGAGCGCGGTGCGGGTACGGCGGCCCGTTCGTCTGCCTGTACGGGTGATGAGCGCTGTCTGCATAACTGTCCCCCCAGGACGGGTGATTGGTGGCTCCCCTTTGACGTGCGAGGCGGCCGCCCGGGTTGCCGATCGGCGGTTTCGAAGCGGTCACGGTCAGGACTCGGAAGCGATTTGAGAGAGTGGGGGCATGCAGCGTTCAACACACCGCGCGGACAGGGCCCCCGGCCACGTCGTCGTCATCGGCGGCGGCATCGCCGGGCTCGCGGCCGCCCACCGGCTCCTCGGCACCGGTCTGAGGGTCACCCTCCTGGAGGCCACCGACCGGCTCGGCGGCAAGCTCATGACCGGTGAGATCGCGGGCGTACGGGTCGACCTCGGGGCCGAGTCGATGCTCGCCCGCCGGCCGGAGGCGGTCGCGCTGGCCCGCGCCGTCGGCCTCGGTGACCGGCTCCAGCCGCCCGCCACCGCCACCGCGGCGCTGTGGACGCGCGACGCGTTGCGTCCCATGCCCAAGGGCCATGTGATGGGCGTCCCCGGCGACCCGTCGGTCCTCGGTGAGGTGCTCTCGCCCGAGGGCCTCGCCCGCATCGCCCAGGAACGCGACCTCACCCCGACCACGGTCGGCGACGACGTGGCCGTCGGCGCGTACGTGGCCGACCGCCTCGGCCGGGAGGTCGTCGACCGGCTGGTCGAGCCGCTCCTGGGCGGGGTGTACGCGGGCGACGCCTACCGGATCTCGATGCGCGCCGCCGTACCGCAGCTCTTCGAGGTCGCCCGGCAGGCGGGCTCCCTGCTCGACGGGGTCACCCGGATCCAGGAGCAGGCCGCGGCCCGGCAGCAGACCGGGCCGGTCTTCCAGGGGATCGACGGGGGTCTCGGCACCCTGCCGGGCGCCGTGGCCGACGCCGTACGCGCAGGCGGTGGCGAGATCCTCACCGAGACCCCCGTGCTGGGCCTGACCCGCAGCCCCGACGGCTGGGACGTGCGCACCGACGCCCGGGTGATCACCGCCGACGGCATCGTCCTCGCCACCCCCGCCTGGTCCGCCTCCACCCTGCTCGCCGCGGAGTCCCCGGCCGCGTCCGCCGAGCTCGCGGGCGTCGAGTACGCGTCGGTGGCCCTGGTCACCATGGCCTTCCGGCGTTCCGACGTGACGGGCTCCGCGGCCTTCGACGGGCGCTCCGGCTTCCTGGTCCCCCCGGTCGACGGCCACACCATCAAGGCCGCCACCTTCTCCACCCACAAGTGGCAGTGGGTCGCCGACGCGGCACCGGACCTGTTCGTCCTGCGGACCTCGGTGGGCCGGTACGGCGAGGAGGACCATCTGCACCGCGAGGACGGCGAACTCGTCGACGTGTCCCTGAGCGACCTCGCCGCGGCCACCGGACTGGCCGCGAAGCCCGTCGCCACCGAGGTCACCCGGTGGATCGGCGGACTGCCGCAGTACCCCGTGGGCCATCTCGGCCGCGTCGCGCGGATCCGCGACGAGGTCGCCAAGATGCCCGCGCTGCGCGTGTGCGGCGCGGTCTACGACGGGGTCGGCGTCCCCGCCTGCATCGCGAGCGCCCACCGTGCCGCGGACGAGATCGTCCGGGACGTCTCGGGGGACGGCCACGCGGACACGGGAGAGATCATCGCCACTCCGACCCTGGTTCAGGGCACACGGAGCGAGGCGGGACAATAGCCGTATGAGTGCCCCTGAGACTGTGACATCAAGCAAGGCCCCGAACGCCGGCAAGAAGGCGAAGGACCTCAACGACGTCGTCCGCTACACGCTGTGGTCCGTCTTCAAGCTCCGCGACGTGCTGCCCGCCGATACGGACCGTGCGGCGTACTCCGGTGAGGTCCAGGAGCTGTTCGACCAGCTCGCGGCCAAGGACATCACCGTGCGCGGCACCTACGACGTCTCGGGCCTGCGCGCCGACGCCGACGTCATGATCTGGTGGCACGCCGAGACCTCGGACGCGCTGCAGGAGGCGTACAACCTCTTCCGGCGCACCCGGCTGGGCAAGAGCCTCGACCCGGTCTGGTCGAACATGGCGCTGCACCGCCCCGCCGAGTTCAACAAGTCGCACGTCCCGGCGTTCCTCGCCGACGAGACGCCGCGCGACTACATCAGCGTGTACCCCTTCGTGCGCTCCTACGACTGGTACCTGCTTCCGGACGAGGACCGTCGCCGCATGCTCGCCGACCACGGCAAGATGGCCCGCGGCTACCCGGACGTGCGTGCCAACACCGTCGCCTCGTTCTCCCTCGGCGACTACGAATGGGTGCTGGCCTTCGAGGCCGACGAGCTGTACCGCATCGTCGACCTCATGCGTCACCTGCGGGCCTCCGAGGCGCGGATGCACGTCCGCGAGGAGGTCCCCTTCTTCACCGGCCGGCGCAAGTCGGTCGCAGACCTGGTGGCCGGGCTCGCGTAGCGAGCGGGTTCCGATCACCCCAACCCGGAAGATCAGACGGCGGAACCGCGGCACACCGTGCCGCCCGCCGTTCCAGCGACACCGGGTTCGGCTCCCGGTGCGGCGCGCTCCCTGCGCGCCGCACCGGTGTCATTCACGGGGGTTCCGGGCAGCGCGGCCGAGCGCGGCCCGCAGCGCCGGGTCGGCCACCGCGCGCACCCCCCGCACGGCGACCGCCATCAGCACATCGCCCTCAGGGCCGCCCTCGCCCGCCGTGCGCGCGTCCAGGAGCCGCTGCCCGGCGGGCGAGGCCCAGGAGCCGTACGGACGCAGTTCGATCAGGGCGATGGCGAGAACGCCCAGGGTCAGTACGAGCGGCAGCCCGAACCAGACGAGCACCGGCACCCCCGAGCCGCCCGGCTCCCGGCCGGGCGTGAGCAACGCGGCGGCGCCCATCACCGCCACCAGCAACGCCGCCCCGCGCACCGCCCGTATCGCCGACACGACGTCCGTCCCCGCCCCGCCCGGCAGCGCCAGGCCCGCGGCGACGAGCCGGTCGGCGAGGGCGCGTACCGCATCGGCGGCGGCCGCCGCGGCGCGGACCGGCGGTATGGGCGACTGGCCCTGCGGCCCGATGGCACGGATCACCGTGCGCTCCACCTCGTCGCGGCCGTCCGGGTCGACCACCGTCGCCCAGCCGGTGTGCGCGAGCAGCAGCCGGCGGCGCAGATGCATGGTGACGAGCGCCAGATCGGCGACCCGGTGTGGGCCGCCGGCCAGGAACGCGGTCTCGTACAGCGTGAGTTCGGGCCCGCGCCCCGCGAGGCCCTCCCGCCCCTCGGCGGACGTGCCCCGCGGCGGGGCCGGGCGAGCGGCCGCGAGGCAGAGCCGGACACAGGAGACGGCCGCCGCACCCCATGCGACCAGCAGGAACAGAACCCAGAGCATGCTGGATTCCTATGCGAGACGGCCCGGGAGCGCCAGGGGATTTCATGATGCGGACGGCGACCGCTCAGGAACTGCTGCCGCAACTGGAGCCGGAACTGCAGCTGGAACCCGAGCTGCAACTCGAACCGGAACCGCAACTGGAGCCGGAACCGCAACTGGAGCCGGAACCGCAACTGGATCCCGAGCTGCAACCGGAGCCGGAACCGGAGCCGCACCCGTTGGCTCCGCCGCTGCTTCCGGCAGAGCCGCCGCAGCCGCCGTCTCCGGGGCTGGACCCGGCGCACCACACCGTCGGCACCAGCAGCAGCGCCGAGGAGTCGGAGGAGTGGTGCGAGGGCGAGGGTGTGGGCGCTCCCGTGGGCCGCATCCGGGCGGCCGCGATGAGGTGCGCCCGCAGCCCGGGGTCGGTGAGCGCCCGCGGCCCGGCCGTCGCCACGAGGTGGGCCGCGCCCGTCTCGTACGCGTGGGCGAAACGGAACTCCGCCGCGGCCCTGCTGCCCGCCTTGGTGATCCGGGCGCGGGCGTTGCCCGCGACGACCAGCCCGATGACGGCGCCGACGAGCAGGGCCGGGAGCACCTTGATGATGAAGGGCGCCGGCGTCCGGCCGAGACTGTCGGCCGAGTCGAACTCGACGATCGTCAGGACGAAGGAGGCCGGCAGGCCGAGCAGGCAGACCACCCCTTGTGTCACGCCCCAGCGACGCCACTTCCGGTTCGCCCCGGGCACGTTGAGCAAACCCCGCTCGGCCAGGCCGTCACCGAGCTCCTGCACGGCGGGATGGCGCATCACCGCGTTCCGCAGCGTGTGCAGGGCGCCGCTCGGAGCCGCGGCCTGCTCCTGGAGCACGGCCCGCTCCACCGGGTCATGCGCGACCGGGCGTTGCACCGCGACGATCCCGGGCCCGCCGACGGTCAGCCTGCCGTCCTCCAGCATCGCGGCGAGCGCGCTGTCCACCACACGGCCGGGACCGCCGTTCAGGAACGCCACCTCGGAGAGGTCGTGGGCCGTGCCGGCGACCCCGCGGCGGGCGCGGCCCGACCCTGCGATCAGCAGCACCGACGAGACCGCCACGGCAAGCGTCAGGACCAGGGCGAAGGTAGTCATCCCGGTCACCTCCCTACGAGTACGGAACGGGCCGCACGGGCCAGCCGGACGGTGCGGCGGGGCGGCCGGGGAGCCGCCCGGTCCTGCCACCAGTGGGTCAGCCGACGGCGGGCCGCGTCATCGGCGGGGCGGTCGGCGATGAGCAACTGCTCGGCGAAGTCCAGGGCGTCACGCCGGTATCCGGCGGACATCGGACGGCTCCTGGCGTACGCGAGGAACGCGTCCCGGTAGCCGGTACCCAGGATCTCCGGGAGTTCGGGGGCCACTTTGGCGACGACGTCGGCGCGCTTGGCGGCCAGCGCCCGGCTCTGGACGCCGAGCCGGCGGTGGTCGAAGCCCTCGGGGGCGGGAGTGCCCGCGACGAGGGCGGAGAGCAGCGAGGCCTGCGCGACCGCGACCCGGTCACGCCGGGCCTCCGGGTCCCCGGCGTCCTGCGCCGCGGGCTCGGGCCGAGGGTCTTTCGTTCGGATCATGCTGGGCTCGCCTGATCCGGCCTGATCCGAACGAAAGACCCTCGGCGTGCGCCGGACCGGCCGGCGGACGCCGCCCCGGTCCGCGTCGAGCGTGGCGCGGATCGCGTCCAGTTCGCCCGCCAGCCCGGCGGCCGCCGGGAAGTCGTCGTCGCGCTCCAGAAGGACCCCGGGCGGGGCGATGCGGGAGCGGAGTTCGGCGAGGACGTCGAGCACCGGAGCGGTGACCGGGTGGGCGTGCGTGTCGTGCCAGACACCGTCCTTCTCCACGCCGCCCGCCACGTGGACGTACGCGATGGCCTCCACTGGCAGTTCGTCGAGGGCCGTGGCCGGGTCCTCGCCCCGGTTCACGTGGTTCGTATGCAGATTGGCCACGTCGATCAGCAGCCGCACCCCCGTGCGCTCGACCAGCTCCGCCAGGAACTGGCCCTCGGTCAGCTCCTCGTCCGGCCAGGAGATCAGCGCCGCGATGTTCTCCAGCGCCAGCGGCACCGGCAGCGAGTCCTGCGCCACGCGCACGTTCTCGCACAGCACCTCCAGCGCCGCCCACGTACGCGGCACGGGCAGCAGGTGCCCCGCCTCCACCACCGGCGACCCGGTGCGCGCGCCGCCCGCCCGGACGAACGCGATGTGCTCGGTCACCAGGGGCGCGCCCAGCAGGGTGGCCCGGTCCGCCAGGCCGGCGAGCCGGCCGGGGTCGGGGCGGTCGGCCCCGCCGAGGCCGAGCGAGACGCCGTGCGGGACCACGGTGACGCCGCGCTCCCGCAGCCGTACCAAGGAGGCCGGCAGGTGGTCGGCGCAGAGGTTCTCCGCGACCGTTTCCACCCAGTCGATCCCCGGCAGCGACTCCACCGCATCGGCGATCTCCGGCCGCCACCCGATCCCGATTCCCAGCTCCATGCCGTCCCCCTCAGCCGCTCTGTGCAGGGGTCATGGCCCCGCCGCGCGGCGCTGAATCCGAAGAGGGGGACGTTCAGAGCTTCATTTGAGGTTCCCGGCGCCCGGCCGGCCGGGCGCCTCTGTCGGGACTTCGGCTTCCCTCTCTCAGGGCATCGGCGCCGTGGAGGGCCGCGAGGTGAACGACTGGTCCCCCGTCGGAGCCGCGGGAACGGGCTGCGGCAGGACCGAGCCCCTCGGCGCCACCGGAGGTCCGGTCGGGCTGGCCGTCGCCGCCCCGGCCGCCTCACGGGCCAGGGCGTCGAAGTCGACGAAGCCCGTGCCCTCCAGCATGGTGATGTGGTCGAGCACGGTCACGTTGGCGTCGGTGGCCAACTGCCGGATCAGCGAGTTGCGGGTGGTGTGCCGCACCTGGGCGATCAGCGCGAAGACCTTGCCGTGCGAGTCCCGCAGCAGATTGGCGAACTTCCGCTCGTACTCCTGGCCGCTCGCCGCGGTCATCTCCCGCAGCCAGCCCTGCTGCTGCTCGGTCGGCTGGTTCGGCAGCTCCACGCCGAGCTTGGCGGCCACGTCCCGCGACCTGCGGTCCAGGTCCGTGTGCCCGACGACCAGATGGTCCCCGGCCGCCTTGATCGCCTCGGTCGGTGCCCGCTCGATCGCCTGCTGCCCGGCGGGCAGCTCCCAGAGACCGGCCAGGCGCACCTTCACCAGGAAGTCCCGGTCGGTCGCGGAGAGCGGGCCCCACTGGGTCGCGGTGGTCGACGCGTTCAGGTTGGCCTGCCCGGTGCCGGAGCGGTCGGCGTACGACCAGACCGGGTAGGCGAGGGCGCCGAGGGTGGCGACGAGCGCCGCGATGATGAGGGCTGTTCCGTTGATGCGTCGCACAGAGGATTCTCCCGGGCCGAGGCGTGGCGGCGTCCAGACAACCGCCGGTCGCAACGGCCGGGCACTGACCGGCCGTTCAACGTACTGGGCAGTATGGCCAGTGCGGCGGCGTCAGGAGGTACGTATCGACGGACCGCTTCGTTCAAGGGGCCGGGAAGAATCATCGGACGGAGCAGGACCGGGGAACCCGCCCGTCAGGGGCGCAGCGCCGGATGGTCGGCGACCACCGTGCACGACCCCGGGGCGATCTCGGTGAATCCCGCGTCCCGCACCACCGGCAGCCCGCTCACCGTCAGTTGCCTCCAGCGGTCCGCGTCCGGGGTGGCGACCGAGAGCGGGAAGCCCGCCTCGCGCCACGCCTTGCGCTCCGTCCCGGACAACTCCCACCAGGCGAGCTGGGCCCCGTGCCCGGCCTGCGCCATCTCCTTGCCCGCCGACATGCCGAGCTCCGGGTTCAGCCAGAGGACCGGGCCGGTGAGGTCGGGCGCGGCCGGGGGTTCGGGGTCGTCCAGATCCGTCCCCGAGACCTGGAGCTTGGCGAGCTCCTTCGGCCAGCCGTCGAGCGGCACCGGCGGGTAGACCCGCACCTCGGCCGTCTCACCCGTGACCGTGATCCCGGGCAGTGCGCAGGCCTTCCGCCACTCCGCGCCGCGCGCCCGCCGCACCACCTTGCGGATGCGGGCGTCCTGCCAGTCGCGCATCAGCTGGGCCCACTCACCCTCGCCCGTCGACCGCTCGTCGGAGAGCATCACCAGCACCGCCCGGGCGGCCGTGCGCAGGGCGTCGGTGCGGGCCGGGGGTGCCGTCTTCTCGATGTGCACCACCAACGGGAGTACGTACTGAGGCGCTTCGTCCCGGTTCGTCCGCTCGGAGCGGAAGGGGCTGTCGGCCGGCAGGTCGGTGGGAACGGACGGGGACTCGGGGGTGTCGTTGCTGCTCACCCGCCCAGTCTGCCAGTCGCCCGCAATCTCCTCCTTGGCGGAATGGAAGCCTCCGGGTGAGGATGCAGCGCATGAAGAGCGATCTCTTTTCCAGCGAGCACATGGCACAGCAGGCGACCGCCCCCGGAATGACCCTGCAGAACGCCAAATCCATCAAGTACGCGGTCAACGGCGAGATGCACGCCCGCCAGGGCTCGATGATCGCCTTCCGTGGTGATCTGCAGTTCGAGCGCAAGGGGCAGGGCCTCGGCGGCATGCTCAAGCGGGCCGTCACCGGCGAGGGGCTACCGCTGATGGCGGTGCGGGGCCAGGGCGAGGCGTGGTTCGCGCACGAGGCGGCCAACTGCTTCATCGTGGAGATGGAACAGGGCGACGTCCTCACCATCAACGGCCGCAACGTGCTGTGCTTCGACGCCACGCTCGCCTACGAGATCAAGACCGTGAAGGGCGCCGGGATGACCGGCGGCGGACTCTTCAACAGCGTCTTCAGCGGCTACGGCAAGCTCGGCCTGATGTGTGAGGGGCACCCCATAGTGATCCCCGTCACGCCCCAGCAGCCGGTCTGTGTCGACACGGACGCGGTCGTGGGCTGGAGCGCCCATCTGAACACGTCACTGCACCGCTCGCAGAGCGTCGGCTCGATGCTGCGCGGCGGTTCCGGGGAGGCCGTCCAGCTGCGCCTGGACGGCGAAGGGTTCGTGATCGTACGTCCCAGCGAGCTCAAGACCGAGAAGGCGTCGTCCAACTGAGCACCGAGATCCTGCGGTTGCGAGAGGTGGGGCGGCGGTACGGCCTCGCCGGGCCCTGGGTGCTGCGCGGGGTCGACCTCGCGCTGCCCGCGCGCTCCCTCGTCCGCGTCGAGGGGGCCAACGGCACCGGGAAGTCCACCCTGTTGCGGCTGCTGGCCGGGATCGACGCCCCCACCGAGGGCCGGATCACCGGCCGCCGGCCGCGTACGGCGTACGTCCCCGAGCGGTTTCCGGCGGCGCTGCCCTTCACCGCCGCCGGATACCTCGTCCACCTCGGCCGCATCCACGGACTGCGCCGACCGGAGGCGGCCGGCCGGGCGGCGGAGTGGCTCACCCTCTTCGGTGCCGCGGAACACGCCCGCACCCCGCTCGCGGAGCTCTCCAAGGGAACGAGCCAGAAGGTCGCCGTCGCCCAGGCGCTCCTGGCCGAGCCGGAGTTGCTGGTACTGGACGAGGCCTGGACCGGCCTGGACGCCGCGGCCCGGGACGCACTGGACCGGGCCGTCGCGGCCCGCGTCGCCGCCGGATCCACCGTCGTCTTCGTCGACCATGACCCCCGTCGTCTGGCGGGCGCGGTCGACACGGTCCTGCGCGTCGGGGGGGCCGGACTGGCCGAGGGGACGCCCGCCCCGTCCGGGACGCGGCCCGGCCCCCGGGTCCGGATCGAGGTCACGGGCCCGCCCGGCGCCCCGCTCCCCGCCGCACTGCCCGGCGGCCCGGTACGGACCGCCGGGCAGGACGGAACGCTGAGTCTCACCGTCGACGCCGCCCACTCGGACGCCCTGCTGAGCGCCCTGCTCACAGCCCGCCCGCCCTGGCACATCAGCCGGCTCTCGACCGCACCCGGCAACCCCGACGAGACGCCATGAGCGCACTGATCCGCTACCAGGCCGCCCTCCTGCTGCGCTCCCAGCGCTGGCTCGCCCCCGTACTGCTGTACGTGGCCTTCCTCGCCGTCGGCGTCCGCTCGGGGCAACCCGTGCTCGACTCGCTCGGCTACACCGCGGCCGGGCTGCTCCCCGTCACCGCGTGGCTCGTACGGATCTGCGCCACCCAGGAGCCGCCCGCCGCCCGGACGGTCGTCGCCGCGGCCGTGGGCGGGCAGCCGCGCGCCCATCTGGCGGCCCTGCTCGCGGCGCTGGGGAGCGCCGGCCTCCTGGGTGCGGCCGCCACCGCGGTCGTGCTGCTGATCAGTGAGCCGGCCAGTACCGACCACACGGTCGAGGTCCCGCCGGCGTCCGCCGGGCTCGCCGGGCTGCTCGCCACCGCCTGCTGCGCCCTGCTCGGGGCGGCGGCCGGCGCGCTGTGCACCCGGCCGGTGCTGCGCCGGCGCGGCTGGTCCCTCGCCGCGACGGTGGGCGCGGCGCTGCTGGCCCTGGTGACCAGCGGCTCGCCCGCGAAGTACGCGGTGACGGGCCTGGTCACCGGCTCGCACACCGGCACGGTCCACGTGCCGGTCCTCCCGCTCCTCGGAGCGGCGGCGGTGGCGACCGCGGTCACCGCACTCGTCTGCCGGCTCACGTCGGTACGCGGCTGAGTAGGCTCGTACCCATGAACGAACCCGCGCACGAGCCGTACTGCGCAACGCCGGCCGCTCCGACGCCCGAGACCGCCGCGGGCCCCCCGTACGCCGAGTGCGTGCTGTGCCGGAAACCGACCGAGTACGCCGAGTCCGTCAAGGGCATCACGCTCTGCCCGGTCTGTGAGTGGCAGGAGGCGCAGCGCACGGCCTGTTCCGGCTGAGGAGGCGCTGGGGTCAGCCGGCCATCAGCTCCGACACCTTCACGAAGCGGTACCCACGCTTCCGCAGCTCCGGAACCACCTGGTCCACCGCCTCGTCCGTGACCGGTGCCGCGCTGCGGGTGCAGTGCATGACGACCAGCGAACCGGGCTCCACCCCGTCCAGCACCTGCTGTGCCACCGCGTCCGCGTCCGTCGCGAAGGCGTCACCGCTGACGACGTCCCACTGCACCGCGGTCACCTTCTCCGGCGCGAGCGCCCGCAGGGCGGCGTCGTCGTAGCAGCCGCCGGGGAAGCGGAAGTACGGCACGACGTTGCGGGCCCCGGTCTTCCGGATCGCTCCGAAGGCCCGCTCCACCTCGCCGCCGATCGCCTTCTCCTCCAGGGTCGGCAGCCCGTAGCAGGGTGCGGTGAAGGCGTAGTGGCTGTAGGAGTGGTTGGCGATCTCGAAGAGCGGGTCCGTGCCGATGGAACGGGCCTGGGCGGGGTACTCCTCGGCCCACCGGCCGGTCATGAAGACGGTCGCCGGCACCTTCAGTCGCCGCAGCAGCGCGATGAGTCGCGGATTGTCGAAGTGCTCACCGGCGGCCGCGCGCGGCCCCTCGTCGGCGGTCATGTCGGCGTCGAAGGTGAGCGCCACGACCTTGTCCGTACGGTTCGGCCCGCGCTCCAGGACGGGGGTGAGGCCGGCGGGGCCGGGCGCCATGGTCGGCGGGCTCTTCGCGGACGGGGACGCGCTCGGGGGAGCGGCGGACGGAGCGTGGGCGGCAGCCGTTGTACGGTCAGCCGCCGTGGGCCGGTCGCCGTGCGAGCCGCCGGAGGCCCCACAGGCGACGAGCCCGCCTCCGAGCACCGCTCCCAGCACGGTCAAAGTCGTCATTTTCCGTACAAGATTGGTCACTCCCGGAAAATAGCTGATTAACCAACAGGGAACGGCCTGCGCCGTGAGGTGCCGTGAAGTGTTCGGCTAGGCGGGTGGCGCTCCACGGAGGTGCCGCATGAGGCGTTCGAGGGCCGCCCAGCTCTCGGCGGTCTCGCCGTCGCCGAGCGGGTAGTAGTAGCCCGGCCGGGCGTTCGAGCCCAGCCGAACGGGGGCTTCGTCGAGTGGCGTCCTGCTCGCGGTGTCGCGTCCGGCCTCCCGGACCTGCGCGGGGCCGAGCACGAAAGCGTACGGCAGTGGCGGGTGTTCGAAGCGGGGCGGGGCGCTCAGATCCCGGCGTGCCTCGCGCAGTTGGCACAGCATGGTCTGCAGGCCGTGACGGGTCACCAGTTCGTCGGCCAGCCCCGGCAGCGCGTCCAGGGCCGGCGTCTCGCCGGGCCCGTGGCCGAGGGTGAGGGTGACGTCCTCCTCGACGCCCTCAGGCGTCCGTATGACGCGCAGGGTGGCGACGGCGGGCCGGGCCGGGGTGCCGACCACCACGGTCCAGGTGGGCCGGGGAGCGCGATCGTACGCCAGCTCGGTCAACTGCCGCCGCGACCAGGGCAGACCGGCCGGTTCCGCCGTCCCCCAGCCTGCCGGCGGACCGCCGGTCAGTGCCTTCCAGGCCGCCTCCAGCGCGCCGCCGAGGACGAGGTCGTCGGTGGGGCGGTGCTGGGTGCGGAAGGAGACGATGAGCTGACGCTCACCGATGGTCCGGGTCTCGGTGAACGCGTCCGCCACCGGCGTCCGACCGTTTTCGGCCCGGTCGGGGGAGAAGGCGTCGTCCTGCCAGCGCAGCACCGCGCCGGTCAGCCCGTCGTAGTAGCCGCACCGTTCGTCCTGCACCACCCAGCGTGAGTCGGTGGACTCCAGGAGCGCGCGGGTGGGCAGGGAGAGGCGGCAGTGCGGTGGGGTGACGATCTGGAGGGACCGGCCGCTCTCCAGGGTGGCCCGCAGCGCCTCGGTGAGCCAGCTCGTCATGGGGACGACCGGCCGGTCCTGGAGGACGACGGCGGCCTTGTCGGTGAGCATGTCGACGGCGGGCTGAGCGGCGGCGGGGGCCGGTACGGCGCTGATGCCCGAGACGTCGACCGGGCGGGCGGCCCCGACGGTTCCGGGGGCGTCCGGCGGCCAGACCCGGCCGCCCAGCAGCATGGTCAGCCGGGCCGCGAAGGCGCCCGCGAGCTCCTCGGCCCGTGGCACACCCGCCGCGGCGCGGGCCTCGACCCACCACGCCGGCCCGTCGCCGGACGGCTCGGCGCCGGGCCCCAGCAGCCGGGCCGCCTCGCCCGGCACCCGGAGCATCAGCGGCACCTCGATCGAGACGAGCGGCCGGCCGTCGTCGTCGCACAACTGCACCACGGCACCCTCGCCGGCGGTCTCGACCCGCAGCTCGGGCCCGCCGGCGAGCAGGCCCGCCAGGACGCTCAGCGCGTCCGGCATGCGCTCGGTGAGCGCGATCACGTCCTTGGTCATGCGGTGTTCCTCTTGGTCGTGTGTGTCCGGCTGTTGTCTCGATGCGGGCGACGCGACCCGGGTACCTACCGCGATGTCCGGTACGGAGGAATCACCCGTACCCGTCCACCCCGCTGAGCGATCCACTCCTCGAGCTCCGCACCGGCCGGCACCCTGGCCGCTGCGCCGCTCATGACGTGTGATCGGCCCGAAAGCGGTGCCGGTCAGGCCGCGCACCACCGTGGCGTCGTCGACTTTGATCTCGAAGAGATTCTCTTCCAGGACAGCGTCGGACAGGTCGGCGCCCCTCATGTCGGCACCGGTCAGCGAAGCGCCGAGGAACCGCGTTCCGCGGAAACTTGCTCCCGACGCATCGACCTCGCACAGCGAAGCCCCGACCGGGTCGGCCCCGTCGAACCGCGCCGACCGGAGCACGGCCTCGTCCAGGTCGGGTTTGACTGCGTCCGCTCCGGTGAGATCCGCCCGGGTCAGATCCGCCGACCGCAGCCGGGCCCGGTACCGAACGCCGCGTCGGTCAGGTCCCCGAACCACGACCCACCTCGCGAAAGCGGACGCCGTAGTCAACCCGGGGGCATCGGCTGATCCGGCGCACCGTTGAGCAAATAGTCGTACATGGCTCCGAGGTAGGTTTGCAGGGTTTCCCTGTCAGGGAATTCGATATCGCTCAGCCCTTTGTACTCGGCCGGTCCGAAGGATTCGTCCGACATGATCTCTTGAATCCTGAGCGGATCAAGTCCACGTAGGAATCACTGAAGCTCAACAATGTGGGCCTCAACTCGCCTGTGATCTCGTACCCGCGCTCGAGATCAAGGTGCACTCGAAAGAAGTTCTTGAAATGTGAGTCCAACCGATCGTCCCGTCAATCCGGCACGAATTCAGGTGATGCGTGCGTCTCCAAGGGCTGCCTGGTCAGCGCTTGGACAGACCTACGGCGTTTGTCGGAGCGAGCACCTGAAGCTGCCCGCCGCGCCCATGGAGCCATGCCTCCAGCTCTGCACCTCCCACTTCGTGGGTGGCGCTGCTGACGGCGGTGATCGACCCGAAGACGGTGCGGGTCAGGCCGCGACCCACTGTGGCGTCGTCAACCGTTACCCGGAAGCTGAGGCCTTGAGCAAATTCATGAAGTATGGGCTCACTGGAGCCTCTTTGTGGACGGTGGTCGTACATCGAATTGGTGAACACTGTAAGCGTGATGCCCGGCTGGAGTGACTTCCTCGGCGGCGGAATCCAACGGGCCTACAGTGGCGTCGTGGGAATGACCTTTACCTGCCCGCCTCGCTCGGCGACCCATGCCTCGATTTCTGTGCCGGCCAACTCTCGGAAGGACTCTCCGCTGACGATGGTGATCGGCCCGAAAACGGTGCCGGTCAGGCCGCGCACCACCGTGGTGTCGTCGACCGTGACCTTGAACGTGTTCTGAAGCAGAACCGCGTCGGTCAGGTCCGCACCCCGCATGTCGACACCCTGGAGTGAGGCCCCCATGATCCGTGTCCCCCTGAAGCCGGCTCCCGACGCGTCGACTCCGTGCAGAGAAGCCTTGACCATGTCGGCGCCGTCGAGGCGAGCCGCCCGCAGCGTGGCGTCGTTGAGGTTCGCCCTGACGAGGTCGGCCCCGGTCAGATCCGCACCGGTCAGATCGGCGGACTGAAGGTCGGCGCGGTAGAAAGTCGCTCCCGCGAACCGCACACCTGCCAGGACTGCCTGGGTAAACCACGCTTTCGTGAAGTCGCCGCCCGAGAGGTCGGCGCCCCGGAAGTCGAGTTCGATGCCAAAGAGGCTGTAGCCCTCATCGGCGGCCCACTCCCGCAGTTGACGTGCTGCCTCAGGATCGGCTGGGAAGGCGGTCGGCTGCCAGCTTTTACGGGTACCAGATGACATGATCTCCCCAACCGTGACTTTCAACGATGCTCTTGATGCTGTCGATCGCCCCTTGATTCGCATTCCGGACGTCGACGATTACTATGCGCTTCTGTTCCACGATCTGCTCCGTGAACGTTTTGACCCACACCTGTGTGTGCTTGGCCGGGTTGTACGCGCCAGGGAACGGTCGTGCGAGCAGGTCGGCGTTGCGCACGTTATTGAATGGTGGCCAAAACGAATGGACACCCTTAATGTCATAGTACTTACCGGTGGATTCTGAATAGAATTCACCCTTGTCGGCCGCCTCCGGGCGACGGATATCGGCCGGGAGGCGTCCCTGCTCCCGCAGGTCGAGACCTACGCGAGCTTCATCCATTGAATCGTCGGTGATTTTACCCCTATGATCCGGGTCGTGCTTCAGGTGATCGAATTCGTCCGGAGCACGCTTCTCCACGTCTTCCAGATGGCCCCACTGCCCGGCCCGCTCCTCAGCCGTCAACTCCGGAAGGGGCTCGTTCGCACGCTCTCCGCCGGGGGTGGTCTCCGGGTGACTGTTGGCACCGGTGTCCGGCGTGTCGCCGGGGCCCTCGCCGCCGTTTGGGGAGTGCGAGCCGCCGCCACCGGGCGGAGTATGGGAGCCGCCGCCGCCCGCCGGCGGGTGCGCACCCGCCCCGTCGCCCGAGCCGCCACCGGTGGCGTGGTCCGACGCATGACCGACCGTGGACGGCGTGTTGTGCGGACCGCCGCCCCCTGAGGAAGGCTGGTCCACCGAGTTCTCCACACGCCCCGGCCCGCCCGCGCCTTCGAGGACCTTCTCCCGCTCCGGGACCGTCTCGTGCGTGCTCGACAGGTCGTTCTTGTGCGGCTCCGGGACCGCTTGGGTGTCGGGTACGGCGTTGCCGTGCTCGTCCCGGATGACCGCGTCGTCGCCGACTATGCGGGTGTTGCCCGCGTGGTCGACGTACGCCAGGCCGGGAGGCGTGGCCACCTCGCCCGGATGCGGTGAGGTCCCGGTCCCGGCGGGCATGGTGCGGGCCATGTCGTCCACGCCTGCACGGCTGGTTTTCAGGCTTTCCATGAGGTCGCCGACCTTGATCTTGGTGACGCCGGCCGCTTTGCCGAGGTAGGTCATCGGGTCGACGAGTGCGCCCGCCTTGCCCACCGCGGTCACCGCCTCGGCGCCCACGCCGAGCTTTCCGGCCTTGCCGAGCTTGAGCAGCGAACCCGAGCCGATGGTCACGGCGTTGAACAGGACCGTGCCGAAGGCGCGTGAGGGGTCCTTGCCCCACTCGTCCCACGCGACCAGCGACTTGCCGAAGTTGCGCAGGGCCGCCTTCTGCTTGTCGGTGTCGCTGTGGTCGACCGGGCCGAACATCTTGTCCATCGCCCAGTCGTACGGCGTCATGATGTACGCGCTGATGCCGCCGAAGACGTCGCCGATGCCCGACCAGGTCTTCTTGAAGTTGTCCCAGTCGAAGACGTTGACCATGCTGCCGAGGCCCTTGATCGTGCCCCAGACACCGTCGACGAAGAACCCCTTCAGCGCACCGCCGACATTGTCCTTCGTCCACTCCCACGCGGCCCGCAGCCCCGTGTACTCACGCTCGTCGACCGTCCCCCAGGGCGTCTCCCCGGCGTCCTTGACGTCGCTCTCCTTGAAGCCGTACATCCCGGCCTTGTGCGAGCCGTCGTCGACGACGAAGTGCGTACCGCCCACCAGAGCCGTGATCTTGTTCGCCGCGTCGCGCTCGACGCCCTGGAACGCCACCCACGTCGTTCCCACCTCGTGGACCAGGCGCTCGTTCTCGTCGATCTTGTCCTGGTCCTGCTGCCAGTCGTCGTCGTCCTTGTTGTCCGCGACGAACTTCGCCGCGTCCGCGCGGAGTTGATTCATCCTGTTCACCAGCGGACGGGCGGTCGTCGCGAAACTCGCCAGCGCGCCGCTGACGGACTCCAGCTTCGTCGCGAACGCGTCCGCCTTGTCCCGCACAGGAATCGTCGAGTTGAGCAACTCCTCCTGCTCCGGCGCGTCATAGACCGGGTCCAGCGCCTGGAACGCTTCGTGCACGTCCTTGCCCGTACCGCGGATACTGGATGCGGTCGTCTTCAGCGAAGCCGCATGCGTCTCCAGCGTCTCCAGGTCGCCCGTGAAGGTCGGTATCTTCCCCAGATCGATCACTTCTTGGGGCCCTTCATCTCCTCCGGCGTCGGTGCCTTGGAGTACTGCTCCTGCTTGTTCTTCGCCATCTCCAGGTCACCCTTGAGGTACTCCTCGGTGGCCAGGCGTGCCCCGGTCATGGACTTGCCCGTCCGGACCGGGAGGAACTTCACGTCGTTGTTCGTGTGGAGCTGGAACTCCTGCAGCGCCTGCGCCACCGGCCCGAACGCGCCCCCCTTGGGGATCTCGGTACCGCCCAGAACCATGGTGCCCGCCGACGTCGCCGACCCCACCAGCCCGTCGCCGTACGACGTGAACTCCGCCTCGAACTCACCGGCGGCCTCAGCCGTCTTGCTCAGGACCCCCCGAACACCATCCGGCTTGATGTCCCACTTGGACACAACGCCCCCCGTTCCACCGTTCTGCAAAAACGATTCTTGTACGCCACGGCGCACCCTCGCCATCCTGCACCGGCAGGCCGGGTTGATCAAACCCGTAGTTGCCGTTCGCAAAGGGAGAGCGGGGTGCGCCGCCGCCGTACTCAGCCGGTCAGCGCCACGGGCCGGTCACCGCGAACGTCGTCCCCGGCGTGTAGCAGTTGACGAACATCGTCTCCTGGTCCGGCGCGAACGTGACTCCGGCGAACTCGCCCCACTCCGGCTCCTCGGCCGTCCCGATGTTCTGCCGGCCCCGCGCCATGGCGTACACCTCGCCGCGCCGCGTCAGACCGAACACGTGCTGCGCCCCGCCGCCGTCCTCGCACACCATGAGTCCTCCGTCGGAGGCGAGACAGATGTTGTCCGGGGACTCGCCCGGCAGCTGGATGTCCGTGTCCGGGCCGAACGCGATGACCAGTGTCAGCCGCCGCCGCTGCGGCTCGTACCGCCAGACCTGCCCGAAGTGGTCGGCGGCCGACCCCTCCGCGCTGTGCGCGAAGCTGGAGACGAAGTAGACCGAGGAGCCGCCCCAGTAACAGCCCTCCAGCTTCTGGCCGTGGGTGATGCCCTTCGGCCCGAAGTCCTGGAAGCGGATGGCCGTTTCGGCGGCCAGCGGGTCCGGTACGGGAACCCACTCGATCCCCTCGAAACTCGTCCCGGTCTCCTGGACCGCGGAGAGGTCGGGAACCCCCGGCACCCGCATGGCCTCCAGCCGCCCGCCGGCCCGCAGCGAACCGGTGCCGCCGAGCGGCTTCTCCGGGAGGAAGCGGTAGAAGAGACCGAACGGCTTCTCGAACGCGTCCTCGGTCTCGTACACGATCCCGTTGCGCGGATCGATCGCGATGGCCTCGTGCTGGAAGCGGCCCATCGCGGTCAGCGGTACGGCGCCGGTGCGGTGCGGATTCGCGCCGTCCACCTCGAAGATGAAGCCGTGGTCCTTGGTGTAGCCGTTGGTGCCGGCCTTGTCCTCGGTCTCCTCGCAGGTGAGCCAGGTGTCCCAAGGGGTGCGGCCACCGGCGCAGTTCACCGCGGTGCCGGCGATGGCGACGCGTTCGCCGAGGACGTGGTTACGGCCGTCGAGCTCCAGGGCCGTGCAGCCGCCCTTGCCCATCGGGTCGTACGTGAGCCCCTTGACGGTCGGCACGGGGATCGCCGCGTCGACCCGGTTCTCGTGGTTGCGTACCAGTTGGACGTGCCCGCGTCGGCCCGCGAAAGCGGCCATGCCGTCGCAGTGGCTGGGGACCGGCCCCTCGCCGGAGCGGAGCGGGTCGCCCTCCCGGGACAGCACCCGGTAGCGGAAGCCCTTCGGGAGATCGAGGAGTCCGTCCGGGTCGGGCACCAGCGGGCCGTAGCCCGCGTGGCCCCGGGCGGCGGCCGTTCCCGCGAAGAGTTCGGAGAAGGCCCCGGTGAAGGCGATCGCGGCGGCGGCGCCGCTCGTGGCCAGAACCTGACGGCGTGTCGCGGAAGGTCGAGATGCGGTTGACATGTGGCAACTCCCTGTTGGCGGACAGGTGACATGGCATTGTCAAAAGCAGGCCTGCCCGTTCGAGGCCCTCGGTGAACGTTGTCACGGCGGACTGGCCGGTCCTGCCCCGACGCTCCGGGGCAGAAGGAGACGGAAAACCGATCCGCCGACGTCGTCGCGGGGAAGAAGGTGAACACGACTGGGCCGGTGCCGGACCGGACAGCACTGTCCCCGGGCGGCAGGCGCCGGCCCGGGGACAGTGGGGGAGCGGGAACGATCAGGCGAGCGAGGCGCTCAGTGTGATCGTCGTGCCCTTCAGCGCCTGGCTGACCGGGCAGTTCGCCTTCGCGTCCTCGGCCGCCTTGACGAAGTCCGCCTCGTCGAGACCCGGGACGACGCCCTGGACGGTGAGGTGGATCCCTGTGATGCCGGTGCCCGGCTGGAATGTGACGTCGGCCGTGGTGTTCAGCTCGGTCGCCGGGTTGCCGGCCGTGGCGAGACCGTTGGAGAGCGCCATGGAGAAGCAACTGGAGTGGGCCGCGGCGATGAGCTCCTCCGGGCTGGTCTTCCCGTTCGCCTTCTCCGCGCGGGACGGCCAGGAGACCGGAAACTCGCCGATGCCGGAGGAGTCGAAGGTGACGACGCCCTTGCCCTCGAGCAGGTTGCCTTCCCAGACCGTGTGCGCCTGACGCGTGGTAGCCATGCTGGTTCCCTTCAAACGGAATGCGCGGTTGTACGGGGGTGGCGAGGCACTCCGTCGTGCCCCACCGGTGTGACGTCCCCGAACCTACTGCGCCACCAGCCCCTTCGCGTCACGCGCCAGCGCCGTGAGCCGCGAGATTGCCCGGAAGTACTTCTTCCGGTACCCGCCGTTCAGCATCTCCTCGCTGAACAGGCGGTCGAACGGCATCCCGGACGCGAGTACCGGAACCTCCCGGTCGTACAGCCGGTCGGCGAGCACCACGAGTCGCAGCGCGGTCGACTGGTCGGGCACCGGCTGCACCTCGGTGAGGCACACCGCCCGGATGCCGTCCGTCAGCGCGCCGTACCGGCTCGGATGGACGCGGGCCAGATGGTCGAGCAGTGCGGGGAAGTCGTCCAGGCTGGCACCCTCGGTCGCGTACGCCGCCCTGGTGACCTGCTCCTCGGAGTACGGGGGCGGGGCGTCGGGCAGGCCGCGGTGGCGGTAGTCCTCGCCGTCGATGCGCAGCGGGCGGAAGTGCGAGGACAGCCCCTGGATCTCGCGCAGGAAGTCGGCCGCGGCGAAGCGGCCCTCGCCGAGCTTGCCGGGCAGCGTGTTGGAGGTCGCGGCGAGCGCCACCCCGGCCTCGACCAGGCGGCTCAGCAGCGAGGAGACCAGCACGGTGTCGCCCGGGTCGTCGAGCTCGAACTCGTCGATGCACAGCAGCCGGTGCCCGCTCAGCGTCCGCACGGTCTGCTGGAAGCCCAGCGCGCCCACCAGGTTGGTCAGCTCCACGAAGGTGCCGAAGGCCTTCAGTGAGGGCGCGGCGGGCGTGGCGTGCCAGAGGGAGGCGAGCAGATGGGTCTTGCCGACGCCGTAGCCGCCGTCGAGGTAGACCCCGCGCGGCCCGCTGGGCGCCGCGGCCTTCTTGGCGCCGAACCACTTGCGCTTTCCGGCGCCGCTCGCGTGCGCCCCGCCGAGCCCGGCGGCGAAGTCGGACAGCACCTTGACGGCCTCGACCTGACTCGGCTGGTTGGGGTCGGGGACGTACGTATCGAAACGCACCGAGTCGAAGCGCGGCGGCGGCACCATCTCGGCGACCAGGCGGTCGGCGGGAACGCGCGGCTCGAGGGCGCACAGGGACAGCGGGGCCGTTTCCGCTATGGGGCTGGACCCCGGCACGGCAGTGGAGGAGGACACGACCGCCAAGCTTAGGCCGTGCCAGACTGCGGAACATGCGACGCCTGTTCCCTGTGACCGACCTGACAGCGGCCGACGACCGAGGCGAGTGGAGCCTGGACGCCCTGTCCGACGCCTACGCCTACCCCGAGACCGACGGCCCGTGGCTGCGCGCCAACATGGTGTCGACGCTCGACGGCGCCGCCCAGCACGACGGCCGCTCGCAGCCGATCTCCTGCGAGAGCGACATGCGGATCTTCGGCACCCTGCGGGGTCTGGCCGACGTCGTGATCGCGGGCGCGGAGACGGTACGGCTGGAGGGCTACCGCCCCGCGCGGGCCCGCGAAGCCTTCGCCGCGCGGCGTGCCGAGGCCGGGCAGGGGCCCGCGCCGGCGATCGCCGTCGTGAGCGGCAGCCTGGACCTGGACTTCTCGCTCCCGCTCTTCGTCTCGCCCCTGGTCCCGACCCTCGTGCTCACCGGTGCGGGCGCGCCGCCCGACCGGATCGAGGCGGCCCGCAAGGCGGGCGCCGACGTGGTGATCGCGGGGGAGGGCTCCCGTGTGGACCCGGCCCGCGCGGTGCGGGAACTGGCCGGTCGCGGGCACCGGCGGCTGCTGACGGAGGGCGGGCCCCGGCTGCTCGGCCAGTTCGTGGCGGCGGGGGTGCTGGACGAGATCTGCCTGACCCTGGCGCCCATGCTCACGGCCGGGGACGCGCAGCGGATCGCGGGCGGTCCGTCGGTGGCCGTGCCGGAACGATTCGCCCTGGCATCCCTGCTGGAGGAGGCCGGGTTCCTCTTCTCTCGGTACCGTCGGATCTGACAATCGGCGGAATATCCCGTTCCGGTTAGCGTTCGGTGGGCAGAATGGATCTCGCAGACCCCGTGCGAGCACGGGGAAGGATGGTTTCAGCAGTGACCGGCGACGGCCACTGAAGCAGAAGGGCCACTGTGGTGTTCACCAGCGTTTTGATGATCGAGAAGCCCCTCACTTCCGAGGACGTCGAGTTCGTCACCACCCTGCACGGGGAGGATCAGATCTCCTTCGTCGTGCTCATGCAGCCACGTGGTGACCAGGCGGATGTGCTGTTGCGGGCCATCGACGACCTGGCGATGGGCGAACTGAAGGAAGCGGCCCGGGAGAGCGAGGAGCCGGAGGGGAAGAACGCCAGACAGTCCGCCGAACTCGCGCTGGAGGTGTCCCTGGAGGCCCTGCGCCAGGCCGGCTCGGAAGCCGTCGGACAGGTGATCGAGGACCACCCCCTGGACAAGCTCACCTCCGTCGTCGACGAGGCGGAGGCCGACGAGGTCATCGTCCTCACCGCGCCGCACTACGTGGAGGAGTTCTTCCACCGCGACTGGGCCTCCCGTGCCCGGCACAAGGTCGGCGTACCGGTGCTCAAGCTCTTCGCGCACAGCGAATAGGCTGGGAGCCCCTGACCGCACCACCCTGGGAGACACACGCATGGCACCCGGTATTCCTGCCGCCATGGAACGACCGCACTTCATCGGCATCGGCGGCGCCGGAATGTCGGGCCTCGCGAAGATCCTCACCCAGCGGGGTGCGAAGGTCGCGGGCAGCGACTCCAAGGAGTCCCCGACGGCCGAGGCACTGCGGGCGCTGGGGGCGACCGTCCACATCGGGCACGCCGCCGGGCACCTGGCCGACGACGCCACGTGCGTGGTCGTCTCCAGCGCCATCCGCGACGACAACCCGGAGCTCGTGCGCGCCGGGGAGCTGTCGATCCCCGTCGTGCACCGCTCCGACGCCCTCGCGTCCCTCATGCGGGGGCTGCGGTCCATCGCCGTCGCGGGCACCCACGGCAAGACGACCACCACGTCGATGCTGGCCGTCGCCCTCACCGAGCTGGGCCTCGACCCCTCGTACGCGATCGGCGGCGACCTCGCCGGCCCCGGCACCAACGCCACGCACGGCGAGGGCGCGATCTTCGTCGCCGAGGCCGACGAGAGCGACCGGAGCTTCCAGAAGTACGACCCCGAGGTCGCGATCGTCCTCAACGTCGAGCTGGACCACCACGCGAACTACGCCTCGATGGACGAGATCTACGACTCCTTCGAGACCTTCACCGGCAAGATCGTCCCCGACGGCACCCTGGTCATCTCCGCCGACCAGTCCGGGGCCGTCGAGCTGACCCGCCGGGTGCGCGACCTCTCCGCGCTCAAGGTCGTCACCTACGGCGAGTCCGAGAACGCGGACGTACGCGTCCACAAGATCACCCCGCGCGGTCTGACCAGCGAGGTCACGGTCGTCCTGAACGGGAAGTACCTCACCTTCACCGTCTCCGTCCCCGGCCGCCACTACGCGCTGAACGCGGTGGCAGCCCTCGCCGCGGGCGTCGCCCTCGGCATCCCCGCCCACAACCTCGCCTCGGCCCTCGGCAAGTACACCGGGGTCAAGCGCCGCCTCCAGCTCAAGGGCGAGGCGGCCGGCGTCCAGGTCATCGACAGCTACGCCCACCACCCCACCGAGATGACGGCCGACCTCGAAGCGATGCGGGGTGCCGCCACCGACGCCCGCATCCTGGTCGTCTTCCAGCCCCACCTCTTCTCCCGCACCCAGGAACTCGGCACCGAGATGGGACAGGCCCTCGCGCTGGCCGACGCCTCCGTGGTCCTCGACATCTACCCGGCCCGCGAGGACCCGATCCCGGGCATCACCAGCGCGCTGATCATCGACGCCGCACAGGCCGCCGGCGCCGACGTCACCGCCGTGCACGACAAGACGGGCGTCCCCGGGGTCATCGCGGGAATGGCGAAGCCCGGCGACCTCGTTCTCACCATGGGAGCGGGCGACGTCACGGACCTCGGCCCGCAGATCCTGGACCACCTGTCGAGCTGAGGGAGCCACCGTGCCGTACGACATCGAGAAGCCGGACGAGCAGTGGCGGGAGGAGCTTTCCCCCGCCGAGTACGCCGTCCTGCGCAAGGCGGGCACCGAGCCGGCCTTCGTCGGCGAATACACCGACACCAAGACCACGGGCGTCTACTCCTGCCGCGCCTGTGACGCGGAGCTGTTCCGCTCCGCCACGAAGTTCGAGTCGCACTGCGGCTGGCCGTCCTTCTACGACCCGAAGGACACGGACGCGGTCGAACTGATCCAGGACCGCACCCACGGCATGGTCCGCACCGAGGTCCGCTGCGCCCGCTGCGGTTCGCACCTGGGCCACGTCTTCGAGGGCGAGGGCTACCCGACCCCTACGGACCAGCGGTACTGCATCAACTCGATCTCACTGAAGCTGACCCCCGACGCCTGAGCCGTCGGTACGCGGTGCGCGGCACGAGGACTGACGCGGGCGTCAGTCCTCGTCCGGCGTCTCCGGCTTCAGCAGCGGGTGCACCACACCGGGGAAGACCCGCGCCCGCACGACCGACTCGGCCGAGCCGCCCTGGATCACGGTCTCCGCGACACCCCAGGGCCGCCCCGGAAGCCGGACGATCAGGGTGTACGAGGCGGAGCAACCGGTGCACTCGTACCGGTCGACCCACGTCTCCACGTCCGTGGCGCTGCCCGGGTACCGCGCCACGTGCCGGTGCCGGGCGTGGCACCGCTCGCACGTCTCTCCGGGCTCGCACGTGCCACCGCAGGGGCACGGCACGTCGAGGGAGTCGGCCGGGCGCCAGCGCTGCGTGAGGACGGCGTCACGCGTGGCGCCCATGTCCTTCATCGCCTTGAGATTGCGGGCGGCCACGTTGTACGACTCACCGGTCGCCGCCATCCGGTCGCGGATCACGTCCTTGCGCCCACGGTTCGTCGTCATCTGTTCCTCCTGGGGTTCACGCAGCCCGCCAGGAGGCCCACGAGATCGGTACGCCCCAAGGTACCCGGCGCACGGTGCCCCCGACGACTCGCGCCTTCACGCCCGCCTCACCCGGCCCGCGATCTTCCGGCCGATCCGGCCCAGGGTGCCCCGGCCCCGGCGGTTCCAGTCGTGGAATGCCTCCGCCCGGTTACTGCTCCCCGAGCGCCCCACGGCCTCCTCCACCTCCGCGACCCCGTCCGCCGAGAGCTTGCGCACGGCGGGCCGCAGCACCTGCTCCAGCAGGGCGTCAGCGGTCCGGCTCCACTCCGCACCGGCGTGCGGATGAGCGGTCCAGACGGCGAAGCAGTCCGCGGCGTACGCCGGTTCCGTCTTCAGCCGGGCACGGACCCCGGCCCCGCGCGCGGCCCGCTCGTACGCGGCCACGAGATCGGCGTCGCCGCTGTGCACGAGGGCGTACAGCTCGGCCTCCGGCCGGTCCGGCGCGAGCAGCCGCGTGGCGAGGGCCCCGAAGGCGTGGCCGAGCACCTCCGGCTCCACCGGCTCGGCGTCCTTGCGCAGCGCGCGGGCCCGCTCCGCCCACTCCGGCGCCGCCGTGTCGGACCGGATCTCGCGGGCGAACTCCAGGAGCATCAGCGCCCCGCGCTCCCGGCCGCCGATCTCCTGGGGGAAGCCGCGCAGCAGGTCGTGGGCGAGCTCGGGCGCCTCCTCGTCGGTGGCGGGCGCACCGAGTGCCGCGGCGACCAGGTGCGACCACGTACCGGCCGTCCGGTGGGCGTCGGACGTGGCGGCCTCCAGCAGCAGCCGGCCCTCGGCGGTCGTCATCGCACCTCCCTCCGCGCCCTCCTCCCACACCAGTCCCACGGCCGTCCGCAGCACCAGCGGCTCCGCGAACGGCGACATCCCGGCGGCCCGCAGTACCCGGTGCACCGCACCCACACGGTCCGCGCCGCAGCCCGCCTTCGCCACCGGCGCCTCGGCGCACATCCGCAGATGCGGCAGCGACTGGGTGCCGGTGAACGGCAGCGGCACCCGCCCCAGCAGCCGCTCGACACCCGACGGGTCCTGCGGCGCGACCCGGTCCAGCGCACCGAGCAGCGCCGTACGGACGTCGAACTGCTCGTCCATCAGCTCCAGCAGCGCGGGCGCCCAGCCCGGCTCGCCGTCCCCGGGCTCCAGCAGCGCGGGCGCGAGTCGGCGGACGACCGAGGGCAGCAGGTCCGCACAGTCCACGCCGAGCAGCCGGGCCACCCGCAGCAACTGCACCGTCCGGGCCACGTCGAGACCGACACCCGCGCCGTTCAGCTCGGTCAGGATCTCCGGGCCCAGCACCGAGGCGACGGCGGCGCCCTCGGGACCGCTGAAGGCGGTGCGTCCCGGCAGTTCCACCGAGGCGTTGCCGCCGCGTACCGCCTCCGTGACCAGCATCGCGGCCAGCGGGGTTGTGGTCGTCGAGGGGGAGCGGCCGTCGAGCGCGGCGAACAGTCGCCCCGCCGCGTCGAACTCGGGGCCGGTGCGGTCGTCGACCCCGGGCGCGGTCAGCGCGTCGACGAGCTGCCGGGTCCGCTTCGCGTCCAGCGCGTAGGGCCGCTCGGCGGCCCACCCGGCGGCGGCGGCGCGCCCGCCCGTGCCCAGCGCGATGCCCGCGCACAGCGCCGTCACGGCCAACGGCCCTGCCGCGAACGGCTCGCCGGGCAGCTCGGCGGCCTCCCGGAACAGCTCCGGCGTACGGCTGCGCCAGATCCGGGCCGCCGTCTCGGCCCACGCGTCGGCCACGGTCCCCTCCGGACGCGGCCCGGTGCAGGTGTGCACGTGGAAGCCGGGGCCGGTCAGGTCGTGCGCGTCCTGCGGGAGCGCTCCGACGACCCGCTGCGGGGCACGTCGCGGGTGGCGGCTGTACGTGGTGAACGTCAGGCGCTCGGCGAGCCCGTCGGGCAGCGCGACGCAGGCCAGCGCGATCCACCGGGCGACGTCGGCGCTCTGCCGCTCGACGAGCACCACCTGACCGGCGGCGTCCTGCTCGCACAGCCGGCGCAGATCGGCCAGGACACCGGCGAGCCAGGGGCCCCGGGAAACGGCGAAGTCGTTGAGCCCCTCGCGGTCCCGGGCGTGGCCGGTGGCGGGCAGCGCGGCGAGCGGGTCGGGCAGCGGTCGCTCGGGCGTCGTGGCCGCCCAGCGGGCGGACCGGCAGGCGGTGATCGGAAGTGTCCCGCCCGGCAGCCGGGCCCCGGCCGGGAGATGCACCGCGTGCGCGTGGAATCCCACGGCGGAGCCGGGCGTGGGGCGGACCGCCACGGTCCGGGCCAGCAGATGACTGCCGTCGGAGAGCACGCTGAAGCTGAGCGCCTCGGGCAGCGCGCGCAACGCGGCGTCCGCGAGCCCGTGCTCGGTGCCGGTGGGTGTCTCGTACGCCAGGAGCGGCCCCGCCTCGGTGAGCACGGACGCGGGTATCGCGGCGTCAACCGCGCTGAAGCGGGCCCGTATCGGTTCGGCCTCGCCGGTTCCGGGACCGTCCCCGCCGGTTGCGGAGGTGTAGTGCAACTGCGCGAGGCTCATGCGTCGGCTCTCTTCGTCCCTGCCGTGAAGGTCCCCCTGCCACCCGCACCCGCCGTCCCGTGGTGGCAGCGCCGTCCCGGCAGAGCGACGACCCCGGCGGGGAGTGTTCCGCAGTCGCTGGGGCGACGCTATCAAGGACCGGTGTGCCCTTGGGGGTCGAAGGCCGGGCTGGAGCGCCGGGGCGCCGGCACCCACCGGCGCGGTGGTCACCGACCGGGCAGCGGTTGGCGATTGCCGAGCCGTAAGGGGGTGGTCGCAGCCGATGTCAAGGCCCGCGTGGCGAGCTGACGGTCCCTCTAATGTTGCTCACCACATCGACGTACACAGGGGGCCGGATGCACAGCGAGGGACCGACCGGAAGCGGCACGGGTGACGGCACGGGCCTGGTCATCGCAGGCCGCTACCACCTGCGACGCCGGCTCGGGCGAGGCGGGATGGGAGTCGTCTGGGAAGCGTTCGACGCCAGCCTGGACCGGAAGGTCGCCGTGAAGGGCCTGCTCCACCCCGGAGCCGTCTCCGCCGGGGCCCAGGCGGAATGGGTGAGCCGCGCACGCCGTGAGGCGCGGGCCATTGCCCGGATCGGCCACCCGAACGTGGTCGCGGTGCACGATGTGATCGAGGACGGCAACCAGGTCTGGATCGTCATGGAGCTGCTCGACCCGCGCTCCCTGGCGGACCTGTTGCGCGAGCAGCAACAGCTCTCCGTGCCGCACGCGGCACGGGTCGGCCTCCAGGTGCTGCGCGGACTGACCGCCGCCCACGAGGCCGGGGTGCTGCACCGCGACATGAAGCCCCACAACATCCTGTTCCGTTCCGACGGGCGCGCCCTGCTCATGGACTTCGGGATCGCCACCTTCGAGGGCGCCGTGCAGGTGACCCGTACGCACGAGGTCATCGGCACCGCCCAGTACCTCGCGCCCGAACTGCTCACCCGCGACCCCGACCGGCCCCACCCCGCGTCGACGGCGTCCGACCTGTGGGCCCTCGGCATCACGCTGTACGAGATGGTGGAGGGACGACGGCCCTTCAACGGGCAGAGCAGCTATGAGATCTGGATCGCCGTACGCGATTCACCGGTGCCGCCCATGCGGTACGCGGGACCGCTCACCGCGCTCATCGAGGCCCTGCTGCGCAAGGACCCCGGTCAGCGCCCCGTCGCCGCCGAGGCCGAGCGGATGCTGCGGGAGGTCACCCGGGACTTCGGCGGGCTCGACACCCCGGCCGCAGGCCGCCCTCCCACCGAACCGGCTGCCGGGCCAGGAGCGTCCGCTCCCGCGGAACCGGTGATCCGCCCGCCCGAGCGGTCGCCCGAGCGCCGCGGTCAGGGCCGGTGGAAGGTGCCGGTCGCCGTTCTCTGTACGGCATTGCTCGCCGGAACCGGATGGTTCGTGTGGGGGCGGCCCGACGATTCCCCGGCGAAGAGCGGCGGCGCAGCGGACAAGAACATGACAGAACCGAGATACAAGGACACGCACACGGCACTGTGGTTCGGGGTCAAAGCCGATCAGCCCGGACTGAGCGAGAAGACCGGGAACTCCTACGAGGGCTTCGAGATCGACATGGCCAGGGAAATCGGCCGCGAGATGGGATACAGCACGGATCCGGAGAAGAAGGAGATCCGCTTCTATCCCGTGACGTCCAGCACACGGGCACCCATGGTGACGACCAAGGACAGGGTCGACCTCGTGATGGCGACGTACAGCGTCGGCGAGGAGCGGAAGAAGAGGGACGGAGTGGAGTTCGCCGGCACGTACTTCAACCCCCTCGGTGCGCTTCTGGTCAAGAAGGACAACTACAAGGACATCAACAGCCGGCATGACCTGAAGAACGACAGGAGCGCGGAAGTCTGCACGGCGGCAGGATCGACGTACGAACAGTGGATCAGGGACGAGGGGGTGACGGCCGAGAAGAACTACCCGTCCGGTTACGAGGAGTGCGCCCAAGAAGTCACCACCAGGGGCAACAACGTGTACGCGATGGCTACGGATGACGTCATCGTCGCCGGATACGCCAGCAAGTTCGGCAACACGAAGATGGTCGACACGTTCGACGGCGGAGCCGAGGGGTACGGCGTGGCGCTGGATCCCGCCGAGAAGGGCCTCAAGAGGGAGGTGTGCCGAGCCCTGTCGAAGATCATGGAAAGGCCCGACGGTGGGCTCTCGAAGTGGATGGAGCTGTACGACAAGCACCTGAAGCCCCTGATGCCTGATGAGTACAAGGTGGAGGAGCCGAAGCTGACGGAGTGCGCAGGGCAGCTGTAGGGCTCGGCGTGCTGTCGGAGTCCGACGGGCCCGGACCGGCCTCCACCGGGTCGGAACGGAATATCCGAGGCACCTCCTGCGATGTACCGGCAGTCAGTACACCAATGACCGCGGGGAGGAAACGGGAGCTCATGAGCCTTCGCCAGTTCGAGTACGCCCTGGCCGTTGCCGAGGAGGGCTCGGTGACCGCGGCGGCGGAGCGGTTGCGCGTCGCCCAGCCCTCGGTGTCCCAGCAGATCCGCGGCCTGGAGCGGGACCTCGGCGTGGAACTGTTCGACCGCACACCGGCCGGGCTCGTGGCCACAGCCGTCGGCCGCGCGTTCCTGCGGGAGGCGGAGGTCGCGGTGAGTGCGGCGCGGAAGGCACGGGCGACGGCGCGAGCCGGGGCCGACGAGCTGGTGGGGGAGTTGGTGGTCGCGGCACAAATGGGCTTCGGTACGCGGCAGTTTCCCGGCGCGCTGGACACGCTGCGGCGCCGGTTCCCACGCCTGGAGGTGACCGTCTTCGAGGAACCGAGCTCCGCGGAGCTGGAGCGGATGTGCCGCCGAGGGGTCCTGGACCTCGCCCTGATGGCGGCGTGCGAGCAGACCCCCGCCGACGCCCACCACCTCGGCCACGAGGAGTTCGTCGTGGTGCTCGGCGCCGGCCACCGGCTGCTCGCCGCGGACCGGGTCGACCTGCGTGAGCTGGCGGGGGAGGCGTGGGTGAGGTTCGACCGCGACAGCGCGCTCGACGGCGTGCTGCTGGGCCTGCTGAAGGACAACGATCTGGCCCCGGCCACGGCCGCCCGCGTGTCCCAGACCGCGACGGCCGTGCGCTGGGCGGCCCACGGGCTGGGCGTGACACTCGTACCGGCCTCCGCGGTGCCCCACGGCCACGAGCACCTCGTCCGACCGGTGTCCCCGCCCGTGTCCCAACCCGTCATCGCGGTGCTCCGGCAGGGCGCGGGCCCGGGGGAGACGGCCCTGCTGGACCTCCTGCGGCGGGAGACCTGGACCGAATCGGCTTCCTACGCGCCGGTGTCCTGACGGGGCGGGGGAGCGGAACCTTTTCACGGTCTCGGGACCGGCGGGGGCGGCAGCACGCTGCGATCGGGCGCGCATGGCAGCGGGTGCGCAGTACGAGGTTCTCACCGGGTGCTGCCTTCAATTCGAGTGACGAAGCCCCGAACCTTTGGCATGATCGCTCAGTTGTCCTGCCCTACGCGGTTCTGGAGGAACATCACGGCCACCAACTACGATCTCGCGCCGGCCTGGCTGCCGTGGTCTGCCGCCGACCCCGACCGCATCGCCTTCGCCTGGGACGAAGTTGAGGCGTCCGAGATCACCACGGTGATTGCCTCGATGGTGCCTTCCGACGGAGCCGCGCGGCAAGAGAAGTGTCGCTTCATCACCGAGGTAACGGCGCTCCTGGCGGCCCGATACGGTCGGTGGGCCTGCGGATGGGATTGGGCGGTGGGCGAGGGCGGACGAGGTGGTGTCGTGACCAGCTGGTGCTGCGACGCCCACTCCGTGGGCGAGCCGGCAGTAACGGCTGCCAACGTGGTCGCGTCGCTGCTGGAGTGGCGTGATTGGCTGGAGGAGCTCGCGGAGCGGTTCGAGCAGTTGGCCCCGCCCGCCGGAGCGGACACCGAGGCACGCAGCTGGCACCTGGAACGGGCGGCTACCCGACTCGTGACCGTGGTCGTGGACCGCACGGGTGCCGAGTGTGGCTGGTACGGGCTCTGCCGCACGGTGTTGACGTGGTTCCTGTCTTCCACGGGCACGGGGCCGGAAGGCGCGAAGGACGCGGTCGACGCCGCGATCGGTGGTCGGTTCAAGAGCTGGACCGTGCCGTCGCGGACCCTGATCGACGCGGTGGGAGAAGATCTTGCCGTAGATCTGACCGGAGTGCAGCCCTACCGTGACCACTGACGCCCTGGCTGCCTGGCTCCAGGTCAGGGGCCGGACCGACTGGTGTTCCGCGGCCGGACGGATATCGGACCCGGTCGATCCCGTCGTGGACGGCCTCGCCACCTGGTGCGGTGAGGGAGGCCGTCCTTCCGACCTCGCCCGTGGCCGTCGATTGCTCGCGGCGCTGGCTCGCTCGCGCGTGGATGCCTCCCACAGGCACCCTCTCACCTGCACGCTTCTCGCTGGATGGCAGCAGCTGGTCCTCGGCATGCCCGAGGTCCGGTTCCGGCAGGGCGACGCCTTCGCCAAGGAGGGCCGCGAACGCTACGCGCTGACGGCGCACACCGAGCGCGACTTCGAACAATGCCTACGGGAGAGCGCCGATCGGCGAGTTCCCCTGGCGTCCCGCGCGGCCAGGGCCTATCTGGACGTGCTCTTCTTTCATCCCTTTCCGGACGGTAACGCCCGCCTCGCCATGCTCACCCTCGCCTACGTCCTGCAGTCGGAGGGGGTCCGGCTGGATCAGGTCGGCCCCTTGCAGACCACGCGCTACGCGGACGACGCCGCCGGGGCGGCAGACCTGGCTGTCCTGGTCTTCATCCTCATCCGCTCGACCCGCCGGCGGGCCACCCGGCTCCGTCACTGAGGGGGCGGCCTTCCTCAGGCGCAAGGGCTGGGCTGCCCACCTTCCAGGACACCGCCGGGTTCCCCTTCGACCGGGAGGCCGAAGGGAAGACCGGGGCCGGCAGGAGCGCACCCTGGAACGGCGGCCCCGACGGCAGCCAGTGGCTGTTACCCGTCCCACGGGCCCGGCAACTCGCCGAGGAGAACCGGCGTCCTCGCGACCGACTCGCCCGCGTACTCGCCGGACAACGAGCGGAGAGACCCACCCTTATGTGTCTCGTTCGACTTCCGCGATCGCCCCCCGCGTCCCGTCCTGGGCACCACCGTCGAAGCCGCTCCGCGGCCGGCTCCGCATACCCCAGCGGGCAAGTGACGGGCCGGCAGCACCCAGCGCCGCGAAGAACACCGCGAGCAGCAGCCAGCCCGCAGTGCCGAGGCCGAGTACCACCGTGATGAGGATCGCGGGGGCAAGAGCCTGGCCCGCACTGAAGCCGAGGCCGAGGAGACCTTGGTACTGGCCATGAGCATGGTCGGGGGCGAGGCCGAAGCCGAGGGCGAAGCCCGCCGAGGACTCCCAGACCTCTCCCAGGCTATGGACGAAGATCGCTGCCAGGACCAGTCCCGCCGCCACCCAGACAGGGGCGTACGCCGCCAGACCCATCATCGGGCAGCTGACGCTCAACTGATAACAGCTGTGCGAAAAGCGGTGACGGCGCCTCACTTGGCGCCGCCACCGCTCTTCTTCCTGCGCTCCGGAATTCGGAGGAATCAGCTTCTGGGGAATTCACCGCCGTCCACGGTGAGAATGTTCCCGGTCACCCAGCTCGCCCGGTCGGACACGAGGAACAGCACCGCGTCGGCGATGTCATCGGGCCGGCCCACACGCCCCAAGGGCACACCGTTGTCGTCCGCGCCCGTGCCGGGGACCATACGCGCCCACTCCTCCCGCGTCGCTTCGCCGCCCGGGGTCTCGGTCCTGCCGGGGCTGACGATGTTGACCCGGATGCCGGAGGACGCCAACTCCAGGGCCAGCCCCCGGCTGTAGTTCTCCAGTGCTGCCTTGGCCGCCGTGTAGTGCAGGAACGGCGGGGGAGTGAACGGGGTCGCGGCCGAGGAGACGTGCACGATCGCCCCCGAACCCCGCTCCCGCATCCCCGGCGCCAGCAGCGCGTCCAGCCGTACGGAGGCCAGGTAGTTCAGGTTCAGTTGGTCCTGCCACTCCTCGTCGGGAATGTCCGCGGTCTGCCGGAACGGCCCGGCCCCACCCGCGTTGTTGACCAGGATGTCCACCCCGCCGAGCACCTCCTGCGCGGCGGCGGCGATGGTCTCCGCACCGGCTCGTGTCCGCACGTCGGCCTCCACGAAGGTGACGCCGTCCGGTACCGCGCTCGCCGCCGACCGGGCCGTCGTGAGCACCTCGGCCCCTGCGTCGCGGAGTTGGCGCACGATGGCCGCTCCGATTCCGCGGGAACCGCCTGTGACCAGGGCTCGCTTTCCGGCGAGTTCGCGTGTGCCCGATTCGTTCTTCGTCGTGATCGTGGTCATGCCGCTGGTCCTCTCGGGAATGTCGTACGCGTCCGCTCGACGGAAGTGGAACGCGTCGTCGTCGAGCTGTTCCGACGTTACGGCCGGGAGAGAATGCGAGGCAAAGACCAAAGAGCAGTAGCGGCTATAGGGGATTCCTATGTCCTCTCGCGCCTGCGTGCCCGGGGACTTGGGGCCCGGGCACGCAGGGCGTGCGCTCAGCCCTGGACCGCGTACGCGACGAAGTGCGTCCAGGCGGTGGGGGCGACCGGCGCGTCAGGCGTCGAGGACGGCGGCGACGGATTCGATCTCGACGAGCTGGTCGCTGTAGCCGAGCACGGTGACGCCCATCAAGGTGCTGGGAACGTCATGGTCGCCGAACGCGTCCCGGACCACCTTCCAGGCGGTTCCCAGGTCCTCCTGGCGGGTGGAGGCGACGAGCACGCGGGTGCTGATGACGTCCTCCAGGGACGCGCCCGCGTCCTTGAGCGCGGTGCGCATGTTCTCCAGGGCTTTCGCCGCCTGGCCGGCGTAGTCCCCGATCGCCGCCGTCGAGCCGTCCTCGTTCAGCGGGCACGCGCCCGCGAGGAAGATCAGCCGTGCCTCGGCGGGGGCCGTGGCGGCGTAGGCGTACTCGGCGACGTCGGACAGGGCGGCGGAACGTATCAGTGTGACGGCACGAGGCATGACCGGTCAGGTCCTCCGGGGTCGAGGCGGCAGGGAGCGGGGGCGGCGGGCCGGGGCGTGGGCCCGGCCCGCGGGCCCGTTTACTCGAAGCGGGAGGGGTCGCCTGCTCCGCGTCGTACGATCTCCAGCTCGCCGCTGGAGAAGTCGATGACGGTGGTCGGCTCCGTACCGCAGTCGCCCGAGTCGACGACGACGTCCACCTCGTGGTCGAGGCGCTCCTTGATCTCCCAGCCCTGGGTCATCGGCTCCTCCTCGTCGGGCAGGAGCAGGGTGCTGGAGAGCAGCGGCTCGCCGAGCTCCTCCAACAGGGCCTGGACGACGGCGTGGTCGGGGATGCGGACGCCGACGGTCTTCTTCTTCGGGTGCAGCAGCTGACGCGGCACCTCCTTCGTCGCCGGAAGGATGAAGGTGTACTGGCCGGGGGTCGCGGCCTTGATGGCGCGGAACACGTCGTTGTCGATCTGTACGAACTGCCCGAGCTGGGCGAAGTTCTGGCACATGAGCGTGAAGTGATGACGGTCGTCGAGATGGCGGATCGTGCGGATGCGGGAGATGCCGTCGCGGCTGCCGAGCTGACACCCGAGCGCGTAGCAGGAGTCCGTCGGATACGCGACGAGTGAGCCGGAGCGGATGCTTTCGGCCACGTTGGTGATGGTGCGCCGCTGGGGATTTTCGGGATGTACGTCGAAATACTTCGCCATCCGGCGAGTCTACGGCCGGGGCGGTGAACGGTTCGAGGCAAAGGCGGGTTGTCCTGCCCCTGGAAGGGACAGGACAACCTTTTCGGGTGGTGGGGCACCGCTCAAACCTTTTCGGCCATGGCGGGCCGCCTCAGGTCACCTCGGGGCACCGCACGCCATGTCAGGCCTTGGCTGCGGTGACCTCGGGCATCGCGGGCTCCGCGCCGAGCGGGTCCTTCAGCGCCGATGCACGTACGGGGATGAGGACGGCGATGACCGCCGCGGCGAGGGCGACGCCGCAGCCGATGAGCATGGCGGCGCGGAAGCCGGCTGCCGTCGTCAGGGCGTGGCCGCCGAAGTCGGTGGTCATCTGGGCCATCACCACGCCGATGACGGCGGCGGCGAGGGAGCTGCCGATCGAGCGCATCAGGGTGTTGAAGCTGTTGGCGGAGGCGGTCTCGGACTGCGGCACGGCACCCATGATGAGCGCGGGCATGGCGCCGTAGGCGAAGCCGACACCGGTGTTGCAGACGAGGGTCACCACGAGCAGGCTCCAGGTGGAGCCGCCGTCGATCATCGGTACGGCGAGGCCGTAGCCGAGGGAGATGATCAGCGCGCCGATGGCGAGGGTGACCTTGGGGCCCTTGGCCGCGGAGACCTTGGCGCCGACCGGCGACATGATCATCATCATCAGGCCCGCGGGGGCCATCCACAGGCCCATGGCGAGCATCGACTGGCCCAGGCCGTAGCCCGTCGCCTCGGGCAGCTGGAACAGCTGGGGTACGACCAAGGACTGGGCGTACATGGAGAAGCCGATGAGGATCGAGGCCGCGTTCGTCAGGAGGATCTGAGGGCGTGCGGTGACCCGCAGGTCGACGAGCGGGTCGGTGGTGCGCAGCTCCCACCGGCCCCAGACGAGCAGGACGAGGACCGAGGCGCCGAGCAGGCCGAGGGTGGTGCCGCTGCCCCAGCCCCAGTCGGCGCCCTTGGAGACGCCGAGGAGGAGGCAGATCAGCGCGATGCCGAGACCGATGGCGCCGAGCACGTCGAAGCCCTGTGAGGTCTTGCCCTTCGCGTCGCCGGGGACGAGGAACCAGATCAGTGCGCCGATGGCCAGGGACAGCGCGGCGACGACCCAGAACAGGACCCGCCAGCTGGAGTTCTCGGCGATGGCCGCGGCGAAGGGGAGTCCGAGCGCGCCACCGACGCCCATGGACGCGCTCATGACCGCGATGGACGACCCGAGCTTCTCGGCCGGCACCACGTCACGCAGCAGGCTGATGCCCAGCGGCACCACGCCCATTCCGAGCCCCTGCAGTCCCCGGCCGACGATCATCGGGACCACGGAGGAGGACAGGGCGCAGACCACCGAGCCGGCGATGAGCGGGACCAGGGAGGCGAGCAGCATGCGCCGCTTGCCGAACATGTCGCCGAGGCGTCCGGCGACGGGCGTGGCCACGGCGGCGGCGAGGAGCGTCGCGGTGATGACCCAGGAGGCGTTCGACGAGGAGGTGCCCAGGATCGCCGGGAGCTCCGCGATCAGTGGCACCACGAGGGTCTGCGTGATCGCGGCCACGATGCCCGCGAGGGCGAGGATGCCGACAACACCGCCGGAGCGGGGTGCGGGCCGGGATGTGTTCACGAGTGCTCCTGTAGCTCTGCCGGGCATAAGTGATTGCATCATGCATTTGCTGTGCACGGTACACTAGAACTGTATTATGCACATCCAGTGCATGATGCATACCTGTGGTATATATGTACAAAAGAGGTCGCCCGCCCTGCGGGGAGGCGAGCCCGGCAGTCGAAGGAAGCCTTGCGTGGACATGCCTGTGGACCGGATCGAGTTCGAGACGATGCTGCTCGGGCGGCATATGAGTCTGCTGACCTCGCGAGGCGGCGGGCGGCTCGACCGGAGCGCCTACATCCTTCTCAGCCGCATCCGGGCCCAGGGCCCGATGTCCATCGGTCAGCTGCACGAGGCCTTCGGCCTCGACACCTCCACGCTGAACCGGCAGACCGCCGCGATGCTGCGTATCGGAGTCGTCGAGCGCATCCCCGACCCGGACGGCGGGATCGCCAGGAAGTTCGCCATCACGGCCGAGGGTGAGCACCGGCTGGACAAGGACCGGGCCGAGAACCGGGACGGTCTGCAGCGCGTACTGGCCGAGTGGACCCCGGAGGAGGCGGCCCAGTTCGCGGACAACCTCGCTCGTCTCAACCGCGACATCGAGCACCTCGACGGGCGGCCCTGGCCGCGCGACTGAGCGCGTGGGCGCCGTCGGGTGCGGCTCCGGTGGAGGCGGGCACGCGAACGGGGCCGGGTGCCCGCTTCGGCGCCCGGCCCCGCTGTGTCTACCGCGGTCCGGTCAGGACAGCTGGGTGAAGGCCCACGTCTGGACCGCGGTGGTGGAGGCCGTCTGCTGGGTGAGCAGCGCCCCGTTCGTGGTGGAGGCCGCGGTGAGCAGCAGTCCGCTGGACTTGCTCGTCAGCTCGTAGCCGCCGGTCGTGGGGGTGGCGGCCCAGCGCTGGTTCGCGTCGCCGCTGCACGCCCACTGGTCGATGGCGGCCCCCGCCGCCTTGGAGTTCTGGTAGACCTCGGCGCACAGGCCGCTGTGCACGTTCTTCAGCGTGTACGTCCCGTCGGTGTTCGCCGAGACGTTCCACTTCTGGTTGTCGCCGCCGTTCCAGAGCCAGCCGTTCAGCTGCGTGCCCTGGGTCGTGGAGTGCGCCGGTACGTCGATCGCCTGGGTGCCGGCGGAGATCCGGTTGATCCCGGTCGCGGGACCCGTCGGCTCGACGCACGTGGTGGACGACTGGTGCGCCCCGCGGTCGGGCACGCAGCCGGCCGTTACGGTGCCGCCGAAGTAGTCACGTGCGCCCGCGCCCGGCACGACCGCGCCGTTGGCCAGGGCGGAGGAGCCCGCCAGCAGCCGGTAGCCGTCGGCGTCCGTGCGTGAGGTGGCCGTGCCGGGGGACGTCAGCTTCGGGTCGGTCGTCACCTTGTGGGCGTCGGCCGGCTCACCGGCCGGGTGCGCGCCGTAGAAGACGTTCGAGTCGTACCCGAGGCCGGCGGCGTTGACGTAGCTCGCCCCGTCCGTCGCCACGTGGAAGATGTTGTTGGTGAACGTGGCGTTCGCCGCGGCCGACCCGTTCGAGTTGCTGATGATCTCGACCGGCTCGGCGAGGTAGAAGGTGTTGTTGTAGATCTGCGTGTTGGTCGTCTTGGCGCAGACCATGTCGAAGAGCTGGCCGCCGTCGTTCTGGCTGATGTTGTACCGGACGATGTTGTCGGTGGTCGTCGACCCGGAGCCGTTGCACAGGAGGATGAAGCCACCCTCGTTGTCGTGGCTGTAGTTGTACTGGTAAACGGTGTGGATGTTGGCCTCGTCGAGGTCGAGCCCCTGACCGTCGCAGGTGCTCTTGCCGCCGCTCACCTCGTTGAACTGGTACAGCGCGTCCTGGGTGTTCCACCCCCAGAGGCCGGCCGCGCAGTGGGCGGGCTCGCGCTCGCGGAATCCGTCGACCTTGTTGTACTCGAGGAGTGCCCTCTCGGTGTGGTGCGGGACGATCGCGTCGCCGCCGATGTCGGTGACGGTGTTCTGGCGGATGACGACCCTCGTCTGCGGCGTCCACGCTCCGCAGGTCGTACCGCAGTTGGCGTTGTTGAGCTCCGGGCGCTTCATCCAGCGGGTCCAGAAGTGGATCCCATAACGGTCCACGGCCCGCACCGTGTTGCCCGTGAGCACGACGTCGTCGAACTTCGTCGGTGTCGTGTTGCCCAGGACCTCGAAGAAGATTCCGGCGCTGGCGTCGTCGTCCTTCTTGGTCTGGTTCCCGTTGACGTCATGGACGTCGAGGCCCGTGAGCCGGTAGTAGGTGCCGGTGCCCGAGTCGGTCCTGGTGATGTGGACGCCGCGGCGGGTCGCGGCGGCCGCACCCTTGTTGGAGACGTCCAGGTTGCGCAGCTCCCAGTACTGCTGGTCCGCGAGCCGTACGACATCGGTGACCTGCCCGGCGCCGGCCAGCGCGGGCTTGGCGCCCGTGCCGTACGCGTCGACCACGATCGGGGCGCCGGCCGCGCCCGACCCCTTCGGGAAGAGCGTCTGGCCGGTGCAGGTGGAGCCGCGTCTGAGAAGGATCGAGTCGCCCGCCCGGAAGGTGTGGGCGTTCACCGGAGCCAGTGAGTCCCAGGGTGTGGTCCGGGTTCCGTTGCCCGCGGTGGTGGCGCCGCAGTCGACGAAGAAGGACTGCGCTGCGGCCGGTGCGGCGGCCGGCGCCGCTGAGGTGGGGGCCGCGGTCAGGAGGGACGCCAGCGGCAGCGACAGGGCTGCGAGGAGGAGGGTTCGTCTTCCGGTCATGGAACAACTCCACTTTCTGAAAACGGACAGCAGACGTCTGATGCCTATTCACATTAGGGAGCCGCGGCGGCAGTGGTCAAGACCTGTTCATGTCAATCGACGGGTGGGTGGGTGGGCTGGGGGGCTTCCTTCTGCGACCGCCGACAGGTGCGGTACGAGGCGGGGCCTGCCTCTACCGGGCCAACGGCGTACAACCCGTTCCCCCGGGCCGGACGCGTCGCTGCGAGGTGGCCCCGGCGCCGGAACGCCCGAGGACGGCCACGACCCCCTCCGGTCCCGGCCGTCCCGACGGACTCCTGCGCTACCTCCCCGTCACGGCTGCTGCCTGACCTTGTCGACGACCGCCCAACTGTCCAGGTAGGAGAGCTGGGTGTACCTGTTCAGGCCTTTGCTGTCGTCGGAGGTGCGCTCGTCACGGAAGCCGAGGAACCGATACGTCTCCGGGTCGAAGACGAAGTAGCCGCCGAAGCCCGTGGACCCCTCGGGGAGCATCGGGTCGTCGTACGTGATGGCTACGCCCGTACGGCCCTTGGCGTCCTTCTGATTCGGCACCGTCCTCACGCCGGGCACCATGCCGAGCGCCTCGTACGCCGCGGGGCGGAGCCCCTGCGGCATCACCGGCACCAGCTTGAGCAGACCGGTGAGACTGAAGTGGATCTCGGACCACTCCTCCTCGGTGATGTCGTCGAGCGAGTCGTTCCTGTCGTCGGGCCCGGTCTTGGACAGGAGCGAAAGGATCAGCTTCTCGGGGTCGGCCGGGAGCTTCTTCAACGTGCCCCAGTCCTGCGGCGGCCAGACGCTCTCGTTCTTCGCGAGCGGCGGTGACCACCAGCCGTGCCCGATCTCCATGACCCAGGAGCGCTGTGATCCGTCCACCGAGCGCCAGGTCTCGTCGGTGTAGCTCTTCGTGGAACCAGTTCTCTGGTTCGTCTCCTTGATGATCTCCTTGGTGTAGATGAACTGGTCGTCCCGCGGGCTGGCCACCCGCTCGTGCTTCCGCTCGTACGCGGCCGCGCCGTTGAGCACGGTCTGCACGCTCACGTTCCGCATCGGGGGAGAACCGACGGCCGGCGGTTTCGCCGTCGTCCCCTTGGGGCCGTCGTCCTCCTGCACGGCGACCAGGACGGCGGCGGCGACCGAGGCCGCGACCGCACCCGTGAGGGCGATGCGCAGGACGGGCCTACGGCGGACCGGCGCGGGTCCGTCCGGCGCGGTCATCGCGGCGAACAGCCGTGCCCGCGCCCGGCGCCGGGTCTCGTCGTCGAGCGGCGGTGCCCCCGCCTCGTAGTCCTTCAGGGCCAGCAGTTCGTCGATGTCACGCATGGTCGTCCGCCTCTCGGAAAGCTGTCGGATCGGATCCGCCCAGTGCTTCGCGCAGCCTGCTGCGAGCCCGGTGCAGCCGGGATCTGACGGTGCCGATCGGCACCCCGAGGGCCCGCGCCGCCTCCTCGTAGTCGAGGTCGGCCCAGGCCACCAGCAGTACGACATCGCGGTGCCGGGCGGACAGCCCGGCCAGCGCGGCAGCCAGGTCCCGGCGCACCCCTGTGGCGCCGGCTCTGGCGACCGCGCGGTCCGCGACCGATTCCTGGTGTTCCACCGGTGCCGGCACCTTGGAGAGCGCCTTGAACCGGCGTGCCTCGGCCCTGCGGTGACGGCTCACCAGGTTGGTCGCGATGCCGAACAGCCACGGACGGGCGTCGGCGCGCGTGAGGTCATATGCGTGGCGCCGCCGGAAGGCGGTCGTGAACGTCTCCGCCATCAGATCCTCTGCGGCCTCCGGGCCGAGCCGCCGGGCCGCGTAACGGTGCACGGCGTCGGCGTATCGGTCGAAGAGCGCGGCAAACAGTTCGGGCTCATCCCGGGACCGCTCGATCACATGGGCGTCGCTGCCCTCGCGAGCGTCCTCGCGATCTTCCTCACGGGTCTGGACACCCGGGGGTTCGACGGTCATCGGGGCTCCTTTCGTTCGTCGATGCGACTCGAAGGCTCGGGCCTGTTCGGGTTGTTCGTCTGTCATTCGCCGGTGGACGCAATCGAGTTCCATTCCGGTGGCCGCTGTCTCCGCACCGCTGGGACGGCACGGGTACGGTGGCCTTGAGGTGCGTGGCCTGCCGCGCGTGCCGCTGCCCAGTCGAAAGATGTGTCACGTGGCCGAGTTGGAGCTTTCCGCAGGCGTTGTGGAGTACGAGGACACCGGCGGCGACGGTCCGGTCGTCGTCCTGCTCCATGGTGTGGCCATGGACGGATCGCTGTGGCGCCATGTGGTCGCCGGGCTGCGTTCCGGCCACCGGTGCATTGTCCCGACGCTGCCGCTCGGTGCCCACCGCCGGCCGATGCGGCCCGACGCGGACCTGTCGGTCCTGGGTGTCGCACGACTGGTCGCGGAGTTCCTCGATGCGCTCGACCTCACCGACGTCACCCTGGTCATGAACGACTGGGGCGGCGCCCAGGCCCTGGTCGCGGACGGCAGGGACCAGCGGATCGGCAAGCTGGTCCTCACTTCCTGCGAAGCCTTCGACAACTTCCCGCCCGGCCTCCCCGGCAACAACCTGTACGCCTCCGCCAGGATGCCCGGCGGCCTGAACGTGGCCTTCACCCTGCTGAGGTTCAAGCCGATGCGGCGGCTGCCGATGACATGGGGCCGGATGAGCAAGCGGCCGGTGCCGGACGCGGTGATGGACGCCTGGTTCAGGCCGTTGTGGACTTCGCCGGAGATCCGCCGCGATCTGCGCAAGTACGTCCTGGGCGTCCCGCCGAAGGCCGAACTCCTGCGATGGGCGGAAGCCCTGCGCACCTTCGACCGGCCGGCGCTCGTCGCCTGGGCCTCCGAGGACCGGGTCATGCCCCCGGAACACGGGCGGCGGCTGGCCGGCATGCTGCCCAAGGGGGAGCTGGTGGAGATCGCCGACAGTTACACCCTGATCCCGGAGGACCGGCCGGAGGAACTCGCCCGGCATCTGAGGGAGTTCATGCGGAACGGGTGAGGGGCATCTCCGCGACGGACCGTGTGCGGCACGTACGGCGGATGCCGCGGCGCCGGAGGCCCCGGCCCGCTTCAGCCGGCCCCCGATTCGCCCGGCGGTGCTACCTGACTCCCTCGGCGGCGGTGGCGAGGGCCTGGCGCAGGGTCGCCTCCAGTTCGCGCTTCGCCGTCGCCCGCTCGTCCCGGGCGACCTGCGGGGTCCGGGCGGCGGCGTCCCGCCAGGCGTAGTGCTCGACCGCCGCGCGCAGGGCCGCGTTGAACATCGCCGCGCGGATCGTCACGCGCAGGTCGTCGGGCGGCAGCCCGGACCGTTCGGCCAGGGCGCGGGCGAACGCCGGCTCGGCCTCGTCGTAGGTCTGGAGCCAGACGGCACGTAGCCCCGGCTCGGTGCGCGTGAGCCGGACCAGGGCGCGGACGGTGGCCTCGTCGGGGCCGCCGGTGAGGTCCGGCCCCGTCGTCAGCCAGGCGTCCCAGGCCCGGTCCAGGGGCTCTCCGGACGGCCACTCCCGCAGGAAGGCGGTGAGCGTGTCGATGCCTTCCGAGAACAGGGGCGTCACGCAGCTCTCCTTGGTGGGGAAGTAGCGCCACAGCGTGCGCGCCGACAGGCCGACGGCCCGGCCGATCTGTTCGCCGGTCGTGGACGTCACGCCGTGGGTGACGAACAGGTCCACCGCCGCCCGGGCGATCTCCCGCCGGACCTCGGTCCGGCGTGCCTCGGTCAGGGGCGGACGTCCTGTCCGGCCACCGGCTGCGGTCATGTCTTCCTCCTGCTTCGTTCATCGCGTGATCGAGTTCTCGGGATTCTCCACCATGACTTTTTGTCACTCACAGACAATAAATCGTAGGCTGATGGCGTCCGGGGCGATCGGAGCCCCGCACGAGGAACAGGAGCGCTTCATGGCAGGCACATTCGACACACGCGCCGTCATCGTCACCGGGGCCGGATCGGGGATAGGCCGCGCGGCAGCCCTCGCCTTCGCCGACGAGGGCGCCCGGGTCGTGGTCGCGGATCTCGACGCGGACAGCGCCGCGTCGGCGGTCGCGTCGATCGAGGCGTCGGGCGGCACCGCGGTCGCCGTCACCGGCGACCTCAGCGACCAGGCGGTCGTGGACGAGGTGGTGCGGACGGCGGTGGAGCGCTTCGGCGGCGTGGACGTCCTGGTGAACAACGCCGGAATCATGGACCGGATGACGGCGACGGCGGACGTGAGCGACGCGGAGTGGGAGCGCGTCCTGCGGGTCAACCTGACCGCGCCGTTCCAGCTCACCCGCGCCGTGCTGCCGCACATGCTGGCCGCGGGCAGGGGCGCGATCGTCAACACCGCTTCCGAGGCCGGCCTCCGGGGCAGTGCGGCGGGCGCCGCCTACACGGCGTCGAAGCACGGCCTGGTGGGCCTGACCAAGAACCTCGCGGTGATGTACCGCAAGCAGGGCATCCGCGCGAACGCCATCGCCCCGGGAGGCACCGCCACCGGCATCGTCGCGGACGCGGACCCGGCCGCGCACGGACCCGCCGCGCTCGGCCCCCACTTCGTCAACCTCGGCCGCATCGCCCGGCCCGAGGAGCAGGCCGCGGCGATCCTGTTCCTCGCCTCGGACGCGGCGAGCAACATCAACGGCGCGGTCCTCCCTGTGGACGACGGCTGGTCGGCGGTGTGAGGCCGCGCCGGGGGCCGTACGCCTGACCCGGCCGGAGCCCGTCCGCCGAACGGGGGAGGCGGACCCGCGCCCGTACGGCCGGGCGTGAAGCCAAGCTGCGGGCGCGCTTAAGAAATCCTCGATGGACCTGGGGCGCGGGGTACGGCAGATTTCTCCGTGACGGCGGAGGATGGTGCGCGGCAGCCGGTCGAGCGCGCTGCCAGTCGTCCCTCTCATACTTCCCCGGGCCGCAGGCTTCCGCAGGCATGCCCCCGGCCCGGGGACATCAACGCCGTACCAGGTAACAGGGAGCCGCAGCCGTGAAGGCACTCGTGAAGCAGAAGGCCGAGCCGGGACTGTGGCTGATGGACGTGCCCGAGCCGGAGACCGGCCCCTCGGACGTGCTGATCAAGGTGCTCCGTACCGGCATCTGCGGCACCGACCTGCACATCCGTAACTACGACGGCTGGGCCCAGCAGTCCATCAAGACCCCGCTCGTCCTCGGCCACGAGTTCGTCGGCGAGGTCGCCGCGATCGGTTCCGACGTCGTCGACATCGCCGTCGGCGACCTGGTCAGCGGCGAGGGCCACCTGGTGTGCGGGAAGTGCCGCAACTGTCTGGCCGGCCGCCGTCACCTCTGCCGCTCCACGCTGGGACTCGGCGTCGGACGCGACGGGGCCTTCGCCGAGTACGTCGCGCTGCCCGCGTCCAACGTGTGGGTGCACCGTGTCCCCGTCGACCTGGACATCGCCGCGATCTTCGACCCGTTCGGCAACGCCGTGCACACCGCGCTGTCCTTCCCGCTGGTCGGTGAGGACGTCCTGATCACCGGCGCCGGCCCGATCGGCATCATGGCCGCCGCGGTCGCCAAGCACGCCGGCGCCCGCAACGTCGTGATCACCGACGTCAGCGAAGCCCGCCTGGAACTGGCCCGCAAGGTGGGCGTCAGCCTCGCCCTCAACGTCGGCGAGCAGACCATCGCCGACGGCCAGCGGGAACTCGGGCTGCGCGAGGGCTTCGACATCGGCCTGGAGATGTCCGGCCGGCCCGAGGCCATGCGCGACATGATCGGCAACATGACGCACGGCGGCCGAATCGCGATGCTCGGACTGCCGTCCGAGGAGTTCGCCGTCGACTGGTCCCGGATCGTCACCTCCATGATCACCATCAAGGGCATCTACGGCCGCGAGATGTACGAGACCTGGTACGCCATGTCCGTCCTGCTGGAGGGCGGCCTCGATCTCGCCCCGGTGATCACCGGCCGGTACGGCTACCGCGACTTCGAGGCGGCGTTCGACGACGCGGCGAGCGGACGCGGCGGCAAGGTCATCCTCGACTGGACCGTCTGACCCTCACACCTCTTAAGGAATCCCGTATGTTCGACTCCGTACGTGACGACCTGCGCACCACCCTCCAGGAGATCGAGGCCGCCGGGCTGCACAAGCCCGAGCGCGTCATCGGCACCCCGCAGTCCGCGACCGTGGCCGTCACCGCCGGCGGCCGTCCCGGCGAGGTGCTGAACTTCTGCGCCAACAACTACCTGGGCCTCGCCGACCACCCCGACGTGATCGCCGCCGCGCACGAGGCGCTGGACCGCTGGGGCTACGGCATGGCCTCCGTCCGCTTCATCTGCGGCACCCAGGAGGTCCACAAAGAGCTGGAGCAGCGGCTCTCCTCCTTCCTGGGCCAGGAGGACACGATCCTCTACTCCTCCTGCTTCGACGCCAACGGCGGAGTCTTCGAGAGCATCCTCGGCCCGGAGGACGCGGTCATCTCCGACGCCCTCAACCACGCCTCGATCATCGACGGCATCCGCCTGTGCAAGGCAAAGCGCTTCCGCTACGCCAACCGCGACATGGCCGACCTGGAGCAGCAGCTCAAGGAGGCGTCCGGGGCCCGGCGCCGCCTCGTCGTCACCGACGGTGTCTTCTCCATGGACGGATACCTCGCCCCGCTGCGCGAGATCTGCGACCTCGCCGAGCGCTACGACGCCATGGTCATGGTCGACGACTCGCACGCCGTCGGCTTCGTCGGACCCGGCGGCCGCGGCACGCCCGAGCTGCACGACGTGATGGACCGCGTCGACATCATCACGGGCACGCTCGGCAAGGCGCTCGGCGGCGCGTCCGGCGGTTACGTGGCCGCCCGCGCCGAGATCGTCGCCCTGCTGCGCCAGCGCTCGCGCCCGTACCTCTTTTCCAACTCGCTCGCCCCGGTCATCGCGGCGGCCTCCCTGAAGGTCATCGACCTGCTGGAGTCCGCGGGCGACCTGCGTGAGCAGCTCAACGCCAACACCGCGCTCTTCCGAACCCGGATGACCGAGGAAGGCTTCGACGTCCTGCCCGGCGACCACGCCATCGCCCCCGTGATGATCGGGGACGCGGCGAAGGCAGGCCGGATGGCGGAGCTCCTCCTCGAGCGCGGTGTGTACGTGATCGGGTTCTCGTACCCGGTCGTCCCGCAGGGCGCGGCCCGCATCCGCGTCCAGCTCTCCGCCGCCCACTCCACGGCGGACGTGAACCGCGCGGTCGACGCCTTCGTCGACGCGCGGGCGGCGCTGGGGGAGTAGGCGCGACCGGGCCGCCCCGCGCGACCTGGGACAATAGGTCACATGATCGATGCACGGCGGCTGCGCATCCTGCGGGCGGTGGCGGATCACCGTACGGTGACCGCCGCGGCCGCCGCGCTGTACCTGACCCCCTCCGCCGTCTCCCAGCAGCTCGCCGCGCTGGAGCAGGAGACCGGACACCGGCTGGTCGAGCGGGGCGCCCGCGGGGCCCGGCTGACCCCGGCCGGGGAGATCCTGCTGACCCACACCAACGCGGTGCTGGCCCAGCTGGAGCGGGCGGAGGCGGAGCTGGCCGCGTACAGCGCGGGGGACGCCGGTACGGTGACCGTCGCCGCGTTCGCCACCGGCATCGGCCTGGTCCTCGCCCCCGCGATCACGGCCCTGAACCGGACCGCGCCCGGCATCAAGGTCCGCGTCCAGGACGCCGAGGGCGATGCGAGCGTCCCCATGGTGCTGGACCGGCAGGTCGATGTGGCGGTCGCCGTCGAGTACCGCGGCGCACCGGGCGAGGACGACCGGCGGCTGACCCGCGTACCGCTGTACTCGGAACCGTTCGACGCGGTCCTCCCGGTGGACCACCGGCTGGCCGGCCAGGATCAGGTGGCCGTCGCCGACCTGGCGAAGGACGCGTGGATCGGCCCGTACCCGGGCAATCCCTGCCACGACGTGGTCGTCCTGGCCTGCGAGTACGCCGGCTTCGCACCGAACCTCGAACACTCCTCGGACGACTTCCACGCGGTGGTCGCCCTCGCGGGCGCGGGGGCCGGCGTGGCCCTCGTCCCGCGTTCCGCGCTGCGCGGCGTGGCCCTGGCCGGGGTGGTGGTCCGCCCGGTGCAGGGCAGCGCCCCGACGCGCCGCGTCTTCGCGGCGGTACGCCGGGGCGCCGAGTCCCATCCGCTGATCGCCCCGGTGCTGGAGGCGCTGGCGGGGGCGGCGGGCGACGACGTACTCGCGGCGGGCTGAGGGCGAGGGCCCGGGGCGGTGGCCCCTGCGGGCTGAGGCCGGGGCCCCGGCCGGTGGCCCTTGCGGGCCGCCGCCTCAGCCCACACAGTCGCCGCGCCCGCCGCCCCGCGACCCCGGGAACAGCGTGCCCACGGCCGCCGCCGTCGTCACGGCCGCCGCGAGGATTCCGTACTGCACCGGCGGGAGGTACGGCAGCCCGCCCGTCGCCGGGAGTGCGAACGCCAGCAGGGGGATCGCCGCGACCGAGGTGCCGATGGTCAGACCGGCCACCGTCACCAGGCCCGTCTCCAGCACCCGCATCCGCAGTAGTTGTCCGCGCCCGGTGCCCACCAGCCGCAGGAGGCGGAATTCCGGACGGCGGCCGACGGAGATCAGGGCCAGGGTGCTGACCACGGCGAGCAGCGCGAAGCCGCCGATCACTCCGACGCCGATGATGATGAGGGCGTCGTCCTGGTCCGAGGACGACGGGCTGATCCGCACGTCGTCCGCCGTCGCCGGGCGGACATCGAGCCCCTTGTACGGTGTCAGCGCGCGCCGTACGGCCGATGTCGCGTCCCCGTCCGCCGAGCGCACCAGGATCTGCTGGTCGCGCGGAGCCGACACATGGGTGGCCAGTGCCTCTCGGGGCAGCATGAACTCGCCGAGCCCCAGCGACCGTTCGTAGAGCGCCACCACCTCGAGGCGTACCTGCGTACCGTCCCCGAGACGCAGCGCCACCTTGTCCCCGACGCCGACGCCCAGGTCGTCCGCCCGGTCCTGGCCGACCGCGACCGTGCCCCGGCCCGTGAGCCCGGCCGGGTCGCCCGCCGTCACCCTGGCGTCGAGCGTCCGGGACAACTGGTCGGCCGTGACGCCCAGTACGGGGACGCGGTCCAGTGCCGGGTCGCCGGCCTCGCGGTGGGCGAGGACGACGGCCGACCGCAGCAGGCCCGTCGCCGCCGCCACCCCGGGCGCCCCGCGCACGGCCCCGGCCGCCTCCGCCGGGATACCCGACGCCGGGCCCGTCACGACCAGGTCGGCCCGCAGAGCGTCCGCGGCCTGCCGGTCCGAGGCCCGCTCCAGCGTCGTCCCTGCTGCCAGCTGTACGCACACGAACGCGACGACCAGCACGATCGGGGTGAGCGCGGCCCCCAGCCGGCGGTTGTGCGCGGCGGCGGACCGGGCGGCCAGGAAGCCGGAGACCCCGCCCGCACGCCGGGCCGGGGCGCCGAGCACCCGCATCGACACCCGCGCTATCCACGGACCCAGCAGCGCCACCGCGATGATCAGAGAGGTGGCCGAACCCGATGCGGCGAGGGCCGCGGACCCGCCGCTCAACGTGGCCGCCGTACCGGCCGAACCGAGCCCCGCGACCGCCAGCAGCACACCGGCGCCGGTGCGCACCCGCCCCGGCTCGCCCGGCTCCGGCGCCCGCGCCGCGCTCAGGGCGGCCGCGGGCCGCATCCGGGTCACCGCACGCGCGGCGAGCAGCGCCACCGGCCGGGCGGCCAGGGCGACGAGCAGCGCGCCCACGACCCCCGCCGCGACCGGCAGCCACACCGGGACGGGCAGCGGCAGCGGGTCCGTGGTCAGCAGCGACCGCATCAGCAGCCCGAGCGGTATGGAGCCGGCCGCGCCCAGCACCGCGGCGGCGACCGCGACCCGGCCCGCCTCACGGCCGACCGCCGACCTGAGCTGCCGGGGTGTGGCCCCCACCGCCCGCAACAGGGCCAGTTCGCCCGAGCGCTGGTGCACCGCCTGGGACACCGTGGTGGCGATCACGAGCAGGGCCACCATGACCACCGTTCCGGCGATCGACGCCAGCATCGCCAGGAGATCGCCGCGCCCGCCGAGCGCGTCCACGTGCTCCGCCTCGCCGCGCTCGGCACCCGTCAGCACGCGCAGACCGCGTTCGCCTCCGCTCTGGCCTGCCACGGCCTCCTGAAGGGACGTCCGCAGCGCGTCGGCGGACACGCCGCGCTCCGCCAGGACACCGATCGCGTCCACCGTGCCCGGGTGTCCGGCCAGTTCGCTGAGCCGCGCCTCGGTGAAGAACACGGCGGGCGCGCCGACATGGTGACCGGTGTCGGCCACCCCGCTGACGGTGTACTGCCGCGCCGCGCCGCCCACTTGCAGCGTGACGCGCCGGCCCGCGTCCGCCAGGGTCGCGTCCACGACCACCTCGGAGGCGGTCCGAGGGGCGCGCCCCTCAAGGAGCGCGTACGAGGTGAGCGTGGCGGACGGCCAGGAGCGGCCCACCGCCGCCGCCCCGTCGCCCACCGTCACCGGAACGGAGTCGTCCGCGACGGCCCGTGCCACGCCGTCCGCCGCTGCCGCCCGCGTCACCGCGGAACTCTCCAGCCGCACCCGTTCCGGCAGATGGGCGGTGACCGTCTGCGGCTCGCTGCCCCAGGGCTTCGCCGTGTACGAGACCCGCTGATCGGCCACCACCACCGCGTCCGCCCCGGCATAGCGCTCCACCGGCGGCTTCGCCAGCAGCAGCGAGCCGAGCACCAGGGCGAAGGCGCCGAGCAGCGCGGCCGCAGCCGCCGCCGACGCGAACACGGCGGTCCAGGCCCGGCGATGGGCCGTCAGCGAGCGCCGGGCCAGAAATGCCGAGGCCCGCCGGCTCCCGGCCCGTACGGTCGCGCGCACCGGCTTCCTCCGTGCTTCGGTGACCGTCATCGCAGCCGGCCGCCGTCCATCGTCAGGACGGTGTCGGCCCAGCTCGCCGCCATCGGGTCATGGGTGACCATGACGACCGTGCGCCCGTCGAGCCGTACCGCGTCCCGCAGCAGGCCCAGCACCAGCGCCGCGGACTCCGGATCCAGCGAGGCCGTCGGCTCGTCCGCGAAGAGCACATCGGGGTCGGTCACCAGCGCCCTCGCCACAGCGACCCGTTGCTGCTGGCCGCCCGACAGCGTCCCCGGCCCGTCACCGCCCCGGCCGGACAGGCCGACCCGCTCCAGCAGCCGCCTCCCCCGGTCCAGCACGTCAGCGGCCTCGGGATCGGCCCCGGCCAGGACCAGGGGCAGTACGACGTTCTCCTCGATGCTCAGCGATGACACCAGGTTCAGCGCGTGCGACTGGAAGACGAAGCCGATCCGGTCCCGGCGCAGCCGGGTCAGCGCGGCCTCGGACAGCGTGCCGAGATCGGTCCCGGCGATCCGTACACTCCCCGACGAAGGACGGTCCAGGCCTGCCGCGCACTGGAGGAACGTGCTCTTGCCCGACCCCGAAGGACCGACCACCGCGGTGAAGCTCCCCACGGGGACGACGCAGCTGACCGCGTCGAGGGCGACCGCCTCCCGGCCGCTGCCGCGCCGCCCGTGGCGTCGGCTCACCAACTCCAGCTCCAGCGCCGCCGTGCGCACTGCCGTGGTTGTCTCCACCGTGGACCCCTCGCTTCTTCCGTACGTTCTGACCTGCGTAAACGCTATGAGAGCCAGAGGGCCGGGACGAGGGTGCGCGCTCCCGGAACGGGGGTGCAGCCAGCACCACCACCGACCGGGGTGACCGCTCCACTCCGGCGGCGGGCAAGCCCCCGTAACGTGGTGCGGCATGAGCACCGCCCCCACCCCGCTGACGGTCGCCGTCCGGCGTTCCTGGCACGCGTCGCGCTATGTCTTCATCGGTATCCCGATCGCACTGTTCGCGTACGTCGCCACGTTCCTGGTGTTGGCGGCGCTGCTCTTCGCGGTCGTGGTCGTCGGGCTGCCGGCGCTGCCCGAGGCGGCCAAGGCGCTGCACCGGTTCGCGGAGTCCGAGCGGCGCAGGGCGGCGGCGTACCTCGGTGTCCCCTTCCGGCCGACGCCGTACCTGCCGCTCGACGGCGGCGAACTCGCCGAGCGGGTCAGGCACGTACTCACGGATCCCGCTGTCCGGCGCGAGGCCGTCTGGCTGCCGTTCCAGGCGCTGGCCGGCAATGTCATCGGTTACCTCGTGATGCTGCTGTGGCCGGTCGGACTGCTGGTGGACGGCATCGTGCTGAGCGCCGCGCACCTGCTGGACCGCAGGAGCAGTGACGAGTACGGCACGCCGCCGCCCGAGCGCCGCGGCCTGGTCCTGCGCTGGCATTCCGTACTCGCCGAACTGTCGGCGAGCTGGACCAGGTCCCTGCTGGACGCCCCGCCTTCGTCGCAACTCATCGTGCGTGTGGCTGAACTGACGCACAGTCGAGCCGGGGCGGTCGAGGCGCACGGCGCCGAACTCCGCCGTATCGAACGGGACCTGCACGACGGCGCCCAGGCCCGCATCGTCGCCCTGTCGATGCGCATCGGTCTGGCCAAGCAGGTCCTGGACCGGGATCCGGCCGCGGCCCGACAGCGCCTGGACGAGGCGCAGGACGGCGTCGACGCGGCGCTCGCGGAGCTGCGGCACGTGGTCCGCGGCATCCACCCGCCGATCCTGACGGACCGCGGGCTCACCGGCGCCGTACGCGCGTTGGCCGCGGACTCCGCCGTTCCCGTCACGGTGGAACTCGACGGCGTCGAGGACGGGCTCCGGCTGCCGGCCGCCATCGAGGCCGCCGCCTACTTCGTGATCGCCGAGGCGCTCACCAACATCAACAAGCACAGTGGCGCGACGGCCGCAGACGTACGGATCGACCGGGCCCCCGGCGCCCTGCTCGTGGCCATCGGCGACGATGGGCACGGCGGCGCGGACGAACGCGGCGGCAGCGGGCTGGTCGGGATCAGGCGGCGGATCGCCGCCCTGGACGGCACCACCCGCATCAGCAGCCCCAGCGGGGGGCCGACGGACATCGAAGTGGAGCTGCCGTGCGGATTGTGATCGCCGAGGACAACGCCCTGTTGCGGGAGGGCCTGATCCTCCTGCTCACCAGCTCGGGCCACGAGGTGGTGGCCGACGCGGCGGCCGGCCCCGAGGTGCTGCCCGCCCTGCTGGAGCACCGCCCGGACGCCGCCGTCCTCGACGTACGACTGCCGCCCACGTTCCGCGACGAGGGGCTGCGCGCCGCCATCGCCGCGCGCAAGGAGATGCCGGACCTGCCGATCCTGGTCCTCTCCCAGTACGTCGAGGAGACGTATGCCGCCGAACTGCTCGCCCAGGGCGCGCAGGGCATCGGCTACCTGCTCAAGGACCGGGTGGGCCGCGTCGACCAGTTCCTCCGGGCCCTGGACCGGGTGGCGTCCGGCGGCACCGCGCTCGACCCCGAGGTCGTCAGCCAGCTGCTGACCCGCAAGGCGTCGGCGAAGCCGCTGCTGAGCCTCACCCCCCGCGAGCGGGAGGTTCTGGAACTGATGGCCCAGGGCAAGGCGAACGGCACCATCGCCACCGAACTCGTCGTCACCGAAAGGGCGGTGAGCAAGCACATCGGCTCCATCTTCGCCAAGCTCGGCCTGGAACCGGACGACGGCTCGGTCCACCGCCGGGTCCTGGCGGTCCTCGCGTACCTGGAGGGCAACGGGGCGCGCTGAGCCCCCGTCGCGTCTCACGCGGGCTGGAGCAGATCCCAGCGGTTGCCGTACAGGTCCTCGAAGACCGCGACCGAGCCGTAGACCTCGTGCCGCGGCTCCTCCAGGAACCGGACCCCGGCCGCCAGCATGCGCGCGTGGTCACCGGCGAAGTCCTCGGTGTGCAGGAAGAAGCCGACCCGCCCACCGGTCTGTGCCCCGACACTGGCCGCCTGGGCCTCGTCCTTGGCGCGGGCGAGCAACAGTCCCGTGCCCTCGGTGCCACGCGGCCGCACCACGACCCAGCGGGAGCCGTCGCCCCGGTCGGTGTCCTCCACCAGCTCGAAGCCGAGGGCGTCGGTGTAGAAGTCGAGCGCTTCGTCGTAGTCGCGGACGACCAGGGTGACCAGGGCGATGTGGGACATGGGATTCCTCGCTGGACAGAAGGGGAGTCTCGGGCCGCCGGGCCCGTAGCGGGACAATATCCGCCATGGACCCCAGCGACCTCGCCGACCTCGCCGACCTGACGGCCCGCGCCCGCCGCCTCGCCCTGGCCGGAGGCCGCCGCATCCTCGGAATCGCCGGGCCGCCCGGTGCCGGGAAGTCCACCCTGGCAAAGCGGCTCGTCGACGCACTGGGCCCGCTCGCCGTCCTCGTACCGATGGACGGCTTCCACCTCGCCCAGGCCGAACTGGAACGCCTCGGCCTGGCAGAACGCAAGGGCGCGCCCGACACCTTCGACGCCGCCGGATACGCGGCCCTGCTCCGGCGGCTGCGGGCACCGGAGCCGGGCACCGTCGTGTACGCCCCCGCCTTCGACCGGTCCCTGGAGCAGCCGGTCGCCGGCGCCGTCCCCGTCCCGCCGGACGTCCCGCTCGTCGTCACCGAGGGCAACTACCTCCTGTACGGGGAAGGGGCCTGGGCGCCGGTGCGGGGGCTGCTCGACGAGGCGTGGTTCCTGGAGCTCGACCAGGACGTACGGGTCCGCAGGCTCGTCGACCGGCATGTGCGGTTCGGCAAGCAGCGGGCGTACGCGGAGCGCTGGGTGGCCGGGTCCGACGAGGTCAACGCACGGCTCGTCGCCGCCGGCCGTGACCGCGCGGACCTCGTCGTACGGCCCGGTGACGGCTCGCGGTCCTGACTGCTCGCGCACGACCGTCCGGGCGGGCAGGATGCGGGGAGCCGTTCCGCGCTGCCAGGAGGTCCCGCATGTCCAGCCCGAACCAGCCCGTGCCGTTCACCGCCGACGACTACCGGGCCCGGATGACGCGCGCCGCCGAAAGCGCCGCCGCCGCGGGACTCGCGGGCGTACTGGTCGCACCCGGACCCGACCTGGTGTACCTGACCGGCTATCAGCCCACGGCGATCACCGAGCGCCTGACCGTCCTCGTCCTCACGCCGGGCCGGGGCCCGGTCCTCGTCGTACCGACCCTGGAGGCCCCGGACGCGGAGAAGGCCGTCGGCGCGCCCGCGCTGACCCTGCGCGACTGGACCGACGGCAAGGACCCGTACGCCGTCACCGCGCCGCTGCTCGACGCGAAGGGCCGGTTCGGGATCAGCGACAACGCCTGGGCCATGCATCTGCTCGGCCTCCAGCAGTCGCTGCCCGGGACGTCGTACGCCTCCCTCACCGAGGCGCTGCCGATGCTGCGGGCCGTGAAGGACGCCCCCGAGCTGGAAAGGCTCGCAGCCGCCGGGGCCGCCGCCGACGCCACGTACGAGGAGATCCTGAAGGTCCGGTTCTCCGGCCGCAAGGAGACCGACGTCGCGGCCGATCTGGCGCGCCTGCTCACCGAGTCCGGCCACTCCCAGGTCGACTTCACCGTGGTCGGCTCCGGACCGAACGGCGCCAACCCCCACCACGAGGCGGGTGACCGCACCATCGAACGCGGCGACATGGTCGTGCTCGACTTCGGCGGCCTCAAGCACGGCTACGGCTCCGACACCTCTCGCACGGTCCACGTCGGCGAGCCCACGGCCGAGGAGCAGCGGGTCCACGACATCGTGCGCGAGGCGCAGAAGGCAGGCTGCGACGCGGTGCGGCCCGGTGCCGCCTGCCAGGAGATCGACCGGGCCGCCCGTGCCGTCATCACCGAGTTCGGCTACGGCGAACGCTTCATCCACCGCACCGGCCACGGCATCGGCGTCACCACCCACGAACCGCCGTACATGATCGAGGGCGAGGAGCAGCCGCTCGTGCCCGGCATGTGCTTCTCCGTGGAGCCGGGCGTCTATCTGCCGGGCCGGTTCGGTGTCCGGATCGAGGACATCGTGACCGTCACCGAGGACGGCGGCCGTCGCCTCAACGCCACCGCGCGCGAACTGGCGATCGTCGAGTAGCGGCGACACGCCTGCCGGTTCAGTCGTCGGCCAGCACCACGCACGACTCCGGCGGCAGATGCAGCGCCCCGTCCGTGCCGGGCGCCTCGACGGGCAGCCAGGCGGCCAGCACTCTGCCTCCGCCGCCGCGGTGCCGGCCGCCGCCCAGCGGGATCGTGGCCGGCTTCCCGTCGAGGTTGACGGCGATCCGCAGCTCGCCCCGGCGCATCGCCAGCCAGCGGGCGTCGTCGTCGTACGCCGTCCTCACCGTCGCCAGATCCGGGTCGCTGAGGTCGGGCAGGGTGCGGCGCAGCGCGATCAGTTCGCGGTACCAGGCATGGAGGCGGGTGTGCGGTTCGCGCCGCTGCTCGCTCCAGTCCAGGCACGAACGGTCCCGGGTGGCCGGGTCCTGCGGGTCCGGGATGTCCTCCTCGGCCCAGCCGTGCGCCCCGAACTCCCGCCGCCTGCCGGTCCGTACGGCCTCGGCGAGTTCGGGATCGGTGTGGTCGGTGAAGAACTGCCAGGGCGTACGGGCGCCCCACTCCTCGCCCATGAACAGCATCGGTGTGAAGGGGCCGGTCAGTACGAGCGCCGCCGCGCAGGCCAGCAGACCGGGGGAGAGGGAGGCGGCGAGCCGGTCGCCGAGGGCCCGGTTGCCGATCTGGTCGTGCGTCTGGGCGTAGCCGACGAAGCGGTGGGCGGCGCTGCGGGTGACGTCGACGGGGCGGCCGTGACCGCGGCCCCGGAAGCTGGAGTACGTACCGTCGTGGAAGAAGGCACTCGTCACGGTCTTGGCGAGCCCGGCCAGCGGGGCGGTCGCGAAATCCGCGTAGTAGCCCCGGGACTCGCCCGTCAGCGCGGTGTGCAGGCAGTGGTGGAAGTCGTCGTTCCACTGGGCGTGCAGACCGATCCCGCCCGCCGCGCGCGGTGTCGTCGTCCGGGGGTCGCAGAGGTCGGACTCGGCGATCAGCGAGAGCGGCCGGCCCAGTTCGGCCGAGAGCGCGTCGGTGGCGGCGGACAGCTCCTCCAGGAAGGTCAGCGCCCGGGTGTCGGCCAGGGCGTGGACCGCGTCGAGCCGCAGCCCGTCCAGCCGGTAGTCGCGCAGCCAGGCGAGTGCGCTGCCCAGCAGGAAGGCGCGCACCTCGTCGGAACCGGGCGCGTCCAGATTGACCGCCGCGCCCCAGGGGGTGTGGTGCGTCTCGGTGAAGTACGGGCCGAAGGCCGGCAGGTAGTTGCCCGACGGGCCCAGGTGGTTGTGGACCACGTCAAGGACGACCGCGAGCCCGAGCCCGTGCGCCGTGTCGACAAAGCGCTTCAGCCCCTCGGGGCCGCCGTACGGCTCGTGCACGGCCCACAACGACACTCCCTCGTACCCCCACCCGTGGACGCCGGGGAACGGGCACACCGGCATCAGCGACACATGGGTGATGCCCAACTCGGCGAGATGCCCCAGCCGGGCCGCCGCCGCGTCGAAGGTGCCCTCGCCGGTGTACGTACCGATGTGCAGCTCGTACAGGACCGCGCCCGGCAGCCCGCGCCCCGCCCAGTCGGTGCGCCAGGCGTACGCTCCGTGGTCGACGACGGCGCTCTCGCCGTCCGGCCCGTCCGGCTGGCGGCGCGAGCGGGGATCGGGGCGCACCGGGCCGCCGTCGAGGGCGAAACCGTAGCGGTCGCCGGCCGCGGCCTCCGCCTCCGCGGTCCACCAGCCTGGCCGGTCCGGATCACGCTCCATGGTCCGCGGCTCACCCGACAGCCGCAGGGCGGCCGATTCCGCTTCCGGTGCCCATACCTCGAACAACATGCAGCGCTCCCTCGTTTCCGTGTACCGGCCCATGGTCGGCAGACGGCGCGATCTTCGACCCCGCGACACTGGATCGAGCCCGTAATTGGCGATTAAGGTCTGGATCTGGCTCTGGTTCTGATCATTGCCCTGCCGGCTTCTGACATACGCACTCCCTCTAACGGCTGTGGAGGCCGAGATGACCGTGCCGCCGTTCCCGCCCGGTTTCCTCTGGGGAGCCTCCGCCTCCGCCTTCCAGACCGAGGGCGCCGCCGACACCGACGGCAAGGGGCCCTCCGGCTGGGACGCCTTCGCCGCGCAGCCCGGACGCATCAAGGACGGCACCGACACCACCCGAGGCACGGGCTTCCACCGGCACTACCGGGAGGACGTGGCACTCCTCGCCGGGCTCGGCGCGGACGCCTTCCGGTTCTCGGTGAGCTGGCCGCGCGTCGTCCCCGGCGGCAGTGGTCCGGTCAACCCGCGGGGGCTCGACTTCTACGACCGCCTCGTCGACGAACTCTGCGCCCACGGCATCACCCCGGCCCCCACGCTGTACCACTGGGACACCCCGCTGCCGCTGGACGAGGCCGGCGGCTGGCTCAACCGGGACACCGCCCACCGCTTCGCCGAGTACGCGGGCATCGTCGCCGAACGGCTCGCCGACCGCGTTCCCATGTGGATCACACTCAACGAACCCGCCGAAGTGACGATGCTCGGCTACGCACTCGGCGAGCACGCCCCCGGCCGCACCCTCCTCTTCGACGCGCTGCCCGCCGCCCACCACCAGCTCCTCGCCCACGGCTTGGCCGTACGCGCTCTGAGGGCCGCCGGCGCGGACAACATCGGCATAGCCGTATCGCACTCCCCGGTCTGGACCGCGAGCGAATCCGAAGAGGACCGCTTCGGCGCCGAGCTGTACGACACCCTCACCAACCGGCTGTTCGCCGACCCCCTCCTCACCGGCCGCTACCCCGACGAGAACTTCGCCGCGCTGATGCCCGGCCCCGTCGAGGACGACCTGCGGACCATCTCCACCCCGCTCGACTGGTACGGGGTCAACTACTACAACCCCACCCTCGTCGGCGCCCCCACGGCCGACGCCCTCGACAGCTTCGCAGGCTTCGGCATGCCCGCCGAACTCCCCTTCGGTATCCGGGAGATCGAAGGGTACGAGAAGACGGACTTCGGCTGGCCCGTCGTCCCCGACGGCCTGCGCGAGACCCTCGTCCAGCTCCGGGACCGCTACGGCGACCGGCTCCCTCCGCTCTACATCACGGAGAACGGCTGCGCCGTCGACGAACCCACCGCGGACACCCGCCGGATCGCCTTCCTCGACGGTCACCTGGGCGCCCTGCGGCAGGCCATCGACGCGGGTGTCGACGTACGCGGCTACTTCACCTGGTCGCTCACGGACAACATCGAATGGACCGAGGGGGTCAGCAAGCGCTTCGGCCTGGTCCACATCGACTACGAGACACTGCGCCGCACGCCCAAGGAGTCGTACGCCTGGTACCGCGACGTCATCAGGCAGCAGCACGCGAACGGGGGCTGACGCGCGGCGCGGCACCGGCCCCCGTCCTCACTTCCCCTGGACCAGGCGGGCCAGGGGGATCCCTAGACCAGGTGGATCCGCTCCTGCGTCACCGGATGCCCGGCCCTCGCGAACGCGGCTGCCATCGGAACGTTCCCCCGGTCCGTCGCACCCGCGATGAACTCGGCGCCCCGGGCGAGCAGGAAGTGCGTGCACTCCACGAGCAGGTCGTAGCCGTACCCGTGGCCGCGCGCCTCGGGCAGGACCCCGATGAAGCCGATGCACGGCCCCGAGGGGTTGTGCGCGGGGATATGGAGACCGGCCGGCGCGCCGTCCGGTGTGTACGCCACCTGCCACCAGTCACGTGGTGAGGGGCACCAGTGGAAGAAGTCGAGTTCCTCCTGGGCCGCGGCCTCCAGCCCGCCGGGGCCCTCGATCGCACGCCGCGCGTGTGCGTCGAGCGTGACGGAGTGGATCCCCCGCAGCAGGCCGAGGATCACCTCGTCGTCGGGCTCCGGGCCGAAGGTCAGCCGGCCGGGCCGTTCGGGCAGTCCGCAGTCCGGTGTCCACAGGTAGCGGTACCGCTCGACGAGCGGCTTCATCCCGGCCGCCGTGGCGGCGGCGATCCGGGCCTCGGCGGCGGCCCTGACCTCGGGGACCTCGCGCCAGTCGGCGGGGAGGATCAGTTCGTACTCGGCGTGCAGCGGGCAGCGGCGCAGGAGCTCGGCGCCCGCCTCGTCCTCGCCCTCGGCGAAGTCGAACCAGTTGAGCAGGACGGGCTCGGAGTCATCGGGACCGGCCCACCAGGCCGCCCGGGCGACGACGGTGTCGTCGCGCAGCGCGATCCACGTCCACTCGGGGCGGTACTCCCCGCCGTCCGCCACCGTGGCGTAGCGATGCCCGAAGGCGGCGCGGCCGACGAGGGACGCGTCCTGCAGGGAGTCGAAGAGAGAGGCGTCGCTCTGCGAGAGCGCGCGAATGACCAGATCGGTCATGGGAAAAGTCCTCCGGAAGCAAGCTGTGCGCTCCCGGTCAGACCGAGTCGGACACCGCCCGGCGGGCGGGACGGGAGCGCGGGAACGAAGTGATGCGCGGGGTGATGCCGTCGCGCGTACCCATGTGCCTCGCCTCCTTCCTCGACCGGGGCCGGATGCCCTCGCGGTGACCCTAACCCCTTCGCACAGGGCCGTCCAAGGCATTTTGCACGGCCCCGCGCGGCGGGCTCCGTCAGTCGTCCCACACCATGTCGAAGGCACGCTCGAAGTTGACGTAGCCCAGACGCGCGAAGGACTGCGCCATCGGCACGTTGCCGAGGTCCGTCGCCGCCCGGACGCGTTCCACGCCGTCCTGCCCGGCCAGCACCCGCGTTCCCTCGGCGAGGAGTTCGTCGATGAAGCCGTGACCGCGCTGAGCGGGCAGCACGCCGATGTACGCGATGATCGGGTTGTAACTGTTGCGCGCCGGGATCACGAAGCCGACCGGTTCGCCGTCCGGCAGTTCGGCGACGCGCCACCACTCCTGAGGCGTCGAGTAGTGGGCGAGCTCCTCGTCGTAGTGCTTCTCCGCCGCCTCGCGCGCCGACAGGCCCGACGCCAGGTCCTGCTGCCCGTGGGCGTCCAGGGTGCCCTCCATCACCGGTGTCATCAGCGCGAGGAGATCCTCGCGCCCGGCGACCGGGCGGAACCGCAGCCGGCCGCTGTCGGCCGGTACGGGGGTGCCCGCACGCCACTCCAGGCGCAGCCGCTCCACGAGCATGCGTGCGCCGGTGCGCTCCATGACCCGGATGCGGGCCTCGACGACGTCACGGGCTGCCGGGTCCTCACGCCAGTCGGGCGGTACGAAGCGCCCGTACTCGGGACGCGGGGCACCGGCCGGAACGACGGCCGCCGTCGCGGCTTCCAGCAGTCGCAGTCCCGCCTCCCCGCGCTCGGGCTCGGGCAGCGTGTCGTCCAGGTCGAAGAAGTCGAGGAGGAGCGGCTCCTTGCCGTCCTTGCTCCACCAGGCGATCCGCGCCACCACCCGGTCGCCCCGCAGGGCCACCCACATCCACTCCGGGCGGCGGCGGCCCGTCGCGAGATCGTCCGCGAGCTCGTGGTCCAGGACGTAGGACAGCCGGCGGAAGAGGCCGAGCTCCTCCGGGCCGCAGATCGGACGGACGGTCAGGTCGAGTGGTGCGTCGAGCACGAATCCCCCACAGGTGTACGGGCCGACCCCGGCGGTCGCCGGGGCGGCACGGCGGCCGACAGTAGCAACGCCGGGCACGCGGCGCCCCGCATATTTCCGGGGCCGCGCAGGTCAGGGGGCGGAAAAGCGCCGTTGTTCTGGACACTCCGGGGCGGTCGGCCCGACAATTGGCCCTGTGACGTCCTCCTTCGAGTCCCACACGTACCCCGCGCGGCTCTCCGACGCCCAGCGCGACCGTGTTCTCGGTGTGCTCAGAGAGGGCGCGGCCCAGGGCAAGCTCTCCCACGACACCTTCATGCGGCGCATGGAACTGGCCCTGACCGCCAGCCGTTCCGAGGAACTGGACGCCCTCACCGCCGACCTGGAGCGTGACGGCCGCTGGTCGCGGCCCCTGTTCCGGGCCGTGAGCGGGGTCTCCGGCTTCCCCGAGCGGGTACGCAGGGCGTGGCGCGCCGAGCGGCTGCCCAAACTGCTGCTCCCGGCGCCGAGTCCGCACCCCCTGCGCATCGGCCGCGACCCGGGCAACGGACTCCGGCTCAGCCACGAGACTGTGTCCCGGTTGCATGCCGAACTCACCGCGCACGGCGGCCGGTGGCAGTTGCGCGACCTCGGCTCGACCAACGGCACCTGCGTCAACGGGCAGCGCGTGACGGGGGCGGTCTCAGTGCGGGAGGGGGACCAGGTGAGCTTCGGCAGGATGACCTTCCGGCTCTCGGCGCCCGCGCTCCGGCCGCTCGCGTAGTCGCCCGGGCCACGCCTCCCGGTGCGGTCCGCGCCCCGCGAGGGCGAGGAAGGCATGGCCCTCGGCCCTCCGTCCCCGCACGGGCCCGGCCCGGTCCTCCCCCTCGACGCCCCACAGGGGCGCTGCCCCGCACTCGTTGGCCCAGGGGGCAGGCCGGGGCGGCGGCGGGCGGTTGTCTATCCTGCCCTGATGACTGCGGTGGACGTGAAGAAGGCGCCGAGCGAGGCTGTGACCCGGGGGACGTATTTCCTGGTCACCCTGGCGGTGGTCATGCTCGGCTGGATCATCGCCGCGGTCAACACGGGCATCTCCTATATCGCGTTGGGCACGGACGTCATCCCGATCGTCATCGGCCTCATCGGGTGCGTCGTCTTCGCGATCGTCCTGCGGTTCCTCCACTGCGCGTGGTGGCTCGCCGTCCTCTCCTTCCTGCCGGCGGTGTCCGTGCTCGTGGGCTCGGTCCAGTACGCCCCCGAAGCCGCGCTGGACAACCGGGGTGTGCGCGAGACCGTGCGCATCACCGCCGACAGCGCCGCGGCGAACGGCGGATCGCATCACCGCTTCACGCTCGAGGGCAGGCTCGGTCAGCTCGAGGAGACCTTGGACTACGACGGTGACCACCCGGACTGGGAGGTGGGCGACCGCATCGAGGTCATCAGCGATCCGAAGGGTGTCGTCCCGCTGGCAGCCGCCTCCCGAGTCGATTCCGGTGGTCAGCTCGGAACTCTCGTCCTGGGCGTCGTCGGCTGGACGTGCGTCACGCTCCTCGCCGGCCTGCGAGGATTCGTACGGCGCAGCGCGGGCAGGCGCCCCGCGTTCGAGGACACCGACTGAGCCGTGTCCGCCCGGTGCGACGTGCCGGGCGGGTGACCGCTCCCGTCACCCGGACGGCCGTACGCCCACTGCGGGGGGCCCGTTCAGGTGATCCCCTGACAGGGACCGCGCCGCGCACCGGCGCACCGGACACCCCGGGGGGTACGCCATGCCGGCCAGCACGCCCGGAGACATACCGGCCCCGACGCCCTCGCCCGAACGCGGCACGGCCCGGCGCCCGCCCGCACGACGCCGCCGCGCGGCCCGGGCCGGCGGCCCCAGTCTCCTCGCGCCGGGCGCGGCCCACGACCCGTACCGGCTCTACCGGGTGCTCCGCGAGGAGTACCCGCTCATCTACGACGCGCCGCTGGGCGCCTGGCTCCTCAGCCGGTACGACGACGTGTCCACGGCGCTGGGCGACCCGGGGTTCGCGGGCTTCCCCCACGACGGAGCGCCCCGGGGCGGCCCGGCCCCGCTCGGGCTCTGCCACGGGAACTTCCGCTGTCTGCCCAGCGACCGGTACGCGATACCGTCCGGCTCCGTGCCCGGGCGTCTGGCCGAGCGCGTAGAGCGGACCGCCTACGTACTGGCCCGGCGCATCGCCCGACGCCCCCAGGCCGACCTCGTCGAGGACTTCTGCCGCTGGCTGCCCGCCGGAGCGCGCACGGGCGCGTACACCGGCATGGGTACCGACGCCGCCCCCTGCACCCGGCACACCGCACTGCGCGAGACCGCGCTCGCCTCGTTCCTCGCCAATCTGCTGGACGACCCCGACCTGATGGCCGTCATGCGCATCGAACCCGCGCTCGCCGGACGGGCCTGGACCGAGTCGCTGCGCCGCGATCCGCCCGTCCAGGTCGTGCTGCGCCGCACCGTCACCGAGGTCACGCTCAGCGGCGGCACCCTCCCCGCGCGAGCGCCCGTCGCCTGCCTGATCGGCTCGGCGGGCCGGGACCCGGAACGGTTCGCCGCACCGGACGTCTTCGATCCCTTCCGCCGCGACCAGGACCGCGGGACACCCGGCCCGGCGGGCTGCCCCGCCGTGCTGCTCGGCCGCCTGGAGGCCGAACAGGGCCTGCGCGCCCTGCTCGACGCGATGCCCGCCCTGCGCTGGGCGGACGGCTTCCGCCCAGCGGCCACCGGCCTGCTCATGCGGGGCCCGCGCTCCCTTCTCGTGCGCCCCTAGACAGACCGGCTGAGCAGCGCCACCGGCCGTTCCGCGAACAGCTCCGCCACCTGCACCGTCCCGCCGGAGAACTTCCGGCCCGGCGTCAACAGGTCGTGCCACACCCCCGCGTCCGGCAGCGCCAGCGCCGTCCCGCGCCAGCCGCCCGACTCCGCCAGCCGCAGCGACAGCCGGGTCACCGCGGTGACCACCTCGCCCGAACGGCAGAAGGCCAGACAGTGCGCCGCCGCAGGACCGGAGGCGGTCAGCGGGGCGTACGTACCCGACTCGCCGAACACCTCGGGCCGCTCACGCCGCAGCCGCAGCGCCGTCTCGGTGAGCTCGCCCTTGGCGTCGGCGGGCGCCCCGTCGGACGGCTGCCGGAACGGCCACCGGTTGTCCGGGTCGACCAGCGCCAGGTACTCCCGCTCCGTGCCCTGGTAGAGATCCGGCACCCCCGGCATCGTCAGGTGCACCAGCGCCGCGCCCAGCACCTGGGCCCGCACGTGCGGGGCGAGCGTCCTTGCGAACCGTTCCAGCAGCGTCCGCGCCGGACCGGTGTCGGCGGCCGGGCCTGCGGCGACGAAGTCCGCCGCCGCCCGCTCGTACACCGGATCGGGTTCGGTCCAGCTGGTGAACAGCCCCGACTCCCGCACCGCCTTGAGCAGCGCCGGCTCCAGCCGTGCGGCCCGCTCCCCGGGCGGGAACCCCACACACCCGAGCGCCGTCTGCCACGCCTGCCAGGCCAGTTGCGGATCGGGGGCGGCGGGGGCCGTCCGTGTCAGCTCGGCGACCAGCTCCGTCCACCGCCCCGGACACTGCGAAAGCACCGCGATCCCCGCCCGGACGTCGGCGCTGCGTTTGGTGTCGTGCGTCGTCAGCGCCGTGCCGGTGGCGGGCCAGTCGCGGGCGAGCCGGGCACAGTAGGCGTGGAACTCCTCCGGGGCCACCGCCGGCTGCCCCGGATCGCCGCCCACCTCGTTGGCGGAGATCAGCGGCACGTACCGGTAGTACGCCGTGTCCTCGACCGCCTTGGCGCGCAGCGCGGACGCGGTCTGGGCGAACCGGGCGCAGAACGCCGCCCGGTCCTCGCCCGCGCCGAGCCGCCCCAGCGCCAGCTCCCGCACCACGTCGACGGCCGAGGCCTCCTCCCGTACCGCGAACGCGGCCTTGGCATCGCTCACCGCGACCGCGTCGAGCGTCGCCGAGGCGGCCTCCGAGCAGGGGCCGCCCGCCGTCACGTACGGGCGGTAGACCGGGAGGCGGACCAGCAGTTCGCGCACGGCGGTGTGCAGGGCCCAGGGGGCGTGGTCGCGCAGCGCGGGGTCCTCGGCGCAGACGCGTGAGGCGAGCCGGGTCAGCAGCCCGGTCTCGGCGGCCAGCTCATGGGTGACCACGCGGTACGCGGCGCGGCGCACCGTCGCCGTCCAGTAGCCGCCCCGGTCACCGGCCGGGACGGCGGACTCGCGGTAGCCGCCGAGCAGCTCGGCCGCGCCCACCGGGTCGACGAAGAGGCCGTCGATCCGGTACAGCGCGTCGTACCCGGTGGTCCCGGCGACGGCCCAGCCCGCGGGCAGCGGTTCAGGGCCGGTGAGGATCTTCTCCACCACCGTCCACACCCCGCCGCTCGCCTCCGAGAGCCGCTCCAGATAGCCGGCCGGATCGGCGAGCCCGTCCGGGTGGTCGATCCGCAGGCCGTCCACGACCCCGTCCCGTACCAGCTCCAGGATCTTCGCATGGGAGGCGGCGAAGACCGCGGGGTCCTCCACCCGCACCCCGATCAGCTCCGAGATGGTGAAGAACCGCCGGTAGTTCAGCTCCGTGCGGGCCAGCCGCCACCAGGCGAGCCGGTAGTGCTGCGCGTCGAGCAATTCGGGCAGGTCGAGGTGGGCGGTGCCGGACCGCAGCGGGAACTCCTGCTCGCCGTAGCGCAGCACGTCCCCGTCGACCCGCAGCCGGTCCATCTCCTCGCCGAGCCGCCCGGCCAGGACCGGCAGCAGGATCCGCCCGTCGCCGGCGGCCCAGTCGATGTCGAACCAGCGGGCGTACGGGGAGGCGGGCCCCTCGCGCAGGACCTCGCGCAGAGCGTGGTTGTGCCGGGGGTCGGCGGCCATGTGGTTCGGCACGATGTCCAGGACGAGGCCGAGTCCGTGCTCGCGCGCGGTGCGCGCCAGCCGGCGCAGCCCGTCCTCGCCCCCCAGCTCGGCGCGTACCCGGCCGTGGTCGACGACGTCGTAGCCGTGCCGTGAGCCGGGCACGGCTTCGAGCACCGGCGACAGGTGCAGGTGGGAGACGCCGAGCGAGGCGAGATACGGCACGGCGTCCTCGGCGGCCGAGAAGGGGAACTCCGGCTGGAGCTGGAGCCGGTACGTGGCGGAAGGCGTCATGGGAACGTTCGTACCCAGATCCGGGCCGCCTCTGTCACCCGCGCACGGACGAGTGCCCGGCCCCGGGCGCCTTTCTCCTACGCGGGCCGCTGGAGCACCACCATGCTGCGTCCCACCAGCGTCACCCGATCGCCCGCCGCCACCTTGGGCCCCGCCCCGATCAGCACCCCGTCCGGGCGGGCCGTGTCGACGACCGCCAGCCACTGCCGTCCGTGATTGACCGGGACGGCGAACTCCAGCGTCTCGGCGCTCGCGTTGAACATCAGCAGGAACGAGTCGTCGGAGATCCGCTCGCCGCGCGGACCGGGCTCCGAGATGGCGTGCCCGTTCAGGAAGACCGTCAGCGCCTTGGCGTGCGCCGCCTGCCAGTCCCGCTGGGTCATCTCCTTGCCCTCGGGGGTGAACCACGCGATGTCCGAGAGCTCGTCGTGCGTGCCCTCCACGGGACGCCCGTGGAAGAACCGCCGGCGCCGGAAGACGGGATGGTCGCGGCGCAGCCACACCATCGCCCGGGTGAACTCCAGCAGACTGCTGCCGAGGCCGCCGTCCGGCGTGTCCGACTCCTCGCCTTCGCTCTCGTCCTCGTCCCCGTCCTCGACGGCGGCGGCAGGGAGGGGCCAGTGCACCCACGACAGCTCGCTGTCCTGGCAGTAGCCGTTGTTGTTGCCGCGCTGCGTCCGGCCGAACTCGTCGCCGTGACTGAGCATCGGCACGCCCTGGGACAGCATCAGCGTGGCGATGAAGTTGCGCATCTGACGCTCGCGCAGCTCCAGTACCTCCGGCCGGTCCGTCTCGCCCTCCACACCGCAGTTCCACGACCGGTTGTGGCTTTCGCCGTCCCGGTTGCCCTCGCCGTTGGCCTCGTTGTGCTTGTCGTTGTACGAGACCAGGTCGTGCAGCGTGAATCCGTCGTGGCAGGTGGTGAAGTTGATCGAGGCGAGCGGCCGCCGGCCGTCGTCCTGGTACAGGTCGGACGAGCCCGTCAGCCGGCCGGCGAACTCGGCCAGGGTCCGGGGTTCGCCGCGCCACAGGTCCCGCACCGTGTCGCGGTACTTCCCGTTCCACTCGGTCCACAGCGGCGGGAAGTTCCCCACCTGGTAGCCGCCCTCGCCCACGTCCCACGGCTCGGCGATCAGCTTCACCTGGCTGACCACCGGGTCCTGCTGCACCAGGTCGAAGAACGACGACAGCCGGTCCACCTCGTGGAACTGGCGTGCCAGCGTGGCCGCCAGGTCGAAGCGGAATCCGTCCACGTGCATCTCGGTCACCCAGTAGCGCAGCGAGTCCATGATCAGCTGGAGCACGTGCGGGGAGCGCATCAGCAGGGAGTTCCCCGTGCCCGTGGTGTCCATGTAGTAGCGCTGGTCGTCGGCGAGCCGGTAGTACGAGGCGTTGTCCAGCCCCCGGAAGGACAGGGTCGGCCCCAGGTGGTTGCCCTCCGCCGTGTGGTTGTAGACCACGTCGAGGATCACCTCGATGCCGGCCTGGTGCAGGGCGCGGACGGCCTGCTTGAACTCCAGGACCTGCTCGCCCCGGTCGCCCCAGGAGGCGTAGGCGTTGTGCGGGGCGAAGAAGCCGATGGTGTTGTAACCCCAGTAGTTGGCGAGCCCCGCGTCAGCCAGCCGGTGGTCCTGGACGAACTGGTGCACCGGCATTAATTCGATGGCCGTGACGCCGAGCTCCGTCAGATGCGCGATGACCTCCGGATGGGCGAGCCCCGCGTACGTCCCGCGCAGCTCCTTCGGCAGCCCCGGATGGAGCATCGTCAGGCCCTTCACATGGGCCTCGTAGATCACCGTGCGGTGGTAGTCCGTACGGGGCCGGCGGTCGTCGCCCCAGTCGAAGTACGGATTGACCACGACCGAGGACATCGTGTGCGGCGCCGAGTCCAGGTCGTTGCGCGCGTCCGGGCGGCCGAACGGGTAGCCGTACACCGCCTCGCCCCACTGGATCTGCCCGGAGACCGCCCGGGCGTACGGATCGAGCAGCAGCTTGGCGGAATTGCAGCGGGCGCCGCGTTGCGGTTCGTACGGGCCGTGCACCCTGAATCCGTACCGCTGACCGGGCATCACCCCGGGCAGGTAGGCATGGCGGACGAAGGCGTCGGTCTCTCTCAGCTCCACCGCCGTTTCGGAACCGTCGTCGTGCAGCAGGCACAACTCGATTCGGTGGGCGGCCTCCGAGAAGACCGCGAAGTTGGTCCCGGCGCCGTCGTACGTGGCACCGAGGGGGTACGCCTGTCCCGGCCAGACCTGCATAGATTTCGACTCTTCCACTCTGATGCGGTTGCCTGGGGAATGCTGGCTCCCTGGGGCAGATCTTCCCCGAAAGGGCGTCCCTTACCTAGGACCGGACGGCAAATGGGGGGCGGCGTCGCGGAGGCCGCCCGCTTCGGCCACCGGTCCGCCCGGTGGTCCGGTCAACATCGGGCCCCTCCGCGTCGCCCGGAACCGGAATCCGGCACCCCGCCCGGCCGGTTGTCCGGAATGCGGCGGGGAATGGGGTGTTTAATCACTATGAATCCGCTCACTCCGGCAGATCTCGCCGCACAGAACGTGCGTGCGCCATAGGGGAGTTGGGAAAGTAGCCTGTGCATCCGGCTGCACCGGCTCCCGCTCGCGGAGTACCCTTCCTTGATCGTTGGTGGGGGAGTGGAAGGCGGTGCGCGGGTGAGCTCGGGAGGGTTCGAGCTGCCCCCAGGTGACACGGGTCACGAGGGGGACCTGGCCGATGTTCCGCCCGGGGCGGTCTCGCTGGCGCAGCCCATGGAGATCGGTGCGGAACTGGACTGGGACGCGGAAGCCTGGAGCGAGGTGCGCACGCGCGCCCAGCGGGCCGGGCGTGCCTACATCTGGCTGAATCTCGTGGAGCAGCGGCTGCGCGCCGTCGTCGCCACGGTGCTCCGGCCCATTTACGAACCGGTCCACGGCGAGGACTGGGTGGTGGCCGCGGCGGGACCCGCCGGGCAGGAGTGGGTGCAGCGTGCCGTCGCCGTGCGCGAGGTGTCCCGGCGCAAGGGCTATCTGCTCGACCCGGCCGACGACAACGTCCTGAGTTTCCTCACGCTGCCGCAACTGCGTGAGCTGATGGTCCAGCACTGGCCCTGCTTCGAGCCCTACTTCGACGACCGCCGCGACGTCGAGCTGGCGCTGGACGAGCTGGAGGTCGCCCGCAACGTGGTCTCCCGCAACCGTGCCCTCAATGAGGCGGTGCTGGCCCAGGCCGAGCGGGCCTCCGCCCGGCTGCTGGAGATCCTCGGCAGCGGCGCGGCCGTGCCCTCCGCCGACCGGCTCCCGGTCGACGCCGTGGAGGAGCTCGTCGGCGACCGGTACGCGGACGTGGTCTCCGTCCACCCCGACCGGGTCCGGCTCCAGCGCCAGCTGCCCGCGGAGGACCTCTTCGGCGGGTCGCGCCGGCTGGACGCGATCGGGATAGGACTGAACCTGCTGGTGCAGAACTTCTCGGGGCGCCGGCTGATCCGGCTCGCCGAGTCGGGCTGCCGGGTCCGGCTGCTCTTCATCAACCCGGCCAGCAGCGCGGTCAAGCGCCGCGAGCGGGAGCTCGGACTCAAGAAGGGCGAGCTGAGCCGGTCGGTGGAGATGAACATCCTTCACATGCGCCGGGTCCGCTCCAAGCTGCGCGATCCGGGTGCCTTCGAGATCCATGTCTTCGACGAGACCCCGCGCTTCACCGCCTACCTGGTGGACGGCGACGGCGCCAACGCGGTGGGGGTCGTCCAGACGTACCTGCGCCGGGCGCGCGGCATGGAGGCGCCGGTGCTGGTGCTGCGGGGCGGCGGGCGGGCGGTCGTCAGGGCCGGCCAGGACAGCGAGCACGGGCTCTTCGAGACGTACCGCGAGGAGTTCGAATCGGTGTGGACGGACTCGCGGCCGGTCTCCTGAGGAACCGCCCCGCCGCGTTGTCAGTGCCCCGTGCGAGGGTGGTCGTCATCCGGGGGAGCACCACGAAGGAGGTACGGGATGAGCTGGCACCGGCATGCGCTGGTCGGCTTCGACCTGGAGACGACGGGTACGGAACCGCTGGAGGCCAGGATCGTGACGGCCGCGGTCGTCCGTGTCGACGACCGGGACGACGAGCCGGTGAGCGGGCGCACCTGGCTGGCCGATCCGGGGATCAGGATCCCCGCACAGGCCTCGGCGATCCACGGCATCAGCAGCGAGCGGGCGGCGGCGGAGGGCCGGCCGGTCCGCGAGGTGGCCGACGAGATCGCCGACACCCTGACCGGCTACTGGCGGCGCGGCATTCCGGTGGTCGCGTACAACGCGGCCTTCGACCTGACACTGCTGACGGCCGAACTGCACCGCCACGGACTGCCGTCGCTCAGCGAGCGCCTGGACGGCGCGGGGATCGGGCCGGTGATCGACCCTTACACGATCGACCGGTCCGTCGACCGCTACCGCAAGGGCAAGCGCAACCTCGAGGCGGTCTGCGTCGAGTACGGGGTGGTCCACGGGGGAGCGCACGACGCGGCGGCGGACGCGCTGGCGGCGGTGCGCGTCGCGTACGCGATAGCCGCACGGCACGGCTCGGTGGCCGCGCTGTCGGCACCGGAGCTGCACGAGCGCCAGATCGTCTGGTACGCGGAGTGGGCCGCCGACTTCCAGCAGTTCCTGCGCCGCAAGGGCACGGCCGACGCGGTCATCGACGGCCGCTGGCCGGTACGGGAGCCGGTGGTCGAGGCGCGATCAAGTCCGTCGGTCGACTAGGGCGTGTTTCGAAAGTCCCGCCTGTCCGGCGACGCCTGGCACTTCCCCGAGCTCTCGGCTTCGCTCGAGCAGGGGAGACCCCATTGCTCGCCGCGTTGTCGGGATCACCCCGATACGCCCAGAATCGGGGCGACCCTCCGCCTTGCGATCGCACGCACCGGACGCCGCCGGACCCGCCCGCCGGACCCGCCCGCCGGGCGGACGGCGCTCCTTTCGAAACACGCCCTGGGGACGCGCCGTTCAGCGGCGTTCGGTGAGCTCCGCCTCAGAACGGATACCACCGCACCGCCGGGTCCCCGTCCCGCAGGGACGCCACCCGGCGGCGGAATTCGTCGAGTGCCTTCGGGTTGGCCGGGGCGTGTTGCGCGACCCATGCGCAGCTCGCCGTCTCCCGCGCCCCGCGCAGCACCGCGCAGCCGTCCCACTCCCGCACGTCCCACCCGTACGCCGCGGTGAACGCGTCATAGGCCCCGGCCGCCAGCCCGTACCGGTCGCGGGACAGGGCGAGCACCACCAGATCGTGCTCGCGCAGATCCGTGGAGAAGGTCTCCAGGTCCACCAGCACCGGCCCGTCCGGGCCGACATGGACGTTGCGGGTGAGCGCGTCACCATGGATCGGGCCCGGGGGCAGATGCGGGACCAGGCCGGCGGCGGCCGCCGCGAAGCCGTCGCGGCGCTCGCGCAGATACGCGGCGTCGGCCGGCTCGATGGCCTCGCCGGCCAGCCCCAGCCACCGTTCGACGCCGCCCAGCAGCTCCCGGCGGGGCAGGGCGAGGTCCGCCGGGGCCGGCAGCGCGTGCACCGCGCCCAGCAGGGGCGCCAGATCCCGTGGCTCGGCCGGCCGTACCGCGTCCGGCAGGCGGTGCCACAGCGTCACGGGGTGGCCGTCGACCAGCCGCGCCCCGGGCTCGGCCGCGCGCACGGCGGGGACGCCGGACGCGGCGAGCCACTGGGCCACGGCGACCTCGCGCTCCGCCCGTTCGCGCAGTTCCGGGTTCCGCACGGCGTCCCGGCCGATCTTGACGACCAGGTCGCCCACGGCGAACACCGCGTTCTCGCCCAGCGCGATCAGCTCGGCACCGCCGGGCAGTCCGGCGGCGGTCAGCAGCTCGCGCGCTCGCATCTCGTTCATGGATCCGATTTTCGCACTCGTGCAGGCCGCCTTGACGAACCGACGGCGCGTCAGCACGATGGCTAGGGCCACCTGAGCGGCCAGAACGGTATAAAGCCGGTCGAATGACGCAAGGGGGTCAATCCATGACATTGGCGAGTGCAACCGTACGGTCCGGGCGGCACGGTCCGCCGGACGGCCCGCACGACAAGCGGTCCGTGCGGATCAACCGGAACGCCGGAACCTGGTTCCTGGTGCTGCCCGCGCTGATCCCGATCCTGATCCTGAGTGTCGGGCCACTGCTCTACGGCATCGCGCTGGCCTTCACCGACGCCCAGTCGGGCCGTACCCGGTCCACCCAGTGGGTCGGTGTACTGAACTTCCAGGACCTGCTCCACGACGGACTGTTCTGGGAGTCGTTCCGGATCGGTCTTCTCTGGGCGGTCGGCGTCACCGTCCCGCAGTTCGTCCTGGCCCTGGGCCTCGCCCTGCTCCTCAACGAGAACCTGCGGATGCGCTGGCTGGCCCGCGCCCTGGCCATCATCCCGTGGGCGATGCCCGAGGTCGTCGTCGGCATCATGTGGCGCCTGGTCTACAACCCGGACGCCGGCATCCTCAACGAGACCATCCGCGACCTGGGACTCGGCGACGGCCGGGACTGGCTGACCGGTCTCGCCACCGCGCTGCCCGCGGTGATCCTCGTCGGGGTCTGGGCCGGCATGCCGCAGACCACGGTCGCCCTGCTGGCCGGTCTCCAGAACACCCCGCACGAACTGCACGAGGCCGCCGCCCTGGACGGCGCGGGGGCCTGGCGCCGGTTCCGTACCGTCACCTGGCCCGCGCTCAAGCCCGTCGCGCTCTCCATCACCGCGCTCAACTTCATCTGGAACTTGGTCAATTGGCGGCCTGTACGGCTCTCACCAGCCGGTCCCTTGATCCGCAGGGCCTAGGTGGGAAACATGTGGGAGATGATCTAGGCATCTGACCCGCTCGACCCGCCACGCAGACGGTCCCACCGCTCCTGCAACGTCTTCATGATGGCACGCTCCATCGGAACCGTCACGCTTGAATAGACCCCCTCAACACCCGGCACCTCATGCCCCATCCGGGACTCGGTGGCGAACTTGCTGTGCCCGTCCTCGTCCAGCCACGCCTTGTGGCCATGCCGCAGCAGATACAGGCGCCTCCCCTTGAAGGACGGCACCGGAGGAATGGCCGGCCGGGCACCCCGAGTCCGCGGCCCCGACCGCTCGTCCGCCCCGTCGGCAACGTCCCGCCAGTACTTGTAGTCGAAGTTCACCGCACCCAACGACCCGCCCTTCAGCGCCGGGAAGACCCACTTGTGGTCGTGAGACGCGAGAAGGTCCTTCAGCAGCTCAGCCAGGAAGTCAGGGACCACGAGCGATCGGCAGGACTCGTACTTCGGCGGGAAGAACTGAAGCGTGCTGTCTGCGTACTGAACTTGGCGTTCTACTCGAATCGCCGGCATGAGGTTGTCGCCGCGGCCGTAACGTTCAACGTCTTCTTCGTACCGCTCGGTTTCCTCGTCATCCGGTCGCGGATCGCTGAGCGGCCAGTTCGGGTAGCAGTACTCCCTCGTCAGGCCGAACAGCTCGGCCGGCCTCATGCCCGTCATCGCCATGGTCCAAATGAAGACGTAGCCGGCTTGCCCGAAGACTGTGCGCGCGTTGCAGGCGAGCTGCTCAACTGCCTGCGGGGTCATGTCCTTCTTGCGCTCTTTGGGCTTCTTAACGAACTTGCCGCGGCGCCGCGTGCGTTCGACCGGCGAAGTCTTGATCAGTCGGGGCACCGCGTCGTCGAGGACCATGCCCAGGACCATCATGATGTTCGCAGCCGAGCTGGCCTTCTTCATCTTCGCGTTGATGTGCTTCTTGAACGCGCGGTAGGCCAAGACGTCGATATCGGCAACGGATGCGTTCTGCTTCTTGAAGTACGGGCGGATGTGATTCTCGACAGTTGACCGGTACCCGCGCTCGGTCAGGTGGCCGTGGTCCATCGCGGCAAGCCAGTCGTCGAGCCAGTCCGACATGGGCGTGGCCCCGTCACGGTTCTTTACGTGGGTGCCGTGCCGAATCTCGTAGAGCTTGTCGCGGCCATGGTTGAAGGCGACCTCTTCGTCGGTGAAGCCGCCCTTGGACTCGTACCGCTTTCGGCCGTTGTCGAGATACTCGCCGGACCACCATTTCACCCGGCATGTACCGCCACGCCACTCGATGTGGATGTGCTGATCGGCGCCGCTCACGAAGTCCTCCAGACGTGGCGGAGGCGGGTGCCAGGCAGGTACCCCTACCGCCGTGGCCTCCCGCGTCCGTGGCTTCAGCCGGCTTGCCCTAGCGGGCAGTTACGGCATCCCCCACATTCTCCTCCGAGGTCCTTCACTACTTCCCTCATCGCCGCGGCTCCTGAACTATCCGCGGCGATCTGGCGGGGGATCACACACACGATCCCCTTGTCGACCAAAAAGCTATGGCCAAGAAATCTCGGCCCGTAGTCGACTATGAGCGGCTCGCTGTACTGCATGGCTCCCCCTAGTTCCGGGTGTTGCGGGAGCCTCCAAGGGCGTGCTTCGACTCTGCCACGTCGAGGGCCAGTTGGGACCGTATGGGGCCAAAGTGGTGGGGGGAAATGTGGTAACGAGTCGATAAAAGCAAAAGGTTGTACGGCATGCGGGTGAAACTTCAGTCAGATCAATCCGTGGGCCCTGAGATCCCGTACCGCCTTGTCGCTCAGTTCCCGGATCTCGTCAGAAGTGAGGCCGCTCGTGGTGGCGATCGTCGCAAGCTGAATGACCTCACGCGCACGACCGTCCAGGTCTTCGGCCGGCCTCTTCGAGATGTTGACGCCCGGCACTTCAGAGGACATGCGGGTCAGGATCGGCTCCCGGCCTTCCAGGACGCCGACCGCGCTGCCCGATGCCCAGCCGAGCACGGCGTCGACTTTGGCGACGCTCATCAGGCGCACGTCGCTGCCTTCTTCGATGCGCTGCCAGGTGTCCTTGGACATGCCGGCCAGCTCCGCCGCCCGCTTGCGCGCGAGCTTCAGCTCTAGCCGGCGGTTCTTCACGTGCTCCGCGAGGCGGGTTTTGGGGTCACTGGGTGCCATGGGCCCCATCTTGGCAGGGCCAGCCAGGGCCAGCCAGGGCCACACGGTAACTAAGGCTGGATCCGTGACCTGCACGTTTGCTCTAAGGCTCACTACGGCTAGATCACTGACTAACTTCCGCGCTACCAGTGACTAACTAGAGCTGGACAGAGAGGCTAACTAGGTCTAGCTTTGAGGCATGCCCAACCCGCCAACCACGTACCTAGTGGACGCGGTGGCGATCCGTGAAAAGCGGAAAACCGCCGGTCTAGCTACCTCTGAGCTGGCCGAACGCGCAGGCATCAGCAGGCGCTACCTCAGCCACCTAGAGAACGGCACCCGCTCGAAGATGTCGCCCGCACCGTTCAAAAGGCTTCGCCTAGCCCTAGGCGTGGCTGAAGACGACCTGTTGACCCCACCCAAGGTCCCGCCCCCGAAGGAGTGACACCCCATGACCGGCAGCAAGTACGAGCTGTACGGCCGACCCGAGGAGCCTGCCGACGTGAACCAGGAGTTCATGACGGTTCAGGAGACGGCATACGTCCTCGACTGCAGCGTCCCCACCGTGCGCCGCCGGCTGAAGGCCCTCGGCATCAAGGCGAAGCCGGGCCGCCGTATCAAGACCAGCAAGCAGGACCGGCTCGACATCCACAACGCCTCCCGCGAGCAGCCGCAGAGCAAGCGCCGCCGACTCGCCGCCGCTGCCTGAGCGCAGCAAAAGAGGCCACCCCGTAACTGCCAAGCCTCGGGGTGACCCCAGAGACCCACCCACACACGTCAAGACGAAAGGCGGGCCCCGTGCCCTCATCATCTCAGACCCCTGATCGCAGTCCGGCGGAGGAGATCCGTGCCGCCGTCGAGAAGCTCCGCAAGCACGTGAAGCACGCGACGGACGGCCCGTGGGTCACGAGCTCTGTCTGGTCGCCGCGCGCCACCTGCACGAGTGCCGTCTACTCCCACGCCCACCCGGCGGGCTCGGTTGACTCCGAGGTTGTTGCGTCGGGTCGCATCAAGTCGGGGTACGGCGGGATTCGCCAGCCGTGGAACGCCGAGTACATCGCCCTCATGCAGCCCGCTGTTGCGGCGTGGCTCGCGGACCTGCTGGACGACCTGTCCGACGGGGACGTCGAAGGCGTCGTGAACCCGTGGGCCCTGGGGCTCGCCCAGCAGATCAACGGCACCCAGGCGGAGGCCACGTCATGAGCGAGTACGCCCGCATCGCCGGTCACTTCGCATCCGACTTCGCCGAGGCCACGCTCAAGGTCCAGCGCGAGGACGGCCTGTTCCGTCACATCGAGTTCTCGGCCCCGAAGTCGATGAACCGCCTGGTCATCGTGACGTGGCCCTACAACCTGCTGGTCGCCGGCTCGCACGGCTCGTACCACTTCGAGCGGGGCGGCCAGGACACCGAGGACATGTTCGCTTGGCTGCGCGGTCTCAGGGTCGACCCGGGGTCCTGGGCGAGCAAGCTCGTCAACGGCGCCGACTCGGTCCGCGAGTACGACCGCAGCCTGATGGAAGCCCAGATCAAGGAGCGGGTCGCCGAGGCGATCCAGGACGACTGGGCGCCGGAGGGTCTGGAGAAGACGGTCCGCGAGGACATCCTCAACAGTCACATCCTCGACAACGAGGGCGCCGCCTTCCAGTTGGTCAGCGAGTTCGAGCACGGGGTGACGTGGCGGGCCGAGTGCTCGTGCGGCATGTCCGGCGACGAGGCCGACTCCTACTACGGCGCCACGTTGTGGGAGACGCGGGAGCACCCGGCCGGCGGCAAGAAGCACGTGGTGAAGGTCAGCCAGTCGGGCGGGTTCTCCTTCGACGACTGCAACGAGTGGCACGTCAGCAAGTTGGACTACCACTTCGTCTACCAGTGCCACGCAGCCGTGTGGGCCATCGCCCAGTACGACGCCGCCCGGAAGGACGCGCCCGAGCCGGCGTCGCCGACCGAGACGTTGTCGGCGATCCGTACCGCCGCCCAGGCCGACGACATGCCGCTGGTGCGGCGCCTGGTCGCCGACCACTACGCGGACCAGCGCGGCGCAATGAACGCGGCGGTGACGTCATGACGACCCTGCCCCGCAGCATCGCCGCCCTGGACGTGCCCCTCGCCGACGTCGAGCAGGAACTGGCCGCCGAGGTCCTGATCCGGGCCCGTGCCGCCTCGCCCTCCCCGTCGGACCGCATCGCCTACGCCAACGACCTGTACCTCCTGGCGCACCCCGAGGTGTGCGCCGTGGACGCCGACTACCCGGGCTTCGCCGCCTGGATTGCCGACCAGGTCGCGAAGAACCGAACCGTCCGGAGGACGTCATGAACAGCCACATCACGAACGTGACCGTGCACCTGGACGGCACCCCGGACCAGGTCACCCTGTACGACGCGGCGGGCCCGTTCCCGGTGGTGCAGATCGGGTCGGCGATGACCCTGCACGTCGACCAGACGCCGACCGAGACGCTCTTGGCCTTCGCCGCGGCACTGACCGAGGCGGCCGAGGCCCGCAACGCCGACACCGACGTGGCCGCACAGGTGGCCGCCGAGGACGGGGTCCGCAGCATCGGCATCCCCGTCCAGCGGTCGGCGGTGGCGGCATGATCACCTACCTGCACGACGGAATCGAGTTCGATCTGACCGTCACCTACCGCGACTGCACGAACGTCGAGTGGGAGTGGGCCGGAACGTGGTCTGCGGCTGGCGAGCCGTTGATGCGGGAACGCGTCTCGGACTCGGACCGTCAGGGCACCGTGTCCCTCCCGGACCTGTACCACTACCACGGCCCGCTGATCCCGCTCCACCCCCGGCCGACTGCCTCCCAGTACCGGGCGGCAATCGACCCGAACTACGCGGACACGCTGGCCTCCGGGTACATCGAGTCGCCCGCGGCGTTCGGTGCACGGATCGCCCCGCCGGCCCTGGTTCCCACCCCTGCGGTCACCCTCCCGCAGGCCCCGGGCCGCATCCTCGCCCCGTCCCCGCTGGAGCAGACCGGGTTCCGCCGATTCCTCAGCACCCTCACCGGAGGCCGCAATGCCTGACCTCATGGTGCAGATCGACGGGGAGACCTTCCCGCTCGTGGACTGCTTCTGGGTGCGGACCAACGCCGTTGGCTGCGCCGTCGGTTCGGTCCGCCCGGACCTGTACGCCGACCTGATCGCAACCCCGCAGCAGGCACAGCGCGAGTGGTCGTCGACGAAGCGGCAGCAGACAAAGGACGACAAGCGCGGAATGCAGCACCTGCTGCTCTCCCCGAAGCAGTGGGCCGAGCAGGCCAAACCGTGCTTCCTCGGCCGCTGCGGCCACCCGCCGATCGTCCGGTGAACGGCTACACGATCACCGCCACCGTCATCGGCGTCGCGTTCTGCGTGATGGCGGTGGCCCCCAGCCTCTGGACCCGAAAGGGCAAGTCATGAGCCTTCCCACCCTCCACCTCATACGCCGCACGGAGCCGAAGCCGGTACGGAAGCACCGGGCTGCTGATAAGGCCGAGTTGAAGCGGCAGCTGAAGGATCAGCAGGCTCAGACGGCCAGGGCGTTCGGTCAGCTGATCGGGGCGGCCGACACCATCGCGTTCCTCGAACACCAACTGGCCGAGGAGCGGGCCGGGCGGAGTGCGGCCGAGCAGGTAGCGAACTGCCTCTTCGTCGACCTGGAGGAGCGGACCGGTCAGCGCGACCAGGCCCGTACCGAAGCCGACCGGCTCCGTACCCGGCTCGCCCCGTACCTGGCGGCCGACGCCAACCGGGACGCCATCACCGTCCCCCCGGCCGAGCGCGACACCACCGCGGTGGAAGACCAGGCGACCGCGCCGATCGACGTGAAGCCGCTGTGGCAGGCGCACGGCATCGGCCCCGTCGTCCGCATCGCCGACACCCCGGACACCACCGACCCGCGCACCCCGACGTGGGTCCCCGGACCGGCCGAGCCCGACTCAGAGACCACGCACACGTTTCGCGTCGTCGCCGCCTGAACCCGCCGGGTCGGCCGTGCCCATGACCGGCCGGCCCGGCGACCCAACACAGACCAAGGAGAAGCCGTGGACATCACGACACTCGACCAGGCCACGGAGCCCGCCCCAGGCCTCGTTGTCTTCCGCCTCGCCCCCAACCACAAGCCGCACAACCCGCAGCGGTGGCGCATCAGTCACAAGGCCAGCGGGCTCGCCATCGCCGACTCCATGCAGCGCGAGAACGCCATCAAGGGGGCGGCACTCCTCGCAGCGGTCACCGACTGGACACGGGACGCCGACACCGTCAAAGCCGCGGTCGACCGGGAAGACCTGTTCGCGCAGCTCAGCTACGTGTGGTGCGTCGAGCCGGGTACACAGCCGCTCGGCCCGGGAATGGACGCCAGTCGTAACGGCACCTACACCGACGCTGACGTCGAGACGGCCGCCGCAGCCGCCAAAGCCCACGGCTTCAACGCCCTCGAAGTCCTCGTCGCGATGAGCGAAACCGTCCCGTGGTGCGGCCTCGACACGGACGACTTCAACGAGGCCCACAACCGCATCGCGGAACTCGCCGACGCCAACTGACCCGCCTCACCAAAGCGCCCCCGCTGAGGCGAATTCAGCGGGGGCACCCAACCCGATCATCTCAGGAGACCCCAATGGGAATCGACTTTTCCCACACCGAAGCGCACTGGGCGTACACCGGCTTCTCGCGCTTTCGCCGCGCCCTCGCCGCCTACGTGGGCATCGACCTCGACCACATGTCCGGCTTCAAGCCGCTGGGAGCGGGCGACGACTACCAGCTGAACCCCTGGTCCAACGTCACCAGCGACCTCAAACCGCTACTCGACCACTCCGACTGCGACGGCGAGCTGAGCCCCCAGGAGTGCCAGCGGGTCGCACCTTGCCTGCGGCAGGCGATCGACGCCGTGTGGCCATCCGTGGACGGCGAGGAGCCGAGCTACGACCGGGTAAACGGTCTTCTCCTCGCCGAGGGCATGGAAGCCGCAGCCGCAGCCGACGAGCCCCTCGAATTCCAGTAACCACCCGACCGGCAGATGTCCGAGCCCTCAACGCTCCGTCTGCCTGCTGCGGGCCGCCGACCCCCGACGGCGGCCCGCAGCACCCCACACCACACGCCACAAGGAGCATCCATGAGCAGCATCACCCTCTTCGGTAAGGACCGGACCCGCCTCGGCTACGAGAACCAGGAGTGGTCCGTGTGGGCGTCCGGCATGGACGACATCCACGACCGGGAAACCCTCGGCGGCGCCCTGAACTTGGCGAACGAGCTGAACGCCACGTTCGCCCAGATGCGGTTCAACTCCACCAGCGACCTCGACCCGGTCATGTACGCCCTGGTCCTCCACCACGGCTACGCCTGGACCGTCGACACCGAGCACGCCCTCGGCCTCGACTGCGGCGTCCCCGCTTGCGACCCCTGCTCCTTCGAGCGGGCCATCCCGACGGCGGCGAGCTGATGAAGCCCATCCGTATCGGCCGCTGGCACATCGAAATCTTCCAGCGCGCCCTGCACGCCACCCGCGTACCGAAGACCAACCCGGCCTGTACCTACTGCAACGGAACGGGCGGCCACGGCTACATCACCGACGGCGGTGACGGCGACTGGGAGGACTGCCAGTGCCACGGCCTCATCGCCTGGCGAATCCCCCTCTGGCCCCGCACCAGTCGGCAGCGCGCGGAACGGATCCCGTTCTGATGCCCGAAATCCGCTGCGCCCGCTGCCACAAGCCCGCCGACCCGTTCGCCCGGAAACCCGAAGGCCCCGTCTGCGAGGACTGCCTCGACAAGGAGGAAAACCAGTGAGCACCACCGAGATCCGCCGCATCTTGGACGTCACCCAGCGCCGCGACCTCCTGCTCGCCCTGATCACGCAGAGCCCTCGCCAGCCCGTCACGACCAGCACCGCCTCCACCCTCTACCGCACCGTCCTGCGGGGCCCTGTCGGGCGCAACGCCACACGGCGAGACCTCCGGGACCTCGCCCACCGAGGACACCTCATCCCCATGACGGTTGGCGGCCGGCGCGCCTACAGGGTCAACCCCAACACGCCCGCCCGGCACCCGGTCAGCCCGAAGGAGTCGATGCAGGCCCTGCAGCAGGCCATCGCCACGGAGGGCGGCGAGTGGACTCCCGGGCGAGCCAGGGTCGTTCTCCGCCGCGCAGCAGGCACCCACATCTACCGGTCCGTGGCCCGCGACCGCCTGGAGCGCCTGCACCGCGAAGGGCTCCTCGAACTCCACAGCGAGCGCCCCGGCCACTGCTACTACACCCTGACCACGGAAGGCGCCGCAGCATGACCACCGTCGCCGAGACCCCGGTCACCGAAGCCCCAGCCCTCGGCATCCACACCGACCTGTCGAACACCGACTACCACGCCGACAAGACGTCGCTCTCCTCGTCCGGCGCCCGCAAGCTCCTGCCCCCATCCACCCCCGCCCACTTCCGGTACGAACAGGACAACCCGCAGCCCGCCACGAAGACGTTCGACTACGGCAACGCCGCCCACAAACTCGTCCTCGGCAACGGCCCTGAACTCATCGTCATCGACCACGCCCGCTGGGACACAAAGGCCGCCAAGGTTGCGGTTCTCGAAGCCCGCGAACGCGGCGCCATCCCGCTCAAGCAGCACGAGATGGACATGGTCAACGGCATGGCCGCCGCCATCCGCAAGCACCCGCTGGCCGCAGCACTCCTCGACCCCGCCTACGGGGCGCCCGAGCAGTCCGGCTTCTGGATCGACGGCCCCACCGGTATCCGACGCCGCGTCCGCTTCGACTGGCTGCCGTCAATCCAGTCAGGCCGGCTGATCATCCCCGACTACAAGACCGCCGCCGACGCCAGCGATGACGCCATGCAGAAGGACATCGCGAAGTACGGGTACAACCAGCAGGCCGACTGGTACGAGGAAGCCTCCAGGGCCCTCGGCCTCGGCGGTGACGACGCCGAACTCCTCCTCATCGTGCAGGAGAAGAAGGCCCCCTACCTGATCAACGTGATCGGAATCGAGTTCGGCTCCCGCATCATCGGCGGCGCCAAAAACCGCCGGGCCATCGAGACCTTCGCCGAGTGCATGAACACCGGCGTCTGGCCCGGATACGGCGACGAACCCAACTACCTCGCCCTCCCCGGCTACGCCGAAACCCGCGACAAGGAGATGTACCTGTGAACTTCCCCGCCCAGCAGCCCGCAGCGCCCGGCGCCGACCGCATCGGCCAGGGCACCGCCGTCGAACAGAGCCGCGCCGTCGCCGAAGTCCAGGCCGCCATCTACGTAGCCCGCCAGTTCCCCCGCGACATCGGCCGCGCCCGCAACAGCATCCAGTCCGCCTGCCAGTCCATGGCCCTCGCCGGGAAGGCGTTCTACCGGTTCCCCCGGGCCGGCGGCGCCGTCGAAGGCTCCACCATCCACCTGGCAAAAACCCTTGCCCAGTCCTGGGGAAACATCCAGTACGGCGTCACCGAACTCCGCCGCGACGACGACTACCGCCAGTCCGAAATGCAGGCCTGGGCGTGGGACGTCGAGAACAACACCCGGCACGTCCTCACCTTCATCGTCCCGCACGCCAAGTTCGCCAACCGCAAGGTCGTCCAGCTCGAAGACCTGCGGGACATCTACGAGAACAACGCCAACAACGGCGCCCGCCGCCTCCGTGAGGCGATCTTCGCGACCATCCCCGACTGGTTCATCGAAGAGGCCGAAGACCTCTGCCGCCAGACCCTGAACAAGGGCGACGGCAAACCGCTCCCGGAGCGCATCGAGGGCGCCGTCCAGGTGTTCGCCGGCCTCGGCATCACCGCGGACCGGCTGGAGCAGAAGCTCGGCCGGAAGCGGGACCAGTGGACTGGCCCCGACATCGCCCAGCTGCTGATCACGCACAAGTCGATCCAGCGCCGCGAGATCGCCGTCGAGGACGAGTTCCCCCAGGCCCGCATCACCGCAGCGGAAATCAAGGGCAAAGCCCCGGCCAAGTCCGGCAACACCCCGCCGCCCGAAGACGACCCGTGGGCCGGACAGGAAGTCCGCCAGCCCGGCACCGCCGCCTAGCCCGCACACAACAGGCCGCCCCCGCGGGCAATGCGGGGGCGGCCCACCGGAAGGAAACCACACATGACCGCCGACCAGACGACCGCCATCCCGCTGGACCTCCTGAACGTCCTCCTCGAACGGTGGGAGGAAGTCGCCGACTCCTACAAGGCCAGCGTCCTTCGCGACTCCGACGAACGCCTTGACCGCACCTACACCGACTACCGGCACATCTACCTGCGGAACATCCGCGACCTCAAGCACGTCATCGACACCGGCCGCATGCCCTGCTCCCTCATGAACGACGACGAGCGACGCCGCGGCGACTGCGGTCGCAGCCACGAGGACGAGCACGACAAGCACGGGCAGGCCGACACCGCAGACGATCCGTTCACGGCAGCGGAGCAGGCTGCCGCCCGCGAACCGTGGGGGCCCGGCGTCACCCGTGACCAGGCCATGGCCAACATCGTCGTGCTCCACCTCGCCGAAGCACTCCTCGACGGCGAGTCCGAAGCGGTTCGCACCTGGGCCCGGGGCCTCGCGCACGAGCTGAAGCGCGAACGCATCGACCTGCTCGATGACATCGGCCACCACATGCAGCGGATGGCCCTCGGCGAGCCCACCAACAACGTCCCCTTCTAGCCCGCACTTCGGGGCGGCCCGCGGGCAATGCGGGCCGCCCCGCCCACCAGGAGAGCACACCATGCGCGCTTTCTACCGCGGCTACAACGCCGCCACTGGCCGCCGAGCCCAGCAGGTCCGCAACGTCCACATCATGCGGGAGGACGGGAAATTCGCTGGCCGGCAGGGCCTGTGCGGGGCGCCCGGTTGGGGCGTCACCCACTCCCCGCCCGTCGTCCTCGACCCCATGCCTGCCACACCCCCGGACGGTCTCGTCTGGTGCCGGTCCTGCATCGGCCACGCCGCCGGGCTCGTCGGCCAGCTGAACGCGTTCGCCCGCATCATCGCCGCCCTCAACGACCTCGCAGACCAGGAGATCGCGTCATGACCATCGCCGAGTCGACGCACCTCGTCTGGTACTGCCGGGCCTGCAAGAAGTCCTGCAAAACGCAGCCGCGAACCGAAACCGCCTGCCGGTGCGCCAACCCGGTCCGCGGTATGCGACCCACCCAGGTCACACAGGTTCACGCCCCGAAGCCCCGCCCCCTCCAGGCCCTCTCCGACGAGGAAGGCCGACTGCGGAACCTCGCCCGGAAGAACCAGCGGGTTCGCGTCACCTACGAAGCCGAGGTGTCCGAAGCCTGGCTGAGCAGCAACAGCGCGGACGGCATCAAGCACATCCACTTCGTCGTCACCACCCCCGACGGCCGACGCCACATCGTCGACCCCCAACTGCCCGGCGTCCACGTCGAGGCCGCCCGCACCGATGAGGAGTCCGCCTCATGACCCGTCGCCTGTCTGTCGCCGAACGTCACACCGCCGCCGACCGTGACCTCCTCCTCACCGACATAGCCGCCCAGTCGTCCTGGGACCAGTTCCTTGTCGAGCAGGCCGTCCTCGCGTTCGGCCGCCGCGGACCCTTCTCCTGCAACGACATCCGCACGGTCCTCCCCGAGATGGGTCACGGCTTCCTCGGCGCCGCGATCAACGCGCTGCGGTCCGGCGGGGTCATCGAGCACACCGGCAACTCCGTCCCCTCCACCTCCCCGGCCACCCACGGACACCGGCTCGCCGTCTGGCAGTTGTCCGCCCGCGGCCTCGCCGTCGCCGCCGAGCGCACCGCCCGAGCCCAGGGGAGGGCGGCATGACAAACCTCGACGCGCTCCTCGCCGCCGGCCAGGTCCTCACCGCCAACCACACCTTCGTGGACCGGCTCATCGACGGCGGCCTCTACTACGGGCCCGGCCTCCTCGCCGCCGCAGCCGGGGCCACCTTCTGGCACACCTGCCGGCGCATCACCCACCGGCTCCGCGACCGCGCCAACTACGTCCGCTACCAGGTCACCGCCACCCGCCTCCACCGCGTCGCCGACCAAGCCGACGCCTTCATGGCCCGCCCCAACGACAAGATCCTCGCCGAACTCCACGCCATGTGCGACACCACACCCAACCAGGTCCAGGAGGAAGGACGATGACCACCGCCATCCGCCGCGAAGCACCCAACCACAACACGCTGACCTGCTACACCGTCTACAACTGCCGCCTTCCCGACTGCGTCGAACGAAAGCGCCTCTGGCAGCGCGAAGCACGCCGGAAGCAGCGAGAAGGCGCATGGCGACCCTTCGTCGACGCCGCCCCCGTCCGCCAACACCTCCTGGCCCTCAGGGAACAAGGCATCGTCCCCAACCGTGTCGCAGCAGTCGCCGGCGTAGACGAAGCGAACCTGCGAACGATCGTCCCGACCGCGGCCAGCAAACGCCGCCCCGCCCGGCACCTGGTACGGACCGAAATTGCCGAGAAAGTCCTCGCTGTCACCGCCGAAGCCGCACGGGCCTACACGATCGACGGCACCGGCACACGGCGCCGCATCCAAGCCCTCGCCGCCATGGGCTGGCCCTTCTGCCAGGCAGGTGACCACATTGGGCTCTCCGGCCAGTACGTCGGAGACCTGGTCAGGCGAACCGAAGACCAGCGACTGGTACGGGCAGACACCGCCGATCAAGTCGCCGCAGGCTACGAGAAACTGCGCCGCCAGCGCCCCGCCCGCCACGGCGTCAAGCCCCACATCATCAGGAACACCCGCCGTCACGCGGCAGAACAGCGCTGGCCTACGCCCCGGTACTGGGACCAGTTCCCTGACGCCATCAACGACCCGCACTTCACCCCGGAGTACGGGATCACCAAGGCCGAACTCCTGGCCGACGAAACCCGGTGGCTGATCGAAACCGCGGGGCTCACCCGCGCCGAGGCTGCACAGCGCCTCGGCAAAGACCTCTCCTACATCTACCGAGTGCTCGGGATGAACGACGGGGCCGCCGCATGATTACCGCCCACCGGCCCGGCGCCGCAACCCCGACCCGCCTGTACCCGTCGACGACCACCACCTACGCCAACGGCCTCGACTACATCGCCATCGAACACGCCATGAACGGGGAGCCCGCCACACTCACCCTCCCCGAGCGTGTCGAAGCCGCCCGCCAGCTGAATGTCCGCGGCATCGAGCACGCCGAAATCAGCCGGCGCCTCCACCGAGACCGGGCCACGATCACCGCCTGGCAGAAGAACGGGTGGATTCCTCCAGCCCAGCTGATCGAGCTGGAACCCATCGACATCGGCGCCGCCACCCACGGCCGGTCCGGGTACACCAAAGGCTGCCGATGCGGCACCTGCCGGGCCGGTGCCCTCGCCTACAACCGGGCGCGGCGGGCAGCAAAGGCGGCGGCGGCATGACCGGCACCTGGCGCGACGAAGCGCGCTGCAGCGAAACCGACCCGGCCCTGTTCATGCCCGACGCCGGCGGGACCACCGCCCCCGCGAAACGCATCTGCATGAGCTGTGAAGTGCGCACCCACTGCCTCGACTACGCCGTCGACGCCGGCGAGCAATGGGGCATCTGGGGCGGGCTCGGCCAACGCGACCTCCGCCGGCTCATCCGGGAACGGCGCGCCGAGGCGGAGGCAGCATGAGCACCCGCGACCACGGCACGAACGCCAAGTACCACCTGGAGAAGTGCCGCTGCTACCCCTGCTGCCACGCCGCATCCGAATACGACCGCAACCGGCGCCGCGCCATCGCCTACGGCCGGTGGCAGCCCTTCGTCGATGCTGCACCCGTCCGCGCCCACGTCCGGGAACTCGGCGAGTTCGGCATCGGCTGGATCCGGGCGGCCCGCCTCGCTGGTGTGGCCACGGGCGGCGTCTCCAAGCTCCTCTACGGCGACAAGCCCCGCGGCCTCGAACCCACGAAGCGCATGCGCCCCCACATCGCCCTGGCCCTCCTTGCCGTCGAACCGACCCTCGACAACATGGGCAACCGCGTCCCCATCGACGGAACGGGAACCCGGCGCCGGCTCCAAGCCCTCGTCGCCAAGGGCTGGACACAGTCCGAACTCGCCCGACGGCTCGACATGGACCGGACGAACTTCCCTCGCACGCTCACCAGCGACCTCGTGCGTGTTGCAACCGTTCGTGCCGTCAACGCCCTCTACGACGAACTGTGGCGGGCCGATCCCACCGACCACGGCGTCCCCGCCCACCGGGCCGAAGCCGCACGCCGCAAAGCCATCAAGAACGGGTGGGCACCCGTCGGCGCCTGGGACGACGACCAGATCGACGACCCCGCAGCACACCCCGACTGGACTGGTCGCTGCGGAACCACGGAGGGCTACAGCGCCCACTACCCGCTCGGCGTGCCCGTCTGCGAACCCTGCCGCCAAGCCCGAGCCGAACACCGCGCCCAACTCAAGACCCCGCAGGCCGCATGACAACGGCGGGCCACCAACAGGTGGCCCGCCAGCAGGCGTACACGCACAGCGAAAACCCGCACGAAGCGGGGGAGAGGGAGGGGACGTGACGTCAGTCGGAGTCGGCGCGCTGCCGGCGCTTGTGCGCGGCCACCTGCGCCTTGATGTACATCCGCAGGTCGTCGGACCGCGAGATGCCCTTCTCTTCGCAGGCAGCGCCGTAGGCCTCCCAGGTCTCTTTGTCGAGACGGAAGACGCGGTTGGGCATGGGGTCGCGGGTTGCCATGGCAAAAGACTAGTGCCCGCCTATGCGATCCGTCGACCCGGCGAGCGTGGCGAGTCTCGGGAAACGCATATGCAACGCCTATGCGTTTCGCGTTCGATCCTGGTAGCGTTCTGCATATGCGAAAGCGGCTCGCAAGGCAGTCGCGACACGGCTACACCCTTGCCTGCGAAGCCCAACCAGCTCCGACCTCTTCGAGTAAGGCGGTGCTCCCTGTGAGCAACATCGAATGGACCGAGCAGACGTGGAACCCCACCACCGGCTGCGACCGCATCAGCCCCGGATGCGACAACTGCTACGCCCTCACCATGGCCAAGCGCCTCAAGGGCATGGGGTCCGCGAAGTATCAGAACGACGGTGACCCGCGGACCTCCGGACCCGGCTTCGCCCTCACCGCGCACACCAGCACCCTCACCGAGCCCCTGCGCTGGAAGAAACCCCGCAAGGTCTTCGTCAACTCGATGAGCGACCTGTTCCATGCCCGCGTCCCCCGCGATTTCCTTGCCCAGGTCTTCGCCGTCATGGCCGCCACCCCGCAGCACACCTACCAGATCCTCACCAAGCGCCCCGAGCGTGCGGCCCGCATCCTCACCGACCTCTGCACCTGCGGCACCGGCCACCCGCCCGGCGAGCACTTCCGCTCCTCCATGGAATGGGCGGCCACCTCCCACAGCCCCACCTACGTCCCCGGCCTGAAGCACGGCATCTACCACCGTTCCGGCTGGCCCCTGCCGAACGTGTGGATCGGAACGTCGATCGAGAGCGACGCCTACACGCGCCGGGTCGATGCCCTCCGCAAGACACCGGCCGCCGTCCGATTCATCTCCGCCGAACCCCTCCTCGGCCCCCTCCCGTCCATCAACCTCACCAACATCGACTGGCTGATCCTCGGAGGCGAGTCCGGCCCCGGCGCCCGCCCCCTGAACACCCGTTGGGTCGATGACCTGCTCGACGTAGCCCGGTGCTCCGGCACCGCCCCATTCGTGAAGCAGCTCGGCTCCGTCTGGGCCCGCGACATGACCATCAACGGCAAGACCGTCGCAGCCCACGGCGACACCAAGGGCGGCAACCCGGACCACTGGCCGGCCCGACTCCGCGTCCGCGAGTACCCGCAGGTCGTTGCGTGATGCTCGCCCACTCGACTCCCACGCCCACCTCTTTCACGAAGGGGCTCCGATGAGCTACCGAAACGACGGCGACGCACTGACGGTGATGGACTGGTTCGCCGGTGCGGGCGGCTCCTCCCAGGGCGCCCACGCCGTTCCCGGGGTCCGGGTCGCCAGAGCTGCAAATCATTGGCAGCGGGCCATGGACTCCCATGAGGCGAACTTCCCCGAGGCGAGCCACTACCGCGGCGACATCCGTACCGCCCCCGTCTGGGACTGGCCGGTCACAGACATCTTCTGGGCCAGTCCTGAGTGCACCAACTGGTCTGTCGCAAAGGGGAAGCGCCGGAACTTCGACACCGCCATGCAGGGGTCGCTCCTCGACCTCCTCGTCGAGCAGTCCGAGGAGGAGCCGGCCGACGCCGAAGAGGAATCCCGGGCGCTGATGGAGGAGGTGCCGCTGTACCTGCGCGGCGTCATCGAGCGCGGCGGCCTCGTCAAGGCCGGTGTCGTCGAGAACGTCACCGACGTCCGGGCGTGGGACCAGTGGGACCGGTGGATTGGTGAGCTCCACAAGCTCGGCTACCGCACCCGGATCATCGCCCTGAACTCCATGCACGCAAACCCGCGGTCTGTGCACGCCGCACCGCAGTCCCGTGACCGGCTGTACGTCGGGTACTGGCACGAGTCGCTGGGTCGAACCCCGGACTGGGACAAGTGGCTGAGGCCGCGCGCCTGGTGCTCCGGTTGCGGGGAGTACGTGCAGGCGATGCAGGTGTTCAAGGACCCGAAGCGGGACATGGGGCGCTACCGCACCCAGTACGTCTATCGCTGCCCGTCAACCAGCTGCCGGAACCAGATCGTCGAGCCCGAGGCACTGCCCGCCGCGGCTGCGATCGACTGGACGATCCCGGGGCAGCGGATCGGTGACCGGGCCAAGCCCTTGGCCGACAAGACGATCGCCCGCATCCAGGCCGGGCTGAAGAAGTTCTCGCAGCCGGTTCCGATGATGGTCCCGGCCGGCGGAACGTGGCGGGACACCGCGGTCAGCGTCGGGGAGCCGATGGGTGCCCGAACGACGCGGGAGAACGACGGCCTAATGGTGCCGCCGCTCCTGGTGCCGGTCGAGGGCCGGGACGGCAAGGAAGCCCGCTCCGTCAACGACCCGCTGCGCACCATGACGACGCGGAACGAAACCGGCCTGGCGTGGCTGCCGTTCATCGCCGAGCTCCGCGGCGGCGGCTCCATCGCCCGGTCCGTCACCGACGCCCTCGCCACCGTCACCGCGTCCGGCAACCACCACGGGCTCGTCACGCCCGAGCTGCCCGCCATGGTCATGCGGAACAACGGCAGTAAGGGCGACGGCGGCGAGCACTGCACCCGAGCCACCGAACCCATGCGGACTCTCACCACGGCTGGCCACCAGTCCCTCGTCACCTGGCAGGACATCCTCGTCCCCTACTACAGCAACGGCACGGCCCGCACAGTTCGGGAGCCCATCGGTGCCCTGACGACTCGCGACCGGTACGCCCTGGTCCGCGGTGACGTCGACATCAACGACGTCCGCTTCCGGATGCTGGAGCCGCACGAGATCGGCCGCGCGATGTCCTTCGCCGACGACTACATCGTCCTCGGCTCGAAGCGCGACAAGGTCCGCCAGTACGGCAATGCCGTCACCCCGAACGCCGCCGAAGTCATCCTCTGCGCCCTCGTTGAGGCAGTCACCGGCGAAGCGCTCGAACGGTACGCGGACCCGCAGGGGCAACTCCAGGCCGCCGCATGACCCCCCATCGCCTGCCCCCAGCCCCCACCTGACCCGGGCGCACCACGCCGACAGCACGCCCTTATCCGTACCGCAGGAAGAGATCCCAGTGAGCAAAGAGGCCATATCCCTTGCCGAACGCTTGGGTGGCGACGTTGGTAAGTCCATCGCGGCCACCCTCCATCACGTTGAGCTACTGCGCGAGAAGGAAGCGAAGCTCGAAGCGGCCCGGCATGAGGCTGAGGCTCAGGTCATGCACAGGGTCGGGGCCGCGTTCCGCCTCGGAGAGATCGACCACTACCAACTCGTCGCCGTTTACGAGCACTACAAAGCCATGGGCCTCACCGGCCGGATGCACCGCTGGGACGAACACGTCGACATCTCATGGAAGGTCATGACGCACCTGTCCCGGCAGCTGCCGAACGGCCCCGAAGACAGCTGGGTCGGCGAGTACCCCTTCCACGAAGCAACCTCGGCACCGGCCAAGGGGATCGCCGTCGTCTACGTCCTGTTCGACGACCTCAACGCCCCGTGCTACGTGGGCTCAACGGATCAGTTCCGCACCCGCGTGGCATACCACCGGCGCCACGGCAAGCAGTTCGTCTCCTGGCAAGCCCATCCCTGTCGCGACCGCGAACACGCCTACGAGCTGGAGGACCGCCTGTTGCGCAGGCACAAGCCGCCGCTGAACCAGAAGGCATCCAGATGACTTAGCCGGCCCGCCCGCTCCACCTGAGACCTATTCGTACCGCCAGGAAGAAGACCGCCGTGACGCTGGATGCCATGGACTGGGTTTGGAAGCACTCCCGGTCGAAGGGCAACACCCGGATCGCCCTGCTGTTTGTGGCGGATCAGGTGCGCACCTCGGCGGCCGAGGTGCGGCTGGGGCACCGCGCCTTGATGGCGGCAATGAACGCCACGTCGAAGAGCACCGTGGAAGCCGCCCTGAAGAAGGCCATGGACCTTGGCGAGTTGGAGGTCAAGGAGGTCGCTTCTGGGCGTCGAGCGGCTGTTTACAGGCTCCCGAAGGCCGTCGGTTACGCCCGAGAGGCTTCCGGTAGTGCCCCGATTTCCGGGGCGCAAGATTCCGGTAGTGCCCCGGAAATCGGGGCGCAAGACGTCGAGACGGCCCCGGTTTGTGCCCCGAAAAACGGGGCGCAAAGTTCAGCTTGTGCCCCGGTTTTTGACGCTAGTGCCCCGAAAAACGGGGCACCTCCCCATACCCAAACTACGCAGGCTAGCGAGCCCGCCCCCGAGCTCGACGGGTTCGAGATCTGCCAGCCCCTCGTGCGAGCCATGACAGAAGCCGGCATCACCGTCTCCTGGAGCATGAAGGCCGCCGACTGGCTGGACATCGCCGCCGTCGTCCAGCGCGCGGGAGTCCCCGCCATGGTCGCCTTCGCCCGCGACGCCAAAGCGGCGGCACGACAGAAGCCCCGCTACGCCACATTCTTCCTCCGCGGCGGCTGGCGAGGACTGCCACCCGCCTCCAGTGTTCCGCCCCCGCGGCCCTCGTCCGCCGGGAAGCCGCCCCACTGCGGCCACCCGGACTGCGACCCGATCAGCCGAACCCGCGAAGTCGAGGACGACCGCGGACTCCGCAGCCTCCACAACTGCCCCAACTGCCACCCCGCCCATGCGAAAGGCCACGCCGCATGACCGAGCACGACATGACCGAACCCGACTGGGCTCCCGAAACCAACACCAACGCGCCGCCGCACGACATCGAAGCCGAAATGGCAGTCCTCGGCGCCATGCTCCTCAGCCGAAGCGTCATCGACCCCATCGCAGCGATCCTCACCGACGTCGCCGACTTTTACACGCCGCGCCACCAGACGATCTACCGCACCATCACGGACCTGTACGCCCGCAGCCGAGATCCGAAGATCGACACCATCACCGTTGCCGCTGAACTCCTCGCCACCGGAGACCTCGGCAAGATCGGCGGCGCCGCATACCTCCACACCCTTGTCGCCGCCGTCCCCGCAGTAAGCAGCGCCACCTACTACGCCGACATCATCCGCGAACGCGCCCAGCTGCGAACCGTCCTCGAAGCCACCCGGCGCGCCACCGCCCGAGCCCTCACCGCGGCCCTCACCGCAGCCGAAATCCTCGACGCCGCCATGGCCGACCTCCAGGCCGCCGCCAACGGCACCACCACAACGGACGTTCGGCTCTCCGTCTCCGACCGATGGATGGGCTTCGTCGACGAACTCGAAGCCGGCGCCGACCCCCGCGCCCTCGACACCCCCTGGATGGACCTCAATGAAGTTGTCGAACTCAAGCCCGGCCAGCTCGTCACCGTCGGCGCCGCAACCGGAGGCGGCAAGTCCCTCCTCGGCATGAACCTCGCCGCCCACGTTGCCCTCACCCGCAACAAGGCTGCACTCGTCGCCTCGATGGAGATGGGCGGCTCCGAACTCATGGCCCGACTCACCGCCGCCGAGTCCGGCGTCGTCCTCGACCGCCTCATCCGCCGCCAACTCGACCAGTCCGACTGGGAGAAGGTCTTCAAGGCGGCGCCGCGCCTCCAGAACGCCCACAACTTCATCCTCGACGACTCCCCGAACCTCACCATCGGGAAGATCCGGGCCCGCATGAGGTGGATGGCATCCACCGGCAATTCGCCCGCCATCGTCGTCGCCGACTACCTCCAGCTCATGACACCGGAGAACGCGAAGCCGAACGCGAACCGGGCCAACGAAGTTGCCGAGCTTTCCCGGGGCCTGAAGCTCCTCGCGATGGAGTTCGAGATCCCCGTCATCGCGCTCGCCCAGTTCAACCGCGGTGCCGCCGGACGGCAGCCCGTCGTCACCGACTTCAAGGACTCCTCGGCGATCGAGCAGGACTCCAACGTCATCGTGCTGATGCACCGCCCCCTCAACGAAGACGGCAGCCCCGACGACAGCCGGGCCGGCGAGATCGACCTCATCGTCGCGAAGAACCGCAACGGCGCCTCCGGGCGGATCGTCCCCCTCGTCTTCCAAGGCCATTACGCCCGCCTTCGGTCCATGAACCGCGGCATCTGAGGAGCTGACCATGAGCATTCAGAAGGACTGGCACACAAGCCTCGCCGGTGAAGCGGTCGAGAGAACCCTTCACCAGCAGATCGCACGCGCCAACCACATCCCCGGCCAGCCTGGCGCCATCGCCGGCGACATGACCGTCGAGGCGCTCCCCACCTGGTACGGCGGAACCACCTTTCGGTCCGCCCTCGAAGCGTCCTGGGCCGCCACCCTTGACACCCTCGACATCCGCTGGGAGTACGAGCCCGAAACGGTCACCCTGCCGTCCGGGGCCGCCTACATCCCCGATTTCCGACTCCCCGACATCGGCGCCTGGCTCGAAGTCAAAGGCACTGGCGTCCCGAGGGTCGAGAAGGCAGTCGAGTTCGGGAAGTCCCTCGCCTGCGACTGCGGGATCTACGCCTGCACCTGTGAGTGGCCCGGCGGAGAACTCGTCATCATCGGCCACCCGCCGCGGCCCTACGACCCCTGGCTCGACCCGCGGTTCGGTGACACCGAGACCATCAACTACCGGGCCATGGCCAGGGCTGAGCGCCGCCACGGCGGACACCCCGACTGGACCTCCACCCGCGGCCGCGCCCTCTGGTTGACCCGATGCGCCGACTGCAACCGCGGCACCTGGTTCGACTCAGCACAGTGCCGGGCCTGCCGCGGCCCGCTCGCCGACTGCCAGGGCTACCAGGCCAGCGCGTCCGAACTGGAATTCCGGCGGATCAAAGGCCCAGCCTCCGTCGACAGCACGGAAAGCGAGCCAGCGTGATGGCCGCTGAGCGGGGGACCGGTTGTGCCGCATCCCGCGCACCTGCCCCGTTGCTCGTCTCCGGCCCGTACAGCCCCCGGTTGGGGGTGCGGGAGCCCGAAACCCCTCCTGGGTCCGCAGGCGGGCGTACAGAGTCGCCGGAACCTGACGTGATTCCCGGGCAAACCGCCCTCTAACTCCACCCCATGCAACCGACCTTGTGGTCCTTGTGACCGCCACGAAGGAGCCCCTGATGCCCGAACAGCCCGCCCGCCTCCAGCGCCGCCGCACCAAGGGGTGGTGCAAGCCCACCAACACGGTGATCGTCACCCGGCCGTCCCGGTTCGGGAACCCGTTCACCCTCGCCATGGCCTACGACCTCGGGTACGCCCAGTCGGGCGAAACCGACCTGGCCCGTCGCGCTGTTGTCGGCGCCTTCCAGGAGTGGCTTCGGGGGAACCGTCTGATGTGGCAGTCCAAGGAGGGCGACACGGCGCGGCAGCGCCTCCTCGACGGCCTGCCGGAACTCCGCGGCAAGAACCTCGCCTGCTACTGCCCGCTGCCCGCGGCCGGCCAGCCCGACCACTGCCACGCCGCTGTGCTCCTGCAGCTGGCGAACCGACCCACCCCGTGACCCGCACCCGCCGCCACAACGTCCACCAGACCCGCACCGCCGCGCACGCCGCGGTCCAGCAGACCGCCACGAGGAGCAACTGATGTACCCCACCCTCTTCACCAACGCAGGCGTCAAGAAGTTCGCCGAGGCCATCGACGAGGAGCGCAGCCGTCAGCTCGCCAAGTTCGGGGACCAGCACCACCCCGACGGCACCGGCAACAAGAGCCAGCAGGACGACGCTGACCGTGCCCGCCGCTTCTGTCAGGACGCCTTCGGCTCCGGATACGGCACGTGGGCCGACATCCTCACCGAGGAAGTCGCCGAAGCCTTCGCCGAGCGTGACCACGCGAAGCTCCGCACCGAGCTGATCCAGGTGGCCTCCGTGTGCGCCGCCTGGATCGCCGACCTGGATAGCCGCCCCACCCCGTGAACACGGAGCCCGCCCCGCTCGCACCAATCGAGCGGGGCGGGCCCGGCGCCCAGCCTCTCACCCGGTTCGACCCGCACACACCCAGGAGCAGCCATGACCGACCAAACGCCCCGCACGCCGTGCACCGTCCACGGGGACAACTGCCGCACCGAGGACTGGCCCGCCCCGGGCACAACCGCCCCGCCCGTGGGCACCGACCTCCGCGACCGCATCCGCCGCGCCATCTGCGAGGCGAACGGGTTCACCTGGCTGCCCGACGAGCTGATGGAGCCCGACGAGTACGGCGAGCACGCCGACGCGGTGCTGTCCGTCCTGCGCCGAGCCACGCAGCCCGAGTTCAAGGCGGTCGCCTTCCCCGCACCCGCCGACCGGGCCGCCGCCGAGCAGCCTGCCGACCGCCGGGCACGGTACGCCGCCGCGATCCGCGCCGAGTCCAGCCGCGTGGACGACGTTGCGCTCGCCGACGCCGTCATGGCCGTCGCGGACACCGAACAGGCCGCACTGCGGGCCGAAGTCGAAGGGCTGGACGAGGCGCTGCGGGGGGCGATCTCGGTGTCCGAGGAGGATGGTGCCCGCCTGCGGGCCGAGGTGGAGCGGCTGCGCACCGACCGGGCCACCGTGCTCCGGGAAGCCTCCGACTTCGTGGCCGAGCTGCTCAAGGAGACGCCGGAGTACGGCCTGTTCGTCGCCGAGAAGCTCTGCCGCCTGGCCGACGAGGCGCAGCAGCCCGAGACCGAGGCGCACCCGACCGAGGTCACGTGGATTGGCGAGATCGAGGAAAGCGACGGCCTGTGGGGGTACCTCCGCGCCGACTGCGACCGCGCCGTGGTCGAGAAGCGCACCGCACAGCAGCAAAAGCGCTTCCCCGCCTGGAACGACGGGACGCCGATCCGTACCCGCCTCGTCCGCAAGACGACCACGTACACCGTCGTGCAGCCCACCCCCGCCCCGTCCGAGGAGCCGAAGTGACCCAGCCCGAGACCAAGGTGGCGCCCGCCCTCCGGCCGCTGGAACACCTGCTCGTCAGCAAGCGAGCAGCAGCACGCGCCCGGAAGTGGCCGTGGGCGTGGTGGTGCACCTGCCCCGACGGCCACGGCGCCGCGAAGACCGAAGCCGAGGCGCGCCAGGCAGCCGACGCGCACACCGCGCTCCGCCACCCCGCCCCGTGACCCTGGCTCACCTTGCCCCGCACGCCGCCCTCCTGGCCGCTGGGACCGTCCTCACGGCCCTGGTGCTCCGGGAGGGCCACCGGGGGCGCGCGAGGCCCGGACACGGGCGCCTGCGGGCGCACAGCCGACACGACGGCACCGCACAGCACGACCACGACGCGATCAAGGAGAACGACATGAGCGAGCCCGACCCCTGCCCGTTCTGTGAGATCAACACCGGGCGCGCGCCCGCCACGTTCGTGCACGAGTGGTCCGACACCATCGCGATCGTCCCGCTCAACCCCGTCGTCGACGGCCACACCCTCGTCATCCCGAAGACCCACGTGGCCGACTTCGCCACCGACCCGGACGTCACCGCCGCCACCATGCGGCGCGCTGCCGAACTGATGCGGTGGACCGACCGCCCCATGAACGTCATCACCTCGCGCGGCCGGGAAGCTACGCAGTCCGTGTTCCACCTCCACCTCCACCTCGTACCCCGCGCCGCCAACGACGGGCTCGCACTGCCCTGGTACAGCGGCCGCACCCGGACCGCCACCGAGGGGCCGACCCGATGAGCGACCGCCACACCGCCGGCACCATCACGTCCGACGCGCTCGACCAGCTGTACGAGCAGTTGGAGGCGCGCCGCACCATCATCCGGAGCAACATCACCAAGTTCCGGTCCTGGGCCCACCGCATCCGAGACCTGGAAGCCCACGCCACGGACCTGGAGCAGCGCGCCGAACGCGCCGAGGCCGCCAACCAGCGCGTGCGGGACATCCCCCTCGAACCCGTCACCGCCGACGAGCCCACCACCAGCTGGGACCACGGCTACAACCAGGCGTTGCGCGCCGCACGGGCCGCCCTCGACCAGCAGCAGCCCACCACCACGGAGGCATGACCATGGCCCGGCTCACCTTCAACCGCGTGATCCTTGAGTGCGACGGATGCCAGAAGCGCCACGGAGAACCGGCAGGCCACAACTCGCCGACCGAAGCCCGCCTGGCCGGATACGTCGACGGCTGGCGCTTCCCCTCCAACCTCCGCAGCAACGGCCAGCTCGGGGACACCGAATCCGATGTCTGCCCCGAGTGCATGCCGTCCTGGGTACCCCGAACAAGGCGCGCAGCAGGGCGACGACTCCGCACCCACGAGGCGCCCACCCCCGAGCAGCCCACCACCTAACCCCACCGGCCGCCCGGACCCCACCCGGGCGGCCACCACCGCAAGGAGCCACGATGCCCGTCCGCCCGCTGACCGTCCGCCTCAACCCCGACACGTCCCGGCTACTCCGCCGATACCGCGGCGAGTCACCCACCACCGTCCTCCACCGGGCGATGCTCCTGCTCGCCGGCGCCGACGGGCACCTCACCCCCGACGGGAAACTCCGCCCCGAGAGAGGGGTTAACCGGTGAACGACTACCAGGACCCGCTGTGGTCCCCGGATGAACTCGCCGCCACCGTGCCCCGGATGCGGCGGATACCCGTCGACTACAGCCGGCCCGCCACACGGCTCGTTCTCCGCTCCGACATGCACAAGAAGCGGCGACGGCGGCGGGTTCGGACCGTCACCACCGGGAGATACCTGTGACCGGCCCCAGCCGCAACCCCCGCGGCGAACACGCAGGTCAGCCTGGCAGCCGATGGGAAACCGAACTTCGCTGGACCGGAGAGCACGTCATAGCCAACGACGAACCCCAACCACAGGCCAACCGGGCCACGCGACGAGCAGCACAACGGAAGAGGAAACGATGACCGACACCGAAGACGACCCCCACACCTGCAAGCCCGGGGCCACCACCTACTACTGCCCAACCGCCGAACAGGTCGAGTCCGACTGCCACGGCGGGTTCGATACCTGCTGCGACCGGCCCGACCTCCACAGACCCATCAACGGCCCCGACCTGTTCGGCGAGGTCGAACGGCTCGCCACCGAGCTGTACCAGTCCGAAGACGCGCGGGCCTGGGTGCGCGAGCAGTGCGCCATCCGGGAACGGAACCAGAAGGCCAGCCCCGGGCAAGGCGAAGTACAAACCGGTGAAATCCTTGCCTGGCTCGAAGGACCCAAGTGCGGTCGGCGGCTCGGCGAGACAATCCGTACCCATACCTGCGTGTGCGGCTGCCACCAGAACTGACCCGCACAGCGCTGCGCCCCCGCACCGGGAAACCGGGCGGGGGCGCAGCTGTCTTGCCGGTTACCGGTCATTCCAGATGTACGTCATGCGGTCGCGCAGATCGTCGGAGATCTGGTCTCCCACTGCGGCGGCCAGGAGTGCGGCCAGGTATGCGTACCGGGTCTCCCAGTAGATCTCAGCCTTCCGGTACTTGGGCTCCAGAGCCTCGTCACCGGCTTGTCCGATCAGGTACCACATGTCCGATCCGGTTACCTCGGTTCCGACCTCTTCCAAGAGGTTGTCCAGCCGCCATTCCGGCAGGGCGTGACTCGCGATCTTCTCCGCCTGGTCGCGGGTGAGGCTGACTGCCTGCTGGATGACGGCGGTCACCTCTCGCCAGTTCGGGCCGTATCCCCGGGCCAGGTCTTCGTCGGTGCAGTTCTCCGGGTCAATCACGCGGGCGTTCTGAGCCAGCACCTCGTTGACCCACTCGTCCTGGTCGTCGATGTTGTCCCGCCGCGCTTTCAGGAAGGCGTGGTGTTCCACGGTTCGGACGTCGCGGGTGGCCGGGTCGGTCTTCTCGTAGCTCATCAGATGCCTTTCAGCGTCAGGCTGAGGATTTCGGTTTGGTCGAGGGTGGGGTGGGTGGTGAGGCTAGAGGTCTGCTTCGTCTTCGTCCCTCTGGCACCACTTGAGGACGGTGGGCCGCGAGGCGATCCCCTTGACCAGGGCTGCCAGAGAGTTGGCCGAGTGGTGGTGCGAGTCAGACAGGTAATGCGCGTCCGCGTCTTCCCAGGCGGCGGACTCCACGGCCGTCGCCAGCCTCTCCAGGCATCCGTTGAGGATGTGAGCGGCAGCGCGCGCCGGCTCCAGGTCCTCCTCGATTCGGCGGATTGCGTCGCAGACGGGTGCGGGATCGGTCACGGTGGCCAGTACGGCGTAGCGCTCGTTCAGCACCCTGACAGAGCCCAGTTCCGGGTGCTTGCGCAGAACCATTCGGCCGACCTCGTGCGCCGAGGTGGTGCGGCGGGCCCACTCAATTCCAGCTCCAGGCTCGTTCTCTTGGCGCATTTCGACCTGGAACCAGTTGTGGTACTCGCCCCGCTGCCAGGGGTAGAGCCCGGATGCGGACTGCTCCAGCCCTTCGAAGATCTCCAGTTCGGGTTCCGGGGCCGGCTCCGGCTTCACCATCAGCGGCGGCTCGGCGTTCGTGTCTTCGGCCGAGCTGCTGTCCGCGGCAGGCGCCGGTTGGACCGGGGAGCCCCACATGCTCTCGGCGATTTCCTTGACCGCATCGAGGGCCTCGATCGGGAAGATGAACCGGTTGGCGTTGTAGCGCCCGCCCAGCTTCTTCACGTCGACGGCCAGGGCGTTGAACTGCTGCTCGTTGACGGTGCTGATCACGCGGTCGCTGGCCCCGTTGGGCTGCTCCTCGTACCGGACGGTGTGGAGCATGACCTTGGTTGGGGTGGCGGTGAGGTGGGCGCCGTTGGTGTAGTTGATGGTGGCCATGCGAACTCCCCCGCTAGGTGGTCAACTGTTGACCACCTTAGAGGGGATTGAGGTACTGGTCAAGCGTTGACCGGTGGCGGATTAGGGTCGGCCGAACACCCGCCCCACACGTCACCCACCCGCCGAAACCCTGCCCACCCAGCCCATCCGCTGCCACACTGAACCCCGGCCCGCCGTGCACCCCCGTCACGCCGGGCCCACCACGGGAGGTCACCATGCAGTGCGGAAACTGCGGAGCCGGCACCACCCAAGGCCCTGACGGCTCATGGATCTGCAACAACCAATGCGGCTGGTCCTCCGGCGTTGCCCCTGCCGTCTACGTCATGCCCGAGATCACCAGCACCAGGTGCCGCGGCTGCGACGCCGAAGTCCACGGCCTCGCCGGCAGGTACGCGTGCGGGCTCTGCGGCTGGTCGAACCCCTGGGACGAAGGTCACCGGCCGCTTCCTGGTACCGACACAGCCGACGTCACCAATACGCTCGGCTGAACAACGCAACGCCCCCGCCCGGATCACTCCGTGGCGGGGGCGTTTCTGGTTTGCGGGATCAGCGGGGGAGCGCCCCATCCAGGTACTCGTGCACGGGCCCGAACAGTCCATACGGCACGTAGTCGTCGATCTCGCCGTGCGCGAGCCACGCTACTTCGGCGATCTCCTCCGCATCCCCGATGCCCGCGGTGCCGGAGATCGGCTCGCAGGCCACATACGTCATGTGCCGGCCCGTGTTCGGATGCACCCGCTCACCCAGTACGCGGACCGCCTTGACCTCCAGTTCGACTTCCTCGGCCGTCTCGCGGACCGCAGCCTGCTCCGGGGATTCGCCGGCCTCGATTCCGCCGCCCGGGAACGCCCACAGCAGCTTGCCCTCCCGCTCGCGGCGGCGAATCATGAGCACCTTCCCGCCATCGACGATGATGGCCGTGGAGATGCTCTGCTGGGTGTCGGTCTGCTCGGTCACGCGGCCTCCAAGGCGCTCAGGATCGGCGGGTAGATGCGGTCGGCGGGGATGAACCGGGTCAGGTTCGTCAGCGGTACCCAGGTGACGTCGACGTTCTCGACCGTGTCCAGGTTGGTGGCCTCACCGGCGAGATAGTCGCAGAGGACATAGCTGGCCAGCACCCTCGTTTTCGGGTGGATGCGGGTGCCCAACTCCTCGCGGACCGCGCAGTGCACACCGGTCTCCGCATGAGTTTCCTGCACCGCCACCGACGCGACCGTGGCTCCCGGCTTGCACATGCCGGCCGGGAACTGCCACGACAGATCGTCATCCCCGCGGCGGCAAACCAGGAGCACCTCGGCGCCCCGCTGCACCACAGCGATGGCAACCCGTAGCGCCTGCGCCTGGGCTTGAGGCGGCTCGGCCTCGATTGTTGGCCGCAGGAGCATTCCGAAACGGCGCCGCACCGCATCACCAGCCTTCTCGAAGGTCATGTCGAGCAGCTGCTGCATCTCCGTCCGGGGCGCAAGATCCGGGCTGGAGTGCCAGCGAACGACGGTGCGCGTGGAGATGCCGAGGTGCTCGGCGAACTGTTCATTGGTCAGGCGCAGAGCGGCTTGCAGCACGCAGGCTGTCCGGCCCGTCCACGTCTTGACGATCTCCATCGTGCGGCTCCCGTGCTTGCCGTGCTCGGGCGAGTCGTGTCGGTGTCTCTGCTGCGTCACCTTCGTGTCGCGGGCGGTGCGTTGTGGCGTTTCGGTGGCGCGGCGAGGTCCTCGTGCCGCCCGTCGAGAACGCCTTGACTGGAGGGCATGACGAAGCCCCTCTCACTCACCTTTGCCGTACTGGAAGGCTCGCTGGTAGGTGACGCCGCCCATGATGGCGGCGATCTCCTTCCACTTCTTGCCTTCGGCGCGCAGCCCTTGGGCGACTTCTTGAAGGTGGGTGCGCTTGAGGGCTTCGAACAGCTCCTCGGCTTCCCGGATGGTCCTGTAGCGCTCACTGAGGTCTCCGATAGAGCGGAGGTGGGTGTTCAGCGGGGCGAAGGAGGCGTCCAGGGAGTCGGTCATGGGTTGAGAGTAGAGGTGTTTCGACACTCTCTCAAGATGCGTCTTGACTCCGCGTGCCGGTCCGCCTACTGTCGTCCTCGTAGCCGCTTCTCAAGCTCAAATTTGAGAGACGGTGCTGCTCACTCCTACCGGGCATGCCCGAGAGCAGCACGCACCACAACAAAAAACGGGCCGGACGCTTGCGACTCCTACATCGCGCAGCATCCGACCCTCACCGCCAAGGTCCTAAGGAGACCCCGATGGCTGTGCAGAACTCTACCGTCGAGCGCCCCGCGCCGATCGTCCAGGTCATGTCGCTGGCCGACACCGCCGCGCACCGCGCCGCCTCCCACGTCCGCACCGTGGTCGTCCCGGAGCAGGACACCCCGACACCCCCCGCCGAGCCGGCCGCCCGCCGCCGCTTCATTCAGCAGCGGGAGTGGTGATGGCAACCTCGACACCGTCCCCGGCTCCGGAGCTGGCTCTCAAGGAGGAGCGCCGCGCCGAGAAGATGGTCGCGTTCGTGGTGGACTCCGTGGTCGACCACAACTGGACGACACTGCCGCAGTACCAGTCCGGCATCCGCATCGCATTCGAAGAGGCCGCCGCACACGCCATCCAGCCCGACTGGGAGTGGTGATCGTGGCTACCAGGCACTCGCACAAGCCGAACTTCGGCAAGAAGATCGACGACTGCCCCCGCTGTGACGAACTCAAGGCCGGCGCGACACCTGTCAGCTGGAACATCCGGAACGACGTTCGCCTGGATGAGCAAAGGCGCGACAGCATCAACGCCCACTTTGCCCCCGGCAGCCCCCACGCCCGCGGCGAGTGCGGCCCCGTCTGCACCTTCGGGGACTGGTAGCCATGGACGCGAAGCCGACCACCCCCCGCGAGAACCCCATCGTCGCCGAGCCGGCCACCCCCGAGGCGTGCCGACGCGACTACGAGAACGGCGTCGACGTGCGCGCCGCTGCCGCCCGGCAGCAGGCCCGCACCCGCGGCTGACCCCCTGACCGCCGCGCCCCGCCGGCGAATCCCCCGGCCGGTCGGGCGCGGCTCTCCACCCCCATCGCCCCACCCCACTTACCTCACAGATAGGCACCCCCATGTCTCTTTCGCTCCTGTCCTCCGTCCTTGACGCCTACGACGCCGAGCAGGCTGCCCGCCTTGAGCTGGCCACCCGCTACGAGATCGCGGTGGACGCCGGCGACCGGCTCGGCATGCGGCGCATCGAGGCCCTCGCCGCCGCTCACGAGCTGCGCTACCCGAGCACCCCGCCCGTTCTCGACAGCTGGCACGACGGCATCCGCTACGACACCCCGGCCGCCGCCTGATGGACGCCTGGAAGGGCAAGACCCTCGTCGACCGCCGCCCCGTCGGTGACGTCGACCTGCACTACCGCATCTACAACGCCGCCACCGGAGAGCTCCTCTCCTTCGGTACTAACGGCGGCCCTGGCTCCCTGAACGGCATCGTCCAGGACGCCCTCCGCACACAGCAGGAGCACCCCGGTATCCGCCTCTACGTCGAGCAGTTCGACGGCCCCGTCTACTGACCCCAAAAGGACCCGCCATGACCGCACAGACCGAGACCGCCACAGCCGTCACCTACCACTGGATCGCCACCGTGCAGACCGGCCGAGGCCAGATCGCAACCGACGACGGCCCCGTCACTGCAGTCCCGGGGGTCCACACCCACACCTCCACCTACCAGGCCATCCACGCCAACCTCGCCGAGAAGTACGGACCGAACTTCGTGGTCCTGTTCTTCTCCCTCACTCCCGACCAGCTCTGACCCGGCCCGCCCCATCGCCACCACCACTGCGACCTCCACCGACCCGTCGTCAACCGCTAACCCACTCACCTGGAAAGGACACCGCCCGCGATGAGCAAGTTCAAGAAGTACCGCGAAGCCCGAAACGCCTACCGCCGCCACGCCCGCCTCATGGCCGCTGCCGACCACCTGATCTACGGCCGGAACGCCGAAGAGGTCGCCGCCGCCGACCTGATTGCCCTCGCCTTCGGCCGCCATCAGATCCGCATCACCGAAGCCGAAGCCGTCGACTACCTCAACGCCGGCCTCGTCCGCCGCAACCGGATCCACCGCCTGGCCGTCCCGAACGCCTGACCATCACTCACGCAGCAGAAAGGACAACGACTCCGATGACCCGTATCAAGAAGGCCTGGGCTGGCCGCCCGAACGTCTTCACCACTGTCGAGGTGCTGCTCACCCTGGCCGCCCTCGTCTTGGTCGCGGTGACCGTCGGCGGGAAGCTCGGCCACATGATCGGCCTGCACGGTTCCGCAGGGACCGTTGCCGGCTGGTCGATCGCCCTTGTCTACGACGCCCTGTGGATCGGCGCTCTCCGCATGTCGGAAGTCGCGATTCGGCAGCGGTCGAGGATCGGCATGGCCGTCATGTTCGGCCTGTCCACTGTCGCGATCGGGGTGTCCACCGGCACTCTGCTGCTGCTCGGGCACGCCAAGGTGTTCGCGTTCGTGCCCGTCGCCGCCGCCCTGTTCATGGGGCTCCGGCTGTTCGTGAACAACGTCCTCGCCGACGCCGGTACGGCCGCCACGATCGCCAAGCAGTCCGCCGAGGACCGCAACGCCCGAGCGCTGGCCGCGGCGAACGCCCGGCACGTCCGATCGGCCGCCGCGGAGGAGGTCGCACTGGAGACGGCCGGGCACCTGGGGGAGATGTCTCGGCAGATCACCCGCGCCGACATTCTGACGCGGGCACAGGCCGAGATCGACAAGGCCCGCGCCAGGGCCGAGGGGCGCCTGAAGGAGTCCGACAAGAAGTACCGCGAGAAGGCCGTTGCGTTCACCGGACGGGACCTCGCACTGGCTGTGTCCCGGCCTGCGGTCACGGCAGGCGGTCACGCTCCCGCCAATCAGGGTGGTCACGCTGTGGTCACACAGGCCAAAGCGGAAATCGGGTCCGTGACCACCGAGCCCGCGACTGTGGACGAAATGGACACGGTCACGGACTGCGAAGACGCCACCATCGGCGATCCCGCAACCCTCCAAGACCTTGCCGACGTAGCCGGAGTCGAGGTTCCTCAGCCCGGGGTCACGCTCTCCGACGAACAGCTCACCGTTGTCCTGCGGTGGCTGCGCTATGCCATGAACCCGCCCCGCTCCTACCGCTCCGCCCAGGAAGCGTTCCGCAAGGCCGGCTTCAGGGCGCGTGAGCAGCGCGTCCGCAACACATGGACGGCCATCGAGGACGAGGCCAAGGCCAGCACGAGCAACTCGTGATGCCCCCCGGCATAGCCGGCGAGGTCCAGCACCCCCAAGGGTTCTGGTCCTCGCCGAGACTGCCGGAAGCAGTCGACACGGCAAAACCCCAGGTCAAACCCGGTGAGTGACCCGGTGAGCGGATCGTTCGCAGACCCGGCAAGCAGGCCCAGGCAGACCACACCGAAGATCCGCCACCGACAGGAGGACAGATGGCCCCCCGCACCCGGCGCCCCAGGCAGGCCGAACGACAGGCCCGCTCCGCCCAGCACATGGGCGACAGGCGCCGGGCCGCGGAAGCCCAAGGCCCCCTCACCACCCTCCCCGTGGCGGTGGACCAGCTCCGCGCAGTCATCGCCCGACTTCCCGAATCGCAGCGAGCGGACGCAGCCACCAAGGCCGTCCAGCTCCTCGACCAGCTCAGGCAAACCATCGCCGACACGTAACCGGCCGTAACGGCTCAACGAACGGCTCAAGCCGTCCGGGCCAAGCCAACGAGAACTCAACGCGCCTGCTCGCGCCCGCGCGCACGCGAGGAAACCACTAACGCACCGTAACCTCAAGGGGGAACATCGAAATGCCCATCATTGACGCAGGGATCTCCGCCGCAACCGGCGGAACCTGCCTCGGAGCAGCCGGCGTGTTGTACGTCGCCGACCGCCTCCCCTGGATCAGCAAGTTCGCCGCGAAGGTCAAAAGCCCGCAGATTCAGGTGGTGCTCGTCCTGGCCGCCTCTGTGGGGTTGGCGTCCACCCCGATCGGCCTCATGCTCAACCGGTTGGTCACCCGCATCGACGGAATGGTCAGCTCCCTCGTCGGCGAGTGGACGGGCTTCGGTATCACCTTCGCCTTGGCCCTGGCCGCCGTGCTGTGGCTCATCAGCGACTTCATGAGCGGCGTCCAGACGCGGACGCTCATCCTCGCTGCCCTCGCCCCGGTCCTGGTCGTGATGATCCCCGGCGCCATCGGCGAAGGTGCGGCCAGCACCCTCGGATTCGTAGCCACCCAGGTCGGCTCCCTCGTCGCCTGGGCGATGGGGGGCTGACCATGCTCGGACTCATCCTCCTGCTGGCCATCGCCTACTCCTGCGCCCGCGCCATCGAGAACGGCATGGGTGCCGTCTCCGACAAGCACAAGAAGCGTCTCGCGAAGGTCTCGAAGAAGAAGGGCCGCCGCACCGGGGCGAAACTCGCCGCCTGGGCGGCAACCGGGGCGACCGCCTCCGGCTCCTTCGCCAAGGGCTTCATGCGGGGCTGGAAGCGCGAGTGGCCCAAGGCCCGCAAGCGGGCGGCGGTCAAGTTCGGGAAGGCCAGCCCGGAGCCCGAACTCGGTGACGACATCGCCACCGACGGAACGCCGTCCACGGCGAAGACCGCCAAGCCCAAGCCGGCCCCGAGCACACCCGCCGCCAAACCGTCCGCAACGCCCCGATTGACCCTCATCAAGACCACCGAATCCGACACCGCACCCACCACAGAAGGAGCCCCCATGGCACTCGCCACCATCCCCGAGATCACCGGCGTCGACACGCTCAAGCAGGCCGTCGCCCGCTTCGCCTCCGAAGCCACCATCAGCGCCGAGGAAGCCGGCGCCATCGCACAGCGCGCAGCCGAGCAGCTCGCCGCCATCGAAGCAGCCATCGAGCAGGCCGACGCCCTCGAATTCGGTGACGACGGCGGCACCCTTCAGGAGCTGGCCGCCCTGCGCGACCAGTACGCCGCCGCCCTCGCTGCCGCCCAGTCCCTGCAGAAGGCTGCCGTCGACAACGCGGCCATCGCCTCCCAGTCGTCGAAGAACATCCACGACCGGCACTCCAACATCCAGGAGGCCGTCGCCGCCCAGGGTGGGCGCATGGCCGCCAAGCAGGCGTACACCGCCGACGCGTAACCCCACCTGCGGCCCCGGCAACACGCCGGGGCCGCACCGCCCGCCCCTTCACGGAACACGAGGAGACGCCGCCATGCCCGAGACAATCACCGTCGAGAAGGTCGAGACGGCCCCCGACAGTAAGGGCGGCCGGCGCAGCAAGAAGCGCTCCACCAAGGGTGCCCGGCGCGCGATGCGGCTCGCCTACCGCACGCGCCGAGGCATGGCCCCCCTCTACGCCACCGCAGCCACCGCCCTGGCCGGCAGTGCCCTCGCCGTGCCCGCCGACGGATGGAAGACCGCGCTCGCCGCCACCGCGGCTGGAGCCGTCACCACCGTCGCCTGGGGCCGCTGGGACGCCCGCATCGGCAAGAAGAAGCTCCGCAAGAAGAGGCTCCCGACCCGCAACGACTTCATCGCCGCAGCCTCCGCCGTCACAACCTCCGGCGGCCTCGTCACCGCCATGGCCGCAACCGGCGGCCTTCAGCCCGGCAACAGCCCCTACCCGGCACTCCTCGCCGCCTGGGGCATCGGTCACGGCGTCTACTGGTGGCGGCGCGGCAAGCGCACCGCAGCGCCCGTCATCGACCTCACCGAGCAGATGAAGGCGTGGCACGACAACGTCGCCGGCGTCGACGGCTCCCTGCCCGGATCCAAGCTCGTCAACGTCGTCACCACCGACTACGGGTGGACCGGCGTCATCGTCCTCAAGAAGGGCAACTGGCGGCGTGCCGTGTCCGCCATGAACGACATTGCTGGCGACCTCGACCTGCCCGAGGAGATGCTGCAGATCGAAAAGGCGATGGGCCAGTCCGCCAAGCGGGCCATCATCGCCGTGTTCGACCACAACCCGCTCGCCGCAGGCACCGACTACCCCGGCCCGCAAATCCTCGACACGAAGACCGGCCAGGCCAAGGTCGGCATCTTCTACGACGGCGACCCCGCCCACTACGCGTTCTGGAAGCCGTCCGGCCCCGTCCACTCCGTCGTCTACGGGGCAACCGACGGCGGCAAGTCCCGCTTCCTCGACATGCTGCTCGGCACGGAACGCCACAACGGCATCGTGTCCTGGGTTTGTGACCCGCAGGGCGGACAGTCCTTGCCCCGCTGGCGCGAGGCCGTCGACTGGTACGAGGACACGGCTCAGGGCGGCCTCGCGCTGCTCTACGAGGCCCGCAAGGTCATGTACGAGCGGTCCGCCCGCTACTCGATGATGCAGTTCGTCGACCACAAGGGCCGCACGCTGCGAGGCCGCGACCACTTCGTCGTCGGCGACCCCGACCCGCTGATCTCCATCACCATCGACGAAGCGCACCGTGTCCTTGCCCTGCCTGGCGCGGTCGCCCTGCTCTTCGAGATCGTCCTGATGTCCCGCAAGTGCGGAATCAAGATCCGCCTCGTCTTCCAAGGTCCCAAGGCCAACTACTTCGGCTCCGGGCCCGAGTCCACCGACATCCGCGAGCAACTCCAGTCCGGCAACACCGTCATGTTCCGTACCGCGTCCGCCCTCACCGACTCCATCGGCCTGCCGGGATGGGAAGTCAACCCGTCCCAGCTGCCCATGTACTGGCCCGACAAGACGTCCACCGCCGGCCTTGGCTACATCAAGGGCCCTGACAACCGCCAGGCCCAGTTCAGGGCCCACTTCGACCGAGACCCCGCCCACTGGGCCACCACCGGCACCGCAGCCACCATCGAAGGCTCTGCCGCAGCCTGCCTCGGCAAGGCCTACACCGAGCGCCTCGACCGGCTCGCAGCCCGCCTCCGCGGCGAAACCGTCGTCCTCCCTGACGACGCCGTCCCCACACCCACGGCCCCGGCCGGCGACCCGGTCGCGGCAGCGACGGCCGCCATCGAAGCCGAAGCGCCCGCCGGAACGGACGACACCGTCCACAGCTTCCTGCTCCAGCGGGGCCGCCCCGTTGGCCGCAACACCATCGCGCAGGAAACGAAGCTCACCGTCAGTGCCGTGAAGAACGCCCTCACCCGCCTCAAGCGCGACGGCCGGGCCGTCGCCGTCGACCGCGGCATCTGGGCCCACCCCGACCACGTCGACGCAGCCACCGACACCACCGACCTCGCCGAAGCCGCCTGACCTCAGGAGTCCGCCATGCCCGCCATCCCGCCCGAGTACCAGTTCACTGCCACCAACGCCCAGGAAGTCCAAACGCTTCTGAGAGCGGCCGGGCAGCTCGTTGACGCACACCTGGCCATGCTCTGCCCCGGTGAAAGCGTGATCTCCTCCGCGCTTCGCAAGGCCACCCCCGCCCACATGTCGCTCACCCTCGACCTCGGCCCGCTGATCCAAAGAATCACCGAAGTTGCCGAACTCAACGAGCAGCTCAACACCCCCTCCGACAACCCCAACAACTGACAGGAGATCTACCCGCCATGCCCGCCCTGCCTGAGCCGAAGCCCACCGCCGCCGCGACCGGGCAGCCCATCCCTAGCCCCCTCCAGCAGGCCGTTGACCAGGCCATTGCCGACGAGCTAGTCGCTCGCTATCGCGACACCACCCCGCTACCCCTGGTCGGCGCCGCCCCGCCCGTTGCCCAGCCCGGCCGGCCGCCCATGTCCCAGCGCGCCACAGACGCCAGCGCCCTCATGCTCGCCGGGGGAGCGGCCACGGTCATGGTCGGCGCCGGCGCCTCCCTCGTCATGCTGACTTCCGGATATGCCGACCCCGCCGTGTGCGCGATCGTCCTCGGCGCCCCCGCCGCCGTTGTCCTCGCGGTCAGCCGGCTCGTGGGCAAGGTCAAGGCCGCCGTCGAATCCGGCCCGCCCACCATCAACCAGCACTACCACGGGCCCGTCACCCAGGACTCCCGCAGCATCACCAGCAAGACGACTGGCGTCATCGCCAACACCCGCAACCAGCACCCGAACTGAGGAGACCCCAATGTCCGACTACGACGACATGACCAACGCCGACGTGATGAGCAGCGACGAGCTGCGGGAGTACGACGAGCACGACGAGGCGGTCCTCGACGCCCAGGATGAGGAGCGCCGCGAGCCCTGCGGTGAAGGTCACTGCCGCTGCTACGGGCAGGGTGCGGAGCACGCCGACTGTGCCTGCGGGTGCGACTGCCCCCGCGACGACGACGGACAGCTCATCCAGGACTGACCGCGCACCGCACGGCTCAGCCCCGGCCATCCTCGGCCGGGGCTTTCGTGTTGGGTACGGCCCGCGCAATCCACCGCGGCCCCGCCAGCTGCGCCGGCTGCTGTACTACCCGGGCGCCCACGGTTGCGCACAGCCCGGCGAGGCCTTCCTCGCACTCCTGCCGTGTCTCACCCAGCACCACATAGCGAATCCCCACGCCAGCAGTCTGACGCGGGGACCGGGGTGGTGGGGCGGGAATCAGGCAGCCGGAGGTGGTGGGTTCTCCTTGGCTTGCCGCATCGCCGCCTCGCGAGGACTCATGACCGTCGGCTCGCCGCGCTTCTCCATTCCGTCGCGGCGTCCCAGCGCGTAGAGCGTCTGGCCAGTCCAGGGGACATGCGGTTCGATGTGGCGCGCGGCGATTCCGCTTCGGAGGGTCGCTACGATCGCACTTTCCAGGTCCGCGCGGGCCGCAGCCAGGGACGCCACCGCACGCATGTGACGCCGCGCAAGGGAAACGAAGTCCTCGTCCGGCTTCCAGTAGTTCATGGATCGAGGGTTCGCCTTGCGCTGGCGAGTGGTCCCGCCGTTTTTGTTGTAGAGCGGGGCAGCGACCGATATGAGGCGCGCCTCTTCGGCTTCCGCCTCTTCGCGCGTGGGGAACCACTCGATCTCCCGCATCCACACCTGGTGCCACCACTCTTTGTCCGAAGCGTGCTGCGCCCACCGCTGTGATGGGTTGGATGTCAGCCCGATGTACAGGATCTGGTTCTTGGCGTTGCTGAAGCGGTAGACGCCTGTGCGCCCTGGTGGCGGCATGGCCATGTGGTCTCCGTTCTAGTCGGAGGTCTCGCCTCCGACGCGCTTCTTGGGCTTGATGGAGCGGACGGTTGGCTTGCGTTTGCGGGGTACGCCGAACTCGCGAGCGATACCTCGGACGGTTTCGCCAGACCACGGCAGGTAGGTGGCGATGGCGTCCGCTGTCACGTCGTAGGTCTTCAGGTCGGCTGCTACAGCATTCCTGAGCGCTTCACGCGCCTGATCTGCTGCTTCCTGCTTCTCGGTGAAGCTCTTGAGGGCTTCGGTCAGTTCCGGGCTAGGGGTATAGGTGGCCATGCCCACATGTTTGCACAAGCGGCTTGGCCACGGCTATGGGGGCGAGTCTACTGAGATGCAAGCTACTTGGGCAAGCTTGTTGCCCCTCTTGCTTGTCCAAGCGGCTTGGACTAGGGTTGAGTCATCGCCAAGCGCCACCGCACCGAGGGGGACCAATGCGCATCACCGCCCAGCTCCGCCGGATCCACACCGCCGCCCGCACCACCACGAAGGCCCTCGCCTACAGGTGCCGCTCCGGCCTCATCGCCTCCGCCGTCGAGCAGGGCACGTTGATCCGCACCGGGGACCTCCTCGACCGGTTGGGTGCCGACGACCTCAAGGACGGGTTCAAGTCCTGGTACGGCAAGCACGTCAAGAAGGCCTACGTCGCCGCGAACGGCCGGCCCCCGGTCATGGTCTGGGCGCGCCACCGCACCACCGGCAAGTGGATTCACGTAGCCGCGTACAGCCCCTTCGACATCGCCCTGTACATCGGGCTCGCCACGTACAAGCAGACCGCGTTCCTCGCCCAGCCCGCCTTCTACCAGGCCGCCTACACGGAGGCCGCCTAGACCAACTTCGCGGCGCAGCAGACGGCCACCACCCGCCCCGGACAGGGAGTACCCGTGATCGACACCCTCGGCTTCCACACCGACCGCGACCTCGACACCGAACTCGCCAACCTCAACCGCGAGATCAACGCCCTCGCCAGCCGGGTCGAGATCGGCTACTTCCACAGCACCGAGGCGGAGTGGAACACCGCCGGGCAGCTCAGCAACTGCCAGAGGCGTGCCGCCGTTGTCGCCGAGGAGCTGGCGGCCGAGACCGCCGAACTCGACCGCCTCACCGCCGCGATCCGCCTCGTCGGCAACGTCGAGCTGGGCTTCATCGCCTACGTGGTGTTCGGGCCGGCCGCCCTTCCCGTCCCGCCCCTGTACGAGGTTCGGGTCATCGAGCGTGACGGCGGCTACACCGTCCCGCAGCTGGTGCGCCGCCGTGTGACCGCCGACCAGGTCGTTGAGACGCAGCGCGAACTCCTGACCGCGGTCGTTCGCCGGGGTGGTCACGCCGCCCTGTGGGGTCACACCATCCGCGACTACCGCACCCTCGTCACCGCGTACTGACCGCAGCCCCGCCCGACGACTACCCCGCCTAGGAGCCCTCATGACCGTCACCTCAATGTCGCCGAACCAGGTTCGGGCTGACTCTCTCCAGACCGGTAGTCAGATTCGGCACCCACACGACTGGACGCTGTTCACGGTCGTCTCGGTCGAGGCGCTCGATTTGATCGGCTCCCCCCTGGACTTCCACAACCGGGAGACGGGCGAGATGGAGCGGGGGCTGCGCGTAACGGGTGTGGACGACGCTGGCGAGACCGTGCACGTGGACTGTGCCCCGTCGTACCTGTGGCACCGCGAGGAGCAGCAGCCGAGCGAGCCGGAAGGCGCTGCCGATCCCCGCTACACCCAGGCCGGCTACGTCGCCGTCCGGAAGTCGTGGCAGGACCTCATCGAAATGTTCGGCCTGACCGAGTACCGGGCCCGGACCCTCAACGCCGCATATCAGCTGTGGGCGCTCAACGCCCCCGAGTACGCCGCCGGTGACGACTGGACGGTGGCGGCGGACAAGTGGCAGCGCATCTACCTCACCAACCGCACCGAATGGAGCGCCTGATGCCTCGAATGATCGGCCGGACCTGCCCCGACGGACCTGGCGGCCGCGACTGCTACTGCTGCGGTCAGCCGCCCGGCCGGCAGAGGAAGACGTCCCGCCGCCGCGTCAGGCGCAGCGAACGCCAGGAGTGGAAGCGCGCCACCCTCCGCGACTGAAACCCCTGACCGGTCTCCCCGCCCCCAGGGAGACCCCCGGGCCGCGCCCTCGCCCCCTTCGAGGGCGCGGCCCCACCAACCCGCCACCGCTTGAGGAGAACCATGACCGACCTTCCGATGGGCCCGGACCGCGCCAAGCCTTCGTTCTTCGAGCCCGGCCACCTGTATGCCGCCCGAGTGGGCTGGCCCGAAGGCCGCGAACGCTTTCGCTTCCACTGCGCGTCCGTCACCACCGACGCGGAGACCGGCAAGCCGCTGGCGCACGGACAGCACGGACGCCGGACCGCCGATCAGGACTGGATCTGGACGCCCAACCCCCGCACCTACGAGGACTGGGGTAGCGGCGCCTGGTCCGACATCACGGACGAGACACCGTGACCGACCAGGACATCCGTGCCGCGGTCCGTGCCCTGCTCGCCGAACGCCGCGCCCGCACCTACGCCCGCACCCGCCTCGAAGCCTCAGCCCGCCCCGCCGCCTGGAACATGACCCGCCGCACCACCGAGGAGAACTGACCATGAGCGACACCCCGATGACCCCGGACCACAACCCGATCTGCACGCAGGAGGCTGCACGCGCGGCCGGCCTGGACGTGGCACCGTCTCCGGAGGAGCTGCGAGTCGTGTCCGAGGCGATCGTGTCCTTGTGGGGCGACCGGTGGGCCGAGCCCGACGACACGGTGGCGAGCATCGCGGACTCCGGGGCGCAGCTGGCCCGCGCGGTCCCGCTGGTCCTGGCCGAGGTTGACCGACTGCGGGCCCAGGTTGCCGAGCTGGAAACACAGCGAACCTCAGTGCTCGCCCTGCACCAGCAGCACACGGACTCTGCGCACTGCATGATCGACGGCGACTGGTGGCCGTGCAGCACCCGCAACGCGCTTCGCGCCGACGTTGAGTACGGGCTGCTCCTCCCGGGCCAGGACGATGACCATCCCGCGGTGATCGTGGGAACGACCTACGACCGTGCCGAAGCCGAGCAGGGCATCAAGGATTGGCCGGACGCCGGGCACGTACTGATGGCGCGCGCTCCGGGCGGCAACAAGTGGGCACCGGTCGACGAGGCGGCCGAGCTCGCCGAGGGCCAGGCCCAGCTGGACGCGATGCGTGCGGACCACCCCGCCCCGTGCCGCGTCCCCGACAGCCCCGACTGCACCTGCCCGGCCGAGGAGGGGCGCCGATGATCCGCGAAGACCGGTTCCTCATCAGCCGCAAGCCCTTCGCCATCGACCTGACCACCGTCGCCGTCGACGTCACCCACCGGCACGACGCCTACTGGCTGGCCGGGCAGTGCAACGCCGTCTGGTTCCGACGCAAGAACGGAACCACCTACGCGTGCCTCGGCGCCCTGAACCTGTGGGCCCACTGGCTCAGGGACGAGCCGGACGTGTCCACCCCGGAGGCGATCCTTGGCAACCGCCTCGACAGCCGGTACGGAGGCGACCCCGACGGGCGGTGGGACGGCGAGCGCTACTGGGGGTCGCAGAAGCCGCACGTGCAGGCATTGCATCTGACGCTGCTTGAGCCGATGCTGGCGAACTTTCCCGCCATCCCGCCCGGCTACGACGGCTGGTGGACCTACCAGGGCGGGGACCGTCGATGACCGCCCGCATGCATGCCCGGCGTACAGCCCGAACCCCGAAGGAGACCTGACCCATGGCAGCCGACACATGGCCGTTCGGAACGGACGCGGACTGCGATGACCCGCTCGTCGCCCTCCGTATCCCCGTCACCGGCACCCACCCGATGTGGCGATACATCGCCACCTTCGACCGGGACTCCGAAGCCCGCCCCACCGACGCCGAAGCCCAGCGGCTTGCCTCGTACATCGAGGAGTACAAGGAGCGCTGGTTCAACGAGCGGTACAAAGCCAAGCTGATGGAACGACCCCTTGACGTTGACGCGGTGACCCGCATCTTCCACAAGTGGGGCGAGGACGACTGGTCGTACCGCGTCGATACGTGGGAGTACGGGCCGTTCTGGGTGCCCGTAGCCCCCCGAATGAGAGGTGGCCAGTACGACGACGCCAAGGTCGGTCCGCTCACTCTCGTGCAGGTCATGGACCGCGACCACAGCATGCACACGAAGTACCCCAGCAAAGCCTGGGCTGCGTGGAAACTCACCCACGCCGAGACCTTCCCTGCCACCCAGAAGGAGTCCTGACCATGGCCGACGTGATTGCACCCGACCAGTGGGCGACCATCCACCAACTCGTCGACTGGATCGACTCCGCCAACGGGCGCACACCGCACGAGGTCGCCATGCGCATCCTCAAAGTCACAGAAGAAGCCGGCGAGGCCGCATCCGCGTACATCGGAATGACCGGGCAAAACCCCCGAAAGGGCGTCACCCACAGCCGTGAGGAGGTCGCCGATGAACTGTGCGACGTGATCCTGGCCGCAGCCGTGGCACTCGTGTCCGTCACCGACGGTACGGCGGAGGCGGCCCTGACCGGGAAGCTTGCGAAAGTTGCCGCGCGTGCCGCAGCGACGAGGGCGGCCCCGTGACCGCCCCCGTCCTGCTGGGCCCGTCGCCTCAGGGTGGCGGGCCTTCGCCATGCCCACCAGTTGTCATCACCCTCAGCGACAATTGACGCAGCACCCGCACCTCTGTACCGCCGCACCGAGGAGCCCACCATGCACAACTACGCCGCAGACCTCACCCAGTACGAATGGCCGAACTGCACCAACTGCCACAAGCCGTTGTGGGAAGCCGAGTACGAGCGGCAGGTCTGCCGGCCGTGCGAGGACAAGACCCGGGTGCGACTGTCAGAGCTCCCCGACCTGTTCGCGCGGCTGGACACCACCGCGGCGTTGATGCGCGGTGCCAGCGGGGGAGGAGCACCGACATCCGGCAGCAAGACGCCGCCGATCCCGCCTCGGCTCGAAGTCCTCAACCTCGTCGCAGCCGGCGGCATGGCGACCCGACTGCGGGACATTGAGGACGCGTGGCGGAACCGGCTCGGCTGGACCGTCGCCCCGTGGCGCGGGAGCCCCCGCCAAGCCGTGCCCGAGCACGTGAGGTTCCTCCTCAACAACCTGCCGTGGGCGGCCGACGCCTACGACTCCGTCGCCCAGGACGTCGAGGACATCCGCCGACTCCACGCCGAATGCGCGGCCGCGGTCGCCAACGAACGGAAGCCCGGCCGGGTCAAGACTGGGCTCTGCCCCGTCCGTGTTGACGGCCAGTTGTGCCGGGCCCAGCTCACCGCCGTCGCCACCAACCACCGCATCAGGTGCGGAACGTGCGGCACCGAATGGGGTGACCTCGGAGCATGGCGGGAACTCCGACAGCAGCAGGACGCTGTGCTCGCCGAAGCAGCAGGGGTCGCGGCATGACACCCGCGAGAGAGAATAACGACATGGACGCCACCGGCATGCTGCACCTACTCAAAGCCGAGCCCACCCTGCTCCCACCCGCGCCAGTCGACGTTGACGGTAGCGACATCGACGCACGCCGCGACGAACCCCACATCTGCCTCAGTTGCGGCAAGTCGGCAGACACGGCTCTCCTCGCAGAGATCGCGGCGCACGACAAGCGGTGGATTGACCTCTGCTTCGGCTGCTTCAACGCCGTGCGCGTGGCGAACCAATGACCGACCTGGTCCAGTTCCTCCGCGACCGTCTCGCCGAAGACGAGCGCATCGCTCGGGCTGCATGTCACGCCCGCGTGGCGCCCTCTCCCTGGCGCGGCGAAAGTTGGGACGATGCCGTGCTCGACGGCGACGGCGTGGTCGACGCGAAGGGAGACGGTGTCGCCCTGGTGAAGGGTGAGTTGATCCGGGCCCACATCATCGAGCACGACCCGGCCCGCGTCCTGCGCGACATCGACGCCAAGCGGCGGATCCTCGACGAGATCGTCCCGGCCATGGACGGAATGGACGACCGGATCGACAGCGAATGGGGAGTCGGCCCCATGGACCCCAGTGAGTACGAGTCGGTCGGTCTCCTGCGGCTGCTCGCCCTGTCCTATGTCGACCACGCCGACTACCGCGAGGAGTGGCGGCCGTGACCGCCCCGCCCTGGGGCCACAAGCCGCCCGCCGTCGACGACCCCGAACAGCACTGGAACACCCCGCCACCCGAACCCTCCGCCCGCTGCCAGTACTGGATTCGCCGACACCGCGAAGGAACCTGGCACCCCAACCGGCTGATCCGGCGCGAGGGCTATCACTCCGCCGCCGAACACCTCGGCATCTGGATCTGGGAGTACCTCAACCTCATTCGGCCACTAATCGACGAAGACGACCCCTTGACACGCGAACCGGAACTGCTTGACGAACAGGTCGCGGGCTGTAATTCTGAATCTTGATCGTGGCACACAAGTCACTACACGCCTTCGAAGCCCCCGCCGTGAACCATCCGGTGGGGGCTTTCGCGTACCCGTGGGAGGTGTCATGGTCGCCTTTCCGAACCCCGACGGCTTCGATGTCTACGGTGCGCAGATCGAGCACGGCGATCAGCTCGGCAACCTCTGGGAAGCCGCCCGCGCTGCTGGAGTGAAGCCCGGCACGATACGCGTCTGGGTTACCCGCAGGAAGATCGAACCCGTTCTCAGCGGCGAAGGTGAATGCCTCTTCCACCTCCCCACCGTCAAAGCCGCCGCCGAAGCCGGTGCACGCTTCACCCCGCCCAACCCGGCAGCGAACAGTCGCGGACCACACGCACACCGCGCCGCCGCCTGAACCCCAAGACTCCTCGCGGGGTCCGGTCGAGCCCACTGTGGCGGTACGGCTCCCGCCCGCGAGGACACAACCCTGCCGCCACCGACTGAAGGGGCCCGCGCCATGGCCGACGACCTGCTCGTCATCATCCCTACCCGCGGCCGGCCCCAGGCGGTCATGTCGCTCGTCAGGGCGTGGCACGAGACGGGAGCGACTGCCGATCTGCTGTTCGCCGTCGACAACGACGACCCGAAGCTGGACGCGTACAAGCGTGAGGCCGCGAAGTTCATGAAGGGTGGCCAAGTCCGTTTCGTGTTCGGGAAGCGGCTGCGGTTGTGCGGAACTCTCAACCAGCAGGCGGTCAAGGCGGCGAAGAAGTACCGGTACTTGGCGTTCATGGGCGACGACCACCGGCCCCGGCCGGCCGCCATGCCCTGGGATGCCCGCATCCGCGAATGCCTGTCCGGCGGGCCCGGCATCGTCTACGGCAACGACCTCCTCATGGGGGAGAGGATGCCGACTGCGGTTGCCATGACCGCCGACATCGTCCGCACCCTCGGCTACATGGCGCCCCCGGCGCTGGTCCACCTCTGCCTGGACCTCTGCTGGCTCGACTGGGGGAAGGGCATGGGCAGGATCACGTACCTCGACGACATGGTCATTGAGCACCTGCATCCTGCCAACGGCAAGGCGGTCGTAGATCAGGGCTATGAAGAGTGCAACTCGCCGGAACAGGTGAGCAGCGACTCGGCCGCCTACTACGACTACCGGGACAACGGCGGGCTCGCCGACGACCTCGACAAGCTGCGAAAGCTCATCGAGGAGGAGTCGTGACCGGTGAGGTTGCCCTCGGGCTCCTGCTTGCGCACCTTGCTGGGGACTACCTCATCCAGTCCGACTGGATGGCGAACGAGAAGACGAAGAGCTGGTGGCCCGCCTGGGCACACGCCCTGACCTACGGCCTGCCCTTCCTCCTCGTCACCCGGTCGCCTGCCGCGCTCGCCGCCATCATCGGCACCCACGCCGTCATCGACCACTACCGGCTCGCTCGCCACGTCGTGTGGGCGAAGAACCTCCTGGCGCCCAAGAGGTACCGGCACCCGTGGTCAGAATGCTCCGGCACCGGCTACCACCAGGACCGACCCGCATGGATGGCGGTCTGGCTGATGATCATCGCCGACAACACCATGCACCTGGCCATCAACGCTGCCGCCGTGAAGTGGCTCTGAGGAGGCAGCGATGACCGCAGATGACGTCATCCAGGCGTGGGATCAGGCCGACCCCACCGCGATTCACCCGCTCCGCCAGGTCTCCGAGGACGCCTACTGGGACTCCGGCCGGGCACAGGCCGACATGCTCGCCACTGTCATCCCCGACGGGGCGAAGGTCCTCGACTTCGGCTGCGGTGACGGGCGCGTCGCCATCCCCATGGCCGCCGCCGGCTACGAAGTGACCGCCGTCGACGCCTCCCAGAACATGCTCGACCGGTTGGCAGAGCGCGACCGGTTGGCAGAGCGTGACCCCGACATCACCACCGTCCAGGCCGACGCCGACGGCGTCGCCGCACACCTCGGCCGCCGCCGCATGGACGCCGTCTACAGCCTGGCCGTCCTCATCCACCACAGCTACACCGACTGCCTGCACATCATCGGCAAGCTTCGGGCCGCCACCAAGCTCGGCGGAATCCTCGTCCTCGACTGGCCCGTCGCCGAGACGCCGTCCGAGGCCGACTCGTGGATCGGCGTCACCACCTGGTCCAAGGAGCAACAGGACGAGGCGTGCGCGCGTATCGGCCTCGAACCCGTCGACAGCGAGCTGCCGTGGGGCGTCTACCGAGCCGTGAAGGTGGGTTCATAGTGCGCGTTCTCGTAACAGGCAGCTCAGGCTTCATTGGCCGCCACCTCGTTGCTGCACTCAACACACAGCGGCACACCGTCACCGTCGTTGACCTTCAGGCCGGCCACGGTCGTCCAGCTGTCGATGCCCTCGACTTCTTCCGCACCGACAACACCCGCCACGATCTCGCAATCCACTGCGCCGCAGTCGTCGGCGGCAGGGCCAGTATCGACGGCTCCCCGCTTGGTGTCGCCACGAACCTCGCCCTCGACGCCTGGTACTTCCGGTGGCTCATCCGCACCGGCACCCCGCGCGCCGTGTTCTTCAGCAGCAGCGCGGCCTACCCCGTCGACCTGCAACAGCCCGGCGACATCCACCGGCTCACCGAGGACGACATCGACCTCGACCTCATCAGCCGGCCCGACAACACCTACGGCATCGCCAAAGTCGTCGGGGAACAGCTCGCTGCGGTCGCCGAAGCCGAAGGCTGCCGCGTCCACATCCTGCGCCCGTTCTCCGGGTACGGCGAGGACCAGGACGACTGCTACCCGTTCCCCGCCTTCATCGCCCGGGCCAAACGGCGCGACGACCCGTTCGAGGTGTGGGGCGACGGCAGCAGCACGCGGGATTGGATCCACGTGGACGACGTCGTCGGCGCCACACTCGCCGCCGTCGACCACGACGTCACTGGTCCGGTCAACCTCGGCTGGGGCAGGGCCACCAGCTTCGACCAGCTCGCCGGGTACGTCACCGCCGCCGCTGGCTACACGCCCCGCATCAAGCACCTGCCGGCCGCACCGCAAGGTGTCCACCACCGGGTGTGCAACCCGACCAGGATGCTCGGCTTCTACCAGCCTCGGGTCACTTTGGAGGCTGGGATTGCGCGAGGTCTAGCTGATTGACCGAGGCCTGCTTTGCTTCAGTGGAGCATCCAGTGGTATGCCGTGCTTCTCCCTGTATCTTTTGAGGGTGCTTTCGCGGGCGCAGGTTGGGCAGTACCGCTTGCCGGACTTGCCAGTGCGCAATGGGTGTCCGCCATTGAGGCAGGCGATTTGCTTGGCTTGCTGAGCTGCGGGCGAGATTCCCCGCAGGCAGTTTTCTTGCGGTGTCACTGGTTCGAGGTGTGATGGGCGCACGCAAGCTCGTGTGCGGCATAGGTGGTCGAGGTGCATTCCTTGGCTCGGGAGGGTGCCGTGCTCTCGGAGGAAGCTCCATCGGTGGGCGAGCCAGCGTTTGCGGCGACCGTTCGCGTCTTTGCCTGAGTCGAAGTAGCCGTAGCCACCTTCGTTGACTCCAGCGATCCAGACCCAGCAACTTCCCAGTTCAGGTCGATCTTTGGGTGCCGGCTGCTCCTTGTCGACTTTGGACCAGAAGCGAGCCTCGTCGTTACCGACGATGCGATCCGGCTTCTCGACGAGCGGGTCGCCATAGCGATACCAGCGCTGCCAGTGGAATCGACACCAGGTGCGACTGTGAGAGGGCTTGGAGCAGCCCGATATTGAGCAGTTCTTCATGTGTGAATTCTACCGGCAATGCCTGCCTGATCAGCCGGAATTGCAGTATCCGGCGGGCACTCAACGACTGAACCCACGGAGCCCGCGCCATGCATCCCTTCTCTGTCGACTACCGCAAGGAAGACACGAAGCCAGGCACGTTCGTCAACCGAGGCTTCTGGCTCCACGACCTGCCACGCCCGCTGGCAACCTGCCGCCTCTTCGGGCACAAGCCCGTCGTCGACGGCACTGACGGGTTCCGAGGCCAGCCGGGATCGCGTTGGGTCTGCTGCGACCGCTGCGGAACCAGGCCCAATCCCCAAGGCCACCTCGACCCCAACCAGTGGAACGTTGGTGACCGATACGCAGGCCCCTACGTCGACGGCCCTCCCGAACCGATGAGCAGCGAAGAGATCAAGCGGATGGCACGAGCCCGCATCCCTTTTGCTGCGCCGTCAACCCCGGGACCGTGGCCGACCAAGAACACGGGTGTCCTCGGCGGCCAGCTCATCCTCGGCAAGTCCTTCCCCGGCTGGAGCGTCGAATTCAAGGTCGGCAACAAGGGCAGCGAACACACCCTTGCCGCCCATATCCGGCTCCACCCCTTCGGTGCCCTCTACCTGCACACCGAACGATTCGGAACCTGGCTGGTCCGGCGACTGAACCCAAAGGGCTACCAGTCCAAGGTCATCGGGCTCGGCTTTCAGTACGGCGGCATCGACTGGAAGCTGTGGGCCAGGCGCGATGAGTCCTCGCGTGACGATCCGTGGTGGATGAGCGGCACGATCAAACTCGACCCGCGCGACAAACTGCTGGGCCGGAGCCGCTACGACTACACAGACGTCGGCGACCCTGTCGTAACCACGGTACGCATGCCGCACGGCGACGACCACAGCGTGAAGCTGCGACTCCAGCACTGCACCGACGGCAGGAACCGGCGCAAGTTTCACTCGTGGACCGCCGACTGGACCTGCCGCCCAGGCATCCCTACCAAGCCGCATGGCGGCGTCGTCTGCGGTTCAGCTGTCGAGGTCTCCACCGCATCAGTCAACAGTGGCACGTGGGCCGAGGAAGCCAAGGCGGCAATCGCGCTGGAGATAACGGCCCTGCGAACCCGCTACGGCTTCGAGCCCAGCAACGAATCTGCCTGACCTAGGAGCCCGCGCCATGGCTGCTTCCCCCGTACCGGACCTCCCCCTGTGGGCGTGGAACCTCGTCATCGCCATGCAGCATCACGAAGACCTCCACGCCAAAAGCGACCCCTGCCTCAACGGGGTCCTCAGCAGCGTCCCCGTCGACGTCCGCAACCAGGCCGCCGCCATCAGCGCCTACGTGCAGAAAGCCAGCGGGCACCACCTCGCCGACAAGGTGACCAAGTCGCTCAGCGACATCCTCGACAGCTTCTTCGGCCCGAGCGGCAACGAGCCGCAACAGGAGAAGCCGGAGACGACGCTATGACCGACATCCGCAAGCCGGAACCTCGCCGTGGGGCGGACATCGAGATCATCGACCGCAGCAGCGGCGACCAGATCCTCACCCCCAGCGCCGTCCGCATCAACGGCGTCGAGGTGCCGATCCCGTCCGGCAGCAGCATCAAGATCGACGAGATCCGGGACGACGAAGCGGTGGTCATCACCGTCACCATGTTCGCCCGGCGCATCACCATCCACCACGAAGACACCCCGTAACCCGCCACCACCAGGAGCCCGCGCCATGGCCCGATACGAGATCAACTACCTCGACGGCAACACCGACACGGTCGCCAACGCCCCCGGCCACGAATGGTCCGGAAACGTCTTCGTCGTCCTGGACGCCAAGAAGCGGACGGTCTACCTGGCCCCCACCGCGAACATCCGTAGCGTCCTCATCCACGACGAGGAGGCGAACGGCTGATGGCCCGCTTGCAGATCCTCGAACTCCCCGAAGGCAGCGGAGACGACCGACCGCCATTCGTCCTCGTCATCGACCAGTACGAAGGCGTCGAAGTCCCGCCCGGTGCCGCCCAGGAATCGCGGCTCCTCCGCTACCAAGGCATGGCCGAACAGATCGGCGCGCGGGCCGTCCTCATCTTCGACGACACCATCAACATCCCCGCCAACGAGATCACCCTCAGCGACGCCACCGACGGCAACGTCATCCGCATCCGCGTCGAACCCGACCTCGACGGATTCACCGAGACGGTCATGACCGAAGTCGCCAAGGCCCAAGCCGAGGTCATCGCCGCACGACAGCAGGGCGGCCTCCGATGAGCGGCGGCAGCTACAACTACCTGTACACCGCCCAAGATCTCGAAGACCTCCAGGCCCGCCGACACGACCTCGAAGAGATGGCCCAGCGGCTCGCAGGGCTCGGCTACGCCCAAGACGCGGCCCGCGAGACCGAGGAACTTCTGCTGCTCTTCCGCCAGTGGGAGACCCGCGCCGCAGTCCGAACGCGGCGCCTCAGCGACGTCTGGCAGGCCGTTGAATGGTGGGACTCCAACGACAGCAGCGAGAGCAGCATCCACGAAGCCCTCGCCAAGTATCGAGGCGACCACGACGACGCCGGGACGCCCCATGGCTGACCAGCCCATCGGGCAACTCCTCGACAGCCTCGGCGTCACCGCCGACCTCGACGACGGAGACCTCGTCACCGACGCACTCGTCATCCTCAAAGTCCTCCAACCCGACGGATCCATCGCCCTCTCCACCGGCGCCACCGACACCCGCGACTGGATCAACCAAACCGGGCTCCTCCGCTCAGCCATCGACATCAGCGAAGGAAACATCAGGCGCAGCGACGACTGAACGGGGAGGTCGACATGAGTGGCGGCTGGCAGAACTCCGACCGCAAAAGCCGGCTGCCATCGAACTGGGCAACCATTCGCCGCAAGGTGCTCGACCGCGACGTGGTCTGCCAGATATGCCAGATCAGACCCGCCACCCACTGCGACCACATCGAAGCCAAGACTGACGCCCACGCTGAGGACCGGCTTCAGGGTGTGTGTGCGACCTGTCACGGACTGAAGAGCAGCGCCGAAGGCAACGCCGCCCAGCGCGCCAGCCCGCGCCCCGGACGAACACGGCCGCCCGAACAACACCCCGGCCTCCTCTGACAAAGGACCCGCGCCATGCCCGCCTACCTCATCCGCCGCCCCGGCAAGCCCATCGACGACATCCTCATCGCCGACCCCAACCTCACCCTCGGCTTCACCAACGGCTGGGCCACCCTGAAGGACGCCAACGGGATCTGCTTCGCCATCCCCGCCCAGGCCGGCGCCCACATCGAACGAGTCGACGAACCCCAGGACCAGGAGCCCGCGCCAACGAAGGAGTGATCCAACGTGGCAATCAAACGAAGCAGCCGACGCATCGTCCGCGAAGGTCGCCGCTACTGGAGCGATCGGCCCACCAGTGGAGGCAAGGCAGCAGGCGTCGGTTATGCCCTCCGCTCGGGTTCGTTCACTCGCTGCGTGAGCCGCGTGCAGCGCTTCATGGGGCCGCGGGCGCGCGGATACTGCGCCCTCCGCTTCCATGAAGCCACAGGGAAGTGGCCCGGGTCGAAGGCCAACCGAGGGTCGAAAGGGCGACGCCGATAGGGTCAACAAAGCCCCGCGCACGCCAGGTTGACCTGCGATAGTTATGGAAAGACCCCGGCGACGGCTGGAACCGTCCCGGGGCCACGGCCAACCTGAGCGAACAGGTCGACATGACACAGACTACGCGCGACTGCCTTGACTGCAGCGCCGACATCAGCCATCGCCACGGCAACAGCCGACGCTGCCTGCCCTGTTCTGCGGTGCACCTGAAGAAGCAGAACTCGCGCAACCCTGACGATTCCGCAGGCTGCTTCGACCGCAACGAGGCCGACTGCTGTACTCGGGGAAAGCTGCGAAGGCTCCGATGCTCAAAGCACTACAAGCGCGCCATCAATGCAGGCATCGATCTGTTGCCGCCATCCCGGAATTGCCGGTCGTGTGGCGGCGGCTTCACCCCGCTTCGACACGACGCACAGCACTGCTCGCGCCGATGTACTACGCAGACTAGCTACCGTCGGAACCGGCGCCCGGATGAGACCCGACCCTGCACCGAATGCAAGACCTCTTTCCCCGTCACCAGGACGGATCGCCTCACATGCTCACGCAAGTGCAGGCAGCGGCGCACTGCACGGCGCAGCTACAAGGGCATCCATGACTTCGTGTGCACCCACTGCGCAGGAGCCTTCCAGGCCATCAGGTCGGACGCCATCTACTGCTCCTTCTGGTGCAGAAGGCGCGCCTACTACGCATTGAACCGGGCGTATTTGATCGCGAGTTCAGTTCGGTGGGCTGCCGAGAATCCGGAGGCCATGCAGGTGCGGCGGCGTGCACGTCGCGCGCGGAAGCGGAACAACCCGGGCAGTGTTGGCGTGGAACTCAAGGACTGGCGCCGCCTCGTCCATCGGTACCGCAACTGCTGCGCTTACTGCGGAGTCCGTCCCGAAGTGATGCAGATGGACCATGTCATCCCGCTCGCGCTGGGTGGACGGCATGCCATCGGCAATGTCCTTCCAGCTTGTCCACCGTGCAACCACTCCAAGTCGGCCCAGTTGCTTATCGAGTGGCGTAGCCGGCGGAAGCTACCGCTTGCCGCCTAATGCCCTAAGCACATGGCTCACCAGGTGGGAAGCCCTGACGCTTCGCGTGTCAGGGCTTTCGCGTACCTCAGGTGCGATGTCCGGTCGACGGGCGACGGTGTTCACCGGGAGCAGGGCCAACGTCGGTCGACGTCGCTGAACGAACCGAGGATCGAACTCGAAGTTCGTTCGACGAACGAGGAGACAGTGAGGCAGCGCGGGACGCGAGGCAGGCTGCTGGCCGGCCGCACCCCATGGGGCAGGCCGACGGGCAGGCAGCAGGTCGTAGTGGTGATGGTCGTCGACGGTCACGTGTGACGTGATCACATCTTCGCTCGATGCGTTGATGATCGATGTTCGAGGTCGAAGCGAACGAAGATCGAACGTTGAAGGTCGGTTCGAGCGAGGCTGGACAACCGCATCTTGATCTTGAGATTAGATCTTGGAGTTGATCATCAAACCTTGATCATCTTGGTTCATGATCACCTGGGGGGATATCCATGATCATGATCTTTTAGGGATCGGGGCCGTATAGCACCTGACCCCGTGTACGGGTTCCCAAGGTCCTGACCTGCGCTGATGCCCGAGCGGTTTATGGCCGGCTAATCGGCTCACCTGTCGCAGATCGGTAACAGTGCAGGTCAGCAGGCTGTAGCCGTGACACGAGCCCCGTACACTTGAGGCATGACCGCGACCGCCGTAGCCCGCCGCACCGAGTGCGTGCAGTGTGCCGGCCCGCTGCCGCTGATGGCTCGGGCTGATGCCCGGTACTGCGGTGCGGCCTGTCGGAAGCGTGCGAGTCGGACCAGGATCGCCGCCCGCCAAGAGCAGGCAGTCGCAGGTCAGGCGGCTCGTATTCCAGTCGAGCTGACGTCCCGCCCTCGGTGGGTGCGGCACAAGGCCAAGGTGCCGCTGCGCACGGACGGTCGTTTCGCCTCGGTGAACGACCCTTCGTCCTGGTCGGATTTCGCGGCGGCCTGCGCGTCGAGGACCGGTGACGGAATCGGCTTCGTTCTGACGGCCGGCGACGGCATTGTGGTCGTTGACCTGGATCACGCGGTTGAGGACGGTGTCGTCCTTCCGTGGGCTCGGGCGATCGTGGACCAGTTGCCGCCGACGTACATGGAGCGCGGCCGGTCCGGTACCGGCTTGCATCTGTGGTTCCGTGGCGCGGTCCCGGCTGGTCGGCGCATCCGCCGCGGGGAGTTGGCGTTCGAGGTGTACTCGGATCGCCGCTACATGATCGTGGGCGACCGGGTTCCGGGTTCGCCTCTCAGTCTTGCCGAGCTGCCTGACGCGGCCGGTTTGGTCGCCTCGCTCTCGTGACGCCCTGGCGGCGTCCCTGAGGGGGCGTTGTCGTTGTTCCAGCCCTCGCGCGCCCTGGTGGCGTGCTCTGACCCTGGAGGTCGTCATGGGCGCGCACGGACCTATCCCGAAGCGTTCCGAGGAGCGCCGTCGTCGCAACAAGGACGACGGCCCTGAACTAATCCAGGCCCCGTCGGGGCAACCCGATGATTTGCCTGCCCTGCCCGAGCCGGGCGAGCTGTGGCATCCGATCGCCACGGACTGGTACCTGAGCCTGCGGGAGTCCGGCCAGGCGGCGTTCTACGAGCCGTCGGACTGGGCTGTGGCCCGCTATGTGGCGGAGCTGATGTCCCGCGGCCTGTCGGAGGACCGTCCGCCGAACGGCCAGTACGTGGCGGCCCTGAACTCCGCGATGTCGTCGCTACTCACGACGGAAGGCGACCGCCGGCGGGCCCGCATGGAGCTGGAGCGGAAGAAGCCCAAGGGGCCAAAGCTGGCGTCGGTGAGTCCTCTGGATTCGTACCGTGACATCGCAGGGGGCTGACGTGGTCAGGTTCGTCATCTGCGCGGGCAGCCAAGCCGAGGCGCAGGCGTGGTCCCGGCTTCACAACGTTCCGCAGCGGCAGTGCATCTATGCAAGCTCGACGAGAACGATCGAGGGCATGCGGGACTTTGCTGTGGTTCGACTGCGCGGCTTCTTCGACCGGTCGGATCGTGAGGACATCGAGGCGTGTCTGCAGCGGAACGAGCGGAAGCGGACCTCTCCGTTGGTAGAGCTCCGTGGCGATGGAGCCTGAGGAGCAGGTCCCCGACGTCGTTGTCCCGTTCACGCTCGGGCCGACGTGGAAGCGCGGTCCGGACGGCCGGTTTCTGCTGCCGGAGTACACGCTGGGCTGGCATGCGCTGGCGTGGACGAAGACGTACCTGCAGCACTACGTCGGGGCGCCGTGGCAGTACACGCCTGAGCAAGCTCGTTTGACCTTGTGGTGGTACGCAATGGATCCGGTGACGAACCGGTTTCTGTGGCGCGACGGGGTCATTCAGAGGTTGAAGGGCCACGGAAAAGACCCGCTCATCGCGACGTACTCGGCGTTCGAGTTCGTTGGCCCGTGCCGCTTTGCCGAGGTGGCGGACGAGGGCAACGAGTGGGGAGTCCCGCCGGGGCAGCCGTTGGGGCAGCAGCATCCAGCGGCGTGGGTGCAGATTGCCGCGGTGTCGCAGGATCAGACCCGGAACACGATGACACTGTTCCCGTCGATCTTGACGAAGCGGGCAATCGAGGAGTACCGCATCGACCTCGGCAAGGAAATCATCTACGCCGACAAGGGGCGGGCCCGCATCGAAGCGGTGACCTCGTCACCGAGGGCCCTCGAAGGGGGGCGGCCGACGGCCGTAAATCTGGGGGAGACACACCACTGGTTGGAGTCGAACTCGGGTCATGAGATGGCCGCGGTCATCGAGCGGAACGCGACAAAGTCAGCCGACGGGCAGTCCCGCACGCTGGCGAACACGAACGCGTTTGAGCCCGGCGAGGACTCGGTGGCCGAGCGGACCCGTGACGCCTACGAGGCCGTGGAGTCGGGGCGGGCTGCGGATACAGGGCTGTTCTACGACAGCCTGGAGGCGCCGCCAGAGGCGAAGCTGACTGAGGCGTGGATCGAGCCGACGTTGCGGGCAGTGCGCGGGGACTCGACGTGGCTGGACATTGAGCGGTTGAAGGCGTCGATCCTTGACGTTCGTAATCCGCCGAGCCGCAGCCGGCGGTTTTGGTACAACCAGATTGCCGCGGCCGAGGATGCGTGGATGGCCCGCCACGAGTGGGACGCCTGCAAGCGCGAGGACCTGGCGCTGGTGGATGGCGACGAGATCGTCATGTTCTTCGACGGGTCTAAGTCGGACGACGCGACCGGCCTCGCGGCTTGCCGAATGTCGGATGGTCTGGTGTCGACGCTGGGTGTGTGGCAGAAGCCGCCGAACTGGCCGGCCCCGGAGACCCCGGGCTATGTGCCGTGGTCGGTGCCGCGCGAGGACGCCGACGGCGTTGTCGCGAACGCGTTCAACCGGTTCAAGGTGCTGGCGTTCTTCGCCGACCCGGGGTCCGGTCAGGACGAGGACGGCGAAATGTACTGGGACACCTTCCTCGACCGTTGGGGGCAGGCCTACGGCAAGAAGCTGTTGCTGCGCGCCGTGGTCGCCGGTTCGAAGGCGCACGCGGTGCGTTGGGACATGCGTGACCGCCGAAATCAGGAGACTTTCACGGAGGCGGTGAAGCGGACCCGTGAGGACATCCTGCAGCGGCAACTGATGCACGACGGGCACAAGGTGATGCGCACCCATGTGATCAACGCCCGTCGGCGGACGAACGCTTGGGGGATCACGATCGGTAAGGAGCACCGGGAGTCGGCCCGGAAGATCGACCTTGCGATCTGCATGATCGGTGCCCGGATGCTGCGGCGGACCGTCCTGAACAGCCCGAAGAACGAGAAGCGCAAGACTGCGCGCGGCCGGGGACGGGTGGTGGTGCTGCGATGACCGTTTCGATTCCTGAGCTGCCGCTGGTGCATCTGTCGGATGACGAGTTGGCGCTGATCCAGATGTTGCGCGGCGACATGCTGCGCGACCGGCATGCCCTCCTGTTGCGGGATGCGTACTTCAACGGTGAGCAACTGATCCGCGACCTGGGCATCAGCATTCCTCCGCAGCTCAGGGGCTTGCACACGATCATCGGTTGGCCGCGGGTCGGCGTTGAGTCGCTGGAGGAGCGGATCGACCTGGAGGCGGTCCGGTGGGCGGACGGGGCGGACAGTACAGAGCTGGACGAGATCGTCGAGGCGAACGACTTGATCGAGGAGTCGAGTCTCGCCCACACCGATGCGCTGATCTATGGCCGCGAGTACCTGGCGGTCGGGTCCGGTGACTGCGGTAAGGACTGCCCGCCGTTGATCACGGTGGAATCACCTCTGGACATGACCCTTTTGTGGGACGCCCGTCTGCGGATGGGGACCGCCGCCCTGAGGGAGTGTGCCGCGGACTCGTACATCGAGTCGGGCCCTGAGGAGCGGATGCTGGTCCTGTACACCCCCGATCAGACCATTACTTGTCTGCCTTCCCCGTCGGGTGGTTGGGAGGTCATTGAGCGGGACATGCACCGGCTCGGTGTGGTTCCGGTCGTGCGGATGGCGAATCGGCAGCGGACCGCCGACCGGGTTGGCCGGTCGGAGATCACCCCCGAGGTCATGTCGATTACGGATGCGGCATGCCGGCGTCTGATGGGTATCGAGGTGGCCGCCGAGTTCTTCGGGGCGCCGCAGCGATATCTGCTGGGTGTGAGCGAGTCGGCATTCCAGGACGCAGACGGCACAGCGAAGTCTGCGTGGGAGACGTACATCGGCCGCATGCTCGCCTTGGAGCGGGATGAGGACGGCAACGTTCCGACAGTGGGCCAGTTCGCTGCTCATGACCCGACCGGCATGACGAAAATCATCGACCTGTATGCGCGGATCATGTCGGCCCAATTCGGGCTCCCCCCGCACATGCTCGGCTACACCACCGACAACCCGGCGTCTGCGGATGCCATCCGGAGTACTGAGGCGAAGCTGGTGAAGCGCTCCGAGCGCCGGATCCGCCGCTTCGGTTCCGCGTGGCAGCAGGCGATGCGCCTGGCCCTGTGGGTGCGGGACGGGGAGCCTCCGGAGAAGACGCGCCGCATTGAGACCGTGTTCCGGAACCCGGCGACCCCGACGGTGGCCGCGCAGACGGATGCCACAGTCAAGTTGGTGCAGGCGGGCATCATTCCGGCCGACTCCGATGTGGCGTTGGAGATGGCTGGCCTGACGGAGGGGCAGCGGCAGCGGGTGCGGATGGATCGACGCCGGACGACTGCCGGGTCGGGTCTGCTGGACCGGTTGTCGCAGCTGGGTGACGAGGCGGCGCCCGCAGTGCTTCCGGAGGTGCCGGATGGCGTCGACGGCGTCTGATGGTAGTGAGGGCGCGGATCGGTATCGGCGCGCCCAGCGTGGTTTGTCGCGGCTGCTGCTGCGGGACGTTGGCCGGCTGCGGCGCTTCCTGAATCCGTCCCGGTTGCAGGCGTCGTTCCCGGATTGGCTGGCTGCCGCTGATGAGGTGGTGGCCCAGTACGGGGACATGTCGGCGTCGTTGGCTGCGGAGTTCTTCGATGGGCAACGTGCTGCGGCTGAGGTGTCCGGGGATTTCACTCCGCCACTGGCGGACAGGCCTCCGCCGGAGCAGGTGGAGGCGAGTCTCCGCTGGGCGACTCACGGCATCTGGGCGCCCGAGGGTGAAGGTGCGACGGTCACGCTGGATGAGCGCCTCGACGTGGCAGAAAGCCAAGCCGAGGCGGTTGCGCAGAAGCTTGTGGCCGATCAGGGGCGGGAGACGATTCGTCAGGCCGTCCGCGGGGACCGTCAGGCTGTCGGCTACGCCCGGGCTGCCGCTTTGGGTGCGTGCGCGTTCTGCAAGTTGATGGCATCCCGCGGGATGGTCTATGCCACGGCTGGTACGGCTGGCGGGGATGCCAATGATTCCTTCCTGGGCGGCGGCACGGCGAAGTACCACAACTCGTGCAACTGCTGCGTAATCCCGGTGTTTCGCGGTCAGCGCTTCGAGCTGTCCACCCATGCGGCGGAGTGGGACCGGCTGTACCAGGAGTACGCGCAGGGCCACTCCGGTGACCAGCTACGGCGGTTCCGGCGAGCGCTGGCGGATCGCGACGCGCATCCGCTGCCGTAGCACCCCAATGACTTTCTGACCCATGGCTGCCCTGGTGGCGGCCTTTCTCATTTCCACAGCCCCTGGAGGGCCGATTCGCCATGCCTGAGAACAACGAGAGCACCGAGCAGCAGTCCGAGGTCGGCACTGAGGAGGTCGTCGACGAGACGACCACCGAGGAGGCGGACGGTACCGAGTCGACGGAGGACGCCCAGGAGGCGGACGCCGGCGGCGAGGAGAAGCCGTTCGACCGGAAGCAGGCCGAAGCAAAGATCCGCAAGGCCAACTCGGAGTCCAAGAACCTTCGCGAACGCCTCAAGAAGGCTGAGGCGGCCCAGGCCGAACTCCAGGCCATCAAGGACGCGGAGAAGACGGACGCCGAGCGCCTCACGGACAAGCTCGCCGCGGCCGAGGAACGGATCGCGGCGACCCGCAAGCGCCTGGTGAAGTCCCAGGTGCAGGCGCTGGCCGGCGCCGGGTTCGCGGATCCGGAGGATGCGGTCGGTGCGCTGGATCTCGACTCGTACATCGACGGCGATGGCGACATCGACGAGGCGGCCATCGAGGCCGACCTTCAGGCGCTGTTGGAGCGCAAGCCGCACTGGGCGCGAGTCCAGCCCCAGGAGGGCCCGCGGCGTCCCGCACCGGATCGCACTCAGGCGTCCGGCGCCAACAAGACACGCCCCCTCACCCCGGCGGATGAGTTCGCCGGGTGGATGAAGTCGCAGCTCAAGTAGCTGCAGAGAGTAGACGATCATGGCGGTTACCGCTCCCCTGAAGCTGTCCGATGTCAATGCCGCGCTACTGCCGCGGACGATCACGGCGCCGATCTTCGAGAAGTCGGTCGAGCAGTCGGCGGTGATGGCGCTGGCCCGGCCGGCGCCGCTGGCGATCGACGCGACGACCAGCGTCCCGATCCCGATGGACGTCCCGACCGCGGACTGGGTGGGGCAGGCAGCGAAGAAGCCCCTGTCGACGTCCAGCGTCGGCATCAAGCAGATGACGGCGAAGAAGGTCGCCGTCCTCATCCCGGTTGCCGAAGAGGTCGCGATGACCAACGCGGGCGGCCTGTACGAGCAGCTGCAGCGTGACCTGCCGACGGCGTTCGCCCGCGCCTTCGACCACGCGGCGATCCACGGCCTCACCATGAAGGGCGCGGCGGGCCCGTTCACCGACTACCTGGCGATGACCACCAACTCGGTGGCGCTGGGAACGGCCGCGCAGGCGAACGGCGGCATCTGGGCGGACCTCGTGACCGGCATGGAAGAGGTCATCGACGAGGACTGGGACTACACCGGCACGATCGCCGACCACCGGCTGAAGCCGAAGCTGCTGCTGGCGACTGACACGACGGGCCGGCCGATCCTGGTCGACACGACGGTGCCGGGGACGCAGATGGCGTCGGCGGGCACCCTGATCGGTGAGCCGCTGGCGTACTCCCGGAGCGTGTCGGGTAAGCAGCGCCGCCAGTCCACCAGCTCGGACTCCGGGCTGCGGGCGATCGGCGGCGACTGGTCGCAGGCGGCCTACGGGGTCGGCATGGACATCACCGTGCGGATCTCCAAGGAGGCCACGTACATCGACGAGGAGGGCGGCGTCCACTCCGCGTTCCAGGAGAACCTGGTGCTCATCCTGGCGGAGGCGTACTACGGGTACGTGCAGGGCGACGCGCAGGCGTTCGTGAAGTTCACCGGCACCCCGAGCGGTAGCTGATGGCTGCGGTCCCGGCCTCCGCGCCGGGCGGGACCGCCAAGCCGCTGCACATCGTGGCCCGTGTTCACGCGATGCCGCCGGAGCACAATGCTGGGGCTGAGCACATGCTCGTGTCCATGCTGCGGCCTCTGGTGGAGCGCGGGCACGATGTGCAGGTGTGGCTGTCCCGGTACGGGAAGGCCCACGAGGTGTACGACTACCGGGGGATTCAGGTGGTGCCTTTGGAGGCCCGCCTGGATTTCCCGACGGCGGTGAAGCGGGCGCATGCCTTGATCGCCCACTTGGAGACGGTTCCGTCCGCAGCGGCTATGGCCCGCGGCTATGGGGCTCCGTTGGTGGTGGTCTGCCACAACACGTACCGGCCGACGTTTCGTGATGCTGCGGCTGGCGGGACTGCTCTGGCGGTCTACAACAGTGAGTGGATGCGGCGGGAGGCGGATCTGTTCTTCGCCGAGTATCCGAAGGGTGTGCGGCCGGGCAGTGAGCTGATTGTGCGTCCACCGGTGTTCGCCGACGAGTACGCAACGAAACCGGGCAAGGCCATCACGCTGGTCAACTGTAACCCTGAGAAGGGCGGCAAGGTTCTTCGGTCCTTGGCGGAGCGGATGCCGGATCAGCAGTTCCTCGCGGTGCGCGGCGCCTACGGGGAGCAGATTCTGCCGGACCTGCCGAACGTTGAGATCGTCGAGCACGTCCGTGGCGAGGACATGCGGGAGAAGGTGTACGCCCGCACGAAGGTGCTGCTCATGCCCAGCTCCTACGAGTCGTGGGGCCGAGCCGGTGTGGAGGCGCTCGCATCTGGGATTCCGGTCGTGGCTCACCCCACGCCTGGCCTGTGTGAGTCGCTGGGTGAGGCCGGGGTTTTCGTCGACCGCGAGGACGTCGAGGGCTACGAGGCGGTCCTCCGGAAGTTGCTACAGCCGGCCGAGTACCGGTTGGCGTCGAAGCGGGCGAAGGCCCGCAGTGCAGAGCTGGATCCGACAGCCGAACTGGCTGTGTGGTGCGATGTGATTGAGGGCCTTGCCCGGTAGGAGGTCCCGATGGAGTTTGTGACGCCGACAGCCGAGCAGCTCGGTCTCTATTTGGGGCTCGATGAGATCCAGGGCGACCGGGCCGACCTGCTCATCTCGACGGCTGTGAAGCTCTGCCAGACGGTAGTGAGGCCGCTCCCGGAGGGTGCCGAGGCGGTCGTCCTCTCCGTGGCGGGCCGCGCCTACGTCAATCCTCAGCAGGTGTCCTACGAAACGATCGGCCCGATGTCGGTTCAGCGCCCGTCGGGTTCGGGCGGCTTGTATCTGACGAAGGCCGACAAGTCCGCCCTCAAGTCGCTGGCGGGCCGGGGCGGGGCGTACACCGTGGATCCGACACCGGAGACGGCTGACCCGTCGCCGACGTGGCCTGTCGATGACGCCGGTTTCGCGGACGAGTTCGAGCCCGGCTGGGGGTATGGCTGATGCCGGCCCCGTATCCGTATGGGGAGACGGTCGTGCGAATCCGACGCGGTCCGTCCCCGGGCCGTGATGGTCGGGGGCAGCCGATTCCGGGGCCGGTGACGGAGACCCCGGTTGCTGGTTGTGTGGTGGCGCCTCGTGCGGAGACTCCGCAGGTGGGCGGCGCGCAGCAGCAGGAGAGGGACACGGTCGTTGTCGGGTTCACCGTGTATGCCCCACCGAACACAGACGTGTTGACCACGGACCAGTTCCGGATCCGCGGCCAGGTGTGCGAGGTGACGGGGGAGCCGGGGGACTGGCATCAGTCGCCGTTCACAGGCACCCGCGGCCCTGTGCAGTTCGCTGCGGACCGGGTTACGGGGTAGGTCGGGCCTGTTCAACGGCTGCGACGAGCTTCTGCGCGGCGTCGTTGGCGCTGTGCCGGATGGACAGACTGTGCGGGTCGGACTGGTGCGGCCGGCCGCCGGCCAGGAGCCCTTTCGCCTCTGTGGCTGGGCCGCTACCGGGCAGGACGAACTGCACGTAGCCGTGGAAGAGCCGGGTGGCGCGCTTGAGTCTGGTGCCGGTGACGTCTGCGGCCCTGATGCGGAACTGTCGCTGCTGCTGGCCGACTTCCTTCTTCGTGATGGTGATCCATTCGCCGTCGAAGCTGATGCCGCCTTGTACGCCCTTGACGTCCATGCCGCCCCCAATGAGTCGAGGTGGTCATGATGCCCGCGAAGTTCAAGATGTCCAAGAAGGGTGTCGGGCAGCTACTGCGTTCGGACATGGTCCGGGCGGAAATGGTGCGCCGTGCCGAGGTTATCCGGGGTGTCGCAGTGACTATCGCGCCGGTGTACACCGGCACGTGGAAGGCGACGCCGGGCCAGTACAAGGCGTCGTTCGAGGTGACCTCGACTTCACGTGGCGGCCGGCGGAAGGACCGGGCGACTGCCACGGTCACGAACACGGCGTACTACGCCCGCTGGGTGGAGTACGGCACGGAGAAGGTTCCGGCGCATCACGTGATGCTGAGGGCCGCCCAGGCGGGTGGTCGCTGATGGCAGCCACCGCACATGTCACACCTCGCAACGACCTGATCGAACATGACACCGAGGCCGATGACGCGTCCTGTGTATGCGGTCCCACGACCGTGCCGCTCGACATCAACGGATCAGCTGCCTGGGTCTACGTGCACCCGTCACTCGACGGCCGCGAGGCGTTGGAGGCCGACTGATGGCAGTCGTGGGTTCGGTCGACATCGAGCTGGATCTGATCGGCTGGCTGCAGGCAAAGGCCGGGCCCGGCGTGGTCGTCCGTGACGAGGTCGACAACAACCTCCTCAACGAGTTGCCGACCGTTCAGATTCAGCGAATTCCTGCCGGCGGCGATGACGGCTTCCGACTCGATCGCGCCTTGGTCGACATCGACGTGTACGCGGATACCCGCGGCAATGCCATCGATCTGGCGCTGCTGATTCGTGGCTGGCTGATGACGGAGCTGGCCGGGTCGCAGACCAGCAGGGCGGTGTACGGGCGGGTCACGTCGTCGCCGCCGCCTGCTGTGCGCCCCTACGAGAACACGGGGCTCCGACGTGTCGGGGCCTCGTATCAGATCTACAGTCACCCGGTTTCCTGACCGGTTTTGGGCCCGCGCCGCGCCCTTCTGTCCCGCCCGTGCGCGGGCTCTTCCATGTCTGGAGAACATCATGGTCATGATCACCCGCGCTGCGGATCTCGCCGTCGTCGGAGCAAATGGCGGGGGATGGGTGGCGCCGGTCGGCACCGCCGCCCCGGACTCGCCGCTGACGCAGCCTCTCGCCCCGTATGAGCCGCTCGGCGCCATCTCGGACGACGGCCTGACCTACGGCTTCGACGAGGACTCGCAGGAGTTCACGCCGTGGGGGCTGTCCTCTCCGTTCCGCACGCAGATCACCAAGTCGGTCCGCACCTTCGGGCTGACGGTGTGGGAGACGTCTCGTACCGCCGTCCAGTCCCTGCAGTACCGCCTGGATGCGGCCGTGCTGGAGCCGGACGAGGACGGCCTCACCAAGTACGCCGAGTCCTCGTCGCCGGTTCCGGACCGGCGCGCGTTCTGGTTCCTCGTCATCGACGGGGACGCCTACAAGGGCTTCTACGTCCCGCAGGGCGAGATCAACGACCGCTCCGACGTCACCTTCAAGCAGGACGAAATGTCCGGCTACGAGTGGACGATCACCACGTACCCCGACGAGGCCGGCAACACCGTCTACCACGTCGACAAGCTTCCCGTGACGCCCGTCTACACGGGTTCCTGAGCTGGGTGGGCGGGCCATTTCTGCTGGCGCGGGCCCGGCCCGCCCACCCTTCACCCTTTTGCCCGCGCCACGATTGAGGAGGCCCGCGCCGATGGCCGCGAACAGCCGCACCACATCCACCCGCACAACCGCGCCCCGTCCGGTCCGGACGCCGCGCGAGCTCGCACCCGCCGCCCGTGACGACGTCTTCGACGACGAAGAGACCAGCCCGGCCGCCGCGCAGGAGATCGAGGCGGAAGGCCACTACGTGACGGCCATGCTGGCCGAGGAGGAGATCCGCATCGTCCCGCCCGGGGCGTGGAGGCAGTCGTGGCAGACGGCCCTCTCCAACGCGAACTTCACCTACTTCGCCGAGCAGGTGGTGCACCCCGAGGACCTCGACCTGTACTTCGAGATCGACCCGACGAACGACGAGTTCGAGGCGTTCGTGTCGGAGGCCGCGCAGCGCGGTGGTGAGAGCCTGGGGAAATCGCGTGGACCCGCCGCGTCGTCGAGGCGTACCCGGAGGAGGTAGAGGGCGACCTTGCCTTCTACTGCAGTCGGGACGCTGATCAGATCGACGCCTATTGGCGGGGCGAGATGACGTCGCGCCGGTTGCGGGTGCTGATTCAGCGCCTGCCGCCGGAGTCCGCGACGATGACCGCGCTCCGGAATGCCCTGACCCCTGAGGAGTACGCGGAGCAGGCCCAGAACGGTGAGCCGGAGAGGGGCCGCTGGTCGATGGATCAGCACTTGCTTGCGGGGATCTCGGATGCGCTGAGGGATCTGCAGTACATCACCGTGGTGGCTAACTCGGACGGCAAGGGCCGTAAGCCGACCAGGCCGGAGCCGATGCGTCGGCCGGGTGTTGGTGCTGGCGTTCCGAAGAAGCGTGAACAGTTGACCGATCAGCACGCAGATTTCCTGTTCAACATGCTTAACCCAGACGGAGGCGCGGCCTGACGCGCGGGAGGAGGCTCCCGTGGCGATCAGTGTCGGCTCGGTCGAGGTCGATGTCATCCCGAACACGCAGGGCATTTACCAGCGGCTGCAAAGGGCTCTCGTTCCGGCCGCTACTCGCGCCGGCGAGGACGCGGGTAATGCGGCTGGCCGCTCGTTCGGCCCGGCGATGCAGCGGCAGATCGGCGACATTGGGCTGCGGATCGGTCAGCAGATCGGTTCGCAGATCGCTGCCCGGATCACTGCTGAAATCCGTGGGGCTCTCCGTGCCGGCATCACCCAGGGTGGTGCGGCTGCGCGTCCGGCGGCTACCCGGCAGGGTGAGGAGACCGGTGGGGCGTTCGCCCGGGCGGCTCGGGCCCGGATCGAAGCGGCGTTCCGCAGCCTTCCCAACATTACGGTGGGTGCGGACACATCCGAGGCGGACTCGGATCTGCAGGCGCTGCGAGCCCGCATGGAGGCCCTGTCCAGCAAGCGCATCGGCGTCGACATTGACGCCGCCGATGCGCGCGCGGAGATCACGGACATCGAGGAGCAGTTGCGTCGCCTGGGCGCCTCCCACCCTGATGTGACCATTCGCGCGGATACGGCGCGTGCTCGCGCGGAGCTTGCGGCGGTCCGTGAGGAGATCGATCGGATCTCGGCGAACCCTGGCCACATCCGTTTGGAGACGGACGGGACGTTCGGGCAGCGGATGCGGGCTGCGGTGCAGCAGGCGCAGGCGTCGCTGCCGAACATCAACATTGGTGCGGACACGACCCCGGCGCAGGCGGAGATTGCGTCTCTGCGCGCCCAGTTGAGCAGCCTTGCCGACCAGCGGATCGGTATCGACATTGATGCCGCCACAGCAACCGCGAAGATCAACGAGTTGCAGGCACGGCTAGCCCGCCTGTCGGCGTCGGACGCGGATGTGGCGGTGCGGGTGGACGCCGCAGCTGCCGCCGCCCAGCTTGCACTCGTCCAGGGAATGATCAACCGGCTGGACGGTCAGACCGCCCGAGTCAACGTGAACACGGGCGGAGCCCTGTCCGCGGTGCTGCAGCTCACCGTCGCTATCGGCGGCCTGGCCATCATCCCGGCCATTCCGATCCTGGCCGCCGGTATCGGTGCGGTGGGCGCCGCCTCCGTTTCGGCGGCAATCGGTGTGGGCGTGCTAGCGGCGGTGGCAGCCCCCGCCATCATCGGAATCGCGGGGGCATTGCAGGCGCAGAAGGCCGCCCAGGATGCTGCGAGCGCGTCAACGTTGAAGGGTGCTCAGTCGAATGGGCAGGGTGCGTCGAAGGCGTTGCAGATGGCGGGTGCCCAGCAAGCTTTGGCATCCGCGGTTCGTAACGGTGCCCGGCAGATCCGGCAGGCCGAGGAGTCGGTGGCGGACGCTGCCCGGTCGTCGGCTGAGGCGAATGTGCAGGCCGCCCAGCAGGTGAAGGCGGCGAAGGCGTCTCTTGCGGATGCGGTGCAGCAGGCGGCGGACCGGCAGCGTGATGCGGCCGAGCGGGTGGCCCAGGCTGAGGAGTCCCTCGCCGACGCTCAGCGCTCGTCCCGGCAGGCACAGGAAGACCTGACTCAGGCGCGCAAGGATGCGGCGGCCGACCTGGCCGCGCTCGCAGACCGTGTCACGAATGCGCACCTGTCGGAGCGGGACGCTGTCCTGGACGTACAGGAGGCGCAGGCCCGGCTCCGGACGCTGCAGGCGTATGGGTCGAAGGCGACTCTGGCGGATCAGGAGCGCGCCCAGCTGGCCTACGACCAGGCGGTGCAGCGGCTCAAGGAGCAGCAGGCCGAGACGAAGGCGCTGACCAAGGAAAAGGCGGCGGCGGACAAGGCCGGCGTCGATGGATCCGACCGGGTCAAGACGGCGCAGGAGCGCATTGCGGAGGCTGACAAGAACGTCGCCGACCAGCAGAAGGCGCTCGTCAAGGCCCGCGGCGAGGCGGCCCGGCAGCAGGTCACTGGCCAGCAGGACATTGCGAAGGCGCAGGAGAAGGTCGCCGAGTCGCAGCGCAACGTCACCCGGGTTCAGGAGGACGGGGCCCGCTCCGTGGCGCGCGCCCAGGAGTCTCTGGTTGCTGCGCAGCAGTCCGCGGCGGACTCGATCTCGTCGGCTCAGCGTCAGATTGCCTCCGCGTCCGCTTCGGCGGCCGGGGGCGTCGATCAGGCTGCCCTGGCGCAGGCGAAGTATCAGGCGGAGTTGGCGAAGCTGACGCCGGCGGCGCGGGGCACGTTCGACGCGTTCACGTCGCTGCGGACGGCGTTCAAGGCGTGGTCGACGTCGCTGCAGCCGCAGGTGATGCCGCTGTTCACCCGGGCCTTGATCGGGCTGAAGAACTCACTGCCGGGTCTAACGCCGTTCGTCCTGGCTGCGGCCCGCGGTATCAAGACGTTGCAGGACCGTGCCTCGGCCGGCTTCAAGTCGCCGTGGTGGAAGGGCTTCAAGAAGGACCTGGCGGGCTCGGTTGAGCCCGCGATCGTCGGCGTGGGCGCGTCGTTCGGCCGGATTTTCAAGGGCATGGCCGGTGTGATCCAGGCGTTCCTGCCGCACATGGACTCGATTTCGAAGACCATGCAGCGGATCACTGGCCGGTTCGCCACGTGGGGAACCAGCCTGAAGGGGTCCGACAAGTTCGAGAAGTTCCTCGCCTACTCGTCGAAGCAGGGGCCGGTGCTGGCCCGGGCTATCGGTGACATCAGTAGCGGCTTCTATCAGATGTCTAAGGCGCTGGAGCCGTTGTCGGGTCCTGTACTGCAGATCCTGGGTGCGGTCGGCCGTGCGATTGCGTCGATTGCGACGACGCTGCCGTGGCTGATCCAGTTGATGTATGTGGCGTTCGTCGCAACCCGTGTGTGGACGCTTGGCCTGCTCGTTTTCAACGCGGTCATGAAGGCGAACCCGATCACGCTGATCATCATTGGGATCATTGCCCTCGTCGCGGCGGTCATCTACGCGTACAAGCATTTCGCGTGGTTCCGAACCACTGTCGACGCAGTGTGGTCGGCGCTGAAGACGGGTGCGCTGTTCGTCTGGAACACCATCCTGAAGCCGGTGTTCGGCGCCCTGGTGACCGCTTTCACGGCGGTGGGCACCGCAGCGTCCTGGCTGTGGAACACCATCCTCAGCCCGGTGTTCAGCTTCATTGGTGCGGCGGCGCGCATCCTGGCGACGATCGTTCTGACGATCCTCATTGCCCCGCTGGTCCTGGCGTTCAAGGCCCTGGCCGCAGTGGGTTCGTGGCTGTGGGAGCACGCCCTGGGCCCGGTCTTCGGCTGGATCGGTGCGAAAGCGAAGTGGCTGTGGGAGAAGGCCATCCAGCCAGCCTTCCAGGCGATTGCGACGCTCGCGAAGTGGCTGTGGACGAACGTATTCAGCCCCGTGTTCACGTGGATCGGGGAGAAGGCTGTCTGGCTGTGGGAAAAGAAGATCCAGCCCGCTTGGGTGCTGATGAAGCTCGGCATCGGGCTCCTCGGCGGGAAGATCAAGGAGCTGTGGAACGACTACGCCAAGCCGGTCTTCGGCTGGATCGGCGACGCCGGCGAGACCCTGTGGGACGACGCACTGAGGCCCGCCTTCGACAACATCAAGAAGGGCGTCAAGGCGGTTGGTGACTCCTTCGAGGATGCGAAGGACTTCATCAAAACGGCGTGGGACAAGGTCAAGGACATTGCGAAGACGCCGGTCAAGTTCATCATCGACAAGATTTACAACGCGGGCATCGTGCCCACCTGGAACCTGATCGCGAAGGCTTTTGGGGCGCCGAAGATCGACCCGATGGAAACGAAGGGGTGGGCCCGAGGCGGTGTCCTGCCTGGTACGTCGTCGTACCGGCAGGGTGACGACCAGCTCGTTCCGATGCGGCGCGGCGAGGGCGTGTACGTGTCCGAGGCGATGCGGAACCCGTATGAGCGGGCGAGGTTGCACGCCGTGAACGCGGCCGCGATGAAGGGCAAGCCCCTGGGCCAGTTCCAGGGCGGGTTCTCGAAGGGCGGCATCTTCGACTGGGTCGGCTCGGCCGCATCCAAGACTGTCGACCTCGCAAAGTCCGGTGTTAGCTGGCTGAAGGACGGGGTGAAGTCGTCGGCGGAAGCCGGGCTGAACGCCGTCGTGAAGCCGCTCCTGAACAAGATTGCCGGGTCTGCGTCGCTGTACCGGGACATGGTCACCGGGGTTCCGAAGAAGATGGTCAAGACGATCGTCGGCTACTCCGACAAGGCCGACACCAAGCTCGGCCAGGCCGGCATCGGCAGCGGCGGCTTCAAGTCCGGGCTGAAGTGGGCCCGCACCCAGGCCGGGAAGCCCTACCAGTGGGGCGGCAACGGCAACCCGTCATGGGACTGCTCCGGGTTCGTGTCCGCGATCGAGTCCGTGATCCGCGGGCAGAAGCCCCACCGCCGCTGGGCGACCGGGGCGTTCTCTGGACAGACGGCCCCGCCCGGATGGGTCCTGAACGGCAAGTCCCCGTACATGATCGGCATCACCAACGCGGGTGTCGGTCACACCGCAGGCACCCTGAACGGGGTGAACGTCGAATCACGGGGCGGCGACGGCGTCACCGTCGGCAAGTCGGCGCGCGCCTGGAACAACAACCTCTTCACCAGCCACTACGCCTACAAGGGGAAGTACGACCAGGGCGGCTACCTCCAACCCGGCCTCAACCTCGCCTACAACGGAACCGGCCGGCCCGAGCCCGTCTTCACAACGCAGCAGGCCAACGCCCTCATGGGGAGGGGTTCCACGAGCACGGCACCCCGACAGATGGTGCTGGAAGGACCACTCTATTTGGACGGCAAGGAAATGATCGGCACCATGCATGGCGTCGTCACCGAACGCTTTGACCAGCTGTCGCAGATCCTGGACGCGGGCGGGGGTGACTGATGGCCATCCCCGGCAACATGCTCTCCGCGGCTGCGGAGAGCATGGACCCCACGTTCACGGGCTGGCGGCCTCGCCTGAACTGCACATTCCTGTCAGGCACTGGAGGCCGCAACGGGCCGAAGGTGCTGACCGTGAGGAGCGGTGCGGCTGGCGAAACGCAGGCAGAAACCGTCACCGGATACCCGGTGACAGCCGGCCAGACCTATCAGGTCTTCGCGGACGCCTCCAGCGCCACGGAGGCCGAACGGATCGGACTGCTGTGGCTCGACGACACCTACACCCCGGTCGGATCCACCCTGTGGTCGCTGACCACGTCTGCGGCCTCCGCGTCGTGGCACCGGGTGGGGGTGGCGGGTCCGGCGCCGTCGGGGGCGACCCGGGTCCGCATCATCCTGTCGTCGACGGCGGCTGGTGCGCTGGTGTCGCACTACTGGGAGAACGTCTACCTGGGCGTCCCCATCCGCACGACCGGCAACCTTTTCGGCTTCGGTACGGAGTCCAGCGAGATTGACGCGTCGGGCTGGGTCTCCGAGACCAATGCGACGATCAGCCGCCAGGCGCCCCCCACCTCGTGGGCTGTTGACTGGTACTGGTCGGGGGGCCAGGTCCTCGCCATGACGGCCACGGCCGCGGGTAACGCCGCAATGATCTCGGTCGAGCAGCCGACGGTCACACCCGGAGTCGAGTACCAGGCATACGCCTACCTGTCGCCGCCCACCACCGCAGCGTCCGCATGGGTTGAGCTGCGGTTCTACGACGCAACGAACACGCAACTCTCCGCAACCCGCGCAACCCTGGCAGCAACCAGCACAGGATTCCAACGCCAGCGAGTCTCAGCACCGGCACCAGGCACTGCGGTGACCGCCCGAATGGCTGTCGGCTTGGTGGGGGCATCGGCCAGCCAGGTGCTGCGAGTGGAGCAGGCCGTCATTGCGGCAGCCCCCACAATCCAGGCCGGATCGGTCCTGCCTTACGTCGACGCGTCGTTCGAGCAGGGGGTCGGCAGCTGGACGAAGACCGCTGGCGTGGCCACACTCGCCCGCTCCACACCGTGGGGTGCCGCAGCTGTCGACGGCTCGTACTGCCTGACTGTGACCAGCACGACAGCCACCGGCAGTACGATCCGCAGCGCAAAGTACCCACTCGTCGCTGATGGCTCTACGTACCGCCTGATGTACTGCGAGCAGGTCGCCGCCGGTGGGTGGACTCTCACCCGTGGCGTCCGCTGGTACAGCGCCACCAACACGGACCTGGGACTGACGTCCGTCGCCGCTGCCAGCGCCCCCACCCCCGGCTGGTGGTACCTGTTCGGCGACCTCACAGCCCCAGCAGGTGCTACGCAGGCTGCGGTTGAGCTCACGCTCACAGCAACTGCAACGAGCTCGGTGATCCGCCTCGATAACGTGGCCTTGTGGCCGGCGCTGCCGTTGGTGACTGTGACGGCCACGGAGGCGACGGCGTCGGTGACGCTGACCATGAGGGAACTCCCTCTCGACCAGCTCATCAAGGTTTTCCGGGTCACGGCGTCGGGCGCCCTGACACTGGTTCGTGGCCCGGCCGGTCTGTATGACGGCACGACGGTTGTCACCTCGGACTTGATGGTGATCGAGGACTACGAGGCGCCCCTTGGCGTACCGGTCTCCTACCGCGTTGAGATCACCGACCCGGTGGGCGGTGACGTGCAGACCCGCACCACCACTACCGTCACGGTCCCGCACACCGACATCAACCGGGCCTGGCTCAAGGACCCGGGCAACCCCCAGCGGAACACCACCGCGATCGTGCAGCGCGCCCCCGACTGGGCCCGCCCCATCGAACAGTCCGCCTACGTGGTCAAGGGCCGCCGCAACAAGGTGGTCCTCGGTGGGCGGCGGCAGGGCCTGGAGGGAGACCTCACCCTGTGGACCATCTCCGATGAGGAGCGGGCCGCCCTGCACTGGCTCCTCGACGAAGGTCACACCATCCTGTGGCAGGCCGCACCCGGCATGGGCGTCGCGGACATGTACGTCAGCGTCGGCCAGATCGGCGAAGGCCGAACCGGCGGCACCGCCATGGACCCGATGAGGTCCTGGACGCTGCCACTGACCGAGCAGAACATGCCCGTCACCACCGGGGTCAACGGCTCCGCTGGTCGGACATGGACGGATGTCGTCGCCGAATTCGCAACCTGCGCGGACCTCCTCAACACGTTCGCCACCTGCGAGGACCTGCTCCTCGACGTCCGAATGGGGTGAACGGTGTACCCCGTCAGTAGCCGGTTCCTGCCCCGCCTTGCCGAGTCTCACAATCCGGTGACGGAGGTGCTCCTGTTCCTGACGGACGGCAGGGTCGTCCCCGTCGAGCACACCGGTGGCAGTGTCACCGTCGACCGCGGGCAGACAATCCGCCGGACGTGCTCCGTGACCAGCGCGGACGTGTCACTGATCCCTCTCACCCCAACCGATCAGCTCGCCACCTACGGGGCCCGGCTCCTGATCAGCCGCGGTGTCGATTACGGCTCCGGTGCCCCAGAGCTGGTCCCGCTTGGTCTGTTCCGCCTGGACACAGTGGAGGGCGACCCCAGCGACGGGCCCGTCACCCTGACGGGTAAGGACATCTCGGCGATCGTCGCCGACGACAAGTTCACTGCGCCGTACCAGGCGACCGGCACAGTCGTGGGAGCGATCACCGCCCTGATCACCCGGTCCATTCCGGACGCTCAGGTGATCAGCCTCATCGTCGACACGCCGATCGGACCCCGCGCGTGGGATGTCGACGGTGATCCTTGGGCGGCGTGCCAGGAAGTCTCGGCAGCAGCCGGAGCCGAGTGCTTCGTGAACGCGGACGGCACCTTCGTCATCAGTGTCCTGCCCGACGTCCTTTCCGTGGATCCGGTCTGGGCCGTCGAGGCGACCGAGGGGGGCGTCTACGTCAAAGGCACTCGTGCAATGAGTCTGGACGGCGTTTTCAACGGCGTCCTCGCGAAGGGCGAGACCTCGGACGCGGGTGCTCCAGTGCAGTACCTGGCAGTTGATTCGGACCCCGGCAGCCCCACGTACTGGGACGGCCCGTTCGGACACCGGCCTACGACGTACAGCAGCTCAACCCTGACCACGCTCGTCGCGTGCGCAGCGGCAGCGAACGTGAAGCTGATCGCGGCGAAGGCGCCGAACGCGAAGGGCGACCTCAGCTCGTTGCCAAATCCGGCCCTGGAGCCCGGCGACGTCATCCGGGTCATGCACCCCGACGGGCTTCGCGAGCTCCACCAAATCGCATCGTTCACCGTCCCGCTGGACGTCGGCGGCGACTTCCCGATCGGAACAATCTCGGCGAAGGAGGACGGGTGAAAGCGACTGGTGCGTCGAATCGCGGCATGGCTGGCTCCATGAAACGGCAGGCTGTCCGGGCCGGTGCCACAACTCCTTCGGTGCGCGGCAGCGACTGGTACCGGGCTGTTGTCGACACGGTCGGCACGGACGGAACCGTCACCACGACGGACGGCGTCATCGCCCTGCGAGACGAGGCCTATCAGGCCCCGAGCGCTGGCGACATCATCCGGGTGACGGTTTCCTCGGCCGGGGCGGCCGTGGCGCTGGGCCGGTACGCAGGGGCCACAGCACCCAATGGCGGCTGGACGAGTATTCCGCTGCTGACCGGGTTCACCACCCCGCGGGCCATTTTCGGGCCGGCCGAGTACCGGATCATCACGATCGCCGGATCGGACCGGGTCGAGCTCCGGGGCTCCGTCTCTTGCACCACCGCGGTCACCACCCAGACCGCGTTCTCGTCGGCTCTGCCCGCTGCCGCTTGGCCTCCGTATGCCAGGACATGGGCCGTGCGCCGCCAGACGAGCGCTGACACCAAGGGCGTGACAGCGGTCGAGGTGTCGACGGCTGGGGTTTTGCAGATCCACGGCCTTGTCTCCCCGAACACGACCGCCTGGTTCGCCCTGGACGGCTCCTACTACGACCTCTGAGGAGGCCACATGCCGACGTCGGACAGCTACGGCCAGGGCATCGACCTGGCACAGATGACGGATCCGCCGAGTATCCCGGACGCCATTGCCCAGCTTGCCGCAGGACTCATTCCCCGCTCCATCATGCGGTTCGCGTCAGCCTCCACCCGCGGGGCGACGCTCACCGCACCGGTCGAGGGCATGCTGGCCTGGTTGCAGGACACCAATCTGCTCACCCTGTACGACGGGTCGGCGTGGACAGTCGTGGCGGCCGGCTCGCAGACCTGGACGGCCCCTGCCCTGGCCACCGGCTACACCAACAACGGCAACGCGAACGGCACCGTGCGCTGGCGCCGGGTCAACCTCTTCGGGGAGACCGCCATCATGTGGTCGGGCGGCATCCAGGTCACCTACAGCGGCGCAACCCCGGCCAACAACGGCATGTTCCTGTCGACAGTCATGCCCGCGGGGTCTCGGCCGACGGACCGCCGTACCGTCACCGCGGCTTGCTCGGGTGTCACCTCCGACCAACTGTCGATGAAGATCGACTTCAACCCGGATGGAACCGTGGAAATCGTCGCCAAGTCTGCGGCCACAACCCCCCCGTGGATCAGCCTCAACAACATCATGTACACGCTCTGATAAGGGGATCCAGTGCCGTTTGACCCGACCTACCCGGCAGCCACGTGGGCGGAGCTCGCCGACCTGTCAGCACCTCGCTGGATCGCGCACCGCGGCGGCCGATTCATGGCCCCCGAGAACACCATCGAGGCCTTCCGGATGGCCGCCGAGCTGGGCATCGACGCAATCGAGATCGACGTCTACCTACTCCAGGACGGTGGGCTCATCGTCTCGCACGACAGCACCGCCACCCGAACCAGCAACCTCACCGGGCCCACCGGCGGCTTGACGACTCCGGCCGTCCTGCGGGGCCGTGTCGACGCCGGGAACTGGTTCTGCGACTCATGGCCGAACGACCTGCACATCCCGCTGTTCGTGGATGTCCTTGCCGAGCTCGGCGGCCTGGTCCCGCTCGTCGTCCACTGCAACAACGCCGGAAGCGGCGCGGCAGCTGTCGCAGCGGTGCAGCGGCACGAGCGCGCCGATTCCGTCCTCATCATGGCGTGGAACGAAACAGAGCTGGCCGCTGCCCGGGCCGCGGGCATACCGACAATCCTCCTCGACGAGGACGGCACCCTGAACGGGCAAACCTATGCCGGCCTTCTCGCGGCTGGCACCGAGTACATCGGACTGAACCCCGCGCTCACCCCGGTTGCCAGCATCGAGGCAGCCGCCGCGGCCGGGCTGAAGGTCATCGTCTACACCGTCAACCGGCGCAGCGACTACGCGGCTTTGCCCCTGGACGCGGTGTGGGCGGTCATCTCCGACGACCCATGGCACGCCAAGGCGACCGAACCGATGCGCACCCGGGACATCTTCTCCGCGCAAACGTACTTCCACGGGATGCTCGGCATCGTCGACGGCAAAGAGGACCGCGGCTTCTTCCAGGCGCCAGCTTGGTTCGGTCTCGATACCTCTGGCACCCGGCACGCTGACAACCTCGGCTATCTCGGGGTGATGCAGGGCTACCTCGGGCCGCTGCCCAGCGCGTTCACCATCGACTTCGACTTCGTGCTCGACGTCGCGGACTCCACCGGGGCGTCGCTGCAGCTCACGCTCACCACCGGCGACGTTGAGTACGACGACGACGTCACCACCGGGGGCGCGCGGGCAGCGGGCTACAACATCCTGGTCCGTAGCAACGGGTCCGTCGACATCTTCAAAACCTGCGGCGGGACCACGGCGGCAACGAAGCTCGGCGGGACCACCGGCGCCACCCTCGTCCCGGGGACGGTGTACCACCTGCGGGTGCAGGTGACAGCAGGCCAGATCACCGCGACCCGGACCACTGTCAGTAACCCGGCCAGTGTCACGGTCACGGACTCAAGCTATCGGGGCGACATGTACCCCCACCTGGGAGTCCGCGACGTCAAGGCCCGCTGGTCGAACCTCGCCGTCTCCTGAACCCGTACCCCTACTCGCCGCCCCGCGCCAACCGGCCCGGGGTTCTTTCATGCCCTGGAGGGCTGATGGCCAAGACCGGCCCGCAGAGGTACCCCGGCGCCAGCACCGGCTACTGGTACGGCTCGAAGTACCCGGGATCCGCAATGGAGTCCAACGTCGTCGTCTGGCACACGACCGAGGGCACATCCCTGCCCGCCTACGACGGCGGATCCATGGCGCCGAACTTCACCGCAGTGCCCGACTTCAAGGCCAAGCGCCTCGTCTGGTACCAGCACTTCGACTTCGACAGCTCGTCCCGCGCCCTTGTCAACCGGGCCGGCGGGGTGGAGACGAACACGCTCAACGCCGTTCAGGTGGAGCTCGTCGGCACCTGCGACCCGACCGCGCACAAGCGGTGGGGCACGAAGGCGCACCTGTACACCGCGGATCTGCCGGACTGGGTGATCCGCGACCTGGGCGCGTTCGCCCGCTGGGCCCGCGACCATCACAGTGTGCCGCTCACGTCTGGGCAGACGTTCGTCGCCTACCCGGCCAGCTACGGGGCAACGAAGACCCGCATGGCCAACGCGGAGTGGCTGGCGTTCAAGGGCCACTGCGGGCACCAGCACGTCCCGGAGAACGACCACGGCGACCCCGGAACGTTCCCCATCGCTGCTGTCCTGGCCGCGGCCACGGGCACAACCACCACCCCGACCGAGGAGGACCCCATGGCGGGCTACAGCAAGCGAGACATCGCGGGCGCCACCTGGGACGAGGACATGGTCCCCGCCCCGGAGTTCGCGCCGGACTACGCGAAGAACAAGTTCTGGAAGCCGTCCGCCTACCTGCGGTCGATCTACAACGCGGTCATCACCATCCGCGACGAGCTGCGGGCCGTCCGCACGGCCGTTGACGCCCTCACCAAGTCCATCAAGGAGTCCTGACATGCGCATCTTCGGCCGAGAGCCTGCTCTCATCATCGCCACGATCAGTGGCGCCCTGTCGCTGCTCGTCTCCTTCAACTTCGGGCTCAGCGGGGAGCAGGCTGGCGCGATCGTCGCCGTCGTCTCCGCAGTGTTCGCCGCCGCGACCGCGGCCATCACCCGCCCGATCGCACCGTCCGCATTCACCGGCCTTGTCGCCGCGGCTGTGGCCCTGCTCGCCGCCTACGGGTTCGCCGTGTCGGCTGAGACCGTCGGCGGTCTGAACGCGGTGGTGCTCGCCGTCCTCGGACTCCTGACCCGCGCCCAGGTGACGCCGGCCAAGGAATCGTCCCGTCCCGTAGGGGTGTAGATGCCGTGCCGTGCGGCCCGGCGGCTGCATCACGCTCTGGGCCGCCGCGGCGAGTTCCTCCTCATCATCGGCATCGGTAAGACGTGCTGGGGTGTGTCGTTCCTCGTCACCCCACCGGACCCCGACGGCCTGCAACTCCTCACGCACTGGTGCTCGCTGCGGCACTGGTCGTGGCTATGGATCGTGGCCGGCCTCATCACGGCGGGGAGTTCGCTCCTACGCGTCGGCCGTGACCGGGTCGGCTTCATCGCCGCACTCATTCCCCCCACGGTTTGGGCTGTTGCCTATCTGTCCGCTGCTGTCAGCGGCCAATACTCCCGCGGCGCGTTCGTCGCACTCTGGTACTGCACCTCGCATGTCGGGGTCATTTTGTGGGCCTCCGCGGTGCCCGAGCATTCGATCCCCCCAGCACCGCGGCGCGCCAGGAAAGGCAAGGCCCCGTGAGTATCTGGGCTGGGATTATCGCCGCGTTCGGAACGGTCGGAATGGTGCTCGCCGGCCTCTTCGCTGCGCGGGCTACGAAGGCGGCAGCGGCAGCGACGGCCGATGCGACGCGGGCCGCCGCACGGGCGCAGGCGGAACCGAACCAACGGGCCGCAGACCTGGCAGCATTCCAGGCGATCCGTGACGACATGCAGGACGAGCTCGACGAGACGAAGACGGAGCTGCGGTCGCTCCGGTCGCTCGTCCGGTCGTTCGCCTGGTACGTCTCTGAGATGACGGCACAGATGCGTGTCCACCGGATCGAGCCGCCCGCCCCGCCGGATCGTGTGACCGAGTACAACCGAACTGGAGTGTGACCGTGCCCGACCCCAAGCCCCGCCAGGTCCAGCGGCGCCTCGACGACGGGGCCGCGGACATGGCCACCCTCGTCGACCTCGGCCTCGCAGACGAGCAGCCAGTCCCGGAGTACCAGGGCCTGTTCCTCGAACCTGACATCCCGCCGGCCAGCCCCGAGTGATGCTGCCCCCTCCCGCTACGGCGGGAGGGGGTGATCTGAGTTTGAGGTCGGCCCTCAAATTGACATGGTTCTCGCAGGGTTGGGCGTTACAGTGGGGCCACAACTTCATGCACCTCCCGGTGCGCAGGCCGCGGCTACTTCTTCGGTGAATCTCGCCGCACGCCGACTTTGATCTCGGGAGGCACAGCATCGGGGGTGCCCGGTGCGCAGGCGACGGTTACTTCCACTGCTAATGGGGTGGTCCCGGGTTCGAGTCCCGGTCGACGCTTCGGCGTCGGTAGCTCAGTTGGTAGAGCACCTTGTCACCGTCACCGACTTTGATCTCGGGCACCCCAATGCTGACCTCCCCTCCGTGTGAGGGGTTTTTCTATGTCCCGCTTCAACCAGCGCGGCACCCGCCCTGCTGTCAGCTCGCCCGTGACCACGACCGGGGAGCGCACCACCACGCACGAGGGCGGCACCGGCTTCCTGCGCGACTCGAAGTCCGAGCTGTTCCTCCTCGCCGTCTCCAACTTCGTCGGCACCGACACCTTCTACGAGAAGGGCGGCGACCGCGACGACCGCTACACCCAACTGATTCGCCAGGTCGCTGTCATCGACCCGGACTGGTGCACCGGGTTCCTGCGGTGGCTGCGCTCCGACGCCAACATGCGTACTGCGTCACTGGTCGGGGCAGCCGAGTTCACGAAGGCCCGCCTCGAAGCTGGCATCGTCGGCCACTCCCGCCAGGCCATCGACTCGGTACTCCAGCGAGCCGATGAGCCGGGGGAGTTCCTCGGGTACTGGACCAGCAAGTACGGGCGGAAGCTCCCCAAGCCGGTGAAGCGCGGTGTCGCCGACGCTGTACAGCGCCTCTACAACGAGCGGTCGCTCCTCAAGTACGACACCGACTCCAAGGGCTATCGGTTCGGCGACGTCCTCAACCTCGTCCACCCGGCGCCCGCAGCCGACAAGGCGTGGCAGGGCGACCTGTTCGCCTACTCCCTCGACCGCCGCCACAAGCGCGGCACCGTCCCCGACCCGGACAGCCTCCCCACCCTGGCCCGCAACATGGCGTTCCCGGAGTTCTTTCAGCAGGACCCCAGCATCGTTCTCGACGCCGAGGAGATCCGGCGCGCTGGTCTCACCTGGGAGGCGGCCCTCTCGATGGCCGGCTCGAAGGTCGACAAGGCGAAGCTGTGGGAGGCGCTCGTTCCGTCCATGGGCTACATGGCGTTGCTGCGGAACCTCAAGAACTTCGACGAGGCCGGGGTGTCCGACGACGTTGCCGAGCAGGTCGCGAAGCGGCTTGCCGACCCGGAGCAGGTCGCCCGGTCCCGTCAGCTGCCCATGCGGTTCTACTCCGCGTTCAACGCCGCCCCGTCTCTGCGATGGGGTCACGCCCTCGACAAGGCACTCACCGCGTCCCTTGCCAACATCCCCCGCCTGCCCGGCCGGACGCTCGTTCTCGTCGACACGTCCACCTCAATGAACGCGTCGTTCTCCCGGGACGGCACCCTGATGCGCTGGGATGCGGCGGCCCTGTTCGGGATCGCCCTCGGCGCCCGGTGCGAGCACGCCGACGTAGTGTCGTTCTCGTCCGCCCGCTACTACATGTCCGACCAGCCCGGCGCGAAGACGAAGCCGTTCCCCCCCACCCGCGGCGGGTCCCTCCTCGGCGACGTCCGGAAGTGGAAGGAAGGCGGCTGGTTCCTCGGAGGCGGCACCGACACCGCAGCCGCGCTCCGGCAGGAGTTCCGGGGCCACGACAGGGTCGTCATCGTCACCGACGAGCAGGCCGGGCACGACGCGCGGGAGGTCACCGCGGCCATCCCGGCGGCCACCCCGATGTACACGTGGAACCTTGCCGGGTACCAGGCCGGGCATACCCCGTCCGGCAACGGGCAGCGGCACACGTTCGGCGGGCTCACCGACCAGGCGTTCCGCATGGTGCCGCTGTTGGAAACGGGCCGCGACGCCGACTGGCCGTGGACGAAGGCGGCCTCATGACTCCCGACGAACGCGTCGCCGTCTACGTGCTGAAGCGGTTCCGTGCGACCGGGTACACCCGCCTGATGGACGGCTATGACGTGTACCAACACGTCCGGGACTGCCCGACCACACGGGCCCATGTTGAGGAGCAAGGCGACGGGCGCTGCGGCGAGGGCACCTGCGAGGTGCTCTACATCGAGGCGGAAATGCGCTGCGGGCACGGAGTCACTTACGACTTCACGCACAGCGAGAGCGGCGAGATCGCTGACCTGATCAGCCACCTGGCCAAGATGGACGTCCAAGCCTGACCGCGACACGACTGCGCCCCGCTCTCATCCGGGGGGCGGGGCGCTTCGTCGTTCAACGCCGCGGGGTGCGACTCCCCTTAGCTGTGGTGACCCTCGATAACATGCGATATCACGGGCGTTATTTGGGGTGATTGTCCGACTCGCCGAGGTGTCGCGATTCGTCGTCGAGGGCGCCCCGTTCGCGTCGACGCCGGTTCACGTAGCGGTGCAGATCACTCACGATGACGTCAGTGAGCGAGCGCCCCTCCGTCTTCGCTTCCGTCATGGCTGCACTCCAGAGTTCGTCGGGCACACGGACGTTCCGCAGCGGCGTCTTGCCGGTGGCTGGCCTGGCCATCTTTCCCCCTCGGGTTTGTAGGTACAGAAACTAGCATCCATCTGCCGAGATGGCTTGACAAGGGTGCAACGTGAGCGCATTATGTAGGTACATAAACGAGCGGCAAGCAGGGAGAACAGCATGGACGCCACGCAGAACACCAGCACGGAGACCCGCAAGGCAGCCCCTGCCGGTGACCGCAGCATGCGGCCCGTCATCGAGCACGCCCTGACCGTCTACTTCGACGGGAACGCCGAGCTCGCGGGCGAGCTCATCGACCGCCTCCTCGCCGAGGACCAAAACCGCTGAGGCCCATCCACACCCATCAAGGAGGAATCCCATGCTCTCTGCCACCACTCGCCCCAACCCGACCACGCCGGGCGACTACCACTCTGCCCTGGTACCCCACCTCGGCCATGACCTGGCCGTGCGCTCCAACAGGGAGCAGGAGTTCCAGGTGGTTGTCGTGCAGTGTGCGTCCAGTGACGGCCGGGTGTCCCTGACGGCGCGGCCGGACGAGGCTCCGGTCGACGAGGCTCGGTGGCGGCCCCACCTGTCCGCCCCGCTGTACTTCGCGGGCCGGTCGATTGGTTGCCGCACCTGCCAGATGCCGGTTGCCCGGTGACGGAGGTTCCGAACGCAGCGATGCCCCGGCTGAGGAAAGCAGCCGGGGCATCGCCCGTACCGTACTCGATTGGAGAGTCCGTGACCGACCTCGTTCCGCACCACTCGAATGCCGCCCCCGCCACCTACGACGCTGCAGCGCTCGCCGTCCTCGCCGCCATGGAGGAGGCAGCCGAGAAGCACCTCGACGCCATCCGCCCCCACAACACGAAACGCGGCTACGCCAACGACTGGGCGCTCTGGGCCGAGTTCCACGGCTGGCTCGCCGAGCGGGCCGGGCACGAGCTGCCGCTGACCGCAGTCACCAAGGGCACGCTCGTCGGCTTCGTCGTCTGGCTCGACACCATCAAGCTCGCAGCGCCCACCTCGATCGACCGCAGGATCACCGGGGTCACCGTTACCGCGCGCGGGCTCGGCGTCGAAGTCCCCAAGGTCGCCACCGTGGCCGCCCGGCAGGCTTTGAAGCCCATGAAGATGGACCCCGAACGGCAGGCGCGCGGGAGAGGCAAGGCCGCCGCAGCCACCCCCGAACAACTCCGCCAGATGAACGCCGCCGTTGCCGACGGGCTCACCGGACTCCGCGACCGCGCCCTCTGGCTCATGGCGTTCGGAATCGCCGGACGCTCCGCCGAAGTCGCTGCCCTCCGATCCGACACCATCGCCCACGTCAGCCAAGGCCTCGAAGTCCACGTCCCCGCAGTAAAAGGCCGACCGCCCCGCGACGTCGTCGTCAGCTACGGCAAGAACGTCGACACCTGCCCCGTCCGCGCCTGGCTCACCTGGCGTGCCGCCGCAGGCATCACCACCGGGCCCGCCTTCCTGCCCATCACCGTCCACGGCCGCCTCGGCGACCACGCCCTATCCCCGGAAGCGGTCCGCGAGATCATCGCCCGCAACGCCGAACGAGCCGGCCTCGCCGTCCGCTTGACCGGGCACAGCATGCGGGCTGGTTTCATCACCACCAGCCGCCGGGCCGGCAAGCGCGAAGAGAAGATCCGCGCCCAATCCGGGCACGCCGACAACAGCCCCGCCTTCTGGGGGTACATTCGCGAAGCTGACAAGTGGACCGACGCCGCATCGGAGGACATCGGACTGTGAACCGCCCCTGGGTGCGCCGCGGCTACGACGAGACACGACTTTGGGTGTGGATGCCCTACAAGGCCGGCAACCGGAACTGGCTACACAACGCGCTTGGCGAGCGCATCCGCCCGCGCCGGAACAACGCGGTGTCGCCAGGCCGCTGGGAGATCGCCAAGCCGCACCTGCGCGTACTCATCGAGAGCCTCGCCAAACGGTTCGGACAGGTTGACGTCTACCTGGAGTTCTCAACGACCGAGCGATGTGACCGGAAGTGCCAGACCGCAGCGCGCGACGATTGCACCTGCTCCTGCCGTGGCGAGCATCACGGCGGTGGAACGTACTGGACGGACTGGCTCCTAGTAGGTGAGGACACTCTTATCGGCCCTGTCGGCCGCGTGGAGCGGCACTACGTTGCACGTCGCAGCGATTTTGTCCTTTAGTAGAGATGTGCGAGTTCACGTCACCCCTCTAGCCACTTGGCTGAAACGGGTGCATCGTTGATCACGCGGCCGGAGCTTGCCCCCAGGCGGTTCCCCCGTTCAGGCCCTGCCCGCCACCCCCGTTGTGGGCGGGGCCTGCCGCACCTCCCGGCTCCCCACGGGAGGCCAAGCGGCTGCCCGTACCTCCTAGCTGGCGTCGTTCACCGCATCCGGGTGACGGTGAGTGTCCCGTGCCGCCCGGACCCGGCGAGCACTTCGACCATCAGGTCGCTGTCGACGTGGTGGTACGTCTCGCCTTGGGCGCGCCGCTGCCCGGTGACGAACGCACTGGTGAGAGCAGCCCCGATCCGGCCGGCGAGGACAGGGTCGATCCGGGCGGACAGTTGGACGGGCCCGCCTTCGTCGCCGACGAGGAGTGCGAGGCGGTGGGGTCGGAGCGCGGGCCCGGTGTAGCCGACGACGAGGGCATCCTCTGTGTCCGCGTGCCGGATCTTGACCCAGTCGCGGCGCCCTGAGGGGTAGCTGGCCCCGCCCCCGCCTGCCCTGCCACACTGGCAGTGCCCCCGCCGCCTCCCCCGTCGGCGGGGGCACCCCGAGGAGGTCGTGGTGAAGGAATCGCAGGAAGCTCAGGGCGGCGTCGATGCCGAGTCTCGGCGCATCATGTCCCTCACGTCGAAGCAGGCCTTCCGTGAGGTGATGGCGGCCAAGGAGCCGGCCTGCCCTCTCTGCGAGGAGAGCCACTTCCGGTGCATCGAGCATTCCGAGCCGTGGTGATCCGCCGCCCGCTGGTCGCCGTTCTTGACCGCTGCGGTTTCCCGGGCCCTGCCCGGGGTGGCACGCTCCCGCACTACCAGCCACGCCGGGACGAAGTGCTCGTCTATCTGTCGCCTGGCGAGTACCGGCCCTACCCGAGGAGGAAGCCGTGAGGGCTTGGATGCGGGCTCGCGTGCATGCGTCGGTTGCTGCTGCGGTCGGGGATCTGCTGAGCGAAATGGGGCGCCAGATGCCGCACCGAGGCCTGCGAACATCGAGGAAGGTGCCAAGCGTCGACGAGCTTGCCGCAGCCTTGTCCCGGGTGGAGAGCTGGAAGCGCCTGCAACCCGGCGAGCCGGAGACCGGCCACTGGCGTCGGGGAACGCGCAACGCCGCCTGATTGCAGCCGGGTTGTCATACCGGTCTCGTACAATCGGAGGACCAAACAATCCTTCGGGCTGCGGCCCCCGCTTTTGCGGTTGGATTGCTTCCCGCCCCCGCCCCGGCTGCTCCCGGGACGGGGGCGGAGCTGCTTCCGCAGACGGCCACATCACCGACCGAAGACGAGGAGAATTGGCGCATGGACCCCGACACGCTGAAGCTCCGCTGCCAGACCGTCATCGACGGCGAGCTCGCCCACATCCTTTTGGCAGTCGACCGGATGCTCTGGGAGACCAACGAGCACACGCGCGAGCACGCCCAGCGGACGGCCCGCCAGGAGTTGCGCCACTATGCCGTCGAGCACACCGGCCGCAACCTGCCCGACACCGACTTCGACGCCCTGCCCGTCTGGGCGGAGTACCCCGACCGGTGCGAAGTCGAGTGCGTCGGAGGCCCGCACGACGGCCAGCGGATCACGTGGTCCAGCGGGGAACCCCCGGCCGCCGTCGACCTGCCAGTCGACGAAGGCATCAACGGCCTGATGGCTGCAGCGCAGGGCGAACCTGCCAGCATCCTCCGCAAGGCGACCTATGTGCCACTCATGGGCGACGAGGGCTTCTTTGGCCGCACCGAGGACGGCGCCTGGCGATACGGCTTCCGGGGCTAGCCCGCGTCAGCCTCGGGCCAGAGCACGATCTTCTTCACCGCCTGCTCCAGCTTTCCCCGCCCGGTCTCGGTTGCCTCGGCTTCTGCGGTCACGGCCCGCTGAAACGCTTCTGCCGCCTCCAGCCACGGCGCCCAGCCCTCTTCGGTGTACGGCTCGGACGTCGGCTTCGTCTGGGCCTCGACGGCCACCCTGTACAGCTGGATCAGTTCATCACTCGGATTTGCCACGGGCGGATCCTAAACGGCGGCACTGACAATCAGCCGCAGGCCAGGCCATCACTTCCGCAGTACCGCGAAAGTGATCACGCCGCCTCGACGACGTCGCCCCGCACCACAGCCGCCCACTCAGCGAGAAGCCGCTCATACTCCCGACGCCCCTCCACCGACAACCGGCCACCACGCGCCCACAGCGCACGAATGTCCGCGTTCACCGCGGCCAACGAGCGCACAGATGTGGCAGGCGAAGGAGGAGAGGGCATGCGCAGATTCTACGACGCCGGGCTGACAATGAGGCTCGGTAGGCTCGCGCTGTGATTGAGACCATCGTCTTCGACATCGGCGAAACCCTGATCCGCGACGACCGCTACTGGGCATCTTGGGCTGACTGGCTCGACGTCCCACCGCACACCCTCAGCGCCCTTGTCGGCGCCGTCGTCACCCAGGGCCGCGACAACGCCGACGCCGTGAAACTCCTCCGGCCAGGCATCGACGTCGCAGCCGAGTACGCCGCCCGCGAAGCAGCCGGCCGCGGCGAGCACCTGGACGAATCCGACGTGTACGCGGACGTGAGACCTGCCCTGGCCGCCCTACAGGGCCTTGGTGTCCGGGTCGTCATCGCGGGCAACCAGACAGTCAAGGCCGGAGAGTTGCTCCGCGCCCTGGACCTGCCTGCGGACTTCATCGCAACGTCCGCAGAATGGGGCTGCGCCAAGCCGTCGAGCGAGTTCTTCGCCCGCGTCCTCGACGCCTCCGGTGCCCTGGCATGGGACACCCTGTACGTCGGCGACCACCCCGCCAACGACGTTTTCCCCGCGAAGGCAGCCGGCCTCCGGACCGCACATCTGCGCCGCGGGCCGTGGGGGTACTGGTGGGCCGACGACCCCGAGGTCCGCGCCGCTGCGGACTGGTCCATCGACTCGCTCACAGACCTGGTCGGACTCGTCAACACCTGACCTGAACGCGACGGCCCCACCTGAGGGTTCAGGTGGGGCCGTTTGCGTACCTGGGCGGCGACCACCCCGGTACGGTTCGAAGTGGACGCCTCGAACGGAGCCAGGATGCCACCGACCCAACCCGGTTCGGTAGGCCGACGCATTGCGTACTACCGCAGCGTCGCCCGCCCGAAAATGACCCAGCAACAGCTCGCCGCCCGAGCCCAGGTGGCTCTCGGTACGATCCGCAAGATCGAGCGCGGGGAGCGGGGCGTCACCGACGACACCCTCGATGCGATCGCCGCCGCCCTCGGCGTGGACCCGTCCCGCCTCGTCGCGGACCGCGAGCATGTTTCCACCCGCATCCGGGACGCCCTGCCCGCCCTGTCGGCGGCCATTGCTGCCTACGACATGCCGGACGACGGACCAGTCCGCCCCCTGCCCGAGCTACGCACAGCTGTCGCCCAGACCACGGCATGGCGGCTGTCAGCCCAGTACCTGCAGATCGCCCGCGAAGTCCCCGACCTGCTCGCCGAACTCTCCCGCGCCGCCGCTGGCGCACCGCACAGTGAGGTGCCGGAGGTGGCAGGACTCCTCGTCACCGCGTACCGGTCCGCGGATGCTGTCGCGTACAAATACGGGGCCCGCGACCTATCCGCCCGCCTGGTCGAACTGATGCGATGGGCTGTGCCCGGCGCACAGGATCCTCTGCTCGCGGCCAGCGTCGGATACGTCCGCACGGAGACGTTCTTCGCCGCCCGCGCCCACACCGCCGGGCTGCGCGCCCTGGAGCAGGCCATCGACGCCTGCCCGCCGCCAGTAGCCGCCCAGGCCGTTGCAGCGCGCGGAGCCCTGCACATGCGGGCCGCCGTCATTGCCGGCCGCGCCGGGAGTGGGGATGCCGCGGACGAACACCTTGATGAGGCCCGGATGCTGGGGGACCGCGTTCGGGAGGGCGTGTACCAGGGCACCGCGTTCGGCCCAGACTCCGTGCGAATCCACGAGGTGTCCGTCGCGGTGAGCCTCGGCAACGAGCACGTGCAGCGCGCCTTCGACGTGGCCCGCGAATGGACGCCACCAGCAGACCTTCCGGCAGAGCGCCGCAGCGGGTTCTGGATCGAACTGGCCCGCGCACAGCTCTGGGGCGGGCTCATGGATGACGCGTTTGAGTCCCTGAAGGTCGCACGCCGTATCGCCCCCCAGCACACCCGGGAACACCCGTGGGTGCGGGAGGATGCGGCCACGCTCCGCCGGCTCAAGCGGGCCGACGCCGAGACACTGACGAACTTCGCCGAGTGGTGCCACGCCGACTAGGTACCCCTCGCTACCCCTTGCCGGGGTACTTGTGCCCCTTGCGGCAGCCCATGATTTGTCCCGTCAGCAGGAACCGGGCAGATAGGACGGGTCATGAGTGCATCGAACTCCGCGCCGGCCAGCACCACAGATCAGCCGAGTTTCGCCCGATTACACGGTGAGGCGTGCTGGCACTGTGGCGCTGTCACGGGGCCTCTGCACCCTGCTGGCGAGGTCACGGTCGACGACAGCCGCCCGTGGCCTGTCGTTACCTGTGCGGCCCATCGGGGCAGGCAGCTGTGACCACCAGAGAGCTTCCGTCTTTTGCCGCACTGACCGCGCACCAGCAGCGGGGTTGGCGTTGCGTCTGGTGCAGGCATCCGCTTGCCGCGGGCTATGACGTCGACCTGGGCGAGCAGCGTGCGAGGCCGCAGAAGGGCGCCGCGTACTCGTGGTTCCCGCGGGCGTGCGCCGACGAGACGGGCTGCGCAAGCCGAGAACAAGTGCTGGGGTGACGTTGCGGCGGGATCCGGTCTACTCCAGTGACCGGTTACGTGAAGATGGGGCACCTCACCGCGAACCACCGCAGGGCGCTGGCCAGCAGTTATACGCGCGGTGACCGGTACCGATTGGTATGTGCAAATGTTGCCCACGGACACTAGTTTTTCGGTCAAGAGTGAGCAAGGCTCATTTGGGCTGACCTGTGCACAACTGGACGACGGGACGGTCAGCTCAGGAGGTACGTCACGTGGACACGCAGCGCTCTGGCGATCAGCAGCAGGTGGCTGATCTTCGCCTCTTCGCCGTACTCGATGCGCTGGATCGTGCTCCGGTCCACCCCGCTCAGTTCGGCGAGCCGTTCCTGGGTGAGGCCGAGGTGTATCCGCTGGACGCGCACGCGGTCGCCGATCGCCCGTCGGGCGTCGAGGATCCACTGGTCGTCTGCGGGGAGCATGTGAGCCACGCTCCGCCGAAGATCATCTTATGTCCGCAGCAGTTTTGCGGCATTCTTTGATCTTGGAAAGTGAGTAGAGGGGTCCACCTTGAGGTGGCCGACCTCCTCGCGGTCTGGCATATGCCGGACGTGCGGGCGTAGCCTGCTTGATTCGAACCTGCGTTCGATGATGAAAACTCAACAAGCTCGACCGCGGGGTTCAGGTTCCCGCCGGTCGAGGGGGCCGTCCCCGTCAGCCGCAGTACCCCCTATGGCGTCTGACGGGGAGGCTTCCATCTACCCGTCGTGGCGCGCCGGGTATCCACCTGGACGAGTGAACCGTAAACCGGCATCGGTGTACGAGACATTCGTTGAACAAGACGCCGGGGCCGGACCGCCTCAGTCGCCTCCAAGGGCGCTGTGGTCCGGCCCCGGTCTGCTGTTTCCCAGCTCCCGGGAGCTGTATGGGAAACAGGTGGGAGATGATCTTGGTGAACCAGGGGTGAACCCGACGTCAACCAAGCGTCGACCCATCGGCGAAAGCCGTGCCAGCAGGGAGATTGGGTGGCGAAGTTGAAGGTCGTGGGACTGGGAAATGACTGGCTTCAACTTCATCTGGAACTTCAACTCCTTCGCCCTGGTCTACGTGCTGACCAGCGGCGGTCCCGGCGGCCGTACCCGGCTGCCGATGCTCTTCGCCTACGAAGAGGCCTTCCGGTACGGACAGTTCGGCTACGCCGCGGCGATGGGCTGTGTGATGGTCGCGGTGATCTCCGTGCTCCTCGCCGTCCATCTCGCCGGACGGCTCGGAGGAGGTGAGGACCGATGAGTCCGCGCACCAGCAGGCCCGCACGCGCCGGGCAGTACCTCGCGCTGCTCTGCTACCTGGTCTTCCTGGCCTTCCCGTTCCTGTGGCTGATCTCCACCGCGTTCAAACCCGCACAGGAGCTGGGCTCCCTGCACCCGACCTGGATCCCCGAGCACCCGACGCTGGACAACTTCCGGCAGGCCTTCGACGAGCAACCGCTGCTCCGGGCCGCCGCCAACTCGCTGATCGCCGCTCTCTCCGCAGGCGTCATCGCCGTCGTCATCGCCACCCCGATGGCCTATGTGATGGCCCGCCACCGCTCGCGGCTCTCCACGGCCGCCACCGGATGGGTCGTCGTCAGCCAGGCGTTCCCCTTCGTCCTGCTGATCATTCCGCTCTTCCTCATCCTCAAGAACCTGCATCTGATCAACACCCTGTGGGGGCTGATCATGGTGTACGCGGTGTGGGCCCTGCCCTTCGCGCTGTGGATGCTGGTCGGCTACGTACGGGCCGTGCCGCCCGAACTGGAGGAGGCCGCGGCCGTCGACGGGGCCGGTCGGCTGCGGATACTCGTCTCGGTCACCGCCCCGCTGCTGGCCCCCGGGATCGTCGCCACCGCACTCTTCGCGTTCATCACCGCGTGGAACGAGTTCTTCTTCGCGCTCGTCCTGCTCAAGACACCGGAGAAACAGACCCTGCCGGTCGTACTGACCCACTTCCTCGGAGCGGAGGGCGCGAGCGACCTCGGGCCGCTCGCCGCCGCGGCGTTCCTCGCCACCCTCCCCTCGCTCGTCCTGTTCGCCGTCATCCAGCGGCGGATCACGGGCGGCATGCTGGCCGGGGCGGTGAAGAGCTGATGCGCGCAGTGGTACGTACGGCAGCGGCGGCGGCCGCCGCGCTCGCCCTCCTGCTCAGCGGGTGCGCCGGGGACGGCGACGACGGGGCGGACGGGAAGATCCGGATCCGCTTCCAGTCGCTCGCCTGGCAGAAGGAATCCGTCGACATCAACAAGCGACTGGTGAAGGAGTGGAACGCGAGCCACCCCGACGTCGAGGTCCAGTACGTCCAAGGCAGCTGGGACAGCGTCCACGACCAGCTCCTCACCTCCTTCGAGGGGGACGAGGCCCCGGACGTCATCCACGACGCCTCCGACGACCTCGCGGACTTCGCGTACGGCGGCTACCTCGCTGATCTCCGTACCCTCCTCCCGGACCGGCTGACCGACGACATCCCCGCGGAGAGCTGGCGGACCACCACCTTCGACGACGGCGTCTACGGCGTGCCGTTCCTCCAGGAACCGCGGGTCCTGATCGCCAACACCAAGATCCTCAAGGAGTCCGGGGTCCGCATCCCGACCCCGGAGAGGCCCTGGACCTGGCCGGAGTTCCGGCAGGTCGCCAAGGAGCTGACGGGCAAGGGCCGCTACGGGATCGCCTGGCCGCTCAAGGAGCCGGTCTCCGTCACCCTCAGCCTCGGCCTCTCGGCGGGCGGCCGGCTGTTCCATCGCGGCGCCGACGGAAAGGTGACCGTCACGATGGCCGAGGGTGACCGGGTGGTCCCGGACACCATTCACGACCAGGTCAACACCGACCACAGCGCCGCCCGCACGGCACTCGGCATGGGCGGCGGCGACACGCTGCCCGGCCTCTTCGGCGGGAAGTACGCGATGGTGCCGCTCGGGTTCTCCTACCGCCAACAGGTCGTCGAACAGGCCCCGAAGGGCTTCGAGTGGACCGTGCTCCCCGCCCCGGCCGGGGCCGGGGGCCTGGCCCAGGGAGTGAGCCCGCAGACCCTGTCCGTCGCCGAGGACAGCCCGCACAAGAAGGAGGCCGTGGAGTTCATCGACTTCCTGCTGCGGCCCGCCAACATGGTGCGCCTGGCCAAGGGCGACTGGATGCTGCCGACCGGCACGGCCGCCCTCGCCGACCCCTCGCTGCACACCGCCGACCGGGGCTGGGCGACCGGCGTGGCCCTCGCGACCGCGCTGCGCCCGGCCCCGGCCCAGTCCGTGCGCGGCTACCCCGAGTGGAAGGACAAGGTCGCCACCCCCGCGCTCCAGGAGTACTACAGCGGTGCGATCGGCGCGGACGAACTGAGGGAGCGTCTGGTGGAGGACGGGAACCGGGTCCTGGCCCGATATCAGCGCTGACACCGAGCGGAGCGGGAAATTACCGACCGGTACGCCTCTTTCTCTCGTCGCGTACCGGTCGGTCCGCCCGTCGGCTGCCTGTCCGGAGTGGTGGCACGGCATTCCTGAACGGCGGCGATTCAGACATGCTGAGGCTGCTTCTTCATGCCCTTGCTCCGACATGCGCATACGGGTAAGGGGAGGGGGAACGCGCCATCTCCCCCGGGCTGTTGTGGGTCTTCCTGCTCCTGCCGCTGCTGAGCCACCGGGATCCCGCGCTCTGGGAAGACCCCGATGCGTTCCGGCCCGAGCGCTGGGACGGCCTCGACCCGGACGATCAGCCCGGCTGCCTGCCCTTCGGCCATGAGTCCGAGCGGTGCTGGGGGCGGCACATGGTGATGCCGCTCGCCGGGATGCTGCTCGACATGGTGCGCGGCGGCGGTCTGACGGTGGACCCCGCGCAGACGGCATCCGATGTTCCCCTCGCCGGGCTGATGGGTGTGACAGGAGTGCGGATCGTCCGGCGCTGAACCTGCCTCGCCCCGCCCCGTTCGTGAGGAAGCGTCACGAACGGGGCGAAGCGCTGACTCCAGGAGTGCGACCGCCGTGGGGTCGCGGCCGTGATGTACGGGCGGTGGTACGCGGTCGGTAACGGGCTCTGCGTGTGACCGACTTGGGTGCGAGTGGTCGACTTCCTGTGACGAAACCATGGCCGGGGCGTCGCGGACGCGGGGAAGGTCTTGATCTGCGCGTGTCAATCGGTAAGGGTTTCGAACCAGCCCCCGGAGATCTTCCGGCCGAGGGCCAATCCCCCCACAAAGAATGACGAGGAGACCCCTCTTCATGGCAATTCACCAGCGCGCACGCCGGTTCAAGCTGACCGCCGCCATCACCGCGGTGGCCGCGGCCGCCGGAGTCACCCTGATGGCAAGCCCGTTCGCGGGAGCGGCACCCGCCCCGGCGACCGGCAAGATCTACGGAGCCGACGCGGCGACCGCCGTCTCCGGCAGCTACATCGTGATGCTGGACCAGAAGACCGACAAGGCGAAGCTCGCCAAGGAGTACGGCGGCAAGCTGAAGCGCAACTACAGCTCCGCCATCAACGGCTTCTCCGCCAGCGGGCTTTCGGAGACCGAGGCCAAGCGCCTCGCCGCCGACCCGGCCGTCTCCAAGGTCGTCCAGAACAAGAAGTTCCACACGAGCGCCACCCAGGACGACCCGCCGTCCTGGGGTCTGGACCGCATCGACCAGGCGGAGACCGCCGGGGACAACGCGTACACCTATCCGGAGAGCGCGGGCGAGGGCGTCACCGCGTACGTCATCGACACCGGTGTCCGCACCACCCATGAGGAGTTCGGGGGCCGGGCCGGCTCGGGCTTCGACGCCGTGGACAACGACGACAGTGCCGACGACGGCAACGGCCACGGCACCCACGTGGCCGGCACCATAGCCGGGGCGACGTACGGCGTCGCCAAGAAGGCCAAGATCGTCGCCGTCCGCGTCCTCGATGACTCCGGCTCGGGGACCACCGAGCAGGTCGTCGCCGGCATCGACTGGGTCACCGAGAACCACCAGGGCCCGTCCGTCGCCAACATGAGCCTCGGCGGCGGCGCGGACGAGGCGCTGGACGCGGCCGTCCAGAAGGCCATCGCCTCCGGAGTCACCTTCGCGGTGGCCGCCGGGAACGAGTCGAGCGACGCCGGCGGGGGCTCCCCGTCACGCGTCCCGGAGGCGATCACGGTCGCCTCCTCCACGGTGGACGACGAGCAGTCCTCGTTCTCCAACTACGGCTCGGTCGTGGACATCTACGCCCCGGGCTCGGACATCACCTCGTCGTGGAACGACAGCGACACCGGCTCCAACACCATCTCCGGTACGTCCATGGCGACCCCGCACGTCGTCGGTGCCGCCGCCGTCTACCTGGCGGGGCACCCCGACGCCACCCCGGCCCAGGTCGCGACGGCGCTGACCGGGGGAGCCACCCCGGACGCCATCAGCAACGCCACCGAAGGGACGGCGAACAAGCTGCTGAAGGTCGTTGAGTAACAAGGGCGCCCTCCGACCGGGCGGCCACCGCGCCCTCCCCCACGGGGCGCGGCGGCCGCCCGGCTCGGGAAGATCGTCCTATGGTGTGCCCATGATGATGTACGCGGTTCCGCCGCCCGGGACGAGCGGGAGCGGACACCGCAGGACCACCGCGACCGGGCCCCACGCACGGCCCACCGGATCCGCGCGAGCGGCCGGAGGTGCCGCATGAGCGAGCCGACCCCCGGCGTGGCCGCGGCCGTCGAGGGCGAACTGCGCCTCCTCGACCCGACGGTCCGGTCCTCCACCGAACTCCTCGTCCAGGTCCTGCACCCCGACTTCCGCGAGGTCGACACCACCGGCCGCCGCTGGGACCGCGCGATGGTCATCACCTCCCTGACCTCGGACGAGGCCCCGCGAGCCGGGCAGCTCACCGCCTCGGGGATGCGCGGGGTCCAACTCGCCGACGATCTCGTCCACGTCACCTTCGACTCCGAGGCCAAGGGGAAGCGCGCCCACCGCAGTTCGCTGTGGCGCCTCACCGAGACGGGCTGGCTGCTCTACTACCACCAGGCCACCCCCTTCGTCACCGCGGCGGCCGACGAGCGGTGAGGCGGTGTCAGCGACGGGCCGCCCGCTGGGCCCGAGCCGCCCACCGTCCGTCCGTGCGGGTGATCCGTACCGGATGACCGAAGCAGTCACTCACGCGCTCCGTGGTCAGGACCTCGTCCGCCGCCCCCGAGGCCGTACACCGCCCGCCGCGCAGCAGCATCGCGTGCGTCGTGGAGGCCGGCAGCTCCTCCAGATGGTGCGTGACCAGGACCGTCGCCAGCTCCGGATGCTCCTCGCGCAACGCGTCCAGGCTGTCCAGCAACTGCTCACGGGCGGCCAGATCCAGCCCCGTGGCCGGCTCGTCGAGCAGCAGCAGCCGGGGCTGCGGCATCAGCGCACGGGCGATGAGCGTGCGCCCCCGCTCACCCTGCGAGAGCGCCGGCCAGCGCGACCGCGTCCTGCCGCCCATGCCCAGCATCTTCAGCAGCCGCTCGGCCCGCTCCCGCTGCCCGGCCCCCGGCGACCAGCGCGGCAGGGGCTCGACCGAATTGGTCAGACCGGTCAGCACCACCTGGCTCACGGTCAGCGGGGAGCGCAGCGGATGACGTGGATCGACATGGCCCAGCAGGGTCCGCAGCTCCCGCAGATCCACCCGGCCGAGCGTGCGCCCCAGCACCTCCACCGAGCCCCGGGTGGGGTGGGTGACCGCGCCGAGCAGCCCGAGCAGGGTGCTCTTGCCCGCCCCGTTCGCGCCGAGCAGGGCCCAGTGCTCCCCGCCCCGCACGGTCAGTGAGACCGAGTCGAGCAGGACGTTCCCCTCCCGTACGAAGGAGACCTGGTCGGCCCGGATCACCGGCACCGGGGCGGTCGGGGCGGGCTGGACGGGTGCGGCGGTCGTGGTCATGTGCGGGTGCTCCTTCATGCGGGTGCGAGCGCCTCCAGGCAGCTCAGGTCCTCGGTCGTCAGCCGGACCTCCCGGGCCGCCAGGTTCTCCGCGAGGTGGGCGGGCGAACCGGTGCCGGGGGTCGGGCACAGCACGGGGGAGCGGTGCAGCAGCCAGGCGAGGGCGATCTGCCCGCGGGTGGCGCCATGGCCCCGCGCGACACCGTCGAGCGCGACGGCGGCGTCGCCGGTCAGCGCGCCGTTGGCCAGCGGGAACCAGGGGAGGAATGCCAGGCCATGGGTTTCGCACACCTTCAGTACCGCGTCCGAGCCGCGGTCGAGGAGGTTGAAGCGGTTCTGCACCGAGGCGATCCCGGTCAGGGAGAGCGCCTGCTCCAGCTGGTCGGCGGTGAGGGTGTCCAGACCGATGTACCGGATCTTACCTTCCTGCCGCAGCGCATCCAGAGCCCCCAGCTGATCGGCCATCGGCACCTCGGGGTCCAGCCGGTGCAACTGGTAGAGGTCGATCCGGTCGGTCCGCAGCCTGCGCAGACTGGCCTCGCACATCGCCCGCAGCTGCTCGGGCCGCCCCGCGATGTGCCAGGCGCTGTCACTGGTCCGGACGACGCCGCCCTTCGTCGCGATCACGACGTCGTCCCGGTACGGGTGCAGTGCTTCGGCCACCAGCTCCTCGGCCACTCCCGGGCCGTAGTTGTCGGCGGTGTCGATCAGGGTGACGCCCTGCTCGACCGCCGACCGGAGCACGGTCAGTGCCTCCAGGCGGTCTCCGCGCGGGCCCCAGTAACCGGGGCCGGTCAGCTGGGCGGTGCCGTAACCGAGACGGCGCACGGGCAGCTCGCCGCCGAGGAGGAACGAACGGTCGGGGGAGGGGAGCGAGGGGGAGGGAAGGGGTGCGCGCATAACGGAACAGTAGTCCGGCCGTCCGGTGTCCCACCGGCCGGTGGCTGTCGCCTTTCTTCAAGACCGGGAGCGATGATCCTTCCTAGAGTGCTGAGCATGAAGACCGAGCACGCCCACATGACCGAATGCGCCGCCGAAGCCGCCCGCGTGGCCCGCGGCGTCCGCCCCGAACAGCTCGACACCGCTGTCACCCCCTGCGCGGGCTGGGACGTCCGCGGGCTCATCAACCACTGGGTTCTCTACACCTCGCACGGCATGGAGCACCGCGCCCTGCGCACGGAGATCCCCGGGGAACTCACCACCCGGGACTTCACCGCGGACGCCGACTGGGCCGAGCGGTACGCGGCCCAGCTGGACCGCGCCGTCGCCGCCTGGTCCGACCCGGCCGTCTGGGAGGGCGCCATCGGCAGCGGGGAGTCGGCCACCCCGGCCGCCGACACCGCGGCGATGCTCATCGAGGAGACCGTCCTGCACGGCTGGGACGTGGCCCGGGCCACCGGCCAGGAGTTCCGGCTCTCCGACGCGGCGGCCGCCCACGTCCTCGGGATCGTCGAGAGCACGGCCGCGCTCTACCGGCAGTACGAAGGCTTCGCCGACGAGGTCACCGTCGATCCGGAAGCATCCGACCTCGACCGTGCGGTGGCCCTGAGCGGGCGCGACCCGCAGTGGACCGCCGCATGAAAATGGCCCACTCCAGTAGGCGTCGAATGGACCGCAGGGGTGCGCCACCGGCTGGCTAGGCTCATCCCATGACCACTCACCGCAGCCCGGACGCGGGCAGGGCCGTCGTCGACTTCTATTTCGACCCGGCCTGCCCGTTCGCCTGGATCACCTCCCGCTGGATGCTGGAGGTGGAGCAGCAGCGCGACATCGAGCTCCGCTTCCACGTGATGAGCCTCTACCTGCACAACACCGGCAACGAACTCCCCGACTGGTACCGCACGCTCGTCGACAAGTCGATCGGCCCGGTACGCGTCGCCGCCGCGGCGGCCGGACTGCGCGGCGAGGGAGTGCTGCGCGATCTGTACACGGCCTACGGAACCCGGATCCACCAGCAGAGACGCGAGGACTTCGACGAGGTGATCGCGCAGTCCCTCGACGAGCTCGGCCTCCCCGCCGAACTGGCCGCCGCCGCGCACGATCCGGCGTACGACGAGGCGGTGCGGCGCAGTCACGACGCGGGCAAGGACCCGGAGGCGGACGGATACGTGGGCACGCCCACCCTTCACGTCGACGGGACCGTGTGGTTCGGCCCCGTGCTGCGGGCGGTGCCGCGCGGCGAGGAGGCGGCGCGGCTGTTCGACAGCTTCCGGGTGCTCGCCGGGCACGAGGACTTCTTCGAACTCAAGCGCACCCGCACGGGCGGCCTGGACAGGGGCTGAGCGAGAACCCGGCAGCCTAAGGGCTGTCCCGCAATCCCTGGCGGGCGCACGACGACAGCTACGGCACCTCGCCGCGTTGTCGGAACGCCCGAATACATCCAGTATGCGGACGCCCCTCCGCCTTGCGATGCACCGCATCTGACGCCGCGCGCTGATCCACCAGGGATTACGGGACAGCCCTTAGGCGCTGATCCGGAGAGGGCCGGCACTGCGGACACGGGCCTCGTCGTACCGGTCCAGCAGCAACCGCGCCAGCTCCGGCGACGGGCCCAGCACCCCGGCCAGCACGGCGGCCCCGGCCTCGGCCGCCCCCGCCGCGATGCGGTCCGGGAGGCGGCCGGGCGCGATCACGTAAGGGGCGACGGCCACCCGGCGCACCCCGTCGGCCCGCAGGGCCCGTACCGCGTCCTCGGTACGGGGATGAGATGCGGAGGCGAACGCAGGCCGCACGGAACACCAACCGGTGTGCCGCAGCTCCCGCGCGATTTCAGCGATCACTGCGATCGCCTCCGGGTCTGTGGAGCCCGCCGAGGCCAGGACGAGCCCGGTCGAGCTTCGGTCGCAGGGGCGGACCCCGGCCTCCCGCAGCCGCCGCTCCAGGGCGGAGTTCAGCAGCGGTGACGGGCCGAGCACCTCGGCCTGCCGCACCCGCAGCCGCGGCAGCCGGGCGCGCGCCTCGCGCAGGACCGCCGGGATGTCGGACTTGGCGTGGAACGCCCGGGTGAGCAGCAGCGGAAGCGCCACCACCTCATCCGCGCCCTCGGCTTCCAGTCGTTCCAGCACTCTCGGTACCGACGGGGCGTTGAAGTCCAGGAACCCCGTCTCCACCCGCAGCCCCGGCCGCAGCGCCCGTACCCGCGCGGTGAGCGCGTGCACGGTCGCCGCGTGCCGCGGATCGCGGCTGCCGTGGGCGATGACGAGGAGGACCGGAGATGTCATGTCAGAGGCTCAGTTCTTGACGAGGAGACCGCGGCTGCGCAGCACCCACCGCTCCAGCGGACTGAAGATGAGCAGATCGATCGCGATGCCGACGAACAGGATCAGGAGGATGGCGAGGAAGATCCCCGGCATGTCCGCGTTGTTGCGGCCGTTCTCCAGCAACTGCCCCAGCCCCAGACCGAGATCCGGCGACGAGGCGATGATCTCGGCGGCCATCAGCGAGCGCCAGGAGAACGCCCAGCCCTGCTTCAGACCGGCCAGATACCCCGGCAGAGCGGCCGGCATGACGATGAACCACGTGCCCCGCAGACCGGTCGCGCCCAGCGTCCTGCCCGCCCGGAGGAAGAGCGGCGGCACCTGGTCCACGCCGGACACCAGGCCGTTGGCGATCGAGGGCACCGCGCCCAGCAGGATGACCGCGAACATCATCGAGTCGTTCAGGCCGAGCCAGATCACGGCCGGCGCCACCCAGGCCACGGACGGCAGGGACTGCAACCCGGACAGGATCGGGCCGATCGCGGCCCGGACGAACTTCACCCGGGCCACCAGCAGACCCAGCGGCGTACCGATGGCGACCGAGAGCAGGAAGCCGAGCAGACCGCGCGAGATGCTGGTCCACACCACCTCCAGCAGCGTCCCCTGCAGCCACATGTCGCGTGCGCTGCTCCACACCGCGGACGGCGACGGCAGCTTGTAGTCCTCGGTCACCTGCGCCTGGACGAGCAGCTGCCACACGACGACGACCAGGGCCACCGCCACCAGCGGCGGCAGGACCTTGCGGAGCAGCACCTCGCGCACCGGGGTGCGGTGCACCTGCACGGCGTCCAGTGCGTCCAGGCCGGCCTCCAGACCGGCCAGGTCGTCCTGCTTCCCCTGGCCCGGCCCGCTCCCGCCGGACGCCGCTCCGTCCGACTTGATGTCAGTGCTGGCCATGACGGCGGATCTCCCCACGCAGTTGTTCGGTGATCTCGACGGACAGTTCCGCCACGGCGGTGTCCTCGATGCGGCGCGGCTGCTCGATGTCGACCGTCCACTCGCGGGCGATCCGGCCGGGGCGGGAGGAGAGCAGCACCACGCGCTCGGCGAGACGGACCGCCTCGCGCACGTTGTGTGTGACGAAGAGGACCGAGACGTTCGTCTCGCGCCAGATCCGGGTCAGCTCGTCGTGCAGGACGTCCCGGGTGATGGCGTCGAGCGCGGCGAACGGCTCGTCCATCAGCAGCAGTTGGCTGTCCTGGGCGAGCGCGCGGGCCATCGCCACCCGCTGGCGCATACCGCCCGACAGCTCGTGCACCCGCTTGCCGTACGCCCCGCCCAGGCGCACCAGCTCCAGCAGCCGCTCCGCCTCGGTGCGGCGCTCCGACTTCGGTACGCCGCGCAGACGCAGCGCCAGTTCGATGTTCTTCCCCGCGGTCAGCCACGGGAACAGGGCGTGCTCCTGGAACATCAGGGCCGGCCGGCCGCCGGGGGTCTCGATGGAGCCCCCGGTCGGGCGGTCGAGTCCGGCCACCAGGTTGAGCAGCGTCGACTTTCCGCACCCGGAGGCTCCCAGGAGGGTGACGAACTCGCCCGGGGCGACATCGAGCGTGATGTCGTCCAGGACCAGCTGCGCTCCCGTGGGTCCGGCGAAGGACTTCGAGACATGTGCGATACGGGCGGCGTGCCCGACCGCGACACGGTCCTCGGCCTTGGTGAGGGTGTTCGCCATGGTCGTCACCTCCTGGGTCTTCGAGCGGCTGGTTACTTGACGCCGAGACCGGCGTCGGCGACCTCGGGCTTGCCCGCGGCCTTGAGGACCTTGTTCAGCGGCTTCAGGTCGTAGATGCCCTCAAGGTCGGGCTGCTCCAGCAGACCGGCCTTCACCGCGTGCTCGGCCTGGGCGTCGAGCGTGGCGGCCAGCGGATCGTCGGTGATCTGGATCGACTTCCAGGCCGGGTCGATGATCTCGGCCGGCAGCGCCTTGCCGGTGAGCTTCTTCAGCGCCGCGTTCGCGGACGCCTTCGCCTTGTCGGGGTTGGCGTTGATCCACGCGTTCGTGTTCACCGAACCGCGCAGCACCGCCTCGACGACGTCCGGGTGCTCCTTGAGGAACTTCTGCGACACGATGATGTTCGTGATCACGAACTTGTCGTCGGGCCACAGCGTCGACTCGTTCAGCAGCTCCTCGGCACCCTCGGCGACCAGCTTGGAGGCGGTCGGCTCGGGGACCCAGGCGCCGTCGATGGAACCGGACTTGTAGGCGTCCGGAGTCACCTTGTTGTCCGTGCGGACGACGGAGACGTCGCCCTTGCCGCTCTGGGCGTCGACCTTCCAGCCCTTCTCGGAGATCCAGTTGAGGAAGGCCACGTCCTGCGTGTTGCCGAGCTGCGGGGTGGCGATCTTCTTGCCCTTGAGATCGTCCAGGGTCTTGATCTTCTCGGGGTTGACGACCAGTTTCACGCCGCCGGAGGCCGCACCACCGACGATCCGGAGGTTCTTGCCCTTGGACTTGGTGTAGCCGTTGATGGACGGCGAGGGACCGATGAAGCCGATGTCGATCGAGTCGGCGTTCAGCGCCTCGATCTCGGAGGGGCCCGCGTTGAACGTCGAGGTCTTCAGCTGGGTGCCGCCGAGTTCCTTCTGGAACAGACCCTCCTGGTCACCCACGAGCGCGGTGGCGTGCGTGAGGTTCGGGAAGTACCCGATGCGCACGGTGTCGGCGGAGAGCTTCTTTCCGTCGGCGGCGACGTTCGCCTTCTCGGCGTCGTCATCCGTCGACTCGGAGCCGTATCCGCAGGCGGTGAGTACCACGGCGAGCAGCGGCAGTGCGGCGGCAGCGACGAGGCTGCGGCGGAGCGTGGTACGGGGGGCAGGCACGGGAGGTGTTCCTCTCGTTGGCCCGGAGCTCACGCCCCCCGGAAGTGCGGGGACGCGGCCGGGAAGTCGGCAGGTCTTCGTCTGAACTGGCGGTGCGGTCGGTGCTGCCGGGCGCGCAGGCAGTGCGCGTACGTCAACGCGCACATCGCGCGACCCCGCCCTGGCCGCTGCCGAGGGCGCCGCTGCCGACACGGCCGCCCTCCTTCGCGAAGGTCGAGAAGACGTCGGTGCTCATCAGAAGTCCCACTCCGCGTCGTCGTCCGACGGGGCCTCGGCCTGCGCCACGGCGGCGAACGAGGCGCCCGCCATGCCGGCCGAGAGCGTGGTGCCGTCCGCCGGGTCGATCAGCAGGAAGGAACCGGTGCGGCGCGAGTCGGCGTACGCGTCGAGCGCGAGGGGCTCGGCGGTGCGGACGACGACCCGGCCGATGTCGTTGGCGACGAGCCGGCCGGGGGCCGGGTGCTGCGAGAGGTCGTCCAGGGTCAGCCGGGAGGGGATGTCCTTGACGATCGCCTTGACGGTGCGGGTGGTGTGCTTGATCAGCACCCGCTGGCCCACCGTGAGCGGCTCGTCGGCGACGTGGCAGACGGTCGCCTCGACGTCCTGGGTGACCGCGGGGGAGTCGCTCACCGGGGCGATCAGGTCGCCGCGCGAGACGTCGATGTCATCGGTCAGGCGCAGGGTGACCGACTGGGGGGCCCAGGCGATGTCCACGCTGTCGCCGAGCAGATCGATGCCGGCGATCGTCGACGTGCGGCCTGAGGGCAGCACGGTGACGGGCTCGCCGACCCGGAACACACCGGCGGCGATCTGGCCCGCGTAGCCCCGGTAGTCGGGGAGCTCGGCGGTCTGCGGCCGGATCACGTACTGGACGGGGAATCGGGCGTGGCAGGCGGTGAGGTCATGGCTGACCGGGACCGTCTCCAGGTGTTCCAGGACCGTCGGGCCGCCGTACCAGTCCATGTTCGCGGACGGTTCCACGACGTTGTCACCGGCCAGCGCCGAGATCGGGATCGCGGTGATCTCCGGGACACCGAGGGAGGCCGCGTACGCGGTGAACTCCTCGGCTATGGCGGCGAACACCGGCTCCGCGTAGTCGACCAGGTCCATCTTGTTCACGGCCAGCACCACGTGCGGGACGCGGAGCAGGGCCGCGACGGCGGCGTGCCGGCGGGTCTGCTCGACGACACCGTTACGGGCGTCGACCAGGACCACGGCCAGCTCGGCCGTGGAGGCGCCCGTCACCATGTTGCGGGTGTACTGCACGTGGCCCGGGGTGTCGGCGAGGATGAACCGGCGCCGGGTGGTGGCGAAGTAGCGGTAGGCGACATCGATGGTGATGCCCTGCTCGCGCTCGGCCCGCAGCCCGTCGGTCAGCAGCGCCAGGTCCGGTGCCTCCTGGCCGCGCTTGCGGGACGCGTCCTCGACCGCCTCCAGCTGGTCGGTGAGGACCGACTTGGAGTCGTGCAGCAGCCGTCCGACGAGGGTGGACTTGCCGTCGTCGACGGACCCCGCGGTGGCGAACCGCAGCAGGGTGGTGGTCGACAACTGCTCGGCCAACTGGGTGGGTGTGGTCATTTTAGAAGTACCCCTCGCGCTTGCGGTCTTCCATCGCGGCCTCGGACATCTTGTCGTCGGCGCGGGTCGCGCCCCGCTCGGTGAGCCGGGAGGCGGCGATCTCGGTGATCACGGCGTCCAGCGTGGTGGCGTCGGAGTCGACGGCACCGGTGCAGGACATGTCGCCGACCGTGCGGTAGCGCACCTGGCGGGTCTCGACGCTCTCGTGCTCCTTGGGGCCGCCCCAGTCGCCCGCGGTCAGCCACATGCCGGATCGGTTGAACACCTCGCGCTCGTGGGCGAAGTAGATCTGCGGGAGCTCGATGCCCTCGCGCTCGATGTACTGCCAGACGTCGAGCTCGGTCCAGTTGGAGATCGGGAAGACCCGGACGTGCTCCCCGGCGGCGTGCCGGCCGTTGTAGAGCTGCCACAGTTCGGGGCGCTGGCGGCGCGGATCCCACTGGGAGAACTCGTCGCGCAGCGAGAAGACCCGCTCCTTGGCGCGCGCCTTCTCCTCGTCGCGGCGGCCGCCGCCGAACACGGCGTCGAAGCGGTGCTGCTGGATCGCCTCGGTCAGCGGCACGGTCTGCAGCGGGTTGCGGGTGCCGTCGGGGCGCTCGCGGAGCTTCCCGGCGTCGATGTACTCCTGTACGGAGGCGACGTGCAGGCGCAGCCCGTGCTCGGCGACGGTGCGGTCGCGGTACTCCAGGACCTCGGGGAAGTTGTGCCCGGTGTCCACGTGCAGCAGCGTGAACGGCACCGGCGCGGGCGCGAACGCCTTGAGCGCCAGGTGCAGCATCAGGATCGAGTCCTTGCCACCGGAGAACAGGATCACCGGCCGCTCGAACTCACCCGCCACCTCACGGAAGATGTGCACCGCCTCGGACTCCAGGGAGTCCAGGTGGCTGAGTGCGTACGGATTGTCGGTGCCTTCCGACACAGTCGCGACGGTCGTCACGCTGCACCCCTCTCGCTCAGCAGCGCGTACAGCTCCGCCGCGGACTCCTGCACGGTCTGCTGGTGCGACTCGATCCGCAGATCGGGCGACTCGGGCGCCTCATAGGGGTCGTCCACCCCGGTCAGCCCGCTGATCTCGCCCGCCGCCTGCTTGGCGTACAGCCCCTTCACATCACGCACCGAGCACACCTCGACCGGAGTGGCGACGTGCACCTCCAGATACGCGGTGCCCTCGGCCATGTGCCGCTTGCGGACCGCGTCACGGCTGTCCGCGTACGGGGCGATGACCGGGACCAGCACCTTCACGCCGTTGGCCGCCAGGAGTTCGGCGACGAAGCCGATCCGCTGGACGTTGGTGTGGCGGTCCTCGCGGGTGAAGCCGAGGCCCGCGGAGAGGAACTCGCGGATCTCGTCGCCGTCGAGCACCTCCACCCGGTGGCCCTCGCCGCGCAGCCGCCCGGCGAGTTCGTACGCGATGGTGGTCTTGCCCGCGCTCGGCAGACCGGTCAGCCAGACGGTGGCTCCCGTCTCCGTCACGCTCATCGAAGTCTCCTGATCAGTCGTCATCAGTCGTGCAGCCCGCATTCGGTCTTGCCACGCCCGGCCCAGCGTCCGGCCCGCGCGTCCTCGCCCTCCAGCACCCGGCGGGTGCAGGGGGCGCAGCCCACGGAGGCGTAACCGTCCATCAGCAGCGGGTTGGTGAGCACTCCGTGCTCGGCGACGTACGCGTCGACGTCGTCCTGGGTCCAGCGGGCGATCGGCGACACCTTGACCTTCTGCCGCTTCTCGTCCCAGCCGACCACCGGGGTGTTCGCCCGGGTGGGGGACTCGTCGCGGCGCAGCCCGGTCGCCCAGGCCGCGTACGAGGTCAGGCCCTCCTCCAGCGGCTTGACCTTGCGCAGCTTGCAGCAGAGGTCCGGGTCCCGGTCGTGCAGCTTCGGCCCGTACTCGGCGTCCTGCTCGGCCACCGTCTGCCGCGGGGTCAGCGTGATGACGTTGACGTCCATCACCGCCTCCACCGCGTCACGCGTGCCGATGGTCTCGGGGAAGTGGTAGCCCGTGTCGAGGAAGACCACGTCCACCCCGGGCAGCGCCCGGGAGGCGAGGTGCGCGACGACCGCGTCCTCCATGGACGACGTCACACAGAACCGCGCGCCGAAGGTGCGGGTGGCCCACTGGAGGATCTCCAGCGCGGAGGCGTCCTCCAGCTCCCGGCCCGCGCGCTCGGCCAGGTCCTTGAGCTCGGCAGCGGAAAGCTCTCCGGTTTGCAGAGTGTCCGTCATATCCCGTCCCCTTCACCGTTGTTGCGCTCCAGTCCCCGGGCCAGCAGGCCCAGGAACTTCAGCTGGAACGCCCGGTTGCAGGAGGCGCATTCCCAGGCCCCGTGTCCTGTCTCGTGCGGACGCAGGTCCTCGTCGCCGCAGTAGGGGCAGTGGAACGGGGCTGCGCGCTCGCTCATGACAGCGACTCCGCACTGGCCCGGGCCGCCCAGGTCGCGAAGCGCTCGTCGTCCTCGCGCTCCTTCTGGAAGTTCCCGAGCACCCGCTCGACGTAGTCCGGCAGTTCGGCCGAGGTGACCTTCAGGCCGCGGACCTTGCGGCCGAAGCCGGCCTCCAGGCCGAGCGCGCCGCCCAGGTGCACCTGGTAGCCCTCGACCTGGTTGCCCTCGCCGTCCAGCATGAGCTGGCCCTTGAGGCCGATGTCCGCCGTCTGGATGCGGGCGCAGGCGTTGGGGCAGCCGTTGATGTTGATGGTGAGCGGCTCGTCGAACTCCGGGAGGCGGCGCTCCAGTTCGTCGATGAGCTCGGCGCCGCGCGCCTTGGTCTCGACGATCGCCAGCTTGCAGTACTCGATGCCGGTGCAGGCCATCGTGCCGCGGCGGAACGTGGACGGCTTCACCTGGAAGCCGAGTGCTTCGAGACCGGCGGACAGGGACTCGACCCGGTCCTGCTCCACGTCGAGGATGATCATCTTCTGCTCGACGGTGGTACGCACCCGGCCCGAGCCGTGCGCCTCCGCGAGATCGGCGACCTTGGCGAGGGTGGAGCCGTCGACCCGTCCGACGCGCGGCGCGAAGCCGACGTAGAAACGGCCGTCCTGCTGCGGGTGGACACCGATGTGGTCGCGCCAGCGGCTGCTCGGTTCCGCGGGCGCGGGCCCGTCCAGCATCGGACGCTTCAGGTACTCGTCCTCCAGCACCTGACGGAACTTGGCGACGCCCCAGTCGGCGACCAGGAACTTCAACCGGGCGCGGTTGCGGAGCCGGCGGTAGCCGTAGTCGCGGAAGATCCCCACGACACCGGCCCACACGTCCGCGACCTCGTCCAACGGCACCCAGGCGCCCAGGCGTTCGGCCAGTCGCGGGTTGGTGGAGAGACCGCCGCCGACCCAGAGGTCGAAGCCGGGGCCGTGCTCGGGGTGCTCGACACCGACGAACGCGATGTCGTTGATCTCGTGCACCACGTCCTGCACGGGGGAGCCGGAGATGGCGGTCTTGAACTTGCGCGGCAGGTTGGAGAACTCCGGGTTGCCGATGTAGCGCTCGTGGATCTCGTCCAGCGCCGAGGTGCCGTCGATGATCTCGTCGGCGGCGATGCCGGCCACCGGGGAGCCGATCATCGTACGGGGGCAGTCACCGCACGCCTCGGTGGTGGAGAGGCCGACGGCCTCCAGCTTCTCCCAGATCGCCGGGACGTCCTCGATGCGGATCCAGTGCATCTGGACGTTCTGCCGGTCGGTGATGTCCGCGCTGCCGCGGGCGTACTCCTCGGAGATCTCGCCGATGACGCGCAGCTGCGCGGTGGTCAGCCGTCCGCCGTCGATGCGGACCCGCATCATGAAGTACTTGTCCTCGAGCTCCTCGGGCTCCAGGACGGCCGTCTTGCCGCCGTCGATCCCGGCTCGCCGCTGTGTGTACAGGCCCCACCAGCGCATGCGTCCACGAAGGTCGTTGGGGTCGATCGAGTCGAACCCGCGCTTGGAGTAGATCGTCTCAATGCGCGTCCGCACGTTGAGACTGTCGTCGTCCTTCTTGAACTGCTCATTGCCGTTCAGTGGGGTGTAGTGCCCCAGGGCCCACTGACCTTCGCCACGGTGACGCCCCGCTTTGCGGCGGGGCGCGGCGGGCGCGGGCTGTTCCGGGGTAACGGCCATGACGGTACGTCCTTCGGGACTGCAGGAGGGCGGCTCTGAACTGCACACTCGCGTCTGGGCGCGGCGGTGCGCAGGATTTGCAGAGAAAGGGTGATCGCGGCGGTGCTGGGACTCTCAGCTCGCCGGACAGATGGCGCTGGACATGCGGCCGAGGTCGACGTGGCGTCGACTCACCAAGGCAATTCCAGTTCCAGGCATGACGGAAGCCTGTCACGCGGGTCTCGGGGCAGTCCACCACTATCCATGATGTGGACGAGACTGTCCCGACAGGTGAGATTATGTGGCGCCCGTCACGTGCGTGGCGGGCGCCTGTCGGCCGGAAAGCCGGACAATCGTGTGCATTTCTTACGGGAGGGCCTGGGGTCTCCCGTCCAGAACGAGAGACCCTAGGGAAGCAGAGTCCGGCCGGACTCCGGCCACGGGCCCGGTGTGGCGACCTCGGGCTCCAGCTCGGTGCGGGTCTCGAACAGCCGGAAGCCCCGGCGCTCGTAGTTGCCCATCGCGTGCGGTCCGTCCTTGGAGCAGGTGTGCACCCACACCCGCTTCGTCGTGGGCCGCTCCGGCCACCGCTCGGCCAGGTCCCAGGCGCGGGCGGCCCCGTACGAGAGGAGGTGCCCGCCGATCCGGCGCCCCCGGAAGGCCGGGAGGAGGCCGAAGTACATGATCTCGACCACGCCGTCGTCCTGCGGGTCCAGCTCCACGTATCCGGCCGGCGTCCCGTTGACGTACGCCACCCAGGTCTCCGCACCCGGCCGGTCCAGGACCTCCTGCCACTGGGCGTACGACATCGACAGGCGGTCCGTCCACCGGATGTCGCCGCCGACCGCCGTATAGAGGAAGCGGCTGAACTCGGGCGACGGCACCTCGGACCGGACGATCCGTACGTCGGGCCCCGGCACCGCGGAGGGCCGCAGATCGGCGGGGGAGGTCTGTTCCAGGGACCAGATGGTCACCTCGGCGAGGGCGGGACCGGATGCACGTTCGGGGTTGCTCATGACTGCCAGAGAACCACGCGTCTCTTCCCCAGCCCAAGCCGGGACCTGCGGGAACGGTGCTCAGGAGGCGCCGCGGGCCCTCACCACCACCGGCGCCTTCGACCGCGGCAGCAGATCGCCCGGGTGCTCCGGACGGATCACCTCCACCTCGACCCCCTCGCCGAAGCGGTACGGGCGGTGCGCCAGCACCTCCGCGAGGTGGCGCCGCAGCCGCGAGATCTCGGCCCGGACCGTCACCGTCCTCGTCGGATCCCCGAAGAGGTCCTCCGCCAGCTCGGAGGCCGTACGCCCCTCGGGGTGCAGGGCCAGCGCGTACAGCAGCTCGGCGTGGCGGGGGGAGAGCCGCTGCGTCCACGTGCCCACCGGGCTCACCACGTTCACCGCCAAACTGCGCGGCAGGCTCAGATCGAGCACGACGCGGCGCGGGGGACTGTCCATCGCCCCGTCCGCTACCTGCACCAGCCAGCCGCCCGGCAGCGGCTCCACCCGGCACATCCCGAGCGAGGGCAGCCACACCCGGCCCGGCTGTACGGACTTCGGCAGCGGCAGCCGGTCCACCGGCGGCATCCCGGTGACCGCCGCCAGCCAGCCGTTGCCGTCCACCGCCAGCGCCCGGCCCCCCAGCCGGCACAGCATGGGCGCCGCCACCGAACGGAGCCGGTCGATCGACTGCAGGTGCTGCGTCCTGATCTCGCTCTCGGCGAGCCGGGCCACCGAACCCACCAGGGCGAGCGTCGTGGGATGGAACGTGTTCGCCGGACCGCTGATGTCGACGATCCCCATCAGCCGCCCGTCGCGCGGGTCGCGCACCGGCGCCGCCGCGCACGTCCAGCCGTGCAGACTGCGGACGAAGTGCTCCGCGGAGTGGACCTGCACCGGGGCGCGCGAGGCGAGCGCGGTGCCGATCGCGTTGGTACCGGTGGTCTCCTCCGACCAGGCGGCGCCCTCGGCCAGACAGATGCCGTCGGCCCGGCGCAGCACACCCGTGTTGCCCTGGCGCCACAGCACCCGGCCCTCCACATCGGTGACCACCATGATCTGCTGCGAGGCGTCCGCGATGCTCACCAGCCCGTCACTGAGCAGCGGCATCACCTCGCCCAGCACGGAACTCCGTCGCCGGTGCTCGATCTCCTCCATCTCCAGCAGCACGCTCTGGGTGGACTGCTCCGGATCGATGCCGCTGCGCAGCACCCGGTCCCACGAGGCCCCGATCTCCGCACGCGGCCGGACGGGCATCCGCTGTCCCGTCACCCGTGCCTCCCGGGCCCGGTGGAGCAGGCGCGCGGACCGGCCGGGCTCCTGCGCATCCGGCCGCATCACATCGACAGGACTTGTCTCCACGTCGGATCCCCCTCAGGTGCCAGTGCCAGTGTCAGTACCAGGACCGTGCCAAGGGCCACGGCGCCCATCCTGCCGCTTCGTGGGGCCCGGTGTCGCAACTCCACACAATGGTTGCAACCCTCTGCAACTCTGGCGAGGCCACCCCGGTCGTACAAGAGTGGCGGCACACCGCACGGCGGGGTTTCCGCCCCGAAGTCCGGTGTGTACAGCATGGGGGGTGGTGCCGTGTCGGCGCAGCACCACCCCCCGTTGCTGGCACCGCCCGGGTCAACGCTCCACGGGCCGCGCCCGTTCGACGACCGACGCCAGGTCCAGGGTGTGCGGCAGCGTCCCGAACGCCGCACCCCACTCGCCGCCCAGGCGTGACGCGCAGAACGCGTCGGAGACCTCCGACGGAGCCCAGCGCACCAGCAGCGAACCCTGCAGCACCAGTGCCATCCGCTCCACGAGCCGGCGGGCCCGCGCCTCGATCCCCTGCAGATCGGCGAGCTCGGTCAGCAGCCCCTTGATCGCCCCGTCGAGCCGGTGGTCGGCGCCCCGGGCCCGCCCGACCTCCTGGAGGAACGCGTTCAGCGCCAGCGGCTCCCGTTGCAGGGCCCGCAGCACATCCAGCGCCTGTACGTTCCCCGAGCCCTCCCAGATCGAGTTGAGCGGTGCCTCGCGCAGCAGCCGGGGCATTCCCGACTCCTCCACGTATCCGTTGCCGCCCAGGCACTCCAGTGCCTCGGCCACGAGCGGGGTGCACCGCTTCGTCACCCAGTACTTCGCCGTGGGCACCGCGATGCGCAGGAACGCCGCCTCGCTCTCGGTCCCGGCGTCGTACGCCGCCGCGAGCCGCATCGCGAGCACCGTCGCGGCTTCCGACTCCAGCGCCAGATCGGCCAGCACGTTGCGCATCAGCGGCTTGTCGACCAGCACCCCGCCGAACGCGCTCCGGTACGTGGTGTGGTGGACCGCCTGCGCGACCGCCTGCCGCATCAGCGCCGCCGAGCCGGTCACACAGTCCAGCCGGGTCGCCGCCACCATGTCGATGATGGTGCGCACCCCGCGCCCCTCCTCACCGACCCGGCGCGCCCACGTACCGTCGAACTCGACCTCGGCCGAGGCGTTGGACCGGTTGCCCAGTTTGTCCTTCAGCCGCTGGATCGCGAAGACGTTGCGCGTGCCGTCCGCCAGCACCCGGGGCAGCAGGAAACACGTCAGCCCGCCGGGGGCCTGCGCCAGCACCAGGAACCCGTCGGACATCGGCGCCGAGCAGAACCACTTGTGCCCCGTGAGCAGATACTCCCCCTCGCCGGAGAGGGGCTCGGCGCGGGTCGTGTTGGACCGTACGTCCGTCCCGCCCTGCTTCTCCGTCATGCCCATTCCGAGGAGCGCGCCGGACTTCTGCCCGGCCGGCCGCAACTCCTTGTCGTACACGCGCGAGGTCAGCAACGGCTCCCACTCGGCGGCCACCGCCGGATCGGTCCGCAGCGCGGGCACCGCCGCGTGCGTCATCGAGAGCGGGCAGCCGTTGCCCGCCTCGGCCTGCGTCCACACCAGGAAGCCGGCGGTCCGGCGCACGTGCCCGCCCGGACGGTCCCAGGCGTCGGTCAGACCGGCGGACACGGCATGGCCGAGCAGCCGGTGCCAGGCCGGGTGGAACTCCACCTCGTCGATGCGGTTCCCGTAGCGGTCATGGGTCCGCAGCCTCGGTGGATTCTCGTTGGCCTGCGCGCCCCAGCCCGCGGCCTGGGCGGAACCGGCGGACCGGCCGAGCTCGGCGAGCCCCCTGCGCGCGTCGTCGAGCAGGTCTGCCGGGAGGTGCCGCTCCACGGCTTCGGTGAGCACCCGGTCCGCGCCGAAGACGTCGTAGCCGAGGAGGGGAGGGGCCTGGTTGGACACTGTGTGGGTGGTGGCTGCCATGCCGATACGGTAAGGACGTGCAGGCAGCAAATGAAACACCCGAGCGGCCGCCGGGCCGGCTCCACCGGGCCAGAGTGCTCTACCGCAACGTGTCCAAGCGCCAACTGGCCTGGCAGTTGCTGAAGGACACCGTCAACTCGTGCATGGAGTACCGCATTCTGGGACTCGCCGCCGAGGCGGCGTTCTTCACCCTGCTGTCCCTGCCTCCGCTGCTCCTCGGACTGATCGGTCTGCTCGGTTACGTCGACGAGTGGACCAGCACCACCACGGTCGCCTCCATCGAGCGCAACATCCTCAGCGCCGCCCATACGGTGCTCTCCGAGCGGGGCGTCAACGACTTCGCCAAACCGCTCCTGGCGGACGTCACCACCGGGGCCCGGCCCGACGTCATCTCCATCGGTTTCGCGATCGCGCTCTGGTCCGGTTCGCGAGCGGTCAACGTCTTCATCGACACGATCACCGTCATGTACGGGCTCGACGGCCAGCGCGGCATCGTCAAGACCCGGATGCTCGCCTTCCTGCTGTACGTGGTGGCGCTGCTGCTGGGCGCGGTCGTGCTGCCGCTGCTGGTGGTCGGCCCCGACCGGGTCGTGGAGTTCATCCCCTGGGGCACCGAGGTCATAAGCGTCCTGTACTGGCCGCTGGTGATACTGCTGTCCATCGCCTTCCTGACCACGCTGTACCACGTGTCCGTCCCCGTCCGCTCACCGTGGATAGAGGACATGCCGGGCGCCCTGATGGCGCTGGCGATGTGGGTGGTCGGCAGCTTCCTGCTGCGGATCTACCTCACCAGTACGGTCGAGGGGCCCACGATCTACGGGTCACTGGCCGCCCCGATCGCGGTACTGCTGTGGATCGGCATCTCCGCGTTCGCGGTGCTGGTGGGCGCCGCCGTCAACGCGGCCATCGACCGGGTGTGGCCGTCGGTGGCGACGGCGGCGGCCCGTGCCGCCAACGACCGGGTGCGCGCGGTCCAGGCGGCCGAATTCGTGGCCCGGACCCAGGCGGAGAGCCGCTACGGCGGCCCGTACGACGACGAGGACGACGGGGACGACGGCGACTACCCGTACATGCCGTCCGAGTTCCCGGAACGGTGGTCGCGGTTCCTGCCGCCGGACGACGTGAAGTCCCGGCTGCAGCCGAGCCGCGAGAAGGACACGGACAAGCCGCAGCCCCCCGGCGAGTGAGGGCGGGCCGTCAGCCGACGGGCGGGACACCCGGGGCCGCGGGCGCCTCGGCGGACGAGCCCGGCGACCAGGACAGCTTGACCGTCAGATGGCCCTCCAGCGCACTCTTCGCGATCACCGCACCGGCCTCGGCGGTGATCTTCACACCGAATTCGAGTTCCACCCCGTCCGGTTTCAGGGTGCCGTCCCGGAACACGGAGAGCGCCGACTCGGCCGCCGACCGGATGCCCTGGAGCGCCTCGTCGAAGGTGCGTTCCGCCCGGGCCAGCGCATGACCGTCGCGCGCGACCAGTTGCGCACCCGGAGCGTGCCGGTCGACCTCGACCGTCACCGTCTCGCCGCTGTCGGTGGTGAACTGCATCAGTGCCGCCATGACCGCCCCCGGGATGCCGTCGCGCCCGTTCTCCGTCCGTCGACGAGACTAGTGCCATGGGCGACAGGTACGAAGAGCGCGCGTCGCGGGTTGACGGTGCGAAGGTCTGGACCCTGACCGTGCCGCCGGGATCCGTCCATCCGGTGCTGCCCGACGGCTGCATGGACCTGCTCTGGATCGGCGGCAGGCTCCTCGTCGCGGGCCCGGACACCCGTGCGGAGCCCCCGTCCGCACCGTACGGCGGCAGCTTCGCCGGTGTCCGCTTCCCCCCCGGCGCGGCCCCCGCCCTGCTGGGCGTGCCCGCGCACGAACTGCGCGACCGTCGCGTCGCCCTGGCCGATCTCTGGCCGGGGGCACAGGTCAGGGAGCTCACCGAGCGGGTCGCCGGCGCCGCCGACCCGGCTGCCGCGCTGGACGACATCGCCGTGCGCCGGGCAGCGGTCGCCGGGCCGCCGGACCCGGCGATGCGGTCCGTCGCCGCGCACCTGGACAGCGGCCGCACCGTCGCGCAGACGGCCGAGGCGGTCGGCCTCGGCGCCCGTCAGCTGCACCGCCGCTCGCTGACCTCCTTCGGATACGGCCCCAAGACGCTCGCCCGGGTGCTGCGGCTCCAACGGGCGCTGGAGTTCGTACGGTCCGGGATGCCGTACGCCGAGGCCGCGCTCGCGGCGGGCTGCGCCGACCAGGCGCATCTCGCGCGGGAGATGCGCGAACTGGCAGGCACCACCCTGAGCGAGTACTTCACCGGCACCCGGGTGGTGTCAGCCACCCCCTAGAGGCTGTCCCGCTGGGAATCGGCGGCGGCGAACAGCGACACCGCACAGCCGTCCGGATCGAGCACCACCGCGTAGCGCTGCCCCCACACCGCGTCCCACGGCTTCAGATGGCCCCGGTAACCGGCACCGGTCAGCTCGGCGAAGACGGAGTCGACCTCTGCCGGGCTCTCGCAGAGGAAGGCGAGCCCGAGCCGCTCCCCGCCGTTCGTCCCGGCCCACTCGGGGTCGAAGGATCGGACGACGTCCTCGGTGTCCCACAGCAGCCGCTGCCCGCCCGGGAGGGTCACTTCGACATGGGGCGCGGATTCCGCGCCGGCCGGGATGTCGAGGCCGAGCCGGCGGTAGAAGGCGAGCGATGCGGCAAGGTCCGCGGTGGTGAGGGAGATCGCGTCGAGTCGTGGAGTCATGATCCGACCGTAGGCCGGGGGCGGGCCCACGGTCTTGAACGAATCGGTCAGGTCACCCGGCCCCACTCACGCCGCGCCGTCTTCGCCGCCGCCCAGGCAGTCCGCCGGCGAGGTGCCCGGGTCCGTCAGTGCCAGGCCCAGTGCCGCGCGTTCGGTGACCCAGCGGGTCGGACGGTGGCGCGGGTCACCCGTCGTCGCGTGCAGGGCCCGCTGCAGTTCCAGCATCCGCGCCGCACCGATCCGGTCGCCCCAGGCCAGCGGACCCCTCGGGTAGCCGAGACCGGTCGTCACCGCCTGATCGATGTCGGCCGGCGTCGCCAGCGAGCGTTCCGCGATCGACGCCGAGACCGCGACGATCGACGCGAGCAGCCGCTGGGCGACCGAGCCCGCCGTGTCCCGCACCACCGACACCGCGAACGGCTCGCCGCCGTCCGAGGGCCGCGCCAGCACCGCACGCGCGTCCCGCGCCGCCGCGGGCTCCGCGGCCGGGGTCACGGCCAGCACCCGGCGGCGCCCGGCCCCCGGCAACGGGTCCACCCCGAAGGTGCGCCCCGCGGGCAGCCCGTGCGCGGCCACCGCGGCGGCGACCGTGGTGCCCCAGACGGGCACCAGCACCAGGGCCCCGGCCGACGGCGCCGCACCGGCCCCGACGGTGGCGCCCGCCGCCGACAGGGCCTCCCGGAGGGCCGCGGCATCCGCCTCCCCGGCCGGCGACGCGGCGACCACGTGCACCGGCCGGTCCGGGTCGCCGGTGACCGGGGCCTCCGGCACGGGCGCGGCCGCCTCGGAGCCGTACGCGAACCAGCCGCGTCCCGTCTTGCGCCCGTGCAGTCCGGCCGCGACGCGGTTCGGGGTCAGATACGAGGGGCGGAGCCGGTCCTCGTGGCGGAAGCCCTCCCAGACCGAGTCGATGACGGCGGCCGTCACATCGAGTCCGGTGAGGTCCATCAGCTCGAACGGGCCCATCCGCAGGCCCAGCACGTCCCGTGCGATGCGGTCGATGCCCGCCGGGTCGGTGACCGTCTCCTCCAGCAGCGCGAGCGCCTCCGTCGCCAGCCCGCGCCCGGCGTGGTTGATGAGGAAGCCGGGCGTGTCGGCGACCGTCACCGCGCGGTGCCCGCAGCTCTCCACGAGCGCGGTCAGCAACGGGGGGATCTCCGGCCGCGTGGCGGCACCGGGCACCACCTCGACGATCCTCATCAGCGGGACCGGGTTGAAGAAGTGCAGTCCGGCCAGACGCGTCGGGTCCTTCAGGCCGGCGGCGATCCGGGTCACCGACAACGAGGAGGTGTTGGTGGCGAAGACGGCCGACGCGGGCAGCACCCGCTCCAGGCGGCCGAAGACCTCCGCCTTGGTGGCCAGGTCCTCCCGCACGGCCTCGACGACCAGCTCGACGCCGGGGCCCCGCGCCCACGGGTCGTCCAGCGCGATCAGCCGGTCCAGGGCGGCGTCCGCGTCCGCGGCGGACATCCGGCCCTTGTGCACGGCCCGCTCCAGCATGGACCGTACGAAGGCGGCCGCCTCCGCCACCGCCTCCGGCCGCACGTCGCACAGCTCGACGGTGTGTCCGGCGGAGGCCGCCCACTGGGCGATGCCGCGGCCCATGGCTCCGGCGCCGACGATCCTGATACGCATGGTGGTCCTGGTCCTCTCGATGGGGTGGTGACGTGGGTGACGGACGGGCGGGCCGGTGCGGATCAGCGCAGGTACACGCGGTCCGGGTCGACATCCTCGCGCAGCAGCCGCAACTCCGCCCCGGTCGGCGGCGGCACCTCGGCGACCGTGTCGGCGACCCGCAGGTCCCAGCCGGTCGCGGCCCGGACCTCGTCCACGGTGACCCCGGGCTGGACGGCGACCAGCCGCAACTCCTCGCCCACGCCCGCGCGAGCCATGATGCCCAGTTCGGTGATGACCCGGGTGACACCGGCGCCCAGCGGGCGGATGCCCTCGGCGAGCGCGCGGTCGGGGCCCGGCGTGGTGCAGAAGTCGAGCTCCGCCGGGAAGGAGCGCGGGTGGTGACGGCGCATCACCACGAAGACCTCACGGGAGTTGGCCATCACCTCGACGCCGCCGCCCGAGCCGGGCAGCCGGACCGAAGGGCTGTCCCACGCGCCGATCACCGACGTGTTGAGGTTGCCCCAGCGGTCGATCTGCGCGGCACCGAGGAAGCCGACGTCGATGTGGCCGCCCTGCAGCACACAGCCGAAGAGCATCGGCATCGAGATCACCGCCTCCGCCCCCGTGATCAGGACCGCGTCGGCGATGGTCTCCGGCAGGTGCGAGGGATGGGCGCCGCAGACACCGGACTCGTACACCACCTCGACGCCGGGCGCGACCGTCAGACGGGCGAGTTCGGTGGCGAGGGTCGGCAGGCCGATGCCGGCGAACACGGTACGGCGGGCGGCCAGTTCGCGGGAGGCGACGACGGAGAGCAGTTCGGACGAGGTGACGGCGGCGGGTGCGGTGGTGGCCAGGGCCCGTTCCTTCCCGTGTTCCATGGCGGCGGGTCCTTCCGGGGCGCTCACAGCCGGCGCCCGTAGTTCACCGGCTCGCTGAGGGCCTCGCCGACCGCGAGCCCGGCCCAGAACTCCTCGCCGAGCTTGTCGACGTACTCCGCGTGGTCCGCCGTCCCGCGCACCCACTCGTCCAGCCACTCCTGGAGCCGCCGCGGGTCCTTGCTGATGTGCGACCAGGCCCGGTAGAAGGCGTTGTCCCGGTCGTAGTAGCCCTGGGCGAACGAGGGATGCGCCCCGCGCGGGCAGCGGACCACCGCGTCGACCGCGTGCGCGGGGACGAGCGTGCGGTTGGGGTCCGAGCGGATCACCTCGTCGTCCACGATCTCCTCCACGACGACGATCGCCCTGTCCGCCGCGTACACCGCCTCGGCCTGGACACCGGTCAGCCCTCAGATCTGGGTGTTGCCCCGGCGGTCGGCGCGCTGGGCGTGGATGATCGTCACATCCGGGTTGACGGGCGGTACGACGTAGATCTGCTCGGGCTCGCCGTCCGGGCCGGGATACGGCGAAGTGACCTTGCGCAGATCGCTGTTGACGGACGGCAGATCGCTGCCGCCGTACGAGCGCAGCGGATGGAACGGCAGCCGCTGCGCGCCGGCGAGGTAGCGGCAGACCATGCCGTAGTGGCTGTACTCCTCGAAGGCGAGGGGTGCGGGGTCCGCGCCCTCCACCCGCCGGCGGAGCTCACCGAGCGAACCGGCCGAGGAGTTGCCCACGAACGAGGAGACCAGCCGGGTCACGCAGCCCGCGGCGATCATCTGGTCCACGACGATGTCCGCCGTCATCCGCACGACGGTGAGGTCACGCCGGCCCTGGCGGATGATCTCGTGGCCCGCGGCGGTCGGGATGAGATGGGTGAAGCCTTCGAGGCAGACGGTGGCGCCGTCATGGACGAAGGCGGAGATCGCCGCCTTCATCGACATCGACTTGTCAGTCCGGTCGGTCCGTTCCGTCGGGGCCACCGTGCTCCTCTGCGTGTGCGGGCGCGCGCGTCGCCCCACGGTGCCAGCGGTCATTGTTCGCTGTCCAATACCGAATTAAGCTCGGATCGAGACGGCAGGTTGATCAATGGTGCTGAGGGAGGGGCGGTCGTGGAACTGCGTCATCTGTTCGCGTTCGTCGCCGTGGCCGAGGAACTGCATTTCGGCCGGGCCGCCAAGCGGTTGCAGATGGCCCAGCCGCCGCTGAGCCAGCAGATCCGCCGGCTGGAGAAGGAACTGGGCGTCCAGCTCTTCGAGCGCAACACCCGCTCGGTGCGGCTGACCAGCGCGGGGGAGTCGTTCCTCCCGCCGGTGCGGACCGTGATCGACGACCTCGACACCGCCGTACGGGCCGCGAAGGCGGCCGGCCGCGGCGAGTACGGGCGGGTCAGCATCGGCTTCGCGGGTGCCTCCAGCCACGAGACGCTGCCCCGGCTGACCCGGGCGGTGCGCGCCGCCCATCCCGGGATCGAGCTCGTCATGACGGGCCAGACCTACGCCAACGTCGCGCTCGCCCGGGTCGCGGACGGCTCGCTCGACCTGGGGTTCGTACGCCTTCCGGTGACGCAGCCGGGCGTCACCTTCCGGGTGATCGACGAGGAGGAGCTGGTGTGCGCGCTGCCCTCCGACCATCCGCTCGCCGCCCGGGACAGCGTTCCGATCGAGGTGCTGGCCGGGGAGCCGTTCGTCTCGTTCCCCGCGAACACCGGCTCGACCGTGCGGGACGCGATGGTGGGGGCCTGCGAGGCCGCCGGGTTCAACCCGCGGGTGGTGCAGGAGGCCCCCGACTCGTACACGATCCTGGCGCTCGTCGCCGCGGGCGTCGGGGTCACCCTGACCGTCACGTCCGTCCAGCACATCCAGCAGAGCGGCCTCGTCTACCGGCGCCTGGCCGGACCGCCGATCCGGCGGCAGGCGGCGCTGGCCTGGCGGACCGACAACCCTTCGGCCGCGCTGCGTGCGGTGCTCGCCGTCGCGGAGGACGCGCTGCCGACTCCGTAGAGCCGCTCAGTGAGTCCGCATTGAGACATGAGTCGTCTTGAATCAGGGGAAACTGGATATTGGACCGACTCAGTCGGTGGGTGGGAAGGTCATGGCACACCCTTGTCCTCTCCTGCCCCGCTCCCGGAAGGTCCCGCTGTGCCCGACCGACACGATGTCGTGATCTGCGAACCGCTGCGCACCCCCATCGGCCGCTTCGGCGGGGCGTTCGCCGGGCAGACGCCGGCCGCCCTCGCCGCCCGCGTCATCGCCGAGGTCGTCGCCCGCACGGGGATCGACCCGGACCGGGTGGACGAAGTGATCCTCGGGCACGCCTACCCGTCCTCCGACGCCCCCGCCATCGGCCGGGTCGCCGCCCTGGACGCCGGGCTCCCGCAGTCCGTCACCGGCCTCCAGACCGACCGCCGCTGCGGCTCGGGCCTCCAGGCCGTCCTCGACGCGGCGATGCAGATCAGGGCCGGGTTCAGTGACGTGGTGATCGCCGGCGGTGTCGACGTGATGAGCGCCGCCCCGTACTACACGCACGACGGGCGCTGGGGCATCAAGGGGCCCGGCCTCCAGCTCCACGACTCGCTCGCCCGCGGCCGGGTCACCGCCGGCGGTGCCCACCACCCCGTGCCCGGCGGCATGATCGAGACGGCGGAGAACCTGCGCCGCGCGTACGACATCAGCCGCGCCGACCAGGACGCCCTGGCCCTGCGCTCGCAGCAGCGCGCCGGCCGGGCCATGGCCGAGGGGCGGTATGAGGCGGAGACCGTCCCCGTCACGGTGAAGACGCGCAAAGGGCAGACGGTGGTCACCGCGGACGAGCACCCCCGCCCCGACACCACCGCCGAACAGCTCGCCGCACTCCGACCGATCCTGGGCAAGTCCGACCCGCAGGCCACGGTCACCGCGGGCAACGCCAGCGGCCAGAACGACGCGGCGGCCGCCTGCCTGGTGACCAGTGCCGCCACCGCCGAAGGCCTCGGCCTCACCCCGCTGGTGCGTCTGGTCTCCTTCGCCCGCGCGGGCGTGCCCGCCGCCACCATGGGCATCGGCCCCGTCCCCGCCACCCGCACCGCGCTGGCCCGCGCCGGGCTCACCCTCGCCGACCTCGACCTGATCGAGCTCAACGAGGCCTTCGCCGCCCAGGTGCTGGCCTGCACCCGCGAGCTGGGCCTCGGCGACAAGGACCACGAGGAACGGATCAACGTGAACGGCTCGGGCGTCTCGCTCGGCCACCCCGTCGGCGCCACCGGCGCCCGCATCCTTGCCACCCTCACCAGGGAACTGCACCGCCGCGAGGCCCGCTACGGCCTGGAGACCATGTGCATCGGCGGCGGCCAGGGTCTCGCCGCGGTCTTCGAGCGCATCGCGGCCTGAAACGCCGAGCCCGTCGGCGGGCCGGCACCGTGGACTACCGCGCCCCGGGCCCGAAGTCCTCGGTGAAGTAGCTGTCGTGCCGGACGCGGAACCGCTTGAGCTCCTCGCCACCGCGCCGCGACACCTCCGCGACCCGCTCGAAGTACTCCTCGCGCGGGGCGCCCGGGGAGAAGAGCAGGAGCATGGACATCGGCTCATCGGTCACGTTCCTGAAGGCGTGGAGGCCGCCGACCGGCACGTACAGGAAGTCGCCCTCGCGGCCGGTGACCCACTTCTCGCCGTTGAAGAGCTCCAGTTCACCGGAGAGGACGTAGAAGGACTCCGACATGGCCCTGTGGAAGTGGGTCTTCGCCCCGGCGGCCCGTGCGCCCAGATCCACCTTGTACAGGCCGAATTCGCCGCCGGTCGACTCGTTGGTGGCGAGGTAGTGCGTGGCGCCGCCCCCGGGCGGGGCGATGTCCGGCGGGGTGGCGGCCGGCCTGAAGACCGCGTTCACCTCGCCCCTGTCGCCCAGGTAGCGGGGCTTCGGGTATTCGAGGTGTTCCGGGTACGACATGGTGCACTCCTTCGGAAGGGGTCCACCGACATGGTGGCTCTCGTCTCCGGCGGGCGACATCGGGCGCGCGGATGATCGTGCGCCGCTTGGGGACCAGGACTTCAGGACCGGGGGTCTTCCCTCGACGAGTCCGTCAACAGACCGACACGTTGGCTGCCGCGCCCGGGCAGCGGTCACGGGGCTGTGACCGCTGCCCCCTGAGCGAACCCCCGGAGACCCGGGCCGCTAACCCTCCACGGGGACATGCTCGCCGACCGGCGGCCTCGGCGTCACCGCCAGGTGGTCCCGCTCGGCGTCGGGGTCCGTCAGCCGGTTCAGCCGCGCCGGTACGTCGAAGCCGACCAGCAGCACCACGATCACCGTGCCCGCGAACGTCAGTACCGCGAGCGCCCGGCCCAGGTCCATCCCGGAGGCGAGATGGGCCCCGAGCACCGGGGCGACCGCCCCGCCGAGGGCGCCCACGTTGTACGTGAAGCCGAGTGCGGCACCCCGGCTCGCGGTCGGGAAGTGACCGCCGATGTAGCGGGGGAGCAGCCCGGAGATGCCGAAGCTCGTGGCCTGGAGCAGGAAGAGCAGGATGCCGAGCAGCATCAGGTTGTTCTTGACCGCGAAGACCGGATAGACGAAGGCGAGCGAGGCCAGCAGCGTCAGCGCGTACGCCTTCTTCGTACCGATCCGGTCGCCGAGGAAGCCCGCGACCCAGCAGCCGACCATGGTGCCGAAGCCGGCGAAGTACAGCACGTCCGTGACCTGGTCCGTCGTGTAGCCCAGCTCGGTCTTCAGATACGTGGGCAGCAGGGCCTGGATGGGCCACGAGTACAGGAACGCGAAGAACAGCGTCACGATCATGGACAGGTACAGCACCCAGCCGCGCCTCCCGCCCATCTGCACGGCGAACGCGGCGAGCGAGAGCCCGGCGATCACGGAGAGCACCGGCACCATGCCGGCCCCGCCCGGGGTGAAGACGAGGAACAGCGAGACGGTGGCGACGACGACCAGGACCGTGTTGGCGGTGGCCCGGGCCCGGGTGAGGAACAGCGGCCGGAACGGGTTGGGCTTGGCGCCCTGGTCCGCGACGGACTCCGTCCACTCCTCCGCCTCCGGCAGCGCGCGCCGCATCCACAGCGCGATGGCGATCGGAATGAGGCCCAGATAGAACATCCAGCGCCAGCCGAGCGAGGGCACCACCCAGTCGTAGACCTGGGCGGCGAGCACCGAGCCGACCGAGAACCCGGAGATCAGGAAGCCACTGGCCCGGTTGCGCAGCGCGGCCGGCCAGCTCTCCATGACGTACGTGGAGCTGGCGCTGTACTCACCGGCCATGCCCATGCCGATGGCCAGCCGGGCGGCGAACAGACTGGTGTAGTTCCACGCGAACCCGCAGGCGAAGGTGCCCATCGAGTAGAGCAGGATGCTGAGCACCATGGAGAGCTTGCGGCCGTAGCGGTCGCCGATGGCGCCGAGGACGGCGCCGCCCAGCCAGCGGGTGATGAACGCACCGGAGATCAGGCTGGCCGCCTGCACCGTGCTCAGTCCGAACTCGTCACTGATCTCGGTCAGCACGAGGGTGATCAGCACGAAGTCGAAGCCGTCGAGCACGTAGCCGATCCAGGCGGCGAAGAACGACTTCCACTGGGTGCGGCTCACCTGGCGGTACCAGGGGAGTGTGGGGGGTGATGTCTGCACGGTGACTCCAGGATGCGGGACGGCGCTCGTCCTTGAGCAGCCGTCCCGCGTGGTGGGACAGATCAGGGCCTGGCGATGCCTGCCACGAATCGGGCGGTCAGGGCGGTGGGAGCGGTGATGGCGGTGCCGACGACGACGCTGTGGGCGCCGCGCGCCAGGGCCTCGGCCGCTTCCCCGGGGGTGTTGATACGGCCTTCGGCGACCACCGGGACGTCGATCGCGGCGGAGAGCTTGGAGACCAGATCGAGGTCGGGGCCGGTCTGCTTCGGCGTCCCGGGTACGTAGCCGGACAGGGTCGTGGAGACGAAGTCGGCCCCCAGCTCCGCTGCCGCGACGCCCTCGGCGAGGGTGGAGACGTCGGCCATGACGAGGGCGCCGGCCGCGTGGACGGCTTCGACGAGTTCGGCGAACGTGGAGCCGTCGGGGCGCGGCCGGTCGGTGGCGTCCGCGGCGACGACGGCCGCGCCGGCCTCGGCGACGGCCAGGGCGTGCCGGACGGTCGGGGTGATGAACACCCCGGTGTCGCCGTCCTTCCACAGGCCGATGACCGGCAGGTCGACGGCGGCGGTGATCGCGGCGACGACCTCGGGGCCGTTGGCCCGGATCGCCGAGCCGCCACCGGCGACGGCCGACAGCGCGAGCCGCACCAGGGTGGACGTCTCCCGCATCGGATCGCCGGGGGGCGCCTGGCAGGACACGATCAGCTTGCCCTGGAGGGTGGTGGCCAGTTCCTGCGCGGTCATCGGAGAGCTCCCGGGTGGTGGAGGGGAAGGGTGGTGGTGAGGGCCGCCGCGCCGAGCACGGCCGCGTCGTGGCCGAGCAGCGGGGCCTGTGGGACGAGTCTGCGCAGCGGTCCCATCAGCTCCCCGGCGAAGGCGGCCCGCAGCGCGTCCTCGTACAGGGCGCCGATGCGCGGGACACCGCCGCCGACGACGACCCGGTCCGGGCCGAGCGCGTTGGCGAGCCCCCCGAGGACGTGTCCGGCGGCGGCCGCACCGGTGGTGATGGCCGTGACGGCGTGGGCGTCGCCCGCGGCGGCGCGCGCGGCGACGGTCTCCAGCCGGTCCACGGGGGCACCGGTCAGCCGTGCGTAGTGGGCGGCGATCCCGGGCCCGGAGGCGATGACCTCCAGGTGGCCGGTGGCGCCGCAGGTGCAGGGCAGTCCGGCTGCCTCCGGGCTGGGCAGGTGACCGAGGTGCCCGGCGATTCCGGCCGCGCCGTGCAGCATCCGCCCGTCGACGGCGAGGGCGCCGCCGACTCCGGTGCCGATGGCGGCGAAGAGCAGCGAGCCGTGGCCCTCGCGCTCCGCGTTCAGGGCGGCGAGTTCGGGCCCGGCCGTGGCGCGCACGTCGTTGTCGCAGGCCACCGCGTAGCCGGTGCGGTTGGCGAGCCCGACGCCCAGCGGGGTGCCGGCCCAGCCGCGGAGGGAGTCGGTGGCGCTGGTGACCATGCCGGTACGGGGGTCGATGACCCCGGCCGCCGCGATGCCGAGCACCGCGGCGCTGTGGTCAGGGTCGACCTCGGCGGCGGCCGAGGCGAGCGCGTCGAGCACCGCCGCCGCGCCGTCCCGGGCCGGGGTGGGCCGGCTGTGCCGGGCGAGGACCGTGCCGTCGGACGCGAGGAGCGCGGCGGCGATCTTCGTGCCGCCGAGGTCGAGGCCGACGACGGGCCCCCCGGCCGGTATCGACTGTGCCGAGGTGGTCATCGGACCGGCGGCAGACCGGCGTCGCGCAGCCGCCCGGAGACGAGCGCGACGGATTCGGCGGACAGCTGGATCTGCGGGAAGGCGGTGTCGCCGCAGTCGATGATGCCCAGCAGCCGGAGCGCCGACTTGAACGAGCCGAGCGCCGAGGAGCTGCGGCCCATGTCCGCCTCGGGGCCGACGTCGACCATCGCGAACAGCTTGATCAGCCGTTCCTGCTCCTTCGCGGCCAGCGTCCAGTCCCCGGCCCGCGCGGCCTCGTAGAGCCGTACGTAACCGGCCGGGTCCACGTTGCCGATACCGGGAACGACACCGTCGGCGCCGGCGAGCAGCGCCGCGTCGACCGTCAGCTCGGAGCCGGTGAGGATGCTGAAGCCGGGCACCGGGCCGTTCGAGCGGCCCTCGCGGCCGCCGAGCTCGACGACGAGCCGGCGCAGGCCGCCCTCGTCGCCGCTGCTGTCCTTGAGGCCCGCCAGGGTGCCGTCCTCGGCGAGCTCGCGGATCAGTGCGGCGGACAGCTTGCTGTGCACGGCGACGGGGATGTCGTACGCGAACAGCGGCAGGGCCACCTCGGAGCGCAGCCGGCGGAAGTGCCCCGCGATCTCCTTGGCGTGGGTGCGGGTGTAGAACGGCGCGGTCGCGACCAGGGCGTCGGCGCCCAGCGCGGCGGCGGACCTGGCATGCTCGACGACCCGGGCCGTGGTGGTGTCGATGACGCCGGCGAGGACCGGGACGCGGCCGTCGGTGGCGTTGACAACGGTCTCCAGGACCGTGGCGCGCTGTTCGTCGGTGAGGTAGGCGACCTCGCTGGTGGAGCCCAGTGCGAAGAGTCCGTGCACGCCCCCGCCGATGAGGTGCTCGACGAGACGGACGAGGGAGGCGGTGTCGACCTCCCCGCGGGAGTCGAGCGGGGTGCAGACCGGTGGGACGACGCCGTGCAGCGGTGCGGTCAGAGACATGGTGAGGACTCCAGCTGATCGGGATACCGATCCGCGGCCTGAGCGGCTACCCGGATCGAGACATGGGACGTAAGATGTCCTATGTCTGGCTTCACCTTAATCAGATGCTCCTGCGACCGGTCAAGGGGCAACGGCACCTCAGGAGGACGTTGTGGCGCGGCCCACCATGGCTCAGGACATCGAGCGACGGATCAAGGAACTGATACTGGAGCGACGCCTCGCACCGGGTGACGCACTGCCCACCGAGACCGAACTGATGGACCTCTTCGAGGCCGGCCGGGTGTCGGTGCGCGAGGCCCTCAAGTCGCTCCAGGCGGTCAACGTCGTGGAGATCCGCCGCGGTTACGGCACCTTCGTGGGCTCGCTCTCCCTGTCGCCGTTCGCCGAAGGGCTCGCCTTCCGCGCGGCCGTCCGCCACCGTCAGGGCGAGCACGGGCTCGCCGAACTGATGAAGGTGCGGGAAGCGCTGGAGGCGGGGCTCGTCGGCGCCGTCGCGGCCGGCGTCCCGGACGAGGACCTCGACGTGCTGCGCGCCCTGGTCGCGAAGATGGAGCAGGAGGCCGGATCGGGCCGGGTGGCACGCTCCACCGACCGGGCGTTCCACCTCGCGCTCTACGCCTCGCTGGACAACCACCTGCTCAGCGAGGTGCTCGACGCGTTCTGGGCGGCCATGGACCGCGTGCGGGAGGACTTCGACGACGGCCACCAGGACGCGTGGGTCACATGCGCCCAGCACCGCGAGATCGTCGAGGCGGTGGCGGCGGCCGACGGCCTGCGCGCGGTGAGGGCGATGCGCACCCACTTCGACGGCATCCGCACCCGGCTGGAACCTTCCCCGGCCCGGTAGCCGGGGTGACGGCCCGGTGCACGGCGGAGAGCGGATCAGTGAGCGGCGTCATGCGACTTCGCGTCCAAGGCGGAGTCGCAGGACGTCGGGAGCCCGTTCGCTCTCGTGCACCAGGTCGTAAGGGCCCGGCCGCCCGCTCAGCCTCCCGGAGGCGTGCCGGTGATCGCGGTGACGGCCATGCGCACCGCCCGGTCCGTCACCGCGGCCGCGTCGTCGCCGTTCTCGATCGCCGTCGTGGCCGCGTTGACGATCCCCTGGAGGAGCAGCGCCGTACGCCGCGGGTCCTCCTCGCCCAGCTCCGTCAGCGCGCCGATCAGCGGGGTGAGCAGCTCCCGGTGAGCCCGCACCGCGCTCTCCCGCACCACTGCGGCGTCCCGCACCCCGGCCAGCGCCTGGGCGATCCGGTGCTCCCCGCCGCGCACGAGGTCCAGCTGTGACGACACGTAGGCGGCGATCTTCTCCTCCGGCGTACCGGCCGCCGACATGCCGGCCCGGATGGCCTCCGTCCAGCGGGGCATCGCGTCCTCGACCACCGCGGCGAGCAACTCGGGACGGCCGGGGAAGTACTTGTACACGCTGTTGCGGGCGAGGCCCGTGGCCCTGGCGATCGCGGTGAAGGTGACGGCGTCGGCGTCGCCGCCCTCCAGTAGCTCGCGTGCCGCCCGCACCAGGGCCAGTCGCTGCTGGGCGTGGTGCTCGGCAACCGTGGCGGCGTTGATCCTGGGCACCGGCTCAGTCTAGAAGCCCCGGCGGCACCGGCGACCCCCACTTAGCGACGCCGCGTCCCCATCATCTATGTTAGGGACGCCCTGTCCCTAACATCGATCCACCGAAGGGAACCGCCGTGTTCCTCGCTCTGCTGGAGCTGCGCGCCGCCCGCGGGCGCTTCCTGCTCATGGGATCCGTCGTGGTGCTCGTCGCCGCACTCGTCGGCATCGTCTCCGGCTTCACCACCGGCCTGGGTGACGACACCATCTCCGCGCTGCGCCGTCTGCCCGTCTCGCAACTGGTGTTCTCCTCGGACGCCCGGTCCGACCAGTTCGCCCGCAGCCTCCTCGACGAGAAGACCGCCGCCGCGTGGAGCAAGGACGCCGGCGCCGGGACGACTCCGCTGGGGGTCTCCATCACCCGTGGCACGACGAACCGCGGCACCGAGGTGGATCTCGCCGCGTTCGGCGTCGAACCCGCCTCCTTCCTCGCCCCCTCGGTCACCGAGGGCGACGGCCTCGCCGGTGCGGCGGCGGACAGCGTGGTGATGTCCGCCCAGCTCGCCGATGAGGGCGTGCGTGTCGGCGACACCCTCGTCATCGACCGGCTCGGCATCGAACTGCGCGTCGTCGGACGGACCGAGCGCTCCAGCTACGGTCATGTGCCCGTCGCCTACGTCCCGTTGCGGACCTGGCAGCGCATCCGCTTCAGCACTCCGGGCGCCCCGGCCTCCCGGGCCACCGCGATCCCCGGGCAGTTCAGCGCCCTCGCCCTGCGCACCGCGCCGGACGGGACCTCCACCGCCGCCCTCGACGAGCGGTACTCCACCACCACGCTCACCAAGGAGAAGGCGTACGAGGCGGCCCCCGGCTATACCGGTGAGCGTGTCACCATGAACTCGATCCAGGTCTTCCTCTACCTGATCGCCCCGCTGGTCGTCGGTGCCTTCTTCGCCGTGTGGACGGTACAACGACAGCCCGAACTCGCCCTGCTACGCGCCCTCGGGGCCTCCCGCCGACGGCTGCTCGCCCACTCCGTCCTCCAAGCGGCCCTGGTCGTCGTCCTCGGCACCGCGGCGGGCGCCGTGCTCGCCGGAGCGGTCGGGCTGCTGGTCGGCGAACAGGTGCCCTTCAGCCTGCCCGCCACCACCCTCACCGTCACCATGTGCACCGTCGCGGCCGTGGGCCTCGCGGGCACCGCCCTGACCCTGCGCCGGGTCACCCGAGCCGACCCGCTGACCATGCTGGGAGCCAACCGATGAGCCTCGAACTGAGCGGCGTCACCGTCACGTTCGGCCGCGCAGACGCCCGTACCACCGTCCTCGACAGCCTCGACGTCACCTTCGAACCCGGCCGCATGACGGCCCTCGTCGGCCCGTCCGGCTCCGGCAAGTCCACCCTGCTCGCCGTCGCGGGCGCGCTGCTGCGGCCCACCACCGGTCAGGTCCTGCTGGACGGCGAAAACCTCGCCGCGCTCACCGACGCTCAGCGCGCCAGGACCCGCCGGGAACGGATCGGTTACATGTTCCAGAGCGGCAACCTGCTCTCCGGCCTCACCGCCACCGACCAGTTGCTCGCCGCCGTGTACATCAGCGGTGAACGGCCCCGCGCACATCGTTCCCGCGCCGCGGAGGCGCTGACCCGGGTGGGGCTCGGTCATCGCCTGCGCCACCGCCCCGAACAGCTCTCCGGCGGCGAACGCCAGCGCGTGGCCCTGGCCCGTGCGCTCTTCCTCTCGCCGAAACTGCTGCTGATCGACGAACCGACGGCGGCCGTCGACCGCCCCCAGGCCGGTGACCTGGCCGCCCTCCTCGCCGAGCGCACCCACCAGGACGACTGTGTCACGGTCGTGGCCACCCACGACCCGGCCGTGGCGGAGGCCGCCGACCGGGTCGTGGACATGGCCGCACTGAGCGCCGACGCGGCGCCGGCCGGCCGCTGAATCCATCCCCTGGGGGCGTCACTCCCGCCGGCCGCCGCCGTACAGATAGCTGTCGGCGCCGTCCAGCGTGGCGCGGCTCCACTCCGCCACTTCGGCAGGGCCCATCGCCGGCCAGTCCGGGGTCCGTTCGACCATGGCGCGGCCCAGCCGCCGGCCCAGGGCGACCAGACGGGCCCCCTCGCCCGACCGCTCGTCGGCGTACCGGCGCAGAGCCCCGGCGGCCGACGACGAGGCGCGCAGGACCCGCTCCAGACAGAGCGCGTCCCGCAGCGCCTTGGTCGCGCCGCTCGCCGTGTGCGGCCGGGTGATGCTCGCCGCGTCGCCCGCCAGCAGGAACGGCGGCTCCGCGACCCGGGCCACGTGGAAGTCGGTGACGTCGTGGCACGCCAGGGAGGTGTGCGCACCCCGGGCGACGATCTCGGCCCAGCCCGCCGGGAAGTGCTCCTCGGCGACGTGCCGCACGTACTCCTCGCGCCCGGCGGTCCACGACGGCGGGGGAGGGGGGCCGTAGATCGCGTAGGCCAGCAGCCGGGAGCCGTCGGCCGCGCCCGGAATCAGGTAGAACACGCCGTGCCCGCCACGGAAACCCAGCGTGATCCAGGCGGTGCGCATCAGTTCCAGCTGCCGCGGGTGCTCGGCGAGCGCGTCGAGGGGGAGGGTGCCGCGCCACACCACGTACCCCGCAGCGACCGGCCGCACCTGCGGGGCGACAGCCGCCCGGGTGACGGACCGCGGTCCGTCCGCCCCGACGACGATGTCGTACCGCTCCTCCGAGTCCGCCGTACGGATCACCGCGCCGCCCGACGGATGACGCAGCACACCGATGACCGGACGTCCCCGGTGATACGTCGCCCCGTCGGCGTTCGCCCGCAGCGTGCGCCACAGCAGTCCCCAGTGACAGGGCGTCACCGCGCCGTCCTGGCGTGCCATTTCGACAGCCGCGCGCCGATCCCGTCCCCGGGTGAGCCAGATCCGTGACGGCACCGGCGTGGTCGGCATACCGGCGTCCAGATAACCGGCCGTGACCAGCTCCGCATGGAGCGGAGGCGGGACGACGATGCCGAACCCCCGGTCCTCCAACGCCCCGTCGCTGCTCTCGTACACCGTGACCTGGGCGCCTGCCCTGGTCCCGGCGATCGCCGCCGCGCAGCCGGCGACGCTCCCGCCGACCACTCCGATGCGTAATCCGGCTCCCGCCACGTCCGCCACCGCCCTTTCCGTCACCGTGCGTGGCACCCATTGAACGGGGCGGCGGAACCTGCGTCCAACTGCCATGTGGCAGCCGGACGCAGGGCCGTGGTCCGGGCTACGGGGTGACCGTCACCGTCGTGCTGCCCGAGGCCTGCTTGCCGTCCGCCCTGTACGTGACGGTGAGCGCCGCGTTCCCCGACGCGCCCGCGGGCACGGTGACCGGGACCTTGATGTTGGCGCCCTCTCCCGGACGTGTTGCCGGAAACGCCACCTGCTTGGTCGTCCAGCCGCTCGGCACGGTCAGGTCGAGCGTGCCCGCGCCGCGGGTGACGTCCATCCGGTTGACGACCCGGACGGTGACCTCCGCGGACGTGCCGGCCTTGAGCGTCGCCGGCGGGGTGATCGTGATGTCGGCACAGGTGCCGCCGAGCCACTTCAGGTCGAACGAGTCGTACGTGATGTGCTCGGCGTTGCCGCGCTCGTACAGCAGCCCGACCCGGCCGCCCGGCAGCCGGGTCAGCGTCGAGTAGGCCGCGGCGCCCGCGTCGACGACCATCTTGATCGGCCAGGTCTTCCCGTTGTCACAGGACATCTTGACCGTGAGGTTCTTCCGCGACGTGGCCTCGGTGTTGCTGAACAGCAGCCAGGAGGACTGCGGGTTCGAGGCCGGGGCGTCGGGGGCGTAGCGGATGACCGAGGCGTTGTTCGCCGGATCGGGGAGCTCGGTGTCCTGGACGAACGGGGTGTAGGTGACCCCGCCGTCCTTCGAGTACGCGATCGTCCGGTACGGCGCCGAGCGGTTGTTGAGCATGATGGTGCCGTCGTTCAGCTCGACGGTCTTGTTCTCGTCACCGCCGGGGCCGACCGGAGTGCCCATCTTCCAGGTCTCGCCGTGGTCGTCGCTGTACGCGCTCGCCGCGTAGTTGGCGCCGTTGATACGGACCGCGTACTGCTGGATCAGCCGGCCCTTGTACGGCCCGTTGCGCAGCTGGATGCCCTCGCCGGACGAGGCGAACATCCCGGCCCAGGCGGGGTCCTTGATCTGCCTGGTGATACGGCGATGGGCCCAGGTGACGCCGTCGTCGTCCGAGTAGCTGTAGTCCGCCTGCAGGACGTTCGGGTCGCTCTCGTCGTTGCCGGTGGCCGAGCCGAAGAAGCCCTGGTTCACCCCGGCCGCGTAGAACATGAAGATGCGGCCGGTGGTCCGGTCGACGAGCAGGCTCGGGTCCCCGTACCCCTTGGGGGCGGCGTCCTTGCGGACCACCTGCTGCGCCTGCCAGGTCGTGCCGCCGTCGGTGCTGCGCCGCAGCACGACGCTGATGTTGGACGGCAGGTCGCCGAGGGTGGGGCGGGCGTCGTAGGCGGCCAGCAGCGTGCCCTTGACCGAGGTGGTGAGGGCGGGGATGCGGTAGTGGGGGGAGCCGACGCCGTCGACGGTCAGGTCCTGGGTGGTGAGCGTGCCGGGGGCGGGTGCCGCGGCCTGCGCGGTGCCAGTCGTGGCGACCACCATCAGGGTGGCGCCGAGCAGGGCGACCGGGACAGTTCTGTTCATGGACGATCTCTCTTCTCGGAAGGGGTGGGGCTTCGCGAAGGGTGGGAGACAGGGGGAGGTGGGCCTGGCTACGGGATGTTCAGGGAACAGACCGCGCTGCTTGCCTCGAAGATCCGCAGATCCTTGATCATCCTGAGCGCGACGCGGTGGTGTCCGCGCTCGTTGGGGTGGAGTCCGTCGCTGAGGAGGGACAGGGGGACCTGGCCGCCGTCGCCGTCTCTCCAGTCGTTGTAGTGGTCGACGAAGACGGCCTTCTGCTGCGCCGCGACCTCGCCCATGACCTGGGCGTACTGCGAGAGGTTCACCCGGCCCGGCCACGTCGCCGGATCCACCGGATTGGGTGACTGCAGGACCGGAACCGGGGAGCCGGGCAGCGCGCGCACCGACCCCACGAGCGAGACGAGGTTGGCCCGGTAGGCGTCGAGGCCTAGTCCCGACGTCGCGATGTCGTTCGTACCGATCATGATCGACACGACGTGCGGCGAGAAGGCGGTGACCCGCTCGCCGAACCGCGCGACGAGTTCGGCGCTGGTCGCGCCGCTCACCCCGGAATCGATCACGAAGTCGCGGTTCTTGGGCTTGCCCAGCTCCCAGCGCACCCGTTCCATCCAGTGTTCCGGGTAGCTGCGCCAGCCGTGGGTGTGCAGCGCGCCGTGGGTGATGCTGTCGCCGGTGACGACCCAGGTGGCCGGAGTGTCGCTGTTGAGGATCGTGGAGATCCGGCCCAGGTCCGCGAGATCGGGGCGGGGGCTCTGCGCGACCAGCTCGGTCTCGCTCAGCACCCGGTCCCAGACCGCGGCCCGCTCGATGGTGCCGGTGAAGAACCACTCGCCGCCGGGGTGATCGCTGTCGGTGTTGCGCCCCAGTGCGAGGGCGGCCGGCTTGGTGACGTTCTTGACGAAGGCGTGCCGCACCGTCTGGAAGACGGTGCGGCCGCCGGCGTGCAGCCTGGTGCCGGACGCGTCGACGGTGACGGCGACGGTGTGGCGCAGCCCGTCGTCGTACCGTGTCCGGGTCATGACATTTATGAGGACCGCGCCCTTGTCGCGTACGGAGAACTGAAGGGCGCCGCCGCTCAGGTTCAGCGTGATGTTGGAGGAGGGGGCGGTGGGATCCGAGGCGCTGATCAGCGTCATCGCCTGGTGGTGACTGGTGGTGCGGAAGGTGACGACGATGGTTCCCGTGGCGAGCGGGGCGAATGCGCCGGCCTGGTTCGACAGGTCGACGTATTCGCTGCCGTCCAGGTCCACAGGGGTGTCGTGGTCCAGGACCGGGCCGCTGCCCGGAGCGGCGGCGAAGGCGCGGCCGCCGAGCTGGGTGCTCAGGGCTGCCGCGCCTGCGGCAAGGAGCATGGATCGTCTGCGCACGGAAGGTGCCTCCGGTCAGGAGTGGCCGGCCTGCCCGGTCGGCAGGCCTGCGAACAGGGAGCGCACCCAGGCCAGTTGTTCCCGCTGCTGGTACTCCGCGCCGCCCTCGTGCCCGTTGAACGCGTAGATCCGCACGTCCTTGGGCCCGGCGTAGCCGTTGTAGGCGGTGAAGCAGGTGGAGGGCGGGCAGATGTCGTCCATCATCGCGATGGAGAACAGTGCGGGGGCCGTGGCCCGGGTGGCGAGCAGTGCGGCATCGAAGTACGAAAGGGTGGCGAAGACCGACTCGGTGCGGTCACGGTGGAGTTTGAGGTACTCGGCGATCTCGGTGAACGGAGGACGGCCCGAAATCTCCGCCCCTCGGCGGAAGTTGCAGAGGAACGGCACGTCCGGCATCACTCCCGCGAGCCCCGGTACGAGCCCCGACACGGCCAGCGCGATGCCGCCGCCCTGGCTGACACCGGTCACCACGATCCGGTCCGGATCGATCTCGGGCCGGGTGCGCACCGCGTCGACACAGCGCACCGCGTCGGTGAACAGCCGCCGGTAGTAGTACGTCTCGGGGCTCTCGATGCCCCGGGTGAGGAAGCCGGGTACGACTCCGGCCGCACCCCCGTGCGGGTCGGCGGTGTCGCCGCCCGCGGCCGACCAGCCCTGGCCGCGGGTGTCCATGAGCAGGTGCGCGTAACCGGCCGACGCCCACAGCAGGTTCTCGTGCGCCAGGCCCCGCCCGCGGCCGTAGCCGAGGAACTCCACGACGCAGCCGAGCGGTTCGCTCGCCCCGGCAGGCATCCGCAGCCAGCCGCGCACCGGCTGCCCGGCGAAGCCGGGGACCGTCACGTCATACGTACGGACCTGGGTGAGGCCGGTCTCCACCGCCGCGAACACGGGCTTGTCCGCCGCGCAGGACCGGGCCTCCTCCAGGGTCCGCGACCAGAAGGCGTCGAAGTCCGCCGGAACGGGAAGCGTCGGCCGGTAGTCGCGGCAGTCCGCGAGCGAGAGGTCCGTGAACGGCATGGAGGTGCCCTCCTGGGGGCGCGGCGGGAAGTGCCATGTGCGAGATGGTGCACCGGTCATCAGACGGATGACGTCAGATGTCCTGTCGGCACACGGACCCTAGGCACCCGCTGCGGGGGTCGTCAAGGGCCCGTCCGGCTCGCTCCGCCGGCTCCGGTGGGTCCGGGCGGGCTGATCAGCTCCGGGCGCGGGCCTCGGTGATCCGGCGCCGGACCGGGGCGTAGTGCTCGCCGAGCGCCTTGATGAATCCGGCGCTGTCGCCGGCCCGGGCCGCGTCCACGATGTTCTGGTGGGCGGCGATCGTCTCCGTCTCGTCGCTGTGCGTGAAGCCGTCCAGGTGCGGCGCGACGATCGTGTAGACGTCCCAGAACGCCATCGAGAGCTGGCCGATCAGGTCGTTGCCGAGCGGGGCGACGAGCAGGGCGTGGAAAGCGCGGTCGGCTGCCACGAAGCCGTGCCCGTCCTGGGCCCCGGTCGTACGCATGGTGGCCACCAGGCCGTCCAGGGTGTCCAGCTGGCCCGGGGTGAGCAGGGAGACGATCCGCTCGGCCATCCCGCGCTCGAAGAGCTCGCGCACGTCGACCAGGTCGGCCATCACCTGGAAGTCGTCGTCGGGCGAGAGCAGGCCGCGGAAGGTGAGGCTCTCCACCAGGGCGGACAGGCTCAGCCGGCCGACGTAGGTGCCGTGCCCGTGACGGACCTCCACGATGTCCAGCGCGTTGAGGATCTTGACCGCCTCGCGGACGCTGGAGCGGCTGGCGCCGAGCGCCTCGCACAGCGCGGGCTCGGTGGGCAGCGGATCTCCGGGACGAAGACTTTTTTCGAGGATGTACCGCTTGATGCCGTCGACGACTTCCTGTCGGAGCAGCTGTCGCCCGGGCCTCGTTCCGGACATATGTGAACTCCCCACCTCTTGACCCCCATCGATTGTCAAGCTACGTTCCCACGCTATCAAGGCATCAGACATCTGACGTCTGATGCTTCAGGCTCCACGGTCTCCGTGAACCTGCGCCGGACCCCCCGTTTTTACCCCTGACGCCCCACCTCAAGTCCCTGGAGGACCCGTGCCCGAGCTGAGAGCAGCCGGTGTCGAGCGCCGCACCTTCCTGCGTTACACCAGTGCCGTCGGTGCCGCTGCGGCCATCACGGCCGGCCTTTCCGCGTGCGGCGGGCCGTCCTCGACCTCCAACGGCTCGACGAACGGGGGCGGCGACACCGCTCTCATCGAGGCCGGTATGTCCTACCCCCTGTCGACGGGCTTCGACCCGATGATCACCTCGGGCGCGACGCCGTACGCCGCCAATATGCACATCTTCGAGGGGCTGGTGGATCTCGATCCGGCAACACTCGTGGCACGGCCCGCTCTCGCCACCGAGATGCCGAAGAAGATCAACGCGACCACCTACCGCGCCACGCTCCGCAAGGGCGCGACCTTCCACGACGGCTCGGCCGTCACCGCCGACGACGTCGTGTTCAGCTTCGAACGCATCCTGGACGAGAAGAACGCCTCGCTGATGGCACAGTTCGTGCCCTTCATCGACACGGTCAAGGCCGTCGACGCCGGCACGGTCGAGTTCAAGCTCAAGTACCCCTTCGCGCTCTTCCCGTCCCGCATCGCCGTGGCCCGGATCGTGCCGAAGAAGATCGTCGAGGCGGACGTCAAGGGGTTCGACGCCAAGCCCGTCGGCTCGGGACCGTACAAGTTCGTCTCGGCGACGCGTGAAGACAAGATCGTCTTCGCGAAGCACGACACGTACAACGGCGCGCACCCCGCCAAGGCCAAGAAGATGATCTGGCGCCTGATATCGGACCAGTCGGCCCGCGTCAGCGCCATGCAGTCCGGCCGCGTCCAGGCCATCGAGGACGTCCCCTACATCGACGTGAAGGGACTCTCCGCCTCGGCGAAGACCGAGTCCGTGCAGTCCTTCGGCCTGCTCTTCCTGATGTTCAACACCGCCGACAAGCGGTTCGCCGACAAGCGGGTCCGTCAGGCCCTGCACTACGCGCTGGACACCGAGAAGATCATCAAGACCGCCATGGTCGGCAACGCCACCGCCGCCACCGGCTACGTCCCCACCACGCACCCCGACTACCACAAGGCCGCCACCGTCTACACGTACGACGTGGCCAAGGCGAAGAAGCTGCTCGCCGAAGCAGGGGTGAAGAACCTCAAGTTCACCGTCCTGACCACCGACACCGGCTGGGTCAAGGACATCGCCCCGCTGATCAAGGAGAGCTGGGCCGCGGCCGGCATCGAGGCCACCCTCGGCATCGCCCAGTCCGCCGCCCAGTACGCCAAGGTCGACAGCGGCGACTTCGAGGTACTCGTCGCCCCCGGCGACCCCTCGGTCTTCGGCAACGACGTCGACCTGCTGATGCGCTGGTTCTACTACGGCTTCTGGCCGGAGAACCGCTACGGCTGGTCCAGGACCTCCGAGTACAAGAAGGTCAAGCAGCTCCTCGACAAGGCCGCCCAGGCCGGCGACGAGGCCGTCCGCAAGCAGCTGTGGGGCCAGATCACCGACGTCCTCGCCGACGAGGTCCCGCTCTACCCGATCCTGCACCGCAAGCTGCCCACCGCCTGGAACGAGAAGGGCCTGAGCGGCTTCAAGCCGCTGCCGACCACCGGCCTCTCCTTCCTGGACGTCGGCCGCGCCTGACCGCCATGCCCGCCGGGCCGTACGCCCGCCCCCGCACAGGCCACCGTGCGACCCGGCACCCAGCGCCTCTCGTCCGGATCCGTACCGGCCGACCCGCCCCGATCCGGACGAGAGGCCACAGACCGGCGCCGTCCCAGAGCGCCCGATAACCCGGTCCGGGGCACCGAACACCCCCGCTGCCCCGGACCGGACGACCGCCCAATCGCAAGGAACCCGACGATGGTTGCTTTTCTCCGGCTCGCGCTGCGCCGCGTCGCGATGATGCCGGTGATGATCCTCGGTATCGCGTTGCTCGTCTTCGTGGTGCTGCAGTTCTCGCCGGTCGACCCGGCCTACAACGCGCTCGGGGAGAGCGCCGGCCCCGAGGCCCGGGAGGCCTTCGCGGAGGCCAACGGGCTCAACGACCCGCTGCCCGTCCGCTACTTCCACTTCCTCGGCCAACTGCTCCACTTCGACCTCGGGTCGACCGTCCCGCCGAGCCAGCCCGTGGTCGACCGGATCACCGCCGCCTTCCCGCTCACCCTCCAGCTCACCATCCTCGGGCTCATCATCGCCATCGTCCTCGCCGTCATCGGCGGCGTCCTGGGCGCGATGTACCGCGACCGCTGGCCCGACCAGCTCTTCCGGGTGCTGTCCATGGCCGGGGTCGCCATTCCGTCCTTCTGGCTCGGGGTCCTGCTCATCCAGCAGTTCGCCCTGAACACCCAGATCTTCCCGACCGGCGGATACACCAACATCGCCGACTCGTTCGGCGGGTGGCTCCGGACGATGTTCCTCCCCGCCGTGTCGCTCGCGGTACCCGTCGCCGCGTCGCTCGCCCGCCTCATCCGGACCTCGATGGTCACCGAGCTCGACCGGGACTACGTCCGCACCGCCCAGGGCAACGGCCTGCCGGTCCTCCTGGTCATCCGCTCCGTGCTGCGCAACGCGCTCGTCACCCCGCTCACCGTGCTCGGCGTCAAGGTCGGCTACCTGCTCAGCGGCGCCGTCGTCATCGAAGCGATCTTCGACCTGCCCGGCATGGGCAAACTCATCCTCGAAGGTGTCACCGGAGGCGACATCGCCCTGGTCCAGGGCACCGTACTGACCATCGCCATCGCGTTCCTGGTGGTCAACGTCATCGTCGACCTGCTCTACCTGCTGGTCAACCCGCGCATCAGGACGGTGTGACATGTTCGCCACGGGCCGTCTGGCCACAAAGCTCTCCCGACCGGGCATCGCCTTCCGCGCCCTCCCGGTAACCTCCCGAGTCGCCCTCGGCGTCCTGATCGTCGTCATCCTCGGCGCCGTACTCGCCCCCCTGCTCACCCAGGACCCCCTGGCCACGGGCAACCCCGTCCAGGCTCCGAGCGGCGAGCACTGGTTCGGCACCGACCGGGCGGGACGCGACGTGTTCGCCCGCGTCGTGCACGGCTCGCGCTACTCGCTGATCATCGGCCTCGGCGCGACCGCCTGCGCCCTGGTCGCCGGATCCCTGCTCGGCTCGCTCGCCGCCACCTCGCGCAAGTTCGCCGACGAGTCCGTCATGCGCACCCTCGACGTCATCATGTCGTTCCCGCCGATCGCGCTCGCGGCCGTCCTCGTCGCCGTGTTCGGCACCAGCATCCCGGTGATCATCTTCACGATCGCCTTCGTGTACACCCCGTCGCTGGCCCGCGTGGTCCGCGCCAACGTGCTGGCCCAGTACGGCGAGGACTACGTCGCCGCCGAAAAGGTCATCGGAGCCCGGCGCGGCTACATCGTGCTCCGCCACGTCGCGGTCAACTGCATGGCCCCGGTCATGGTCTTCGCGACCGTCATGGTCGCCGAGGCCATCATCTTCGAGGCCAGCCTCTCCTTCATCGGCGCCGGTGTGCAGGACCCCGACCCCAGCTGGGGCAGCGTCCTCGCCTACGGCCGGCAGATCCTCCTGGCGGGCGGCTGGTGGGCCACCTTCTTCCCCGGCCTCGCCCTGCTGATCACGGTCCTCGCACTCAACATCCTCTCCGAGGGCCTCACCGACGCCTCCGCGGCGCCCAAGAGCGCCCGCGCCGCCGTCGACCCCACCGCCCCGACCGCGCCGGACCCGGTCGAGGCCGCCGCCACCGTCGACATCGACGCCGCCCTCGCCAAGCTCGCCCGGCACATCAACGCCACCGAGCCCACCATCACACCGGTCCGCGCGGACGCCGACGAACTCCTCGTCGTACGCGACCTGGCGATCCGCTTCCCGGACCGCTACGGCGAGATCCCCGTCGTCGACAAGCTGAACTTCACCGTCCACGAGGGGGAGACCCTCGGCCTGGTCGGCGAGTCCGGCTGCGGCAAGTCCATCACCAGCCTCGCCGTCATGGGCCTGCTCGCCCGCAACGCCGAGGTCAGCGGCGAGATCCTCTACCGCGGCCGGGACCTGCTGAAGCTCCCGCCCAAGGAACGCCGCGCCCTGATGGGCCCCGAGATCGCGATGGTCTACCAGGACGCGCTCTCCTCGCTCAACCCGTCGGTGCTCGTCGGCACCCAGCTCAAGCAGCTGACCTCGCGCGGCGGCACGAAGACGCCCGCCGAGCTCCTGGAACTCGTCGGCCTCTCGCCCGAGCGCACCCTGCGCAGCTATCCGCACGAGCTCTCCGGCGGTCAGCGCCAGCGCGTCCTCATCGCCATGGCCCTGTCCCGCAGTCCCCGCCTCCTGATCGCGGACGAGCCGACCACCGCCCTCGACGTCACCGTCCAGGCCCAGGTCGTCGAACTCCTCATCAGGCTCCGCGACGAGCTCGGCTTCGCCATGGTGCTGGTCTCGCACGACCTCGCCCTCGTCGGCGACCTCTCCCACCGGGTCGCAGTGATGTACGCGGGACGGCTCGCCGAGATCGGCGACACCCGGTCGATCCTCACCGACCCCACCCACCACTACAGCCGCGGCCTCCTCGGCTCCGTCGTCTCCGTGGAAGCCGGCGCCGAGCGGCTCCACCAGATCCGCGGCGTCGTCCCCGCACCCCAGGGCTTCGGCGCGGGATGCCGCTTCGCCGGCCGCTGCGGCGCGGCGACCGACCTCTGCCGCACCACCACCCCGGCACTCACCGGGCGCGGAGCCGCGAAGGACCATGGCTTCGCCTGCCACCACCCGGCCGACGCCGCAGCGAAGAAGCTCGAAGGGAGCGCCCTGTGATCAGGCTCGACGGCGTTCACGTACGCCACAAGGCACGCAGCGGAGGCGTCTTCAGCCGCGACGCCGTGCACGCCCTCACCGATGCCACGCTGGAGGTCGGGCGCGGCGAGATCGTCGGCCTGGTCGGCGAGTCCGGCTGCGGCAAGTCGACGATGGCCCGGGTGCTGACCGGCCTGCAGAAGCCCACCGAGGGCACCGTCACCTTCCACGGCAAGGACCTGTGGGAGATGTCCGGATCCCAGCGGCGTGACGACTTCGGCTCCGCCGTCGGCGTCGTCTTCCAGGACCCGTCCACCGCGCTCAACCCCCGGCTCACGGTCCGCCAGATCCTGCGCGACCCGCTCGACGTGCACCGCCGCGGCACCCGCGAGGAGCGCGAGGCCCGCGTCGAGGAACTCCTCGACCTGGTCGGCCTGCCCGGACACACCCTGGCGGCGCTGCCCGGGCAGCTCTCCGGCGGCCAGCGCCAGCGCGTCGCCATCGCCCGCGCCCTGGCCCTGGAACCCGAGCTGATCGTCGCCGACGAGCCCACCTCCGCGCTCGACGTCTCGGTCCGGGCCCAGGTGCTGAACCTCCTGGTGGACCTGCGTGAACGCCTCGGCCTCGGCATGGTGTTCATCTCGCACGACATCCAGACCGTGCGCTACCTGGCCGACCGCATCGCCGTCCTCTACCTCGGCCGCATCGTCGAGGAGGGCCGGGCGGCCGACGTGGCGGGCAGCCCCAGCCACCCGTACACCGAAGCCCTGCTCTCGGCGACGCCCAGCCTGCTGGAGACGACGGAACGCATCGTGCTCACCGGCCCGGTGCCCTCCGCCACCAACCCGCCGCCCGGCTGCCCGTTCAGCACCCGTTGCTGGAAGGCCGACGACGCGTGCTCCACCGCCTTCCCGGCACAGACCCTCGGGTCCGGCGAACACCGCTGGCACTGCGTCCACCCCCAGACCCCCGCGTCCCCCTCCGGGGACCCGACCCCCGTACCGTCCGCAAGGAGCACCGCATGACCGCCCGAACCCCCCGCTACTCCGGAGTGATCCCGCCCGTCGTCACCCCGCTCACCGCGGACGGCGCGCTCGACCGCCCCTCCCTGGAGCGGGTCGTGGGGCACCTCCTCGACGGTGGTGTCACGGGGCTCTTCGCCCTCGGCAGCTCCGGCGAGACCGCCTATCTGACTCCCGGACAGCAGGACGAGGTCATCGAGGTCATCACCTCGGCGGCCGCCGGCCAGGTGCCGGTCCTCGTCGGCGCGATCGAGACCACCACCAACCGTGCGATCGAGCGGGCCCGGCGGGCCGCCGAGCTCGGCGCGGACGCCGTCGTCGCCACGGCGCCGTTCTACACCCGCACCCACGACCTGGAGATCGACCGGCACTTCCGGGACATCGCCGCCGCCGTCGACCTGCCGCTCCTGGCGTACGACGTGCCGGTCTGCGTACACAGCAAGCTGGACCCGGAACTGCTGCTGCCGCTCGCGGCGGACGGCGTGCTCGCCGGTGTGAAGGACTCCAGCGGGGACGACGGCTCGTTCCGCCGGCTGGCCCTCGGCGCCCGTGAGCTGTCGGAGTTCTCCGTGCTCACCGGCCACGAGCTGGTCGTCGACGCGATGATGCTCGCCGGCGCCGACGGCTCGGTCCCCGGGCTCGGCAACGTCGACCCGCACGGTTACGTACGCCTCCACCAGGCCGCGGTCACCGGCGACTGGGCGGCGGCGAAGGCCGAACAGGACCGTCTCGTCGCGCTCTTCGACATCATCCGGGCAGCCCGTCCCGGCACCGCGTCCGCCACGGCGGCCGGGCTCGGCGCGTTCAAGACCGCGCTGATGCTGCGCGGGGTCATCACCACCAACGTGATGAGCCCGCCGATGCGCCGGCTGGACGACGCGGAGACGGCGGCGATCGCCGCGTGCCTCGACCGCGCGGGACTCTCCCGGATCTGACACCGGGACGTGAGAAGGTCCGGCCGGACAGCTTCGCGCTGTCCGGCCGGACCTTTCCGTGTGCGGGGTTACGTCACTTCTGCGCGGCGCGGCTGCGACGCATCAGCAGGCCACCACCGAGCACGAGGGCGGCGCTGGCGCCACCCGCGATGCCCAGGTTGTCGTTGGCACCGGTGTGCGCCATCTGCGGCGGCTTGTGGTGCTTGGACGGCGTGTGGTGCCAGGTGTGGGTCGGCGGCTTGTGGTGCGAGGTGTGGGTCGGCGGGTTGTGCGGGTGCCACGTGTGCGTGGGCGGGTTGTGGGTGGGCGGGTTGTGGTGCGGGGGGTGAGTCGGCGGGTTGTGGTGCGGGGGGTGGGTCGGCGGGTTGTGGTGGTGTCCGGGAGGGCAGTCACCGTCGTGGTGGTGGTGGTGGCCCGTCGGCGGCTTCGGGGGCTTCGGCGGGTTGTGGTGGTGGGTGGGCGGCTTGTGGTGAGTCGGCGGCTTGTGGTGGTGCGGGGGCTTCGGGGTGTCGTTGTCGCCCGACTCGTTCTCGCACTCGTTGCCGAACGCGGGGTTCAGCAGACCCACCACGTCGACGGTGTTGCCGCAGACATTGACCGGGACGTCGACCGGCGCCTGGATCAGGTTGCCCGACAGCACGCCGGGGGAGTTGGCGGCGACACCGTCGGCGTCCGCGCCCTGGGCGTCTCCGGCCTCGGAGCCGCCGTCCTCGTTCTCGCACTCGTTGCCGAAGGCGGGGTTCAGCGCGCCGATCACGTTGACCGTGTTGCCGCACAGGTTGACCGGGATGTGCACGGGCACCTGCACGGCGTTGCCCGAACCCACACCGGGCGAACCGATCGCGGCGCCGTCGGCCGAGGCGTCGGCGAATGCGTAACCGCCGGAGGCGGTCAGGATGCCTGACGCCGCCGCCATGACGAGCACGCTTTTACTCAAGGCTTTTCGCATGGGTTGCCCTTCCTTGGGACATTTCGCGCGGGCGATAGTGACCCGCAATGTGTTCATCAGGCCGTCCAGCAGCCGTCGGGCCTGCCAGTCCTGTCTGGGTGGGCGTCCCTTCGGGCAAGCTTGACGACACCCCTAACGACGCAAAAGCACGCGGGAAACGTGGAACCAGTGAGAATCCTGTGACCACTCGGACGGGTTACGGATAAGCGTTCGCTTGACGCCTCCATTCCGCTCCGCTCGACCTCTTTCGTACGGATGTCCGTGCGGCCATGGCATTCGGGTGAATGGAGATAACCAAACGTCCGGAAGCTAGTTGGTCAGTGCGCTCCGGTACGGGGCGTCCAGTACGAGAAGGGTTCATCGTGATCAAGAAGGTCCTGGCTACGGGTGCCGTCGCCGCCTCCATCCTCGGTCTCGGCGCGACGCAGGCGATGGCCATCGGCGACGCCGGCGGCACGACCTCGGTCAACGGCAACGGCGCCTCGCAGTCGTTCGGCAACGCCGAGACGCGCGGCGACGGCAGCCCGCAGTTCGGCCTGGTCCAGGGCTCGCTGAACAAGCCCTGCATCGGCCTGCCGGCCAAGGCCAACGTCGGTTCGCTGATCGGCCTCATCCCGATCGCGGTCCAGGACGTCAACGTCCTGTCCTCCCCGCAGAACCAGCAGTGCACCGAGAACTCCACGCAGGCCAAGGGCGACGAGCCGCTGTCGCACATCCTGTCCGGTATTCCGGTCCTCTCCGGCAACGGCGCCGGCAACAGCTGATCCAGCTGTCAACAGGCCCGGGCCGTCGGCGTTTTCCCGTCCGGCGGCCCGGGCCTGTTGCTGCCCTTCCCGGGTACGCCCGAGAAATTCGGGCCACCGCAGCGGTGACAGTGTGTGACCGAAACTGTGGCATTCGGGCGGATTCCGAAGAATCTTCCCGATGGAGAGTTCCGCTTACCGTCTGAAATCGTTACGAATTACAGCGGCGGAGTTACGAGTGATCAGGACCGCGCTCGTGCGGCACGAGAGTCGTGGCCGCTCCGGACTCCGTCGAAGAAAGGGTTGAAAGTGAAGTACACCAAGATTGCCGCCGTCGCCGCCGGAACCCTCATGGCGATGGGCGCCGCCACTCCCGCCTTCGCCGACTCCGGCGCCGAGGGTGCGGCCGTGCACTCCCCGGGCGTCCTGTCCGGCAACGTCATCCAGGTTCCGATCCACATTCCGGTGAACCTCTGCGGCAACACCGTGAACGTCATCGCGCTGCTGAACCCGGCCTTCGGCAACACCTGCGCCAACGTCTGATTCACGCTCGCCGAATCCGTTCGGCACCGGTCTGCCCCGGATCGCATTCCATGCGATCCGGGGCTTTCCTCTTTTCTGCGTCCCGTCCCGGGAGTGCGCAGCCCTCCTCGATGCGGCGGAGCGGCCGAAGACATTCCGCCGGCCCGGGGCGCGGTGCGCCGGCGGCTGGGGGCGGACATCCGGGCGGGTGCGCGGGACGGAGCACCGACAGTGCACCACCGAATCGTGTCCGGTGTCCCCCTCCGTACTCGAATCAGTGATTAGTCATGCAATCTTCCCGAGCCAGGGAAAGCGGTCCGCAGAAAGCCGCAGCCGCCCAGTTGCCCACCCGCAATCGGATCGTTAATCAGAGGGAAAGCGGCAGAAGTCACGGCTAAAGAAGGCCGGTGCGGCGCGGGGACGCGACCGAAACGGATGCCGCTGCAGAAGGGAACCCGAAAGTGAAGTACGCGAAGACAGCTGCGTTCGTCGCCGGTTCCGTGGTTGCTCTCGGAACGGCTGCTCCCGCCTTCGCCGTTACGAACGCCACGGCCCCCAGCTTCAGCCTCGACGGCGGTGTCAACCAGGTGGTGGCCGCGGCCCCGCAGGCCGTGGACCCGGTCGTCGAGACGGTCGGCGGCGCCGCCGACGCGCTGCAGAAGGACGGCACCGTCACCAAGGTCGCCGGGCAGGCCACCGGCGCGGTCAAGGGTGCCGCCCCGCTCATGGGCGGCCTTCCGGTCGGCGCCTGACCCGTCCCCACGACGGCGGTTCCCGCCTCGCTTCGAGGCGCACGCAATTTCTCCGGTGCCGCACCTTCCGTAACCGTACGGATCGCGGAAACACCGTTCGAGTGAAGCGCCACAACCATTCCCGCCACCGCGAGTTGATCAGGTCGCTCCGGACAGGCGGGCAACAGAAAACCCCAGAAGGGCTATTTCATGATCAAGAAGATTATGGCCTCGGCAGCCGTCGCCGCTTCGATCGTCGGCGTCTCCGCCGCGCTCGCGCCGCAGGCCATGGCGATCGGCAACGAAGAGGGCACCACGTCGGTCAACGGCAACGGCGCCATGCAGTCGTACGGCAACTCCGCCACCCACGGTGACTGGAGCCCGCAGTTCGCGCTGATCCAGGGCTCGCTCAACAAGCCCTGCATCGCCCTGCCGGCCAAGGCCAACGTCGGTTCGCTGCTCGGTGCCATCCCGATCTCGGTCCAGGACATCAACGTCCTGTCCTCCCCGCAGAACCAGCAGTGCACCGAGAACTCCACCCAGGCCAAGGGTGACGAGGCTCTGTCGCACATCCTGTCCGGCATCCCGATCCTGTCCGGCAACGGCGTCGCCAACGACTAGTCGCTCCCGAAGCGCCCGCGGTTCCCGGATCACACGTGGGGCCGACCCGCTCGTGGCAGCCGGATCCCCCGGCCGCCCGGACGGGTCGGCCCCACGTCGCGTGCCGAGGCACGGCCGGACGCCCCCCGAAAGGACGTCTGTGCTGGGCCGGTTGCCGTAGCGGTGGCCCAGGCACGCCGCCGTACCGGGTAGGGGCCACTCATGGACCAGCACGACAGTCAGCGACGGCGGGACCCGCAGCGGTACCCGCAGGACGCCACACCGATCTACGACCGCCTCCTCGCCGAGTGGCAGGCGGCGGCCCGGGGCGCGACGGCACCGCCGGGTGGGGCGACGTCCGGACCGTGCGGCGCGGGCGGCCTCGTCCCCGGAGCGCGCGTCTCCGGCGAAGGGTCACGGGGTTGACGGAACGTCGAACTTACGCCGGATCGAACCCATTTGAGTGGAACCGCGGAACCGAAGCCTCCGTAAGAGGTTGATCAGTACGTTCCAGAACGGAACGCTCCGAAAGGTGAAGCGTGATGAAGAAGATGATGGCCGGCGCAGCAGTGGCCGTGTCCCTGGTCGGCCTCTCGGCCGCCGTGGCCCCCTCGGCCATGGCGATCGGGAACGAAGGGGGCACCACGTCGGTCAACGGCAACGGTGCCGTGGACTCGTTCGGCAACAGCGTGACCCGGGGTGACGGCAGCCCGCAGGTCCAGCTCGTCCAGGGCTCGCTGAACAAGCTCTGCGTCGGAGCGCCGATCAAGGCCAACGCGGGTGCGCTCGTGGGCATCCTCCTGCCCGTGGCGGTCCAGGACGTCAACGTCCTGTCCTCCCCGCAGAACCAGCAGTGCGCCGACAACTCGACCCAGGCCAAGGGAGACGAGGCCCTCTCGCACCTCGTGAACGGCATCCCGGTCCTCTCCGGGAACGGCATCGCCAACAACTGACGCCGTACACACACCGCGGGCGGCCCGGAACCCTCCGGGCCGCCCGCGGTGCGTGCGTGAGGCGCCCGAGCACACGGATGCCCACCGCTCCACTGGGGCGGTGGGCATCGTGCGTGCGGGGCGGTCAGCCCAGGCTGCGTACCGGAAGGACGCAGTGGGCGGAGCTTCCGATGACCTCCGGGTCACCCGCGAACAGGCGCAGTTCCTCCTCGCCCACCGGGAGCCCGGGGGCTCCCTGCGGCCACGGGCGGGTGGCGAACATCGCGTGCACCTCGCCCTGTTCGGTGGCGGCGGCCAGCCACTCGGGCGGGACGGGGTACTGGGCCTTGAAGTGCGGCAGCGTCAGGACGGCCTGGCCCGCCTGGACGAGGAGCTTCACCGGAAGGCCCGGCGTCTCGTCGGCGCGCACCGGGGCGCCGCCGGCGGGGAGCCCGCAGCGATCCAGTGCGATGCGCATCGCGGCCTCGCCGACCGCGGGCCCGTCCGATCCGTCGCCCAGCGAGTAGGCGAGCAGGAAGGCGACGTCGTGCCCGTTGTGGGGGTGCTCGCCGCTCCAGCCGATCAGGATGAGCGTGCCCAACTGGGCCTGGGTGAACGTGCCGGGGGCTGTCTGGGGGGAGGTCATGTCCGGCACCCTAACCGTCCGCGACCGGTCGATCTCCATGCGTATCACCCGATCGAGGGAGGGCACGGGATATTCCGTGCGGATCTCCCGGACCGATTCCGCCCGGGTGCCCCGGAACGGAGTGCCGCGTTAAATCCGTTGACGCCGCCCGGCCACCGCGGGCTATCGTGTGCAGCGTTACGGACGGCGGAGAAGACCGCCGATTCCGGGCCGTGTGTGAAACCGGAGGTGAGGACATTGATGACTGTCGCCGCGATGGGCGCTGCCCACAAGCCGAAGATCATCGTTCCCACCCCCGTGGCCGCCGGCTGACCTACCTCCAGAACCTCCGCGCCACCGCGCGCACTGCCGGGGCCACCCTGTGAAGGGTTTCCCTTGTCTTTCCCGTCTTCTTCTTCTCCTTCTTCCCTCTCCACTCTTCAGGGCTCCTCGCCGTCGCACCCCCTCGCCGCCTACGGCTGGGACGACAACTGGGAGGCCGACTTCGCCCCGTACGCCCGGCAGGGACTGCTGCCGGGACGCGTGGTGCGCGTCGACCGCGGACAGTGCGACATCGTCACCCCGCAGGGCACGGTCCGCGCGGACACGGCGTTCGTCGTGCCGCGCGACCCGATGCGCATCGTCTGCACGGGCGACTGGGCCGCTGTCGACCCCGAAGGCGACCCGCAGTTCGTCCGTACGCTGCTGCCGCGCCGGACCGCCTTCGTCCGCTCGACCTCGTCCAAGCGTTCCGAGGGCCAGGTGCTCGCCACCAACGTCGACCACATCGCCATCTGCGTCTCGCTGGCGGTCGAGCTCGACCTGGGACGGGTGGAACGCTTCCTGGCCCTGGCCCTGTCCAGTGCCGGCGGTGACGCGCTGCTCCGTGACGGGGCGGCGGACGGGGAGGGCGCCGCGGAGACCCTCGTCGTGCTGACCAAGGCCGACCTGGTCCCGGACGCCGTCACGCTCTCCCACCTCGTCCAGGACGTCGAGCGGCTCGCGCCCGGTGTACAGGTGCTGCCCGTCAGCTCCGCCACCGGCGAGGGCGTCGACGTGTTCGCCGCCCTCGTCTCGGGCGGTACGAGCGTGCTGCTCGGAGCCTCCGGCGCGGGCAAGTCCACCCTGGCCAACACCCTGCTCGGGCACGACGAGATGGAGGTGCGGGCAACCCGCGACATGGACGGCAAGGGCCGGCACACCACCACGACGCGGAACCTGCTGGTGCTGCCCTCCGGCGGCGTCCTCATCGACACCCCGGGACTGCGCGGCGTCGGGCTGTACGACGCGGAGGCGGGTGTCGGCCAGGTCTTCTCCGAGATCGAGGAACTCGCCGCGACATGCCGGTTCCACGACTGCGCCCACGAGGCCGAACCGGGCTGCGCGGTGCTGGCGGCCCTCGAGGACGGAACGCTGCCCGAGCGGCGTATGGACAGCTACCGCAAGCTGCTCCGCGAGAACCAGCGCATCGTCGCCAAGACCGATGCCCGGGTCCGCTCCGAGATCCGGCGCGACTGGAAGCGCAAGGGGGCCGAGGGCCGGGCCGCCATGGAGGCGAAGCGCGGCCGGGTGCGGTAGCCGGTGTGTACCGGGTCGGCGTCCGAAAACCGCGAGTGCGGTGGTGTCCGGTGGCGCACACTGGACGGTGTGATGGACGAAGAGACCAGGTACGAGGCGGTGAGCAGCCGCGACGCACGTTTCGACGGGGAGTTCTTCTTCGCCGTCGAGACGACCGGCATCTACTGCCGGCCGAGCTGCCCCGCCGTCACCCCCAAGCGCAAGAACGTCCGCTTCTACCCGACCGCGGCCGCCGCCCAGGGCAACGGCTTCCGGGCGTGCCGACGCTGCCGCCCGGACGCCGTGCCCGGCTCCGCGGACTGGAACGTCCGGGCGGACGTGGTCGGCCGTGCCATGCGGATGATCGGCGACGGTGTGGTGGACCGGGAAGGCGTCCCCGGTCTCGCCCACCGGCTCGGCTACAGCTCACGGCAGGTCCAGCGCCAGCTCAACGCCGAGCTGGGCGCCGGGCCCGTCGCCCTGGCCCGTGCCCAGCGCGCGCACACCGCGCGGGTCCTGCTCCAGACCACCGCGCTGCCCGTCACCGAGATCGCCTTCGCGGCCGGTTTCGCCAGCGTGAGGCAGTTCAACGACACCGTGCGCCAGATCTACGCCCGCACCCCGAGCGAGCTGCGCACCGAGGCCGGCACCGGGCTCGGTGCCGCGGTCCGGCAGGCGCGGACCACCGGCATCCCGCTCCGGCTCGCGCACCGGGGGCCGTACGCGGCCCGTGAGGTCTTCGACCTGCTCGACGCCGAGACGGTCGACCGGATCGAGGAGGTCAGCGGGGAGCCCGGGGCCCGGACCTACCGCCGCACCCTGCGCCTGCCCCACGGCACCGGCATCGTCGCCGTGGACGAGCGGTCCGCCGGCTCCTGGCTGGAGGCCCGTATCCATCTCACGGACCTGCGCGATCTGACCACCGCGGTGCAGCGGCTGCGCCGCCTCTTCGACCTGGACGCCGATCCGTACGCCGTGGACGAGCTGCTCGGCGCCGATCCGCTGCTCGCGGCAGGGGTGGCGGCCCGTCCCGGGCTGCGGTCGCCCGGTACGGCGGACGCCGAGGAGTTCGCCGTGCGGGCGCTGCTGGGTCCGGCCGCCGCCGGGGAACTGGTCGAGACGTACGGGAAGGTCCTGGACGTGCCCTGCGGCGGGCTCACCCATGTGTTCCCCGAAGCCGGCGTCCTGGCCGGCGCGGTGTCCGACCCCGCGCTGCGGGCGCTCACCGCCGCGCTCGCCGACGGGGAGGTGCGGCTCGACGCGGGCGCCGACCGGGACGAGGCCGAGCAGGCGCTGCTGCGGCTGCCCGGCATCACCCCGGCCACCGCGAAGCTGATCCGGATGCGGGGCCTGGGCGACCCCGATGTGGACCCGCACGACACGCCCGGCTCGGACCGCTGGCGGCCGTGGCGCTCCTACGGCGTACGCCTCGCGCAGGCCCTGGGCCCGGTGCCCGCGTAACGGACGCGCCCTCGCGGAGCCGTACGAGGGTGTCAGCCCCAGATCAACGCGCCCAGCCACGCCCCGGTCACCAGCAGGCACGCGAACAGTTCGACGAGGACGGAGTAGCCGGTCGCCCGCATCACCGAGCGGACCGACGCCCAGCCGGCACCGCGGCTGCCCAGCCGCAGCCGCTCCGCCCCGTAGATCACGCCCACGTATCCGGCGACCGCTCCGACCACCGGGATCACGAAGAATCCGGTGATCGCGCCGATCCCGCCGAGCATCAGCGTCCGCCGCGGTGCCCCGGACTCGCGGGGCCGGCGTGGGGGCAGGAGCGGTTTGAGCGCCTGGTTCAGCAGCAGCAGGACCGTGGCCCCGATCAGGACGCCCCAGGCGGCCGGCGTCATGTCCGTCAGCGCCCACCACAGGACGGCGGCCCAGATGATCGCCTGTCCGGGCACGCCGGGCACCAGCACGCCGATCAGGCCGAGCAGCATGACCAGGCCGACGGCGACGAGCTGCCAGACACTCATCTGACCAGCCTGCCGGAGTCCGGCCGGTCCCGCCCGTCGTCGCTGCCCGCCCCGCGCCCGTCGGCGCAGCTCAGACGCGTGGCCGCACGGGTTCGGAGCCTGTCGGGCGGCCGCTGTCCGATCGACGGCCACCCGTCAGGCTCTCAGGCGCGGGGTTCGCGGGCGACCCAGCCCCGCTCGTACGCGTGCCAGCCCAGTTGGAGCCGCGTGGATACCCCGGTGAGCTCCATCAGGCCCTTGACCCGGCGCTGCACCGTCCGCAGCCCCAGGTCCAGCTGTTTCGCCACACTGGCATCGGTCAGACCGGCCAGCAGCAGCGACAGGATCTCCAGATCCGTCGGGTCGGGCCCCGTCGCGTCCTCGCCGACCCCGCCGCTCTCGGCGAGCCGCAGGGGCATCGCCTCGCGCCACACCGCTTCGAAGAGCCCCGTCAGCGACTCCAGCAGCCCCGACGCGTGCACCACCAGGGCCGCGGGCTCCGCACCGCGGCGGGTCAGCGGCACCATCGCCAGCGCCCCGTCCGCGATGACCAGCTTCGTGGGAACCCGGTCCACGACACGGCACTGCTCGTCGCGGCTCAGCGCCGCCGACAGCTCCAGGATTCCCGACGGCAGTCCCAGCACCTCGCGCTCGACCACCACCCGGAACGACACCCCGCGGGTCGCGGCCTGCTCCTCGGACTCGTTGTCGAGCCCGCTGACCGCGATCGGGTTCCCGGTGACCAGGGCGCACACCTCGCTCGTCGCCCCCAGCTGGAGCTGATGGAAACGGTGAGCCAAGGCGCTCGCCCCGGTGACCACCTCGACCAGATCGTGTACGGCTGGTTCGGCCGCGTCCGCCCGGTACTCCTCGGCCAGCAGTACCGCCGCCAGCTCCGCCTGCTCCAGCTCGTGGCGCTGCTGCGTCAGCAGCGCCCCCAGCGCGACCCCGGGCGGCGCCGCCACCCACCGCCCCGTACGGGCCGACGACTGGGCCGCCAGTCCGTGCTGTTCCAGCCGTCGCAGTGCCCGCTCGGTCTCCCGCTCGGGCAACGCCAGCCGGTGTGCGAGATCGGAGACCTCCGCGGCTCCCACCGCCACCAGCGCGCGATAGGCCGACTCCTGCGTCTCGTCGAGACCTATGGCTCCCAGCATTTCCGGACCTCTCCCGACCGCGTCGCTTCCCTGCTGTTCCCTGTCGCCGGCAGACCCGCCGTGGCGGAAAGCGGCCACGGCGTAAACCCGCCGCCGCACATCATCCCTGTACCGCCCGTCACTCTGCCAATGTGGCGCCACCGCAGCACCAACAACCTCCGGAATACGGGCCTTTACGCCTGTCTATCCCGGTTTACCTGGGGAGAGCGATGCGCCCGATATCGCGTACGGCACTGGGGGCGGCGACCGCCGCCGTCCTCGCCGTCACGGTGATCGCACCGTCCGTGGCAGCGCCACAGGGCGACGCGGCCACGAAGAGACCGCTGACCGGCAGCGCCGCTGCCACCGCCCGGGGGAACGAGCCGGTCACCGTCACGCTGGTCACCGGCGACAAGGTGCTGGTGAGCACCGACGGTCCGGGGAACGCCTCGGCCACCGCCCTGCCCCGCGAGGACGGCACGCTGCCCCTCGTACAGACCCGCCGTTCGGGCAAGGACCTGTACGTCTACCCGGACACCGCGGCGAAGGCGCTCGCCGACGGCACCGTGGACGAAGAACTCTTCAACGTCACCGGGCTCATCCGACAGGGGTACGACGACGCGCACACGGACTCCGTACCGCTGATCGCGACCTACTCCGGGGACACCGCACGCAGCGCCCCCGTCACCCCGCGCGGCGCCGAGCGCGGCCTCGCGCTCCCGGCCATCGACGGTGTGGCGCTCAAGGCCGACAAGAAGCAGACCGCCGGATTCTGGTCGGACGTCACCGGCACCAGCCGGTCCCGCTCCGCCGCCGGGCTGAAGAAGCTCTGGCTGGACCGCAAGGTCGAGGCCAGCCTCGACCGCTCCACCCGACAGATCGGCGCCGACCTCGCCTGGGCCGCCGGCTACGACGGCAAGGGCACCAAGGTAGCCGTCCTGGACACCGGCGCCGACGCCGAACACCCGGACCTCCGGGGCCGGATCACCGAGTCGAAGAACTTCACCGACTCCGACACCACCGACGATCGCCAGGGCCACGGCACCCACACGCTCTCCACGGTGGGCGGCAGCGGCGCGGCCAGCGGCGGGAAGAAGAAGGGGGTCGCGCCCGGCGCCGACCTGCTCGTCGGCAAGGTGCTGAACGACAGCGGCTCCGGCGACTCCTCCTGGATCATCGCGGGCATGCAGTGGGCCGTCGACCGGAAGGCCGACGTCGTCTCCATGAGCCTGGGCAGCCAGACGCCCACCGACTGCACCGACCCCATGAGCATGGCCGCCGAGGAACTCGGCAAGAGCAAGGACACCCTGTTCGTCATCGCCGCCGGCAACGCGGGACCGACGCTCAACACCGTCTCCTCGCCCGGCTGTGCGCCCAGTGTGCTGACCGTCGGAGCGGTCGACCGCGACGACTCCACCGCCCCGTTCTCCAGCCGCGGCCCCGCGATCGTCTCGCACACCCTCAAGCCCGAGATCGCCGCCCCCGGCGTCGACATCTCCGCCGCCGCGGCGGGCGGGCGCGGCGTCTACGCGTACCAGTCGATGTCCGGTACGTCGATGGCCACCCCGCACGTCGCGGGCGCCGCCGCCATCGTCAAGGAACGCCACCCGGACTGGACGGCCCAGCAGGTCAAGGCGGCCCTCGTGTCGTCCGCGAAGAGCGACATCCCCGGTGACGTGCGCGAGACCGGCGGCGGGCGGCTCGACGTCAAGGCCGCCATCGACACCACGCTCACCGGCGCACCCGCCGTCCAGGGCGGCACCTTCAACTGGCCGCAGGACAGGACGGATCGCACCACCGTCCAGATTCCGTACACCAACACGGGCGACAAGCCGGTGAAGCTCGCGCTCGCCCTCCAGGGCGTCACGGGCAACGACGGCTCGGCCGTCCGGTCCTCCGTGGCCGCACTCGGCGCGAAGACCGTCACCGTGCCCGCCGGGGCGACGGTCGAGGTCCCGCTGAAGCTCGACCCGACCGCCCGCCTCCGCGACAGCCAGTACGGCGACGTCACCGGCCGGGTGCTGGCCACCGCCGCCGGCGGGGTCAAGGTCTCCACCCCGTTCTCGCTGTACGTGGGCGCCGAGACGGTCACCCTGCGCGTCAAGCTGATCGACCGCAACGGCGAACCCGCCACGGGTTCCTCCTCGCTGGACGTCATCGGCACCGACACCGCCTCCGGCGAACGCCGCTTCAACGACGGCGCGGCCGACCAGGTGTACGAGGTGCGGCCGGGCGCCTACTTCATCTCCAGCTTCATCGTCTCGGCCGACCCCGAGGACGCGACCGGGCGGCTCGCCGCATCGGTCGGCTACCTGGCCCGGCCCCAGCTGAACGTCACCAAGGACACCGTCCTGGTGCTGGACGCCCGCAAGGCGCACCGGATCAAGCTGAAGACCGAGGACCGGACCACCGAGACCCGCAGCGCGACGCTCGCCTTCGGCCGCAGCTGGGACGACGTCTGGCTGCACTCCGGATCGATCGCCGGCACCTCCCTCATCAAGGACTACCTGGTCGACATCCAAGGCACGGCCCGGGACGGCGACTTCGAGTTCGACAGCTTCTGGCGCGCTTACGCTCCGCAGATCGAGAAGCTCGCCGTCGTCGGCGGCGCCACCCTGCACCCCACCGCCGCCTCCTCCGGTTCCGTCAACCTCGACGGAACGGGCCGGGCCGCACTCGTCGACGCAGGCACCGGCACCCCCGATGAGCTGAAGGCCGCCGACGTCACGGGCAGGATCGCCCTGGTCGAGGTGTCGGACGACGGCTTCATGGCCACCCAGGCGCGCGACGCCCGGGCCGCCGGCGCCGTGGCGATCATCGCGCACCGCCCGTCCGCCGGCCCGTGGAAGCCGTCCGTCGGTTACGGTGCGGCGCCCCTGCCCTCGCTCGGCATCCAGGCGGACGAGGCGGCCGCTCTGACCGCCGCGCTCGCCGCCGGACCGGTGACGCTGAGCTGGAAGGCCACCGCGACCAGCCCGTTCGTCTACAACCTGGCCTTCCCCGAAAAGGGCGCCGTCACCGCGGACCGCACCTACAAGGTCAGGGACAAGGCCCTCGGAACGGTCGAGTCCACCTACGAATCGATGGGCGTCAGGACCGACTTCGTGGACACGCTGCTCGTCGCCACCCCCTACGGCACCCGGTACGGCGTCGGCGCGTTCGACAGCGTGGCCGCACCCGGAAAGCGCACCGAGTACTACTCGGCGGGCGACAGCACCTGGCAGCAGGCGCTCTCCTCCAGCTTCCCGTGGGGCGAGTTCATGACGGACACGTTCCGTACGTACAAGCCTGGTTCGAAGCGGTCCGCGAACTGGTACCGGGGCGTTCTCGTCCCGTCCGCCCCCCGCGACGACCAGGGCAGGGAAGGACTCGCCGCCGAACGGCAGGACAATCTGATCGGCGTCGCCCCCGGCTTCTGGAGCGACAGCGAACACGGCGGTCTCCAGGGCTCCTTCGGAGACATGGGCACCATGCGGCTCACCAGTGGTGGCGAAGTGCTCGGTGAGTCCGGCTGGCCGTCCGGGGTGTTCACCGTCCCGGCCGAGGACGCCGCGTACGAGCTCACCATGATGACGATGAAGTCCGGTCAGCCCGCTCAGGTGTGGAAGCGGTCCACCCGGACCGAGACCACCTGGAAGTTCCGCTCGCACCGCGACGAGAACGCCTACTCGCAGGGCATACCGCTGCTCTTCCCGGGCTACGACCTGCCCTCGGACGGCATGAAGACCCTGGCGGCGAAGGACGGCCAGCGGATCGGGCTGAGCGTCTCGGGCCACGCCGGATACACGCCCGGCAAGGTCACCGCGGCCAAGGTCTCGTACTCGTACGACGGCGGCGCGACCTGGGTCGCGGCCACCACGGCCCAGCGGAACGGCCGTTGGACCGCGACCGTGAACCACGCGGACGCCTCCGGCAAGCCGGTCACGCTGCGCACCGAGATGGCGGACGCCCACGGCAACTCCGTCGTCCAGACCGTGAACGACGCCTACGCCGTGCGCTGACGTCGAGTCACCCCGACCGGTCCGCCGGGCGTCCTTCCCGTGGGGGGTGGGGCCGCCCGGCGGACCTTTTCCACGACGGGACTCGGCCTCGATTTCCGGATGTCCCGTTTTCGCGCGGCTCCCGCGGTGGACAATAAGGGCATGAGCCAGATGGGGGAGAGGCCCGCCGCCCACGAGGACGACTGGTGGCGCAGGCTGTACGACGATTCCGCCCCGGACACCGGGGCGAGCCACGCGGCCGACAGTCTCGACGACCGCTTCGACTCGGCGGCGGGGGCGGTGGGCGCCGACGGAGACGAGGCGCACGAGGCCGCCGCCGCGGTGCCCGAACCGCGGGCGGCATCCTCCGAGGTCACCCGGACGGCGGCCCCGTCACCGGCCCCGCCGTCCGAGGTGACAGCGCGCGCCCCGTGGGAGCCACCGGCCGGTCCGCCCCGGCCGCGCACCTTCGCCGGGCCGCCACCACTGGCTCCCGCCGCCGCGCCACCTCCGCCTCCATCTCCGCCTCCCGCGCCGGAGTCGCCGCCTCCCGCCGACCCCCGAATCGCCCAGAGCCTGGCGGTCGGCCGGCCGGCCGAGGCACCGGCGCCCCCGGAGCCACCGGCGCCCCCGGAGCCACCGAGGCCCCCGGAGCCGCCCACGCCCGCAGAGGCACCGACCGTCGTGTCCGGGCCGCCCGTCGCGGCGGACGACCTCGTGCCGGACGACGCCGTGCCGCCGCTGCCCAGGCGCCCGGTCGTCGAGCGGACCCAGGACTCCGCCCCGGCCGAACCCGCCCCGGCCCCCGGGTCCGCACCCGCGCCCGAGACGGCGGCGCCGCGCATCCCGGTCGCACATGTGGGCGCGAGGCCGCCCACGTACGACGCCGAACCCACCGCGCTGCCCGCGAGCGACCCGCGCGAGCTGGACGGGCTCGTCGCCGACACCGTGCTCGACGGCGCCCGGTACGGCACGTACACGCTGCGGGCCGCCTCCGTCCGGGGGGACTCCGCGCGCTTCCGCGGCGAACCGCGGCGCGACGCCCTGCTCACCGCGCGGTTCGGGACCGCGGAGGGCGCGCTCGTCCTCGTCGCCGTCGCGGGCGGCGCCCGGTCGTCCGAGAGCGCGCACCTGGCCGCGGCCGATGCGTGCCGCTGGATCGCCGAAGCCGTCGGACGCAGCCACGCCCGCCTCTCCGACGACATACGAGCGGGCCGCCGAGGCGACCTCAAGTCCGGGCTGCACCGGCTCACCGACCGCACATACGGCAAGCTGCGCGGCCGGGCCGCCGAACTCGGCCGCGACCCGGACGAGTACACCGCGGGCCTGCGCTGCCTCCTGCTGTCCGCCGATCCCGCGTGCCGCACCCGCGTGTTCTTCGGCGTGGGCGGTGGCGGGCTCTTCCGGCTGCGGAACGGCGGCTGGCAGGACCTGGAACCGATCGTGCCCCGGCCCGGCGCGCTCACCGGCGAGGCCGTCGTCGGCTTCGGTTCGGCGGTGTCCGAGAGCGGACCCGAGGGCGACCGGCTGACCATGGACCTCGGGGTCACCACCGCCCCGCCCCCGTACATCGAGGCCCCGGTCCCGCCGCCCGCCGAGCCGTTCCGCTTCCGTGCGTCGGTCGCCCGGCCGGGCGACACCCTGCTGCTCTGCAGCCCCGGCCTCGCCGAGCCGTTGCGCGGCGAGCCGGCGCTGGCCGAGGAGCTCGCCGAGCGCTGGACACCGGCCGAGGCGCCCGGCCTCGGCGGGTTCCTGGCCGACACCCAGCTGCGGGTGAAGGGGTACGCGGACGACCGGACGGCGGTCGGCGTCTGGGAGGCGTAAACACGTGCGCCATGGGTTGATGGACTCCGGAGAACCCGTCCGGGCGAGGTTTCACGCCCCGGAGTCCGGACAGCCGATCGTGCACGGAGCACAGGCAGAGGGAGTGCGCACCCATGGCCAAGCAGAACGTGTCGGAACAGTTCGTCGACATCCTCGCCCGGGCGGGCGTCAAGCGCCTGTACGGGGTGGTCGGCGACAGTCTCAACCCCGTCGTCGACGCGATCCGCCGTAACCCGGACATCGACTGGATCCAGGTCAGGCACGAGGAGACGGCCGCGTTCGCCGCCGGTGCCGAGGCGCAGGTCACCGGCGAGCTGGCGGCCTGCGCCGGGTCGTGCGGCCCGGGCAACCTGCACCTCATCAACGGCCTCTACGATGCCCACCGGTCCATGGCGCCCGTCCTCGCGCTCGCTTCGCACATCCCGTCGAGCGAGATCGGGCTCGGCTACTTCCAGGAGACCCATCCGGAGCTGCTCTTCCAGGAGTGCAGCCACTACAACGAGATGATCTCCAACCCGCAGCAGATGCCGCGGCTGCTCCAGACGGCCATCCAGCACGCGATCGGCCGGGGCGGCGTCGCCGTCGTCTCGATGCCCGGCGACGTGGCCTCGCAGGCCGCGCCGGAGAAGTCCGTCGAGCACGCCCTGGTCACTTCGCGGCCCACCGTGCGCCCGGGGGACGCGGAGGTCGAGAAGCTCTGCCGGATGGTCGACGAGGCCAAACGGGTGACGCTGTTCTGCGGCAGCGGCACGGCGGGCGCGCACGCCGAGGTCATGGAGTTCGCCGAACGGGTGAAGGCCCCCGTGGGCCATGCCCTGCGCGGCAAGGAGTGGATCCAGTACGACAACCCGTACGACGTCGGCATGAGCGGGCTGCTCGGATACGGGGCCGCGTACGAGGCGACGAACGAGTGCGACCTGCTGATCCTGCTCGGCACGGACTTCCCGTACAACGCCTTCCTCCCCACCGATGTGAAGATCGTCCAGGTGGACGTGCGTCCCGAACACCTGGGCCGCCGCTCCAAGCTCGATCTGGCGGTCTGGGGCGATGTCCGCGAGACCCTGCGCTGTCTGACGCCGCGGGTGAAGGCCAAGAGCGACCGCAAGTTCCTCGACCGGATGCTCAAGAAGCACGCGGACGCGCTGGAGGGTGTGATCAGCGCGTACACCCGCAAGGTCGATAAGCACGTACCGATCCATCCGGAGTACGTGGCCTCGGTCCTGGACGAACTGGCTGACGAGGACGCGGTGTTCACCGTCGACACCGGTATGTGCAACGTCTGGGCCGCCCGCTATCTGACGCCGAACGGCAAGCGCCGGGTGATCGGTTCGTTCAGCCACGGCTCGATGGCCAACGCGCTGCCGCAGGCCATCGGCGCGCAGTTCACCGACCGGAACCGGCAGGTCGTCTCGATGTCCGGCGACGGCGGATTCACGATGCTGATGGGGGACTTCCTGACCCTCGTCCAGTACGACCTGCCGGTGAAAGTCGTCCTGTTCAACAACTCCTCCCTGGGCATGGTCGAGTTGGAGATGCTGGTCGGGGGACTGCCCTCGTTCGGCACGACCAACAAGAACCCGGACTTCGCGGCTGTCGCGCGGGCCTCGGGGGCGTACGGCGTCCGGGTCGAGAAGCCCAAGCAGTTGGAGAGCGCCCTCAGGGACGCCTTCAAGCACAAGGGCCCGGCGCTCGTCGACGTCGTGACCGACCCGAACGCGCTCTCCATCCCGCCCAAGATCAGCGCGGACATGGTGACCGGCTTCGCGCTCTCCGCCAGCAAGATCGTGCTGGACGGCGGGGTGGGCAAGATGGTGCAGATGGCCCGGTCCAACCTGCGGAACGTGCCCCGCCTGTAAGGCCTGACAGGGCTGATGACGGGGCGTCACATCAAGGTGTGTGACGCCCCCTTGGCGGCCTCAGAGCAATGTGACATATTACTGGCGTGTTCACGAGACAGCCTTTGGACGTGGTCGTCGTCGGTGCCGGAGTGGTCGGTGCCGCCTGCGCGTACTACGCTGCCCGGTCCGGACTCTCGGTCGCGGTGGTGGACAGCGGACCGGTCGCCGGCGGCACCACCGGGGCGGGGGAGGGCAACCTCCTGGTCTCCGACAAGGTGCCGGGCCCGGAGCTGGATCTCGCGCTCCTGTCCGCCGCGCTCTGGCGCGAGTTGGCCGAAGCGCTGCCCCCGGACGTCGAGTTCGAGCAGAAGGGCGGCCTGGTCGTCGCGGCGGGCCACGAGTCGCTGGCCACCCTGACCGCGACCGCGGCCGGACAACGGGCCGCAGGGGTGCGGGCGACCGCAGTGTCCGCCGACGAACTCGCCGCACTCGAACCGCACTTGGCGCCCGGGCTCGCCGGGGGAGTCCTCTATCCGCAGGACGCCCAGATCCAGCCGGCCCTGGCCGCCGCCCACCTCGTCCGCGCGGCCCGCGATGCAGGAGCGAGCCTCCACCGGGGAGAAGCGGTCACGGCCGTGCTGACCGGACCGACGGGCGCGGTGCGCGGCGTACGTACCGGCGGGGGCGACCTGCTCGCCCCGGCGGTGGTCAACGCGACGGGCGTACGGGGCGGGGAGCTGGCGGCCCTGGCGGGTGTGGAGCTGCCCGTGCTGCCCCGGCGCGGCTTCGTCCTGGTGACCGAGCCGTTGCCGCGCCTGATCCGGCACAAGGTCTACGCGGCGGAGTACGTGGCCGACGTGTCGAGTGCGTCCGCCGCCCTCCAGACCTCCCCCGTCGTGGAGGGCACGCAGGCCGGGCCGGTCCTCATCGGCGCCAGCCGTGAACGGGTGGGCTTCGACCGGACGCTGTCCGTCCCCGTGGTCAGCCGGCTGGCCGCGGCGGCGGCCGCGCTCTTCCCGGTCCTGGCCGACGCCAGGGTCCTGCGGACCTACCACGGCTTCCGCCCCTACCTGCCCGACCACCTCCCCGCGATCGGCCCCGACCGCCGGGTGCCGGGCCTCTTCCACGCCTGCGGCCACGAGGGCGCGGGCATCGGACTGGCGCCCGCCACAGCCGTGTTGGTCACCGCCGCGATCCGGGGGGAGGACCCCGCCATCGACCCCGAGCCGTACCGCCCGGACCGGTTCGACGCGGTGCCCCGTTCCGGCCCCGGTGGCTGATACCACCGGCGCCGCCGCGCCGCCGTACGCCCTGAGAAGCCCGCTGACGGTCCGGACCGTCCGACCGCCGACTGAGCAGGAGCCCGCGTGAGACGTCCCCGCATACGCACGGCCGAACGAACCCCTGCCGGCCTGGCCGGAGCGGTTCCCGGCGCCTCCTTCGAGATCACCTTCGACGGCCGTCCGGTCCGGGCCCTGCCCGGACAGAGCATCGCCGCCGCGCTCTGGGCCGCCTCCGTCCTCACCTGGCGCACCACGCGGGTGAACGGAAGGCCGCGTGGCGCCTTCTGCGGGATCGGCTCCTGCTTCGACTGCCTGGCCACTGTCAACGGGCAGCCCAACCGGCGAGCCTGCCTGATGCCCGCCCGCCCCGGTGACGTCGTCACCCCACAGGAAGGGAACGGACATGACGGCCCCCTCCGCTGAACCGCCCGCCGCCCGGCCCGAACGCGCCGAACTCGCTGTGGTGGGCGCCGGGCCCGCAGGGATGGCCGCCGCCGTCACCGCGGCCGACGGCGGACTCGACGTGGTCCTGCTCGACGCCGCCGACGCCATGGGCGGTCAGTACTACCGGGCCCCCGCGCCCGGCCTCGGCGCCACCCGCCCCGAGGCGCTGCACCACGACTGGGCGGAGTTCGCCGCCCTCGCCGCACGGCTCGACCGGCACCGCACGGCCGGCCGGATCCGCCGGCTCACCGGCCACCACGTCTGGGCCGTCGAACGGAACGGAGCGGACTGGACGCTGCACGCGGTCACCGGGCCCGACGGCCGGGACGGGGCCGCCACACTCGACGCCCGTCGCCTGCTGGTCGCTACCGGCTCCCACGAGCGCCAACTCCCCTTCTCCGGCTGGACCCTGCCGGGTGTAGTCGGAGCGGCCGGGGCGCAGGCCATGCTCAAGTCGGGCCTGGTGCTGCCGGGCCGGCGCATCGTCGTCGCCGGCAGCGGGCCCCTGCTCCAGGCCGTCGCGGTCTCCCTCGCCCGGGCGGGCGCCCGGGTCCCCGCCCTGGTGGAGGCCTCCGGCTACGGGGCGTACGGACGCGCGCCCCTGGTGCTGGCCGCCGACCCCGGCCGCCTCGCGGAAGCGGCCCGGCACGGTGCGGCGCTGGCACGCCACCGGGTCCGGCCGCTGACGCACCGGGCGGTCACCGCCGTCCACGGCACCGACCGGGTGGAGGGCGTCACGGTCAGCCGGCTGGACCGCGACTGGCGCCCGCTGCCCGGGACCGGACGCCGCATCGACTGCGACGTCCTGGCCGTAGGGCACGGTCTGGTGCCCCAACTCGACCTCGCCGTCGGGCTGGGCTGCGCCACCCGGTGCGGCACGGACGGCTCGGCCGCGCTGGAACTCGACGAGGAACTGCGGACCACCGTGCCCGGAGTCTGGGCCGCGGGCGAGACCGGTGGCATCGGCGGGGTCCGTCTCGCCCTCACCGAGGGCGAACTGGCCGCACGCTCCATGATCGCGGACGCGCGCGGCGGCCGGCGCACCACCCGCACGGCGGCGCTGCTCCGGGCCCGGCGGCGGATGCGCGCGTTCGCCGAGCTGATGGGCGCCGTGCACCGGCCCGGCCCGGGCTGGACCGACTGGACGGCGGCGGACACCGAGGTCTGCCGGTGCGAGGAGGTCACCACCGGCGCCATCCGCGAGGCCGTCGGTGAGCTCGGTGCCGGGGACAGCCGCACGGTCAAGCTCCTCACCCGGGCCGGGATGGGCTGGTGCCAGGGACGGACCTGCGGATTCGCCGTGCGGGAACTCGCCGGCTGCGCCGACGACACCGGGCGCCCGGACCGCCGCCCGCTCGCCTGCCCGGTCCCCCTGTCCGTACTGGCCCGTGCCGCCCGCCCCGACGCCACGTGAGGACGCGCGGCCCACCCCCCGGCCCGACACCCAGCCCTCCGCCACACCTCACAAGGAGTACCTCATGACGACGAACACCCCGGCCCGCACCAGCCCCTGGCGGGGCGTCATGGTCGCCACGCCGCTCACCCTGCGCGAGGACCGGTCCATCGACTTCGACGCGTACGCCGCGCATGTACGCGACCTCGTCGCCGCCGGCTGCGACGGTGTGGTGCCCAACGGTTCGCTGGGGGAGTACCAGACCCTCACCGATCAGGAACGCGACCAGGTCGTGCGCGTCGCCGTCGAGGCGGCCGGGGACGGGGCCAGGGTGATGCCGGGCGTCTCCGCGTACGACAGCACCCAGTCCAGGCGCCGCGCCGAGCAGGCGGCCGAGGCCGGGGCCGGCTCCGTCCTGCTCCTGCCGCCCAACGGATACGTGTGCGAGGACGCGGCGGTCCGCGCGCACTACGCCGAGGTCGCCTCCGTCGGCCTGCCGGTCGTCGCGTACAACAACCCGTACGACACCAAGGTCGACCTGACGCCGCGGCTGCTCGCCCAGCTCCACGCGGAGGGGTCCGTCGTCGCAGTCAAGGAGTTCAGCGGGGACGTCCGCAGGGCGTACGAGATCGCCGAGGAGGCCCCGGGGCTCGACCTCCTGGTCGGCGCCGACGACGTGCTGCTGGAGCTGGCCCTCGCCGGGGCCGTCGGCTGGATCGCGGGCTGCCCCAACATGCTGCCCGCCGGCTGTGTCGCGCTGTACCGGGCCGCTGTCTCCGGGGACCTGGACACGGCGCTGCCCCTGTACCGGCGCCTGCACCCGCTGCTGCGCTGGGACTCCAAACCGGAGTTCGTCCAGGCCATCAAGGCGTCGATGGACATCGTCGGACGGCACGGCGGGCCCACCCGGCCGCCGCGCCTGCCGCTCGGCGCCGACGCCCTGGCCGCCGTGCGCGCGGCCACCGAGAAGGCCATCGCCGAGGGCCTCGACTGACCCGCCCCGCCCCGCCCGTAACCGCAGCAGACATCCGCCGGCCGGAGCGTCGTACCGGACCGGCCGGACGACCGAGGGGGACACTTGCGCACGCGTCACATCTTCCACGCCGTCGACTCGCACACCGAGGGCATGCCCACCCGGGTGATCACCGGCGGGATCGGCACACTGCCCGGCTCCACCATGGCCGAGCGCCGCGCCCACTTCATGGCACACCGGGACGCGGTGCGGACCCTGCTGATGTACGAGCCGCGCGGCCACGCCGCCATGAGCGGGGCCGTGCTCCAGCCGCCGACCCGTCCCGACGCCGACTTCGGGGTCCTGTTCATGGAGGTCTCCGGCTGTCTGCCGATGTGCGGGCACGGCACCATCGGGGTGGCCACGGTCCTGGTGGAGACCGGCATGGTGGAGGTCACCGAGCCGGTCACCACCGTGCGGCTGGACACCCCCGCCGGACTGGTGAGCGTCGACGTCCGGGTCGAGGACGGCGCCGCCACCTCCGTCACGCTCACCAACGTCCCCGCCTTCAGTGCCGGACTCGGGCTCACGGCGAAGGTCCCCGGCCACGGCACCGTGCCCTACGACCTCGCATACGGGGGCAACTTCTACGCGATGGTCCAACTGGACGACCTGGGACTGCCGTTCGACCGTTCCCGCAAGGAGGAGCTGCTGGCTGCCGGGCTGGCCCTGATGGAAGCGGTCAACGCCACCGACCGCCCGGTCCACCCGCTCGACCCCGCCATCCACGGACTCAAGCACGTCCAGCTGATCGCCCCCGGCTCGGACGCCGTCCGCTCCCGGCACGCCATGGCGATCCACCCCGGCTGGTTCGACCGCTCGCCGTGCGGCACCGGCACGTCCGCGCGCATGGCCCAGCTCCACGCGCGAGGAGAACTCGCCCTGGACACCGACTTCGTCAACGAGTCCTTCATCGGTACGGAGTTCACCGGACGACTCGTCGCCGAGACCACCGTGGGGCCGCTGCCCGCCGTCGTTCCCACCGTGACGGGCCGCGCCTGGATCACCGGGACCGCGCAGTACTTCCTCGACCCGGCCGACCCGTTTCCCGAGGGGTTCCTGCTGTGACCCGCCCAGTCCGTGACGGACAACGTCACATTGTATTCTTGGGCTCCGCACGGTCCTGGAGGAACAGACATGGCCCGCCTGACATCGCTCAACGTGATCTCGGCGCAGGAACATCTGCGCGACCAGGTGGCGCACGCGCTGCGGGCGGCGCTCATCTCCGGCGAACTGAAGCCCGGGACCGTCTACTCCGCGCCCGCGCTGGCCACCGAGTTCGGTGTCTCGGCGACCCCCGTCCGTGAGGCGATGCTCGACCTGGCCCGGGAGGGCCTGGTCGAGGCCGTGCGCAACAAGGGCTTCCGGATCACCGAACTCACCGAGCAGGACCTCGACGACTTCACCGAACTCCGCGCCATGATCGAGGTCCCCACCGTGGGCCGGATCGCGCGGATGGGCCTCACACGGGAGCTGGAGGCGTTGCGGCCCGTCGCGATGGAGATCGTCGAGGCGGCGACGCGGAACGACATCCTGGGCTACCTGGAGGCGGACCGCCGTTTCCATCTCGCCCTGCTGGCGCTGGCCGGGAACCGCCGGCTGGTCGAGGAGGTCGGTGAACTGCGCAAGCGCTCCCGGCTGTTCGGGCTCAACCGGCTCGCCGAGACGGGGCAGTTGATCGCCTCCGCGCAGGAGCACGTCCAACTGCTGGACCTGGTGGTCGCCGGTGACGCGCCGGGGGCCGAGGCATGCATGCTCGCCCACATGTCCCACGTGCGCTCGCTGTGGGCCGATGGCAGACCGACCTGAGTCCTGCGCACCGGCCACCGCCCCCTCGCGGGGCGGTGGCCGGTGCGTGCTCAGCCGTCCAGGAGGCCCGCCATCCACGCCTCGACGTCGTCCGGTGTGCGGGGGAGCGCGGACGACATGAGGCGGGCGCCGTCCTGCGTGATCACGAGGTCGTCCTCGATCCTGACGCCGTTGCCCCGGAGCGGGCGCGGCAGGGTCTCGTCGTCCGGCCGGAGGTACAGCCCAGGTCCCACCGTGAGCACCTGACCCGGCTCCAGGGCCCCGTCCGGGTAGATGCCGACGCGGGCCCGCGCGCAGTCGTGCACGTCCATGCCGAGCATGTGGCCGCCGGCGCACAGGGTGTAGCGGCGGTGGAAGCCGTTCTCGGGAGCGAGCGCCTCGTCGACGGGCATCGCGAGCACGCCCCAGTCGTACAGCCCTTCGGCGATGACCCGCATGGCGGCCTCGTGGAAGTCGTGGAAGCGGGCGCCCGGCCGTAGCGCCGCGATGCCCGCGTCCTGTGCGGCCAGCACCAGCTCGTACACCGTGCGCTGGACCGGGGTGAAGGTGCCGGACAGCGGAAGCGTGCGGGTGATGTCGGCCGTGTAGAGGGAATCGGTCTCCACGCCCGCGTCCAGCAGGAGCAGACGGCCGGGTTCGAGCGGGCCGTCGTTGCGGGTCCGCCGCAGCACGCACGCGTGGTCGCCGGCGGCCGCGACGGTCGGGAAGCCGGGGCCGTTGCCTTCGAGCCGGGCCCGCAGCGCGAAGACGCCCTCCACCCGGCGTTCGCCGCGCGGGTCGGCGACTGCCTGCGGGAGCGACCGTACGACGTCCTCGAATCCGGCGGCCGTCGCATCGACGGCATGCTGCAACTGGCCCTGTTCCCAGGAGTCCTTGACGAGCCTGAGCTCGTCGATCACGGCATCGAGACCGGCCGGGGCGGACCGGACGGCGGGCATCCGGCGCGCATCCCCGAGCCAGGCGTCGACGGACGGATCCACGCCGGTGAGGACCCGGGTGGGCGGCTGGGTGCCGGTCAGGAGCTTGTCCCAGGCGTCCCGGTGCTCGCTCCGGATGCCGGTGCGCGCGGCGGTCTCGGCCGGCCCGGGTCTGCGGCCGACCCAGAACTCCCCGTGCCGGCGGTCGCGGTGGAATTCGTGTCCGGTGCGGGGCGAGCCCGGTCTCACGTACAGGACCGCCTCGTGGCGTGCGTCCCCGTCCGGTTCCAGGACCAGCACATGACCGGCCTGGTCGTCGCCGGTGAGGCCGGTGAGCCAGGCGTACCCGGTGTGCGGCCGGAAGCGGTGGTCCGTGCCGTGGGACCGGACGGCGGGGGCGCCTGCCGGAATGACGAGCCGCTCGCCCGGGAATCGCGCGGCGACGCGGGCGCGGCGGGCCGGTGTGAGGGCGTGGGCGGGGACGGGTACGCCGGCCGGGAGCGGGGCCTTCGCCCAGCCCGTTCGCATGAAGGCGTCCAGGGCCGGGGGCACCGGCAGGTCGTGGCTGCCGGAGGGACGGGGAGGTCGGGGCTCGGTCACGGGGCGGGACTCCTCGGGCTGATGCGGCATCGTCCGCAAGCGGAGTGCTGCGGACGGGAGTTGGCGAACAGATGAATGTGCGCCCAGCGCCTTCCAAAGAACATGTGACATGTGCCATTGTACAGGCGGCCGCAGTCGAGGTCGTGCTCATGTCACGAGCTGGTTCAAGGACCGGCCGTCCGGCCCCGACCGCACCATCCCCCACGCCGCGCAACGACGCGCGGCACCACACCGCTGGGAGGCGGCACGTGAAGAACCGTTCGGTTCTACAGAGATTCACCGGCTTGTCCACCGTGGCCCTGGCTGCCTGTCTGGGTGTCGGCATGCTCGCCGCACCGAGCCGGGCCGCCGAGCCCCGGCCCTCCACGACGGCGGCCGTCACTGCGACTGCCGCCGTGGGCAAGGCCGTGGGCAAGGCCCCCGAGCCGGGCGGCCCCGCCGCACGGGCCCTCACCGCACCCGTACAGGACGCCGGCCACATAGCCGGCACCGCCCTGAAGCCCGCCGACCGGGCACCGCAGACCGCTTCCAAGGACGCGCTGAAGCGCGACTACGACGACCCGCGCGCCTCCGCGCCGAGCCACCCGGCCCCGTCGATGAGGACGAAGGCCCGCTCCGCCGCGAAGGCCGCCGGAATCGCACCGGCCGCCGCGTGCTCCGTCTCCGACTTCACGAGCCGCACCGGCAGCGCCCTGGTCCAGCAGGTCAGGTCGTCGACGACCGACTGCGTCAACACCCTCTTCGGAGTCAAGGGCAACGACGGCTACCTCGCCTTCCGTGAGGCCCAGATGGTCAGCGTCGCCACCGCCCTGCGCGACGGATCGGCCGCCTACCCGGGTGACAGCAGCACCGGAATGCCGCAGCTGGTGCTCTTCCTGCGCGCCGGCTACTACGTGCAGTACTACGACCCCGGGACCGTCGGCTCCTACGGTGCCCCGCTGCGCACCGCCATCCAGGGCGGGCTCGACGCCTTCTTCGCCTCCGCCCACTCGCGCGACGTCACGGACGCCAACGGCGAGACCCTGGCCGAGGCCGTCACGCTCATCGACAGCGCCGAGCAGAACGACCGCTACCTGTACGTCGTCAAGCGCCTGCTCGCCGGGTACAACTCCGCTTACAACAGCTCCTGGTACATGCTCAACGCGGTCAACAACGTCTACACCGTGACCTTCCGGGGGCATCAGCTGCCCGCGTTCGTCAGCGCCGTCCAGGCCGACCCCAGCCTGCTCGACGCGCTCGCCGGCTTCGCCCGCGGCCACATCGACCTGCTGGGCACCGACCAGTCGTACCTGACCTCCAACGCCGGGCGCGAACTCGGGCGCTTCCTCCAGGAGGAGCCGCTGCGCCCCAAGGCCCGTCCGCTCGTCGTCGACCTGCTCGGCCGCAGCTCACTGACCGGCCCCACCGCACCCCTGTGGGTCGGACTCGCCGAGATGACCGACTACTACGACCGGGCGAACTGCGCCACGTACAACACCTGCGACCTGGCGGCACGGATCAAGAGCGCCGTCCTTCCCGTCGCGTACACCTGCAGCGCCAGCATCCGCATCCTGGCCCAGCAGATGTCCTCGGCCGACCTCACGGCGGCCTGCACCAGCCTGCGCGGCCAGGACGCCTACTTCCACCAGGTGGCCCGGGACAGCGGACCCGTCGCCAACGACAGGAACACCACCATCGAGGTGGTCGTCTTCGATTCGAGCACCGACTACCAGACCTACGCCGGAGCCATCTACGGCATCGACACCAACAACGGCGGCATGTACCTGGAGGGAGACCCGGCGGCGGCCGGCAACCAGCCGCGCTTCATCGCCTACGAGGCCGAATGGGTGCGCCCCGCCTTCCAGATCTGGAACCTCAACCACGAGTACACGCACTACCTCGACGGCCGCTTCGACATGGCCGGTGACTTCGACGCGAACATCACCACGCCGACCATCTGGTGGGTCGAGGGCTTCGCGGAGTACGTCTCCTACTCCTACCGTGACGTCACCTACGACGACGCCGTCACCCAGGCCGCCGCGCACACGTACACATTGCGCTCCCTGTTCGACACCACCTACGAGAACGCCGACCAGACACGCGTCTACAACTGGGGCTACCTGGCCGTGCGTTACATGCTCCAGTCGCACCGTGCGGACGTGGACCGACTGCTGGGCCTCTACCGCGCCGGCGACTGGAACGGCGCCCGTACCCTCCTCACGTCCACCATCGGCAGCCGCTACGACTCCGACTGGAACGCCTGGCTGACGGCGTGCGCGGCCGGCAGTTGCGGCACCACCACCAACCCGCCGACGGAGCCGTCGGCCGAATGCACCGCGGGCGACGTCCGCGAACTCGGCCAGGACTGTGCCCGCAGCGGACAGCAGGCCGGCAAGGGCGACTACTCCTACCTGTACATCTACGTGCCCGCCGGCACCACCCGGCTGAAGATCACCACGAGCGGCGGCACGGGTGACGCCGACCTCTACTACAACGCCAACGGCTGGGCCACCACGGGCGCCTACACCTCGCGGGCGACCGGCAGCGGCAACGCCCACACGCTGACCGTCGAGAACCCGGCGGCAGGAGCGCACTACATCAGCCTCTACGCCGTGCAGGACTTCGGCGGGGTCAAGGTCTCGACGCAGTACTGACAGGCACCCTGACACGCGGCACTGACCGGCCCCGGGGGCCACGGACGCGGCCGACCGCACCCGTGGCCCTCAGAGCAGTCGCAGCGTGCCCGGCTCCGTCCGGTCGCGGATGACCTCCACCAGCCGGTCGAAGAGGGTCGGGCCCCTCCCCAGAGCCGCCTGCGCGGACTCCTCGCGCAGGCGGTTCCGGTTGCTCTCATGGGCGCGGCCGGCCATCCGGTCCAGATGGCGGGCGGTCTCCTCGTGCCCCAGCGCCCGCGCCGACAGAGCGTGGTCCCGCCACTCGATGACGAAGTCGCCGTCGTCCGGCGTGCCCATACCGCCGCTCAGACAGTCCGCGAAGGCGTCGAGATTCCGGCCGAAATACCCGCCGGGCCCGTTCACCGCCTCGCCGATCACGGCCCAGAAGCGCTCCAGGTCGGTGATTTGGGAGCCTTCGATCACATAGGTCACGGTCATGGAGGGAGCGTACAAGTGCGCCGGTCCGGTGATCCGCGCCGCAGGTGGGGGACTACGGCGCGGACCGTACCGGGGGCGGTCCTCAGCAGTCGTGGTCGACGAGGTCGAAGGTCTCGTAGTGGTCGGCGGTGTAGTAGTCCTCCTGGACCTCCTCGCCCGTGACGATGCGCCGCGCGCCGCGGGTCGGGGAGCCGGGGGTGATCACGGTGTACTCGTGGTAGTAGCCGGTGCTCCGGCCGGGCAGGACGCCTTCACGGTTCTGGAAGACGGTCCCGTCCTGGTCGTACGGGAAGGGCCCGCCGGCATCGATGAGGTCGAGGGTGTCGTGGGCCTGGGACGGCAGCGCGGAGTAACAGACGCTGCCCACCGAGGTGGTCGTCGCGGACGCTGTCGTCGCGATGGGGCCGCCGACGAAGAGGACGGACAGGAGGGCGGCGACGCCGCCGAGCGTGGTGATCCGTGGGGGGATTCGCATAACCACCATGATGACGCGCGTAGATGCGGTTCCGTCAACGTCAGGAAGAGTGAATTTTCCGGGTGTTGACTGAGGAGGCGGTGAACAGCGAGATACCTGTCACCGGACCGAGGATCAGGGATTGCGCCACCGGCAGCGGGAGGAGACCCGCACGGCCGCGGTCCCGGGGGCGCCGGAACCACCGTCCTGGTGCCGCGCCGAAGCGTGACAGCCCGTAGGCGGGGCATGCATTGCGTGAGCACCTTCGAGGACAGGGGGCGATTCGCTGTGTGGGCGGGGGAAACGATGGAGCGTCAGGAACTGGCCCGACTGCATCGCAGAGTCGGCCGCGCCGATGTGGCAGCCGTCGCGGAAGTGCGGGGAGCCGTAAGGGAGTTACTGCGGTACCGATGGAAGGAGGAGCCCGCCCAGGTGGCCGAGCTGCTGCTCAGTGAGCTCGTGACCAACGCGCTGGTCCACACGGACGACGGAGCGGTCGTCGCCGTGAGCGTCGCGCCGCGCAGGCTGCGCGTGGAGGTGAGGGACTTCGTCCCGGGCATGCCCGTGTCGCACGCACCGGACGCCGACGACGGTACGCACGGCAGGGGACTGGTCCTGGTGGAGAGCCTCGCCGACTCCTGGGGGGTCAGCCCGCACGCCCTGGGCAAGGTGGTCTGGTTCGAGCTGGACGGCGAACGGCCCTGAGGGCCGGTCGGACCGTCACGGCTAACGGCCCTGACGGTCCGGTCGGATCGTCAGGGCCGCGTCCCGCACGCATCAGCCGGCCGGCCCATCAGCCGAACTGCTGCTCCAGATCCTTCAGCTTCTGCTCCAGCGAGTCGAGCCGGGGCAGGGCCTGGGTGTCGTCCTCGGCGGTCAGGTCGACCGTTCTCGCATCAGTCGGACCCAACTCCGGGACGCCCCCGGAGTTCGGGCCGTTGACGGCTTGCAGGGATGGCCGGGGTCTGAGGGGCAGCTGACCCGGCTCGGATATGGCGGGCTCCGCGACGGACTGCGCGGAGCCCGTCGCGGGGGCGATGGCCTGGACGTCCACCTGGGCGCCGCCCCGGCCGACCCGCCCCCAGGCCCGGTTCTGCCGGTTCAGGGCCTTGATCTGCGCCCGGTCCAGCTTCTCCTGGTCCCTCCTGCGGAGACGGTTCTGCTCCTTCTCCCGGCGGTCCTCGCGTACCTCGTCGACCGCTTCGTCCAGCGTGCGTACGCCTTCGAGCAGCATCAGCGACCAGGCGCCGAAGGTCTCCCGGGGCGCGCGCAGCCACCGTACGATCCGGATCTGCGGCAGCGGACGGGGCACCAGGCCCTGTTCGCGCAGTGCGGCCACCCGGGTCTGCTTCAGCGCACGGTCGAAGAGCACGGCCGCCGAGAGCGACATCCCCGCGAAGAAGTGCGGAGCGCCCGCGTGGTTCAGTCCGCGCGGCGCGTGCACCCAGTTGAACCAGGCGGCGGCACCGGCGAAGGTCCACACCAGCAGCCGTGAGCCGAGCGCCGCGTCGCCGTGGCTGGCCTCACGGACGGCGAGCACGGAGCAGAACATCGCCGCCCCGTCGAGGCCGAACGGCACCAGGTACTCCCAGCCCCCGGAGAGGCCGAGATTCTGCGTGCCGAAGCCGACGAGCCCGTGGAAGGAGAGCGCGGCGGCGACGGCCGCGCAGCAGAACAGCAGCACGTACGAAGCGGTGGCGTAGAGCGCCTCCTTGCGTCTGCGCCGTTCCTCGCTGCGTTCCCAGGAGTCCTCGGTCGCGGATGTGTCAGAGGCGCGCTTGCCGCGCGCGACCACCGCCACCGCCGCCATGACCCCCGCCAGCAGAACGGCAGCCGGAAGCAGCCAGTCAAGCGATATGTCGGTCAGTCTCATGCGCGGTCCCTTGCGTTGCGATAGGGCGTTTCGGCCGCCATCGTGCCGGGGATTGCGTCGCGGTCAGGTGGTTTCGGGGCAAGAGAACGCCAATGGGGTGGCGGAGCCGACGGATAACCGCGATCTGATCGAATGTCCGTACAGAGCACGGGAGTTGTGTTCGATTCGCGCCACCCTTGGGGGCGGTGTGGATCAGGGGGCGGGCGCCAGCTTGCGGACCCGGTCCGCGTCGCAGGTGCGCGGGCAGGTGACACAGGTGTCCTCGGGCCGCACGGTGTAGAACATGCAGCAGCTCGCCCGGTCCCGGGTGGGCAGTGACTGCCCGTCCGGGCCGGCCAGTTCCCGGAAGCCCGCCGTGCCGACGTACGGCTTCGTCGTGCCCGGCAGGAGCGCCTCCAGCTCGGCCATCGCGCGCCGCTCCTCACCGAGGAGATGGGCGACGTACCAGAGGCCCTCGACGATCTCGTCCGTCGCCATGCCCCACAGGGCCCGCTTGCCGCGCCGCATCCGCGGGCCGAAGCCGTCGAGTACGGGGCCGAGGTGTTCGGCCACCGACGCCAGCACCTCGGCGCGCAGCGCGGCCTCGTCGGCCACCACGCGGGCCCCGGGCAGCTCCGCCGCCGGATCGCCGGGCAGGCAGGCGAATTCCCTTACCCGTACGGTCAGATGGCCCAGTGCCCGCTGGAAGGCGACGTCCTCGACCGGGATGCGCGGGACCCGCCGGTGCAGGAACCAGGGCACCGTCACCAGCAGACAGGCCGGCCATGCGTACCGGTGGAGCCCGAAGCCGGCCACCACGTCGGGCCGGGCCCGCTGCCCGTAGTCCCGCAGCACCTGCGCGTCGTCCCAGGCGAGGAAGGCGTCGAGCCCGCTGCCACCGGCCGCGAGCTCGTGGGCGCCCACCCAGCCGGGCCCGCCGGGGGCGGGCTCGCCGTCGTCGAGCGCCTCGGCGCGCAGCCCGGGAAAGACCTCGGCCAGACGCGCGTACGCGTCCGCCACCGATGAGGTCGTCGTGCCCGGAAGCAGCGTGGGAAGGGACATGCGGGGCCCACCGAGTCGCGATCGTTTGCAGGTTAGCCTTACCTTACCCGACGCGATCGATGTTTGAACTGCGGCCTGCTCCGCCTATCGTGCACACGAGGCGCCGCGCACGCGAGCCGCGCCCGCGACCGGCCGAGGAGGTATCCGTGGAGCAGGGCAGAGACCGTGAGGACGTGTGGTCACCACACGCGTCCGCAGCGTCGTCCGGCGTCGTCTCCTCGTCCTTCCGGGTGCCGGAGCAGGCCCGTGGCGAGCACACCCACAGTGAGCCGCCCGCCCCCCGGGCCGTGGTGCGGCGGCACTCCGTGCGGGGACAGATCCTGGACGCCCTGCGCGCCGCCCTCGTCGACGGCGAGCTGATCCCCGGGCAGGTCTACTCCGCCCCGGCGCTCGGCGCCCGCTTCGGGGTCTCCGCCACCCCCGTGCGCGAGGCGATGCAGCAGCTGGCCGGGGAGGGGGCCGTCGAGGTCGTGCCGAACCGCGGCTTCCGGGTCGCCGAGCGCGGGCCGGGCGAGCTGGCCGAGCTCGCCGAGGTGCGGGCACTCATCGAGGTCCCCGTCATGCTGCGGCTCGCCCGGACCGTGCCGCCGGCCCGCTGGTGCGCCCTGCGCCCGCTGGCCGACGCCACCGTCGCGTCGGCGGCCGTCGGCGACCGGGCGAGCTACGCGGAGGCCGACCGGGCCTTCCACGGAGCGGTGCTCGCGCTGGCGGGCAACGCGCAGCTGGTGGCGGTGGCCGACGAACTGCACCGCCGCTCCCAGTGGCCCCTGGAGGGCAACCCCGTCACCCGCCGCGCCGACCTGCTGGCGGACGCGGCCGAGCACACGGCACTGCTCGACGCGCTGATCGCCCAGGACGTGACCGTCGTGCAGTCACTCGTACGGGAGCACTTCGCCGGCTCCGGGGGCTGACCCCCGGCCCGGCCGCTCCCCGCGTCTCAGTTCGCCTCGACGGTCTCCGGACCCGGCGGATCCAGATGCGGCGCGAGCCACGTCGGCACACCGCCGAGCAGCCTGAACAGCCGGCCCGCTTCCGCGCGCAGCCGCGTCGCCGCCTCCGGCTCGGGTTCGGCGTCCGCCATCGCGATGAGCGCCGGGGCCGTACCGACGAGGTAACCCAGCTCCTCCCTTATCCGCAGGGACTCCGCGAAGCCGTGCCTGGCTTCCGCCAACTCGCCCTCGCGCAGGGCGATCAGGGCCAGATGGCGCCAGGTGGAGGAGAGCAGCAGCGCGTCTCCCTGGGCCGTGGCGCCCGCGTGGGCCCTGCGGTACGCGGCACGGGCGGCCTGCGGTGAGTCCGCGATGTTCTGCGCGATCAGGCCCCGCCGGAAGTCGAGCAGCGGACGGCCCGGGGCGGCCGGGGCCAGGAGCGCCGCCGCGCGGCTCAGCGCCACCCGCGCCTCGTCGGCCCGGTCCCGTACACCGAGCAGCGTGGAGGCGTAGGCGAGATAGCCGCGCTCGCAGGCGGCGGCCCCGCGCTCGGCGTCGTCGTGGGCCATCGCCTCGGAGATGCGCAGCGCGTCCTCCGCGTCGGTCCAGCCCTGGCCGGTGTAGAGACACCGCTCGGTCAGCAGCGCCGTGCGCTGGAGGGCCGCGGCCGGGTCGGTGGCGGCGTCGTGTTCGAGCAGCGCAGCGGCGTCCGTCCAGCAGGCGCGTGATCGCAGCCGCCATACCGCTGTCTGGAGCGGCGGATCGTCATCTGCTGTCGTTCCGGAACCAGACATGGCGGTATGCGCCACATTGCCCTCCCCGAGCGCGCCATCGAGCTGTGGAGAGTGTCCGGCCACCGGGGGTGGCCCCCGATGCCGGACGCTCTGAGTCTGGCCGCATCACAGCACGGAATGGCACGCCGGGCCAAGGGGTCGAGGCAATGTCAGGTGAAACTTTTCACAATCAGCGGGAGCCCTGGGGAGCCGCCGCGGCCCCCGGGAGTCAGCTCATACGCAGGGCGAGGAAGAAATCGAGCTTGTCCTCGAGCCGCGAAAGGTCACGTCCCGTCAACTGCTCGATTCGCCCGACGCGGTAGCGCAGCGTGTTGACGTGGAGGTGCAGCCGGGCCGCGCAGCGGGTCCATGAACCGTCGCAGTCCAGGAACGCCTCCAAGGTCGGGATCAGTTCCGCGCGGTGGCGCCGGTCGTAGTCGCGCAGCGGGTCGAGCAGCCGTGCGGTGAACGCGCGACGGACGTCGTCGGGCACGAACGGCAGCAGCAGCACGTGCGAAGCCAGTTCGTGGTGGCCGGCCGCACAGACGCGCCCCGGCCGGGCCGCCGCCACCCGGCGGGCGTGCCGGGCCTCCTCCAGTGCGCCGCGCAGCCCTTCCGGGGAGTGCACCGAAGCGCTGACACCCAGTGTCAGCCGGCCGTCGTCGGCGAGGCCCGCGGAGAGCGGCGCGCGCACGGCGGCCAGCAGGGCGTCGGCATGCAGCGCCGGGCCCGCCGCCGCGTCCCTCTCCTCCCCCTCCGGCCGGGCGTCGGAGAGGGCGGGCAGCGGTACGAGGGCGATGGCCTCCTCACCCGTGTGGGCGACCGCGATCCGGTCCGAGGAATCGGGCCCCGTCACGGCCGGGTCGACCAGGATCTCCTCCAGCAGCGCCTGGGCGGCGGGGCCGGCCGCGATCGGGGACCCGGTGCCGCCGGGCGCGCCCTCGTCCCACTCGACCCGGGCCACCACCACCTGCCAGTGCGGCGTGGTCCCGAGGCCGGGCAGCAGGACCGGGGCGGCGACCCGCAGCCTGGCGGCGATCTCGGCCGGTGCCGCACCGGCCTGGACGAGCTCGAGGACCTCCTGGGCCAGTCTGCGGCGCACCGTACGGGCCGCGTCGCGCCGGTCCCGTTCGACCGCGATCAGCTGGGTGACGCCCTGGAGCAGGTCGAGCCGGGCGGCGGGCCAGTCGGACGCGTCGGCCTCGACGGCCAGCAGCCAGTCGGAGAGGACGGACTCCCGGACGTCGCGGGAGGCCGGCACGGCGCCCCGGCCGTTGTTGCGGATCGGGAAGAGCGAATACGTCACGCCGCCGACCGTGACCCGGTGCGGGGCACGCCGGCCCGAGCGCACCGCGGCCAGATGCAGCCCGGCCAGCTCCGCGCCGGCCGGTGCGGACAGCGGGGCGCCCGCGCCCGCGATCTGCCGGCCGGTGGGCGAGAGCACCCAGGCGTGGAGGTCGAGGTCGGAGCCGAGCAGGTCGAGGACCACCTCGGGGCCGCCGCCCGCCGGACCGGAGGTCATCAGCCTGCGGTGCCGGTCGACCACCGCGGCCAGGTCGCCCGCACGCTCGCCGGACACCTGGCGGACCACGTGCTCGGTGATCGTTGCGAACGCGACGGTCTCATGGACGGCGAAGAGCGGCAGCCGGTGGCGCCCGCACGCCTCGACCAGATCGGCCGGGATGGCACCGAGCTCCGCCTCGCCCGCCGCGAGCCCCGCGACCCCGGCGCCCGCCAGGATCCGTACGAACGGCTCCGAGTCCTCCGCGTCCCGGTGCCAGGCCAGCCCGGTCAGCACCAGTTCGCCGCCCGTGAGGTAGCGGCTGGGATCCCGCAGGTCGGTGGTCATCACGCCACGGACCGACCGGTCCAGCTCCTCGTCGCCGCCGAGCAGCCGCAGGCCCAGCGCGTCGGTCTCCAGCAGTGCGCGCAGCCGCATCTCGTCGCCGCCGATCTCATTCGTTGGTGCGGGTGAAAACTGGGTATTGCGGTGAGGTCACCGATGCCAGCCATTCGTTCGAATCTACAAGACGCGGATGGAGACCAGCCAACTCCTTCATGGTTTCGGTGACTGCACCAGGTGGAGCAGGGCTTGTGTACTGAGTCACACACCGCGTGAACAAGACATGAACAAGTCGAGGGCCGGCCGTCCCCAGCCCCAGCGAACAACCCGATTGAGAAGAAGAGAGCCACTCATGGACTTCCTTCGCCCCGCCAGCTGGGAGGAGGCGCTCGCCGCCAAGGCCGAGCACCCGACGGCTGTGCCCATCGCGGGTGGCACCGATGTGATGGTCGAGATCAACTTCGACCACCGGCGGCCCGAATACCTCCTGGACCTGAACCGCATCGGTGAGCTGTCCGAGTGGCAGGTGGGCCAGGAGAGCGTACGGCTCGGCGCCTCGGTCCCGTACAGCGCCATCATGGAGCACCTTCGGGCCGAGCTGCCCGGACTGGCGCTCGCCTCGCACACCGTCGCCTCGCCGCAGATCCGCAACCGCGGCGGCGTCGGCGGCAACCTGGGCACCGCCTCGCCCGCCGGCGACGCCCACCCGGCGCTGCTCGCCGCGGGCGCCGAGGTGGAGGCCGAGTCCGTCCGCGGAACCCGGCTGATCCCCATCGACGCCTTCTACACCGGCGTCAAGCGCAACGCCCTGGAGCCGGACGAGCTGATCCGGGCCGTACACATCAAGAAGGCCGACGGGCCGCAGCAGTACTCCAAGGTCGGCACCCGAAACGCGATGGTCATCGCCGTGTGCGCCTTCGGTCTGGCCCTGCACCCCGAGACCCGCACGGTCCGCACCGGCATCGGATCCGCCGCCCCGACACCCGTACGGGCGAAGGAGGCAGAGGAGTTCCTGAACGCCGCGCTGGAGGAGGGCGGGTTCTGGGACAGCGGCGCGATCATCACGCCGTCCGTCGCCAAGCAGTTCGCCACGCTCGCCGCGGGCGCCTGCAACCCGATCGACGACGTGCGCGGCACCGCGAGCTACCGCCGGCACGCGGTCGGGATCATGGCCCGCCGGACCCTCGGCTGGACCTGGGAGTCGTACCGCGGCAACGGCCGCAGCACCGAAGGAGCCGCCTGATCATGCGCGTCAATTTCACGGTCAACGGCCGCCGTCACGAGGCCGACGACGTCTGGGAGGGCGAGTCCCTCCTCTACGTCCTGCGCGAGCGGATGGGCCTGCCCGGCTCCAAGAACGCCTGCGAGCAGGGCGAATGCGGTTCCTGCACGGTCCGGCTGGACGGTGTGCCCGTCTGCTCCTGTCTGGTCGCCGCAGGCCAGGTCGAGGGCCGCGAGGTCGTCACCGTCGAAGGTCTCGCCGACTTCGCCGCCCACCGCACCGAGGCCCACCCCGGCACCGGGTGCGCCTCCGGCGCCTGCGGCACCGCGCTCGACACGGCGCGGCGCTGGGAGGCCAAGCCGGCCGGCGAGGACACCCGCGACACCGGTGAGCTCTCCCCGATCCAGCAGGCGTTCATCGACGCCGGAGCCGTCCAGTGCGGCTTCTGCACCCCGGGCCTGCTGGTCGCCGCCGACGAGCTGTTGGAGCGCACCCCGGAGCCGTCCGACGCGGACATCCGCGAGGCGCTCTCCGGCAACCTCTGCCGCTGCACCGGCTACGAGAAGATCCTCGACGCGGTCCGCCTCGCGGCCGCCCGCGCGGAAGAAACGGTCTAGGTCCTGTCCGGAGTCCCGCCTCTGCGCCCCGACGCCCGGCACACACACCCGCCGTACGTGGTCGCAGGACAGGTGCCTCCGCCACATGACCTACGACCACGCACACCGATCGCACGCACGCACCGACCGCCGCTGCGCCCGCGCTCCGCGCGGACGACGCGGGACTCCAGACAGGACCTAACGATGGGCGTTACCGGTTCCCCCACCAACATCAACCAGGGCACCCGCACCAAGGGCGGCATCGGCGAGTCCACGCTGCGCCCCGACGGGATCCTGAAGGTCACCGGCGAGTTCGCGTACTCCTCGGACATGTGGCACGAGGACATGCTCTGGGGCCACACCCTGCGCTCCACCGTCGCGCACGCCGAGATCGTCTCGATCGACACCTCCGAGGCGCTCGCCACCTCCGGCGTGTACGCCGTCCTCACCTACGACGACCTGCCGACCGCGGTGAAGAACTACGGCCTGGAGATCCAGGACACCCCCGTCCTGGCCCACGGCCGGGTCCGCCACCACGGCGAGCCGGTGGCTCTCGTCGCCGCCGACCACCCGGAGACCGCCCGCCGCGCCGCCGCGAAGATCAGGATCGACTACCGCGAACTGCCGGTCGTCACCGACGAGGCCTCCGCGACCGCCGAGGGGGCGCCCCTCCTCCACGAGGGCCGCGACGACCACCACATCGGGCACGTACCGCACCCCAACATCGTCCACCGCCAGCCGATCGTCCGAGGCGACGCGGAGGCGGCGAAGGCCCGCGCCGACGTGGTGGTCAGCGGGGAGTACGTCTTCGGCATGCAGGACCAGGCCTTCCTCGGCCCCGAATCCGGCCTCGCCGTGCCGTCCGAGGACGGCGGCGTCGACCTGTACGTCGCCACCCAGTGGCTGCACTCCGACCTCCGCCAGATCGCCCCCGTCCTCGGCCTGCCCGAGGACAAGGTCCGCATGACGCTCTCCGGCGTCGGCGGAGCCTTCGGCGGCCGCGAGGACCTGTCGATGCAGATCCACGCCTGTCTGCTGGCGCTGCGCACCGGCAAGCCCGTGAAGATCGTCTACAACCGCTTCGAGTCCTTCTTCGGGCACGTCCACCGCCACCCCGCCAAGCTCTGGTACGAGCACGGCGCCACCCGTGACGGCAAGCTCACCCACATGAAGTGCCGCATCGTGCTGGACGGCGGCGCCTACGCCTCCGCCTCCCCGGCGGTCGTCGGCAACGCCTCCTCGCTCGCCGTCGGCCCGTACGTCATCGACGACGTCGACATCGAGGCGATCGCCCTCTACACCAACAACCCGCCGTGCGGCGCGATGCGCGGCTTCGGCGCGGTCCAGGCCTGCTTCGCCTACGAGGCGCAGATGGACAAGGTCGCCGCCGAACTCGGCATGGACCCCGTAGAGTTCAGGCAGCTCAACGCCATGGAACAGGGCACCCTCCTGCCGACGGGCCAGCAGGTCGACTCACCCGCCCCGGTCGCCGAACTCCTGCGCCGGGTCAAGGCCAGGCCGCTGCCGCCCGAGCGTCAGTGGGAGAGCGCCGGCGAGCACCCGGACGTCCGCGCGCTGCCGGGCGGACTGTCCAACACCACGCACGGCGAGGGCGTCGTACGCGGCATCGGCTACGCGGTCGGCCTGAAGAACGTCGGCTTCTCCGAGGGCTTCGACGACTACTCGACCGCCCGGGTGCGCATGGAGGTCATCGGCGGCGAACCCGTCGCGACCGTCCACACCGCCATGGCGGAGGTCGGACAGGGCGGCGTCACCGTGCACGCCCAGATCGCCCGTACCGAACTGGGCGTCTCGCAGGTCACCATCCACCCGGCCGACACCCGGGTCGGCTCGGCCGGCTCCACGTCCGCCTCCCGCCAGACCTACGTCACCGGCGGCGCCGTGAAGAACTCCTGCGAGGCCGTCCGGGAGCAGGTCCTGGAGATCGGCCGCCGCAAGTTCGGCACGTACCACCCCGCCTGGGCCACCGCCGAACTCCTCCTGGAGGGCGGCAAGGTCGTCACCGACGGCGGCGAGGTGCTCGCCGACCTGGCCGACGTACTGGAGGACGAGGCGGTCGACGTCGAGCTGGAGTGGCGCCACCGGCCCACCGAGGCCTTCGACCTCCGTACCGGACAGGGCAACGGCCACGTCCAGTACTCCTTCGCCGCCCACCGCGCGGTCGTCGAGGTCGACACCGAACTCGGCCTGGTCAAGGTCATCGAACTGGCCTGTGCCCAGGACGTCGGCAAGGCGCTCAACCCGCTCTCCGTCCTCGGCCAGATCCAGGGCGGCACCCTCCAGGGCATGGGCATCGCCGTCATGGAGGAGATCATCGTCGACCCGGTGACCGCGAAGGTGCGCAACCCGTCCTTCACGGACTACCTCCTGCCCACCATCCTCGACACCCCGACCATCCCGGTCGATGTGCTCGAACTCGCCGACGAACACGCCCCTTACGGGCTCCGTGGCATCGGCGAGGCGCCCACGCTCTCGTCGACCCCGGCCGTCCTCGCGGCGATCCGGAACGCGACGGGGCTGGAGCTCAACCGGACCCCGGTCCGCCCGGAGCACCTCACCGGCACCTGACCGGAGCTCCGCCACAGCTCTCCGGGCGGTGCGCGCCTGAAGGCACCACCGCCCGGAGAACCCAAGTTCCGCACCGCTAGCGGCCCTTGATCAGTAGTCCCCGTAACCGTTCGTCTCGGGCCGTCCCCCGGGTCGTGCAGCCAGAGCATTCATCCCAAATCCCGCATCTCCACTCACCATCGCGGGTGCCCCTGTGAACCTTGGGAGTCAGGCATCATGACCCAGCAGTCAGTGGAACCGAAGACCGGTGCGGAGGACGCGGGCCCGGGCTCGCGCGTCCCCGCGGGCAGATCATGGCTCGACCGGTACTTCCACATATCCGAACGCGGATCGACCGTGGCCACCGAAGTGCGCGGCGGCGTCACGACCTTCATGGCCATGGCGTACATCCTGCTGCTCAACCCGCTGATCCTCGGCGGCAAGGACGTCGACGGCAACCTCCTCAGCCAGCCCGGCCTGATCACCGCGACCGCGCTCGCGGCCGCGGCGACCACCCTGCTGATGGGCTTCGTCGGCAAGGTCCCCCTCGCGCTCGCCGCGGGACTCAGCGTCTCAGGTGTCCTGTCCTCACAGGTCGCCCCGGAGATGACCTGGCCGCAGGCCATGGGCATGTGCGTGATGTACGGCCTGGTGATCTGCCTCCTGGTGGTCACCGGTCTGCGTGAGCTGATCATGAACGCGATCCCGCTCCCGCTGAAGCACGGCATCACCATGGGTATCGGCCTGTTCATCGCCCTGATCGGCCTCTACAAGGCAGGCTTCGTGGGGAAGGGCACCGCCACCCCGGTGACCCTGGGCCCCGCCGGTGAACTCGCCGGATGGCCCGTCCTCGTCTTCGCGGTGACCCTGCTGCTGATCTTCATGCTGCAGGCCCGCAACATCCCCGGCGCCATCCTCATCGGCATCGTCGTCGGCACGGTCGTCGCCGTCGTGATCAACAAGGTCGCCGACGTCGACCCGAAGATCTGGAGCAGCGGCCCGCCCGAGCTCAAGGGTTCCGCGGTCTCGTCACCCGACTTCTCCCTCTTCGGCGACGTCGAGTTCGGCGGCTGGGGCGACGTCGGCGCGATGACCGTCGGGTTCATCGTCTTCACCCTGGTGCTGGCCGGTTTCTTCGACGCGATGGCCACGATCATCGGAGTCGGTACGGAGGCCAAGCTGGCCGACGACAAGGGCCGGATGCCGGGCCTGTCCAAGGCGCTGTTCATCGACGGCGCGGGCGGCGCGATCGGCGGTGTCGCCGGCGGCTCAGGCCAGACGGTGTTCGTCGAGTCGGCGACCGGGGTGGGGGAGGGGGCCCGGACCGGGCTCGCCTCCGTCGTCACGGGACTCTTCTTCGCCGCCTGCCTCTTCTTCACCCCGCTCACGGCGATCGTGCCGGCCGAGGTGGCGTCCGCCGCGCTGGTCGTCATCGGCGCCATGATGATGCAGAACGCCCGCCACGTGGACTGGAGCGACCGCTCCGTCGCCATCCCGGTCTTCCTGACCGTGGTCCTGATGCCCTTCACGTACACCATCACCACCGGTGTGGCCGCGGGCGTCATCAGTTACGTCGCCATCAAGGCGGCGCAGGGCCGTTCCCGTGAGGTCGGTGCCTTCATGTGGGGGCTGACGGTGATCTTCGTCATCTACTTCGCCCTCAACCCGATCGAGAGCTGGCTCGGCGTCAGCTGAGACCGCCCGCCCCACCTGCGCACATCCGCCGAGGAGACCGAGATGCTGGACATCGCCGACGAGCTCGACCGGTGGGCCGACGAGGGACGCGACTTCGCCGTCGCCACCGTCGTCGCCGTCGGAGGCAGCGCGCCCCGCCGGCCGGGTGCCGCACTGGCCGTCGACCGTGACGGCACGGCGATCGGCTCGGTCTCCGGCGGGTGTGTGGAGGGCGCGGTGTACGAACTGTGCCGACAGGCGCTCGACGACGGCGTGACCGTACGGGAGCGGTTCGGCTACAGCGACGAGACCGCCTTCGCGGTCGGCCTGACCTGCGGGGGCGTCATCGACATCCTGGTGACACCGGTCCGGGCGGACGACCCCGCCCGTCCGGTGTTCGCCGGCGCGCTCGCCGCCTCCGCACGGGGGGAGGCGGCGGCGCTCGCCCGGATCACCGACGGGCCCGTCGAACTCCTCGGCCGGCCCCTGCTGGTCCACCCCGACGGCAGCCACGAGGGCAGCCTCGGCGAACACCCGGAACTGGACCACACCGCGGTCGCCGAGACCCGGGCGATGCTCGACGCCGGCCGCACCGGCACCCTCACCCTCGGCGCGGACGGCTCGCGGTGCGGACAGCCGCTCACCCTGCTCGTCGAGTCCAGCGTCCCGCCGCCCCGGATGATCGTGTTCGGGGCCATCGACTTCGCCTCCGCCCTCGTGCGGGCCGGGAAGTTCCTCGGCTACCACGTCACGGTGTGCGACGCCCGCCCCGTCTTCGCCACGAGGGCCCGTTTCCCGGACGCCGACGAGCTGGTCGTCGACTGGCCGCACCGCTACCTGGCCACCACCGGCGTGGACGCGCGTACCGTCCTGTGCGTCCTGACGCACGACGCCAAGTTCGACGTCCCGCTCCTGGAGGCGGCCCTGAAGCTCCCGGTCGCCTACGTCGGCGCGATGGGCTCGCGCCGCACCCATCTGGAGCGCAACGACCGGCTGCGCGAGGTGGGCGTCACCGACCTGGAACTGGCCAGGCTGCACTCCCCGATCGGCCTCGACCTCGGAGCCCGTACGCCCGAGGAGACGGCTCTGTCGATCGCCGCCGAGATCGTCGCCGACCGGCGCGGCGGCACCGGTGTCCCGCTGACCGGGGCCCACACCCCGATCCACCACAGCGGCGCCCCGGGGCCGGCCGGGCGCATCGGTTCCGCGGCCTGAAACAGGGCCCCACGGCGCCGTCCGAGAACGGCGGTTCCCCGCCGCGGCGGCTTTCCGCCAGCGATAGCCGATGACGAACCGGTGCGTCAACCGTTAGATCAGCTGCATGACATCCACAGCCTCCACCGCCGCCGGCCGGGCGAGACCAGCTCGCGCGCGGCGCAGAGCCCTCCTCATAGCGACCTCCGTCGCCCTGCTGAGCGGCGCACTGCTGCCCGTCACCGGCGCCGCTTCCGCCGCCACCGGTCCCGCGCCGGCCACCGGCCGGAGCGCTCCGGTCCATGAGTACGACATCACCCTGGTCACCGGTGACGTCGTCCACTACGCGGACGGCGTGGGCCGGCAGGACACCGTCACCGTGGACCGCCCCGACGGTGCGGTCGGCGGCGTCCACGTCCAGCAGGCCGGCGACGACATCTACGTCCTGCCCGACGAGGCCGGAAGCCTGATCGCCGCCGGCAAGCTGGACCGCCGCCTCTTCAACATCTCCGCGCTCGCGAAGATGGGCTACGACGACAAGAAGACCGGCGGCATCCCGCTGATCGCCACCTACCCGGCGAGCAAGTCCCGCGCGCTGCCCGCCACCCCGCGCGGCAGCAGGGCCGTCCGGGCGCTGGAGTCCATCCACGGCGCGGCGCTGACGGCCGGCAAGGACACCGTGCGTTCCTTCTGGGACGACATCGCGAGGACGTCCACGGCCCGTTCGCTGGACAACGGCATCGCGAAGCTGTGGCTCGACGGCCGCGTCGAGGCGGCGCTGAAGGACTCGGTGCCGCAGATCAACGCCCCGCAGGCATGGGCCGAGGGCTACGACGGGAAGGGCACCAAGGTCGCCGTCCTGGACACCGGCATCGACGAGGACCACCCGGACGTCAAGGACCGCATCCTGGAGTCCAGGAGCTTCGTGCCGGGCGAGGAGGTCGACGACAAGAACGGCCACGGTACGCACGTCGCGTCCACGATCGCGGGTTCCGGCGCCGCGTCCGACGGTGTCAACAAGGGCGTGGCCCCGGCTGCCGGCCTGCTCGTCGGCAAGGTGCTGAGCAACGAGGGCTCCGGCGCGGACTCGGGCATCATCGAGGCGATGGAGTGGGCGAAGGCGGAGGGCGCCGATGTCGTCTCCATGAGCCTGGGCTCCAGCATCCCGGACGACGGCTCGGACCCGATGTCCCAGGCCGTCAACACCCTGTCCGCAGACGGCGGTCCGTTGTTCGTGATCGCGGCGGGCAACGCGTACGGCGCGGGCACGATCGGCTCGCCCGGTTCCGCCGACAAGGCGCTCACCATCGCCGCCGTCGACAAGCAGGACGGCCGGGCGGACTTCTCGTCCAAGGGCCCGCTCACTCGCTCCTACGGTCTCAAGCCGGACCTCTCCGCACCGGGCGTCGACATCAACGCGGCCGCCTCGCAGTCGGTCCCCGGCATCGAGGGCATGTACCAGTCGATGTCCGGTACGTCGATGGCGACTCCGCACGTCGCGGGCGCCGCCGCCATCCTCAAGGAGCGGCACCCCGACTGGACCGGCCAGCGCATCAAGGACGCGCTGATGACCTCGTCCAAGGTGCTGCCGGCCTACACGCCGTACGAGCAGGGCACCGGCCGGGTCGACGTGAAGGCTGCGATCGACACGAAGATCGAGGCCACCGGCTCGGTCGCGGTCGCATCCTATGACTGGCCGCACAGCGCCTCGGACCCCGTCGCCGAGCGGACGATCACGTACCGCAACACCGGCGCCGAGGACGTCACCCTCGACCTGGCGACGGACAGTGACGCGGAGGCGTACACACTTTCGGCGAAGCAACTGACCGTCCCGGCGGGTTCGACCGCCGAGGCCGTTCTCTCGCTGGACCCGTCGAAGGTCGCGAACGACACCACGTTCTCCGGCCAGGTCATTGCCGAGGACGCTTCGGGCGCCGTCGTCGCGCACACCGGCTTCGCGCTGAACAAGGAGCAGGAGCTCTACGACCTGACGCTCCAGCTCCGCGACCGCGCCGGCGAACCGATGGACGGCATCGTCGTCCTCGCCGCGCTCGGCGACGAGAACCTGACCCCCGTCCAGGTGTCCGGCAGCACCACACTGCGACTGCCCCCGGGCAACTACACCGCCTGGTCCGCCGCCGACGTCAAGGGCGACACCGCCGACTCGCAGGCCCTCGCCTTCCTGGCGGCCCCCGAGGTCGTCCTCGACAAGGCCACCACCGTCACGCTCGACGCCTCCAAGGCCCACAAGGTCGCCGTGAAGACGCCGAAGGAGACGGAGACCCGCCAGCTGCGCTACGACATGGCGCGCACGGCTCCGGACGGCACCGTCCAGCGTGACGCGTACCAGATCCCGCTGACGTACGACCAGCTGTGGGCGAGCCCGACCAAGAAGGTCACCCAGGGCGGCTTCAGCTTCCTGACGCGCTGGCGCCGGAGCGAGAAGCAGATCGACCTGACGGCCGACGGCCGCGACGTCCCGGTGGCCGCACAGGGCGGTTCGCTCGTCACCGAGGACAGCGAGCAGCGGTACGGCAGCGTCTTCGCGGGCAACGGCGCCCCCGCCGACTACCAGGGCCTGAACGCCAAGGGCAAGGCAGTCGTGATCCGCAGCAGTGACACGGTGGCCCCCGCCGACCGGGCCGCGGCCGCGATCGCCGCCGGTGCCGAGGCACTGTTCGTCGTCAACGCGGGCGACGGGGTGCTGATGGAGTCCTACGCCGACTACGGCACGACGCTGGCCATCCCGGTCGCCTCCGTCCAGCGCCTCGCGGGCGAGGGCCTCGTGCAGGCCGCCCGGCGCGGCAAGACGGTGAACGTCGACCAGCGGAAGTACGCGAGCTACGTGTACGACCTGGTCGACCGCCACGACGGCACGATTCCGGACCGCTCACTCGCCTTCGCCCCGTCCACCCGGCAGCTCGCCGAGGTGGAGAACACCTTCTACGGCCACCGGGACGCCATCGGCGGCGGCTACCGCTACGACATCCCGGACTACGGATTCGGCATCGGCTTCGCCGAGTACGAGAAGTACCCCGCCACCCGCACCGAGTGGGTCAACCCGCTCCCCGGGGACTCGTTCTGGTACGAGGACCACGCGGTCTTCAACGAGGAGGGCACGGACAGCGCGCAGGAGGAGCGCAGCACCGACATGGACTACATGGCGGGCCGTACCTACCCCGCCGACTGGTTCGCGCCGGTCACCCGGCCGCGTCTGGGCACCGGCTACTGGGGGCCCAACCGCTCGCTGTACGGCGACATCCAGTACAACATCACGCCGTGGACGGACAGCGGCGCCGGTCACTCCGGCGCCATGCCGGACAAGGAGTACGACACCGGGACGGTCGCCGTGTACCAGGGCGACAAGCTGCTCGACGAGTCCCCGGGCCGCGCCGGATACGTCGGGAACCTGGCCGACGAGAAGCTGCCCTACCGGCTGGTGCTCGACGCCTCGCGCGACGCGGACATCTGGAAGACCTCCGTCCGCACGCACTCGGAGTGGACGTTCGAGTCGGGCGCGCTCGACCCCGAGGGCCCGTTCCAGGTGGACATTCCGATGCTTCAGCTGGACTACGACGTCGCGACCGACCTGGCCGGTGACGTGAAGGCCGGCAAGTGGACCGAGGTCGGTCTGTCGTCCACCACGCAGGAGTGGCTGGAGGGCGCCGTGAAGGCGACGAAGGCCTCGCTGTCCGTCAGCTACGACGACGGGGAGACCTGGAGCGCGGTGCAACTGAAGAAGGACTCGGCCGGTTCCTGGACCGCCCGGTTCAAGACCCCGAAGAAGGGTGCCACCGCCGTTTCGCTCAAGGCGCACGCCGAGGCCGGCGACGGTCTCGCCGTGGACCAGGAGATCACCCGGGCCTTCGGCCTGAAGTGACCTGCTGAGACGCCCCGGTGAGGCGGCCGCGCACCCTGTTCGAAGGGTGCGCGGCCGCCTCTCTCGCTCTCGACGCCAACGCCGCGATCCCCACCACCCAGCCCGTGCTGCTGGGCCCCACCGCCGAGGCGGCCGCGCACTCCTCGGTCGGCCCCGACGGCCGACGGCGGCGCGATCAGGCTCCGCTGACCGCGTCCCGGCCCGCCGCCCCCGTTCCCGCGGTCCGGGGGCGGCGGGCCCCGGCGCGCGCCACCGCCGCCGCGCACACCAGTGCCGGGGCCGCCGCCAGGCCGAAACACAGTGCGATCGGCAACCGGTCGACGAGCAGACCGACCACGGCGGTACCGCCCGATGACCCGGCGTTGAACGCGGTATTGACCCAGGCACCCGCCTGGGTGCGCCGGGCGGCGTCCACCGACTCGTCGGCGATCAGATACGCGGTCGTGAGCGCCGGGGCGACGAAGAGCCCGGCGACCGCGACGACGGCGACCAGCGCATACAGATGCGGTGACACCCCGGCCACCAGCAGCGCCGCACCCAGCGCGGCGGCCACCACCGGCAGCCGCACCCGGCTCGACGACTTCCACCGGACCGCCCCGTAGGCCAGACCGCCGACGGCGCTCCCGGCCGAGAGCGCGGCCAGCACCCAGGACACGGCCGCCGCCTGATGGAGCCGCTCGGTGAACGCCACCACCAGCAGATCGAGTGCCCCGAGGCAGAGCCCCACGGCCGCCGTCACCAGCACCGCGTGCCGCAGGGCGGCGATGCCGTGCAGCCGGGGCCCGGCCGGCCCGCCGGCCGGGGGCCGTGCCGTGTGCGCGCGGGACACCGCGGGCGACGACACCAGTGCCGACGCCCCCACGAACACCAGCACCGCACCGGCCAGGACGCCGGCCGCCGGCTCGGTGAACGTCACCACGATCCCCACCAGCAACGGGGCGGTGACATACATGAGTTCCTCGGCGACGCCGTCCAGGCTGTACGCGCGCTGCAGCAGCTCCCGGTCGGGGACGAGGCTGCTCCACAGCGCCCGCATGACCGGACCGAGCGGCGGGGTGCAGGCGCCCGCCGCCATGGTGAGCCCACCCAGGAGGAGCGCCGGGGCACCGGGATTCCAGGTGGCCAGGGCGATCACGGTGAGCAGCGCCGCGTACAGCCCCGCCATGGGCGGCAGGACCCGGCGGGGGCCGTACCGGTCGATCAGGGCCGCACGGGCGGGGGAGAGGGTGACGCTCGCGGCCCCGAACAAGGCCATGGCGACTCCGGCCACGGAGTACGAACCCGTGGCGTCCTTGAGCGCGAGCAGGAGGGAGAGGGGCGCGACGCCGTAGGACAGCCGCCCCAGCAGTGCGGCGGCGAAGGGGCACGCGGCATGGGGGGTTCGGAGCACGGCGGCGTACGAGGGGGCGCGCGAGGGCGCGGAAGAAGGCGTGAGCACGATGACATTCCTCGTGAGGGCAGCGCGGAGACCCGTCGCTGCGGACATGCGGGGACACCGGAGTGCCGCACCCGTGACGACGGGTGCGGTCAGCGCGGGGTCCTACGCACGAGGAGATGACATGCGGGCAAATTATCAGAGCGGGCGTTGCGGCGGCAGGGGGCGCTCTCCGGCGATGTCCGGGTTGGCCGTCAGGACGCCCTCGGCGGCCGTCCACAGCCGGGGCAGGAACCGGGTGACCTCCTCCCGCCGGGCCAGGATGTCCGCGGTGCCGGTGATCCCGGTGAGTTCGGCCACGGCCGCCTCGAACGCGGGCAACCGCGCGGCGTGCAGCGCGGGGTCGTCCACGGCCAGCACCGTGTGGCAGCGGGCGAGCGTCGCGACGATCCAGAAGACGGCCTCGCGGTGATCACCCCCGTCGATCAGCTCCAGGCTGCCGTCGACGGCAATGGGACGCGCCTGCTCGGTGAGGTCGCTGCTGAAGAAGAACGGGGTGCGCGCCACCGGGACCGTGGCGTCGAACGTCCGCGTCAGTTCCGCCACATGGTGCCGTACCTGCCGCGCGGAGACATCGGCGCAGCCGAGGAGTTCCAGCAGCTCCGGGTACAGCTCCGGCCGCCCGTAGGTGGTGAGGACATCGCGCGCGGCCCGGTAGCGCAGCCGGACGGTGGGGTTGCGCAGCGCGGCGACCAGCAGGACGTGGGTGGTGACCCCGGTGGGGAACATCCAGGCGGGCACCTGCTCGTGAAAGGGGACGGAGACGTCGAACGCGGCCAGACGGCCCTCGACGCGCTGCCGGGCGTCCAGACAGCGGCGGCGGACCCAGGCTCGTTCGGCGAAACGGGGCGAGACGCCCCTGTACAGGGCGCGCAGGCCGCCGGTGGGATCGTCGATGACCGTGTCCCGGCGGAAACTGCCCGCCAGATGGTACGAGGAGAGCACGGCCTCCGGGTCGCGCAGCTCGGCCCACGGGACGTAGGTGATCTCCAAGAGCGCGCCCTCGTGGCGGAGTTTGCCGGGCTTGGCGGGCGGATCGTCCGCCTCCGTGACGACCACCACGTCGACGTCGGAGGAGGCAGGCAGCTCGGCGTCGTCGGGCCGGCCGACCGTCGAGCCGCTGAAGTACGCCCCCCGGTAGCCGGGGGCGGGCCGCGCGTGGGCGGCCACCCAGCGGACGGCGGCGGCGCGCGCTGCTCCGATCCTCATGACGGGACCCCCCGGGAACGGTCCGGCCGGGCGAGCCCGAGATCGTAGGCCAGGATCGTCGCCTGCACCCGGTCACGCAGCCCCAGCTTGCGGAGCACCGCGTTGACATGGGATTTCACGGTGCCGACGGTGATGCCGAGATGTTCGGCGACCTCCGTGTTGGTGAGTCCGGCCGCGACCAGGGTCAGGACGCCCCGCTCACGGGAGGTCAGGCTGTCCAGCTCACGGGGGGTACGGGCGCCCGGGATGCCGGCGGCCGGTGCGGAGGCGTAATGGCCGATGAGCCGACGGGTGGCGGACGGGGCGAGGACGCTTTCGCCGGCGGCCACCACCCTGATGCCGTCCAGCAGTTCGCCGGGACGCACGTCCTTGAGGAGGAAACCGGAAGCCCCGGCGCGCAGGGCCTCGAACACGTACGCGTCGAGGTCGAAGGTGGTCAGCACCAGGACGCGAGGGGCGCCGGGGCGGCCGGTGATGATGCGGGTGGCGGCGATGCCGTCGAGTACCGGCATACGGACGTCCATGAGGACGACGTCGGGTGCCAGTTCCCCGGCGAGGCGTACCGCCTCGGCACCGTCGGCGGCCTCGCCGACCACCGTCATGTCCTCCTCGGCGTCGACCACGGCGGCGAATCCCGCCCGTACGATGCCCTGGTCGTCGACGACCAGCACCCTGAGACTCATCGTTGTCCCTCCTCGTCGTTCCGCCGGACGGCAGGCACCGCCGTCAGCGGGAGTCGGACCCGCACCGGCCCGGACGGGCCGCCGGTGAGAGTCCCGCCGATCACCGCGGCCCGCACGGCCAACTGCCGGCACAGGGCGGGGCGCACGGAATCCGGCACACCGGTCGCCGTGAGCGTCAACGCCGTGTCGTCCGCGTCGAGTGTCAGTACCATCGGCTCCTCGCCGCCGGCCGTGATGAGCGTTTCGCAGGCATGGTAGGCGGCCAGGTCCACGGTGGTGGGCAGCCGTTCCGGCATCCGGCCGGGCGGCCGTATCTCGACCTCGCGTCCGGTGGCCCGGACCTGATGGGCCAGCAGGTCGAGGGCCTGGAGCGTGGGCTGCGGTCGCAACGCGGGCGGGCCTTCCGCCTCGCGGGCCGTGTCGAGCAGGCCGCGCATCGCGGCCAGGGCCTCGCGGGCATGGTCGGCGACCGCGTCGAGCCGGCCCGCGTCGGCCTGCGCGATCATGTCGGCGGTGCGTGCCAGCACGGTGGTCTCCAGTCCGTCGGCGATGCGGCGGCGCTCCGCCCACGCGTCCCGCACCGCCTCCTCGGTCCAGGCGGCGAGGTGTTCCGCCTGCGAGCTGCGGGCGGCCCGGACGCGGCGCCCCCGCAAGCATCCGGCCCACCATGCCGCGCCGGCCACCAGGGCCGCCTGGGCCGTCGCCCCTGCGGCGAGTGCCCACACGGGAACGGCCGCGCCCCGGTGCAGGAAGGCGGCGGTCGTGGCCACCGCGTGCGCCACCGCGGCCACCACCGGGACGGCCGGCAGGGGGACGCGCGGGCGTCCGTCGGCGTCCAGCGGGGCCGTGGAGGTCGCGCGGACCGCGGCGGAGGCGACGACCGCGCAGGTGGCGGCCATGCTCAGCACCAGGGGCAGGAGCACCGGGCCGGTGTACCGGCCCACGGCCATCGCCACCGGCCAGAGCAGGGCCAGGCCGATCACGATCCCCGGGGCGGCGACGGGAGCCCGTCGCCGCCACAGCAGGGCGAACGCCTGCGCCGAGGCCAGCAGGGCGAAGAGCACACCTGCCGACACCCGCGCACCGCTGGAAACAGAATCCGCCCGGACGACCAGCAGGGGTAGCAGCGGTTGCAGGACGAGACTCACCGCGGCGGTCAGCTGCGCGAGGCGGTAGCTCCACGGGACCGGCTGCTCCACCGAGGCCGCGGTCCTGCCCGGCAGGACCGCGTACACCTCCCAGCCACCCTCCGCCGTCGGACCGCTGGTCAGCGTGCCGCCCGCCTCCCGCGCCCGGGACCGCAGAAAGCCCTGGCCGCGCCCCGAACCGAGACCCGCGCCGTGCGCTGGCGCTCCGGCCGGTGGTGCCGCGCTCGTGATCACGACCTCGGTACGGCTGTCGCCGTACCGGCACGCCACGTGCGTCGGCGCACCGGGGGCGTGCCGCGCCACATTGGTCAGCGCCTCGCGCACGATGCCGAACGCCGCGTCCGCCACGGCACCGTCGGGCAGGGCATCGATCGCGCACTCCACCCGCCCGCCCAGCCGGGAGAATCCGGCGGCCAGCTCCAGCAGCCGCTCCCGCGGCGACGGGAGCTGTTCCCGCGAGGGCGCCGGAGCCCGTACCGCGCCGAGGGCCCGGGTGACCTCGCGGCCGGTCTCGGCGGCGAACCGCAGTGCTTCACCGGCCAGCTCGGGACGGCGCTCGCGCAGGCCGAGAGCGGCCCCCGCCGTGACGACCACGGCGGTCAGGTGGTGGGCGCTGACGTCGTGCAACTCCCTCTCGAGTCGCTGCCGTTCGGCGCCCGGGAGTCGATGGCGCTCGGTCTCGGCCCGGATCAGCAGGTGCCCGGCGGTCCGTCGCGCCCGCCGGGCCCGGCGGACGAGCAGCCCGGCGGCGCACGTGGCGGCGTACAGCACGGCCGTCAGGACGAGGTCGAGTCCGTTGCGGTCACTGAGCCCGTGCAGGCTGAGGTTGTGCGCGGACTGCCAGGCGGCAAGCGCCAGTACGCACAACACGGCGGTGAAGGTGTCGTGTTCGCAGGCCACCGTGAACAGGGCCAGCGCGACCCCGGCCGTACCCAGGACCGCCACCGCGCCCGGCGGCAGCGGGCCGGCCCCCAGGGCGCAGGCGGCGGCGACCAGGACGAGGGTGGTCACCGGCCTCGCGCGGCGGACGACGAGTGCGGCCGTCACCGGTCCGGCGACGAGGACCGCCACGAGAAGCGCGGACCCGGCCGGGACGGTCCCACGGATCAGGCCCGCCCCCGGCCACACCGCCGCCTGGGCGCAGATCAGCAGGAGCGGCAGCAGTCGCCGGTCGGTTCGATTCATCAGGGACCAAGGGTATGACCGCAGGTGAGGGGCCGTCCTCCGACCGGAGGCGGACGCCGGTCTCTTACCCGGGGTGCAGGCTCTGCACCCACGGTGGGACGGCGCGGTCGTCCCGCGGCCCGAGGACCGCGGGCACCTGTCGGCCCTAGGCTCGATCACATCGGGAAGGACGCCGCTCACCCGCTGCTGTGCGCCTCCCGCCCGTCAACCGCCGCTCGATCCAAGGGGTCCCCATGTCCAAGCGAGTCCTCGTCCCGTCCGTCATCGGCGCCGTCGCTCTCGCCGCCGTCGCCGTCGGCGGATACGCCGTGGCCTCGGCCACCACCGGGCCGCGTGTGAAGAACGGTTCGGCCCACTATGCGGCCCCGTCCCCGCGTGGGGCGGGGGCACTCACGTTCACCGCCGACGTGAGCGACGACTCGGGGGTGCGGAGCCTCAAGGTCCTCGCCTGGCCCACACGTTCGAAGCTCGACCCGACCGAGGCCGAGATGCGGTCCGTGGAGGCGGCCACGTGCCGCAGCACCTCGGACACCACCTCGCGCTGCACGTACACGCTCAAGGTCACGCAGCAGGAGGCGGCCGGTCTGCCGGAAGGCGCCTGGGAGGTGTCGGTGCTGGCGACCGCGAAGGACGCCGGCACGACGTTCGTGCCCCGCGCGGCCACTTTCACCGTCACACGCTGAACCGGACGTCCGGCGTTGTTCGAGTGACGTCCTCGAGGTCCCGCGCCCGTGACCGGCTGCCGGGTATGGTCGGGAACCGTCCCCCGCAGATCCGTCCCGAGGCTTCCGGTGAGGTTCGCGATGCGAAAGATCATCTATTCCATGTCGGTCTCCCTCGACGGCTTCTTCGAGGGGCCGGACCGGGACATCAGCTGGCATCGCGTCGACGACGAACTGCATCGCTACTTCAACGAGCGGATCGCCGAGCTGGGCGGGTTCCTCCACGGGCGGGTCGTCCATGAGCTGATGGCGGACTTCTGGCCCACCGCGGACCAGGACCCGGCCAACGCCGGGCCGATGGCCGATTTCGCCGTCATCTGGCGGAACATGCCGAAGTACGTCTACTCCCGGACGCTGGAGCGGGCGGACTGGAACACTACCGTCGTCCACGAGGTCGTGCCCGAAGAGGTCAGGGCGCTCAAGGAACAGCCCGGCGGCGACCTGGGCCTCGGCGGTGCCGACCTCGCCGCGTCCTTCGCGGCGCTCGATCTGATCGACGAGTACCGGGTCTACGTCCACCCGGTCCTGATCGGCCGGGGGAGGTCCATGTTCCCGTCGACGGACACCAGGACCGCACTCAGGCTCGCGGGGACCCGGACCTTCGGCAGCGGAGTCGTGGAACTGCGGTACGAGCGGGCCTGAACGCCTTCGCCGGTGCCGCGCCGTGGGACGTGAGGCCGCCGGCCCCCCCGGCCCGGCACCGGCGCGGGGGTCAGCGTCCGGCCTGGAGCGCCGCCCAGGTGCCCGTCCCCACGATGCCCTCGGCCGTCAGGCCCCGGCTCGTCTGGTACCCGCGCACCGCGGTCGCCGTCCCCGGACCGAAGCTCCCGTCGACGCCGACCGTCGAGCCGAGGGCCGCGGTGAGGGCGCGCTGCAGGCGCTTCACGTCGTCGCCCGAGGCTCCCTCGGCGAGCGTGGGCGTGGTGCCGGCGGAGAGCAGCGCGGTCCAGGTCCTGGACCCCACCACGCCGTCGGCGTCCAGCCCGCGCGCCGTCTGGAACGCCTTCACCGCGCTCAGGGTGGCCGGGCCGAAAGTGCCGTCCGCCTCCCCGGCCGGGTAGCCCTGCGTGTTCAGCAGCGTCTGCACGGCCTTGACCTGGGCACCCGTCGAACCGCTGCCCTGCGTCGCGTACGCGGTGAAGCTCACCCCGTCGGCGCCCGTGCCGCCGTCGCCGCTCCCGCCGACCAGCTCCATGTAGCGGCTCCAGTCCCAGTACGGTCCGGGGTCGGTGTGGTCGTTGCCCGGCACCTCGACGTGCCCCATGATGTGCGCGCGGTCCTTCGGGATGCCGTACCGGTCGCACAGGTGCGCGGTCAGGGCGGCCGAGGACCGGTACATGGAGTCCGTGAACCAGGACGGGTCGTCGATGAAGCCCTCGTGCTCGATGCCGAGGGCCGAGGCGTTGGCGCTCCGGGCGTGGTACGCGGTGTCGCTGTCCCGCACCATCTGGGTGATCTGGCCGTCCGAGGAGCGCACCACGTAGTGGGCGCTCACCTCGGACACCGGGTCCTGGAACCAGCTGATCGAGCCCGCGTACGAGCCCTGCGTGACGTGGATGACCACCTTGTCGATCGCGGCCGTTCGCCCCGGGGTGAAGTTGTTCGGGTCGGCCGGCACCCACAGTGCGGCCGGGTAGTCGGCGCTCCGGGTGCTCGCGTCGGGGGCGTCGAGTGAACCTTTCTGCGGGGATACCGGGCGGCCCGTCACCGAGATCCGCTCGCCGTCGCGGGTGACGGTGTCGAGCCCGTCCGCCAGAAAGGTGTAGACGGTGTCGGCGTAGAGGGCGGCGGCCGGACCGTCGGCGCCGCTGTACCGCGCGACGGCCGGGTACCAGGCGCCGAGGTCGTCGCGGTCCCGGGCGTCGAGCCCGACCTTGTCGGCGTAACCGCGCAGCACCGCCGCGCCGCCGAGGATGTTGGCCGTGGTGTCGGTGCGGAGCTCGGCCAGGGGTTTTCCGGTGAGGCCGGCGGCCTGTTCCAGGGTCCGGTTCACGGGGTTGCTGACCAGGTGCATGACGCCGAAGCCGTTCGCCTGGCTGGGGCGGCCGGAGTGACCGTCCAGCCGGGTCTCGCCGTAACCGACGGCGGCGAGCAGATCGCGGGGTACGTCGAACCTCTCGGCGGCCCGTTCGAACGCCCGGTTCATCGGGTGCCCGGGGTCCGTCGCGGCGAGGGCCGGGGTGCCGGTCGCGGCCAGCACGGTGGCGGTGAGGGCCGCCAGCACGGAGGCGCGGGCCTTGGTGTGGGCGGCGGCGCGTGTGGGCATACCTGCTCCTGCTCTGTGGGGGGAGGAGAGCGGCCGCCGGGCACGAGGGGGGTGGGCCGAGGGCCGCGAAGCCGCTCAGGTTATCGATCTGCCCAGGGCATGACAATCATCTGTGCGTGTGTCGAACTCCCTTTCACCCCAATGGAGTTGCGGGGAGCGGTGACGGGGCGCGGGGACCGCCCGGACCGCGCCGCCGCGGGCGGGGTCCGGACGGCCGGTCCTACCAGCGGTCGCGGTGGATGACGTCGGCCACCGGGCGGCGCCGGATGGGGCCGAAGTTGCCCTGCGGCCATCCGACGGGAATGGCCGCGAAGGTCCGCATGTCCTCGGGGATGCCGAGCGCTTCCTTCCACTCCTGCTCCAGCATCAGGTGCCAGATGGTGACGTTCGCGGCGAGCCCCAGCGCCCGGGCCGCGAGGAGGACGTTCTGGACCCCGGGATACACGCAGGAGCCCTCGGCGAGCGCCTGGAACCGGGTCTGGGTACTCATCATGTGCTCGACCCCCGCCGGACCGAGCGCCCGGGCGTAGGCGGCCAGGCCCTCCTCCTCCATCCGGGGCTCCGGGAACCGGTAGCAGGGCACGATCAGCGCCGGTGTGTCGGCGAAGTGGTCGCGCTGGTACTCGATCGCGGCGACCATCCGGCCGTACGCCGCGTCGTCCATGCCCTTCGGGGCGTACTTCCCGGTCGTCGCCAGATACGCGTCCACGCACCGCTTCCACAGCGGTGCCAGACGTGCCATCACCTCACGGTCCGTCACGACCACGTACTCGTAACACTGCATGTTCCCGCCGCTGGGGCCCCAGACGGCGGCCTGTATGAGCTGCTCGAGCGTCTCGTCCGGGACGGGCTCCGGCTTGAGACGGCGCATCGCGCGCATGGTGGACATGGTGGAGAACAGGGCCTCGGCCTCGTCCGTTCCGGGTGTCTGAGCTGTTTCGGTCGTCATGATCGCGGAGTTTACGGGCGAAGCGCGGCCGTGAGGAGGCCCGTTGACCGGCCCGCCAAGGGCGTGCGCGGTGCCGTCTCCGAGCGTGCCCGCCGGCCCGGCGGATTCGCACACCTGGACAGCCCCCCACCGCACGGGGGAACGCGGGCCGGACGCACCGCCGTCAGGGCGTATAAAAGATTGCTCCGGAACCCAGCCGGCGTCCCCCGATGGCACGCACACCCCACGCGGCAAGGCGTCACCGCGTACGACAGCGGAGGAGTGCCCCCATGAGCACGGCAGACGAGATCAGCACCTTGCTGGTGGCGAACTTCGGCACGGACCCGGTGGCGATCCGCCCCGAGGCGTCGCTCCGTCAGCTCAGGCTGGATTCGCTGGCGCTGGAGGAATTGCGGCTCCTCATCGAGGACCGGATGGGCATCGACCTCGAAGACGTCCAGCTGACCTCGCGCGACACCGTCGGTCAACTGGTCGACGCCGTGCGCGGCAAGGCCGCGGCATGACGGCCCGCCACCGCCACGAACCGTTCGCCGCCGCCGTCACCGGCATCGGCCTGGTCACCGCCGCCGGCGCCACCGCCGCCGCCACCTGGCACGGGGTGAGCGAGGCCGACGCCGCGCCCTCGGTCCTGCACCGGCCCGAACTCCACGACCTGCCGTGCGACTTCATGTACACCATCACCGGCCTCGACACGAGGGCGGTGCTCGGCGTCGCCACCCAGCGGCTCATGGACCGCTTCTCGCAGCTCGCCGTCATCGCCGCCCGCGAGGCCGTCGCCGACGCCGGACTCGACCCCTCGGTCTGGGACAGCGGCCGCGTCGGCGTCGTCATCGGCTCCGCCCACGGCGGGCTGCCCTTCTACGACGAGCAGCACACCGCCCTCACCGAGCGCGGCGCACGCCGGGTCTCCCCGAAACTCGCCCCGCTCACCGTCGTCAACGGAGCCGCCAGCAGCGTCGCCACCGACCTCGGCGCCCACGGCCCGAGCCAGGCCGTTTCCACCGCCTGCTCCTCCGGCACCGTCGCCATCGGCACCGCCCACCAGATGCTGCGCACCGGCGCCTGCGACATCGTCGTCGCGGGTGGCGCCGAATCCGTCTGCTCCCGGCTGCTGATCGCCAGCGCCTGCCAGCTGAAGGCCGTCTCGACCCGGCGCGACGACCCCGAGGCGGCCTGCCGGCCCTTCGACACCCACCGCGACGGCTTCGTCGTCGGCGAGGGTGCCGGGCTCCTCGTCCTGGAACGCCCCGACCACGCGGCCGCCCGGGGCGCCACCGTCCGCGCCCACATCGCCGGCTACGGGGCCTCCAGCGACGCGTACTCCGCCGTCGCCCCGGACCCCGACGGCCTCGGCATCGAACGGGCCCTGCGCACCGCGCTCGCCGACGCCGGCGTGGCCGCCACCGACATCGGCCACGTCAACGCCCACGGCACCTCGACCGTGGCCAACGACCTGATCGAGGCGACGATGCTGCGCCGCGTCCTCGGCGAGCACCCCCTCGTCACGTCGACCAAGGCGATGACCGGTCACACCCTCGGCGCCGCCGGCGGCATCGAGACCGCGCTGACCGTGCTCGCCCTCCAGCACCAGCTCGTGCCCCCCACCGTCAACCTCGACGCCCCCGACCCCGAGATCCCCATCGAGGTGGTGAGCAAGGAGGCCAGGGCCGGTGCGTTCGACGCCGCCGTCAAGACCTCGCTGGGCTTCGGCGGGCACAATGCCGCACTCGTCCTCACCAGGGCGTGACCGCGCGGCGGCCGTAGCGACCCGAGGACCAAGGACCAAGGACCGATGACCATGCCCGACGAGATCATCCGGAACCTGTCGGTGCACGGGCTGCGCTACAGCTACCGCGTTCTGGCGCAGCCCTCGCCCCGCACCGAGCCGGTCGTCGTCATCGGCGGCGCGCTCCAGGGGATGTACGGCTGGCCGCAGATGGACGATCACCTCGGCCCGTACGCCCCGGTCGTCACCGCCGACCTTCCCGGCATGGGCGGCGCCGATCCGCTGCCTCCCGGCACCGGCGACGACCTCCTGTACGCCGCCGTCGCCGGCATCATCGACGACCTGGGCGTCGACCGGGTCAACCTCTTCGGCTTCTCCTACGGCGCGGCGATCGCGTTCGGCTGCGCCCGGCGGGACCCCGGCCGGATCGCCCGGCTGGTCCTCGGCGGGGTACCGGCTCACATCAGCGACGCCCAGCGCGGCGAGTGGGGCCGGGCCGTCGACCGGCTAAGTGCCGGTGACACGGAGGGGCTCGCCACCCTGACCGCCGACGCGCTGATGTGTCTGGACCCGGGGCGCCGGGTCCACCGCAGGGAACTCGCCCGGCGCTACGTCCGGCGGTCGTTCGTGCACGCGCTCACCCACTCCCCGCACGCGGCCCAGTCGCTGCGCCGGGCGCTGGGGCACCGGCCGGACTTCTCCGGCGGGCTGAGTGGGGTGCCCGCGCTCGTCTTCGCGGGTGAGCACGACACCGTGACCTCCCCCGAACGCCAGCGCGCCTTCGCGGCGACGATCGAGGGAAGCCGCTTCCTGACGATCGGCGACTCCGACCACTGGGTGGTCCTGGAGCGGCCCGACGACGTGGCGGACCTGGTCGCCCGCTTCTTCACCGACCGGCCCCTGGAGGCCGCGCCCGCCCTGCGGCCGCTCGCCTCACTGCCGCGCCCGCGTGCGGACACGGCGGACCGTCTCCTGCCACGGCCGGGCGGTTGAGCCGCCCGGCCGCGCGTGCACCGGATCAGCGGTGGCCGTCGACCTTGATCCGCACGATCTGCGGGTCGTGGTCGCTCGCCTGGTCGGCGAACTCCGCGTTGATGTGCACCACGTCGTAGTCGAACCGCCGGATGCCGGGGCTCGTCAGGATGTGGTCCAGCGTCTGGGAGTTGCCCTCGTACACGTAGCTGTACTGCTCGTTCGCCGGCAGCGTGGTGATGAGCGGCTTGAGCGCCTTGCCGGCGGTCAGCGCGGACATCGTCGGTGAGAACGCGAAGTCGTTGAGGTCGCCGAGCGTGACGACCCGCGCCGACTTGTCGGCCGCCAGCAGGGACTTCACGAAGGTGTTGACCTCCGCCGCCTGCTGGACCCGCTTCGTCTCCGAACCGCGCGACGGCTCCTGGTAGCGGCCGTGCAGCGGCTGGTCGCCGCCCTTGGAGGCGAAGTGGTTGCCGATGACGAACACCGGCTTCCCGTGGAAACGGAACTCACCGACCAGCGGCTTGCGGCTGTCGTCCCACGCCGCGCTCGCCGGATCGATCCGGCCGGGCGACACCGACAGGGTGACGCTCTTCCTCGTCGGCACCGCCGCCACCGCGGTCGTCGCGTCGCCGCCCGCCCGGTCCACGAAGGACACCCGGTGCGGGTTGAAGAGGAAGACGTTGCGGATGTTGCCGCCGGGCTCGCCGCCGTCCTGGCCGTCCTGCGGGGCGACGTAGCGCCAGGAGTAGCGCGGGCCGCCCGCCGCGACGATCGCGTCGGTGAAGCGCTTCAGCGTCGCCTCGGAGCCGACCGTGCCGTCGCTGACCGCGCCGTTGTCGTCCTGGATCTCCTCCAGCGAGACGATGTCGGGGGAGGAGAGGTTGACCGCGACACCCTCGGCGAGCGTGTCGAACTTGGCCTGCTCGTCCAGCGCGTCCAGGTTCTCCACGTTGTACGTGGCTACGGCGAGTTCGCCGCCCTTCTGCCTGCGCGTCACCTCACGCCGCAGGTGGTGGTCGGTGAGGGTGCCGAGCTCCGTCGCCTGGAGGTTGTAGCCGCCGAAGGAGGCGTAGTCGATCACGCCGGTGGTGGTGCCGGACAGCACGTCGCCGACGTTGCCGACGGGGAACGGGCGCGTGGTGTCGAGCGACATCACCTTGATCCGGCCGGTGTTCTGGTCGGTGTACGAGGAGTACAGCGTGCCGCCGCGCCGGGTCGGGTTCTGCTTCGGCTCGACGGTCACCCAGATCTCGTCGTACGCGGTCGTGGCTCCGGTGACCCGGGTGTCGGCGATCCGCACGCGGGTGCCTTCGAGCGACTCGTAGAGGTCCAGGGCGTACGTCGACGGCTCCAGGGGCAGCGCGTCGATCGAACCGCCGCCCGCCGAGGGGACGTACCGGGCGGGCACCGCGGCCGCGTCGAGCACCACCGGCGCCGGCAGCGCGTTGCCGGAGGAGAGGACCGTGGTCCTGGGGGAGGTGATCTCGGTGATGGACTGCGTGGTGGCCGACGGGTAGTACTCGTCCACCGTGCCGCTGACGAGGACGGAGTCGCCCACCGCGACCGCCGGGGCGGCGGAGCCGGTGTAGACGAAGACGCCCTCGCCGGTGCGCGGGTCCGCGTCCGGCGCGGTGTCCTGGATCCAGAAGCCGCGCGAGCCCGTGGTGCGCACCGCGGTGACGACGCCGGGCACGCCGGTCACCGCCTTGCCGTCGAGCGGGGAGACCCGGGTGCTGCCCTGGATGTCGTGCACGCGTACGGTCCCGGGCTCGGTCGGGTTGCCCGGGTCGCCGGGGCCCTCCCCGCCGCCGGACGTCTCACCGGCCGCGTTCACCGGGGTCGGGGCCGCCGAGGACAGGTCCGTGGCGTTGTCGTCGGTGTCCAAGAGGGAGGCCGCGCGCGCCACGGAGGCGGTGGCGGAGGCGCCCGTCGCCGGTCCGCTTCCTTCCCGGACGACCGCGGAGCCGTAGCCGACCAGGTCGACGATCCGGGTGTCGGCAGCACAGTCTGCCGCCGTCTTGCAGGTCAGCGGCGTGGTGCCGGAGACCAGCGCGACGGTGCCACTGGCCGCGGACATGGCGACGGTGCCGGTGGCGTCCGGGGTGGGCAGGGCGACCGTGCCGCCGGTGCCCGCGGCCTGCGCGACGAGGTAGCGGCCGCCGGGCGCGACGGAACCCGTCAGGGCCGAGACCTGCCACAGGGAACCCGCGGACGGGGCCCCGGGCAGGTACTGGACGCTGAACCCGGACAGGTCGTACGCGGCGGAGCCGGAGTTGGCCAGCTCGACGAAGTCACGGGTGAGCGTCGCTCCCGAGTTCCCGCCGCCCCCGTACACCTCGGAGATCACGGCGGTGGAGGACGGAGCCGCGAAGGCGGCGGGCAGCGCGGTGGCCGAGAGGGTCACGGCGACCGCGCCGGCCAGCAGGACGGAACGGGATCTGGATATGCGCACGGAAACTGCCCCTCAGAGTGTGGTGAGGGAGCACAAGCTATGCGCGTAGAACCGGCCATGACAAGGCATCAGAGGTTAATTCCAGAAATCGCTCCGCCGGCCCGCCGGCCGTCCGCCGCCGGACCCGCCCGCCACCGTCTCCCTGCCCGTGTCCGGACCGGCTGTTCACACGCCCGTCGTACGCCCGCCGCGCCTTCGCCATACCGCCGCAACACCCGGCAACACCCTTCCCGCGGCGCGGTGTCCAGGATGCGGCGAGGGTTTGACCCCGTTCCGCCGATCCGGCTACGTTGCGCGGCATGCAGCGATCCACACACCTGACGACGCGAGGTCATATCGACCTGAAGCGTGTGTGCTCCGCCGTGTGTCTCCGCGCCTGAGAGCACCAGCCCGCGCCGAGGGGCCACGACCGCCCCGGCCCCTCGCCGGGTGACGCTCCACGGGAGAGGCAGCGCCGACCGGCTCCACGCCGGAGGCGGCCTGCCACGCGCTCCGTCCCGGAGCCCGCACCGCGCCAACCGCTGCCACCCAGGACCTGGAAGACACTGTGAAGAGTCTGTCTGCGCCCGTCCGCCGTCCTCACGAGAACCGCCCGGCCCCGCCGAGCCGCTCCGGCATACGCACGACCGCCCCCGGCCGCCGGCCGACCGGCACCGGCTCCGTCCTCGGGGCGATCCTCGACCACGGCCCGGTCGCCCGCTCCACCGTCGCCCGCCTCACCGGCCTCTCGCCCGCCTCCGTCAGCGGGCACGTCGGCCGGCTGCTCGCCCGCGGACTGGTCCGGGAGGCCGCCGAAACCGCCGGCCCCAAGGGGCTCGGCCGGCCGCACGTCCCCGTCGAGATCGACACCGGAGGCTACCTGGTGGCCGGGGCGCACATCGCCGTCGCCCATTCCACCGTCTCCCTGATGGATCTGCGGGGCCGGATCGTCGCCGAGGACCGGCAGCCGCACCGCACCACCGAACCCGGCCGCCTGCTCGCCGGACTCGCGGCCCGGCTGCCCCAACTGGTGGCCGCGCACGCCGGCGGGCGCGCCGTGCTCGCCCTGGGCCTGGCCACCGGACACCGGGTCGATCCCCTGACCGGGGTGATCGTGGAACATCCCCACCTCGGCTGGCACGACGTGCCGGCCCGCGACATCCTCTCCGCCGCGACGGGGCTGCCGGTCCACGTGGACAGCCACGCCCGGGCGCTGGTCCGGGCGGAGCAGATGTTCGGTGAGGAGTCGACCAGGAACAGCGCCGTCCTGCTGTTCGTCGGTGCCGTCGTCGACGCGGCCTTCGCCTCCGAAGGGGCCATGCACAGGGGCCCGCGCTCGGGGGCCGGCAGCGTCGCGCATCTGCCGCTCGGTGCCGGTGGGACGGGCGGTGCGCACCCGTGTACCTGCGGGCGGACCGGCTGTCTCCAGTCGGAGGTCTCCGAGCGCGCCATGGTGCGGCGCGCCGAAGCGCAGGGCCTGTTCGTCGGCTCGTTCCCGGAACTCCTGGAGCGGGCGGTGGCCGGTGACGGGCGGGCGGTGGCGCTGTTCCGCCTGCGGGCACGGCTGGTCGGCAGGGCCGCGGCCCTGCTGCTGGACATGTTCGACCCCGAGGTGCTCGTCGTCGTCGAGCCCGGGGCGGCCCGCATCCCGCAGTGTCTGGCCGATCTGCGGGCCGAGGTGGCGGAGCGTTCCTGGATCTGTGACGACCCGGAGCGGGCCGTGGTGCCGACCAGCTTCACCGGCACGGTGCCGGCCACCGCGGGGGGCGCGGTGGGGCTCGGCGCGTTGTACGTGGACCCGCTCGGTCCCTGGCCGGCGCTCCCCGCAGTTTCCTGACGTCCCCTCAACTCCCGTATCCGACTTAATTCAGGCAGTTGCATTGTTGACCGGACGCGAATACCGACGGGATAATGGATTCATGATCAGCCGACAGCGGAATTCAGGAGACGCGTCCTCGACGACGCGCGCCTTCCGCTCGGCCGCGCCGGCCCGTACGGATGCCCGGCGCCTGTGTTGTCGCCCCTGTCCGGGTTCCCGATAACCACCCGCTGAATTCCGGCGAGCACTCCGCGCCGACGTGCGCCCCGCCCTGCCCTTTTGTGCATCCTGCCGCAATGACCGGCCCATTTTTCCGACTTTCCATCAGAGGAGAGACGTTGACCGTCACCGTGCCCTCATATCTGGCGCCGGCCGCGCCCGCCTCGAAGGGGATCGCCCCGGACCGGTTCAAGCAGGCCTTCCGCCGCTATCCCGCCGGAGTCGTCGTCGTCACCGCCGACGCGGGCCACGGCCCGGTCGGCTTCACCGCGACCTCGCTCAGTTCCCTCTCGCTCGACCCGCCGCTGGTGTCGTTCGGCATCGGGACCGGCACCTCGTCCTGGCCCCACATCGAACGGGCCGCGACCGCCGTCGTCAACTTCCTCGGCGCCGAACAGCAGGCGCTGGCCACCACCTTCGCGACCAGCGGCATCGACCGGTTCGCCGCCCCCACTCGCTGGCGGCGCCTGCCGGAGGGCGAGCCGGTGCTCGTCGGAGTGGCCGGCTGGCTGCGGCTGGAGACGGAGCAGATCGTGCCGGCCGGCGACCACCGCATCGTCATCGCCCGGGTGGTCGAGGCCCGGCTCGACGAGGGACGCAGCCCGCTGCTCTTCCACGACGGCGCCTACCACTCCCTCTGACAACCCGCCCCTCCCGAAGCTACGGATCAGGAACTCACCACATGGCACCCCACGACACATACCGGAACGTCGGCCGCAGGTCGTTTCTCGCCCTCGCCGGAGGGACGGTCATCGGAACTCTCGCCGCCTGCTCACCCCAGATCAAAACAGCGGCGAGCTCCGAACCTTCCGGAAAGCTCCCCTCGGGAGCACCGCCGCCCGGTACGAAACTCTCCATAGCCGTTCGCTCCACACAGCTTCAGCTGAAGCCGTCCGGATTGGCGAAGGAGCTGCCCTTCGGTGTTTCGCAATGGCCCAACCTGAGCGCGGGCCCCGATATCATCCAGGGATTTCGTGCCCACTCCATCGATCTCGCGGTCAATGCCGGAATACCGCCGATCCAGGCTCACGCCATCGGTGTCGGAGCGAAGATCGTCGCCGTGCAGGTGCGGAACCACCCGTCGTACGTCTTCGCGACCGCACCGGGCTCGGACATCAGGTCCGTGGCCGACTTCCGCGGGAAGAAGGTCGGCTTCTCCCAGGGCCAGGCACAGGGCGTCGTCGTCCTGCGCGCACTGAAGCAGGCCGGCCTGGCCAACAAGGACGTCGAACTGGTCGCTCTGCCCAGCACCCAGTTCCTCACCGCCCTGCAGTCCGGACAGGTCGATGTGGCACCGCTGTACGAACCGTCCCTCACCAAGTACCTCACCCAGTACGGGAAGGACGGCGCACGCGGGGTGAAGAGCGATGTCGTGGACCTGCTCACGGTCCTCTGGGCGCCCAACGAGGTGCTGAACGACCGGGCCAAGGCCGCCGCAGTCCGCAGCTTCATCCCCGTGTGGGCCCGGGGTTTGACCTGGGCCTGGGAGAACACCGACGAGTGGATCGACACGTACTACGTCAAGGACCAGGGCGTCTCACACGAGGACGGCAAGCGCATCGTCGCCTCGCTCCGCAAGCCGCAGTTCCCGGTCAGCTGGGACAAGGCGATCGCGTGGGAGCAGGAGACCGCCGACCTGATGGCCGAGGGCGGCTTCGTACCGGAACAGGACGTCACCGCACTGTTCGACCGCCGCTTCGAGGGGATCGCGGCGAAGGCCGTGGCCGACCGGTACCGGGAGACGTCATGACCGAGCTGCTGACGAACACCCGCACCACGAGCCGTGCGACCGCCGCCGTACCCGGCGAGGCCGGGGGCCCGGTACGGGGAGGGGCGCCCGGCACGAAGACCACCGTGCCCGCGCCCCACGCCACCCGCAGACGCCTCGGCCCCGGCCGCGGGATCCCCTTCGGACGGCTGATCGGCCCGGTGCTGGTCGTCTCCCTGTGGTGGTTCGCCTCCGCCATCGGATACCTCGACCCCCGGATCCTGTCCGGACCGGGCACGGTCCTGTCCACCGCGTCCGACCTCATCTCCACCGGCCGGCTCCAGGACAACGTCCTCATCTCGCTGCAACGCGCGGGCCTCGGCCTGTTCTTCGGCGTGAGCGCCGGGGTCCTCCTCGCCGTCGCCGCCGGACTCAGCCGCACCGGTGAGTACCTCCTGGACGGGCCGCTCCAGATCAAGCGCGCGATCCCCTCCCTGGCCATGCTCCCGCTGCTGATCCTCTGGCTCGGTATCGGCGAGCAGATGAAGGTCACCGTCATCGCGCTCGGTGTCGCGGTGAACATGTACATCAACACGTACGCCTCACTGACCGGCATCGACAGCAAGTACGTGGAGCTCGCGGAGGGGCTCGACCTGAGCCGGCCGCAGTTCATCCGCAAGGTCGTCGTGCCCGGCTCGCTGCCCGGCTTCTTCGTCGGACTGCGCCTCGGCGTCACCGCGTCCTGGCTCGGACTGATCGTCGTCGAGCAGGTCAACGCCACCAGCGGCATCGGCTACATGATGTTCCAGGCCCAGCAGTACGCCCAGTCCGACGTCATCATCGTGGGCCTGGTCGCCTACGGGATCTTCGGCTTCGCATCGGACGCGGCGGTACGCGCCGTCGAGAGGAAGGTCCTGTCATGGCGACGCACTCTGGCGGGCTGAACCCGGTCCACGAGGCCGGCACCACGGCCGTCGCGGAGCGCCCGGCCATCCGCACCAGGAAGCTGGTCCGCCGGTTCGGCGACCGCGACATCCTCAAGGAGCTCGATCTCACCGTCGCGGCGGGCGAGTTCACCGCCCTGCTCGGCCGCAGTGGCTCCGGCAAGTCCACCCTGCTGCGGGCCGTCGCCCGGCTCGACCACACGGTCGAGGGCTCCGGTGAACTCACCGTCCCCGACCGGGTCTCGCTCTCCTTCCAGGACTCCCGGCTGCTGCCCTGGCTCAGGATCATCGACAACGTGACCCTCGGACTGCGCGGCCGGCAGGCCCGCGAGCGCGGCCTCACCGCCCTGGCCGAGGTCGGCCTGGAGGGCCGCGACCGCTCTTGGCCGCACGAGCTGTCCGGGGGTGAGCAGCAGCGCGCCGCCCTGGCCCGTGCCCTGGTCCGCGAACCCGAACTCCTGCTCGCCGACGAACCGTTCGGCGCATTGGACGCCCTGACCCGGATCAAGATGCACGGCCTGCTCCGCGAACTCTACGAACGCCACCGCCCCGCGGTACTGCTGGTCACGCACGATGTCGACGAGGCCATCGAACTCGCCGACCGGGTCCTGGTCCTGGAGGACGGCCGGATCGCCGTCGACCTCACCGTCGACCTGCCCGGCCCGCGCTCCCGCCGCGATCCCCGGTTCCAGGAGTACCGCGACACCCTGCTCACCGCCCTCGGCGTCGCGCAGCCCTAAGGGCTGTCCCGTAAACCCTCAGCGAAGAGATGGATTCCCATGCCCGGCACGCCCGACCGCAAGCAACTGCACCTCAACGCCTTCCTCATGTCCACCGGCCATCACGAGGCGTCCTGGCGGCTCCCGGAGAGCCCTGCCGAGGCCAACTCCGACATCGAGCACTACAAGAACCTCGCCCGGATCGCCGAACGCGGCAGGCTGGACTCGCTGTTCCTCGCCGACGGCCCCGTCCTGACCGGCGACCCCGGCCGGCGCCCCGCCGCCACGCTGGAGCCCACCGTGCTGCTCACGGCCCTCGCCGGGGCCACGCGTCGCATCGGCCTGATCGCCACCGCGTCGACGAGCTACAACGAGCCGTTCAACCTGGCCCGCCGGTTCGCCTCGCTGGACCACGTCTCCGCCGGACGGGCCGGCTGGAACATCGTCACCACGGCGGGAGCCGACGCGGCCCGCAACTTCGGCCTCGACGACACTCCGCTGCACCGCGACCGCTACCGACGGGCCGGCGAGTTCGTCGAGGTGTCCACCAAGCTCTGGGACAGCTGGGCCGACGACGCCGTGATCGCCGACAAGGAACGCGGCGTCCATGCCCTGGCCGATCGGGTGCGGAAGATCGGGCACAGCGGGGAGTTCTTCCGCGTCGACGGCCCACTGAACGTACAACGCCCTCCGCAGGGCTATCCGTTGCTCGTGCAGGCAGGGTCGAGCGAGAACGGCAAGGACTTCGCGGCGAGGTACGCGGAGGCGGTGTTCACCGCACAGCAGACCCTGGAGGAGGGCGTCGCCTTCTACAAGGACGTCAAGCAGCGCGCGGAGGCCCTCGGACGTCACCCGGACGGCATCAAGATCCTGCCCGGCATCGTGCCCGTCATCGGTGACACCGAGGCCGAGGCGCTGGCGATCGACGCCGAACTGGAGAACCTCATCGTCCCCGAGTACGCCAAGCGGCAGCTCGCCCAGGGACTGAGGATCGCGCCCGACGACCTCGACCTGGACGCGGAGCTTCCCGATGACATCCCGACCGAGGACGAGATCGAGGGGGCCAAGAGCCGCTACACCCTCATCGTGGAACTCGCCAGGCGTGAGCGCCTGACGGTACGGCAGCTCATCGGGCGCCTCGGCGGCGGGCGCGGTCACCGCACCTTCGCCGGCACCGCCGAGCAGGTCGCCGACACCATCGAGCACTGGTACGACAGCGGGGCCGCGGACGGCTTCAACATCATGCCCGCCGTCCTCCCCTCCGGCCTGGAGGTCTTCGTCGACCGGGTCGTGCCGATCCTTCAGGAGCGCGGCCTGTTCCGTACCGAGTACACCGCGAGCACCCTGCGCGGCCACTACGGCCTGCCGCGGCCCGCCAACCGGCTCTTCGAGACCGTGGTCCGCGGCGAGGGCCACTTCGGCATCGCGCTGGCGGAGGCCCCCTGAGGACCGTACGAGCCCGGCGGCCGGCCCGCACCGGCTGCCGGGCTCGGGCCGCGCGGGCCGCGACGGCCGCTCACGCCCCGGGCACGCGGTCCAGGAATCCGCTGACCGAGCTGATCCGCCCGTCGTCGGCCAGGGCGATCACGTCCGAGCCGGCGACGGGCGCCGCGCCGTCGGCCGCCGCGACCAGCTCCCAGCTGAAGCGGGCGAGGGCGTGGTGCCCGTCCACCCTTCCGGCGGGCCGGAAGGAGAACCCGGGGAACTGCTGCTGCGCTCCGCTGATCGCGGCGGCCAGCGCCTCGTGCCCCCGCACGTCGGCCAGCGGGTCGGTATACGTGGCGTTCTCCGTGAACGCCGCGGCGACGGCCTTCTCCAGCTCCTCGGCAGTGGTGGCGTTCCAGGCGGCGAAGTAGCGCTGGACGGCCTCGTCGTAAGCGGTCATCGTGCGGTCCTCTCCCTCGGCTCCGGCCGGTGGGCCGGGAGCGCTGTGCTCGTGAGGAACACGATGTCCGACGGGGGTGGAAGGCGTCGATTACCTCAGGGGTAACGGCGGGCAGGGCATCGGGCCCCTGCCTCGCCCTGATGCAGCGCGGCCGTTCAGCGCCGGTGCTCGTCCAGGAATCCCATGAGCGCGGTGTTGAGTTCCTCCGCATGGGTCCAGCCGATGTTGTGCGGGCCGCCCGCGATCTCCACGAGACGGCTGCCGCGGATGAGGTCCGGCAGCCTGCGTCCGGTCGAGTCGATGGGCAGGATGCGGTCCTGGTCGCCCTGCACGACGAGCGTGGGCACGTCGATCTTCGGCAGGTCGTCGCGGAAGTCCGTCAGCCAGGTAGGGACGCACGCCAGCGTGGCATGGGCCGCCGCACCGGCCGCCACCGTCCACTGGGAGCGCAGCGCCTGCTCGCTGACGCGGCTGCCGCCGAGCTCGTCGGTGTTGTTGAACGCGTCGAGGAAGTCGGTCAGATAGGCGGGCCGGTCCGCCACGACGGCGCTCATGATGTCGTCGAAGACGCTCTGGTCGACGCCCTCCGGATTGTCGTCCGTCTTCAACAGGAACGGTGGCACCGGCGCCACGAGCACCGCCAGGCCGACCCGTCCAGAGCCGTGCTTGCCGAGGTAACGGGTGACCTCTCCGGTCCCCATGGAGAACCCGACGAGTACGGCGTCCTGGAGGTCGAGCTCCTCCATCAGCGCGTTCAGGTCGGCCGCGAAGGTGTCGTAGTCGTAGCCGTCCGTGGGCCGGTCCGACCGCCCGAAGCCGCGCCGGTCGTACGTGATGACCCGGTACCCGGCCCCGAGCAGGACCGGCAGTTGCCTCTCCCACGACGCGCCGTTCAGCGGGAACCCGTGAATCAGGACGACGGGCCTGCCCGTCCCGTGGTCCTCGTAGTACAGCTCGATCCCGGCGGAGTTCTCGCGACCGACGGTGATGTGCGGCATGTGACTCTCCCCTGCGGTGGGTGCGGTGGGTGCGGTGGTCCTGCGGTGGGCCGTCGCCGGGCAGCGTGAAGAGCCCCCGGCAGTACGGGGGCCGTCTCTACGCCCGGGCGTCCGGGATGACGTGCATGGCCGCCTCCTCGGCGGACGCGGCCGCCCCGTCGATCCCGACGTCCTCCCCGGCCATGCTGTCCGGGTCGTTGAGGCCCAGCTCCCGCGTCAGCCGTCCGGCGCGCACGTCCCCGACCTCCGCGTCCCAGGGCTCGCCGTCCCCGTCGGACAGGTCGCCCAGGCCGTCGCCGGCCGGATCGGTGTCCTCGGGCAGCTCCCGGCCCAGCCGGCCGTCCAGTGTCTCCCCGCTGAGCTGTTCGGCCCCGGTGGTGCCCCGGTCCTCGACGGCCCACGGCCGCTCGGGGGGCGAGTAGCCCTCGTCAAGCACGTCGTCCAGCCGGCGGTCGTGGAGGGTGTCCGCCGTGTCGAGCTGCTCGACGGGGTCGGAGGCCTCCGGCTGCTGGGGCTGGTACACGTCGTCTCCCCGGTCGGCGCCTTCCATGACGATTCCTTCCCGGTGTCGGGGATCCCGGGCCATGCCTGCCGTACGACGCGGGAGCAAAGGGGCGTATCGGCCCGATTGCCTTCGAACTGCCTCTACCCCCTCAGGATAGGCAGGAGGGGCCGGGGCCCGCACCGCGCGGCCGTGCACGGTGCGGGGACAGCGGGTCTGCGAGACCATGGAAGGTGCAGAAGGTGCGGGCCGGACCGTGGGCGCCCCGCGGGCGGAGCCGCCGCTGGGGCAGGCCCCCGTGCCACCGAAGGCCGTCGTGGAGAGGCCGTCATGGACTACCCGGAGAGTTATCAGCTGGTGTTTCAGACGTCCGCCGTGGAGGACGACGCGGTGATCGTCCGGCGGACCGCGCGGTCCGGGGCGGGCGGGTACCCGGTCTACGAGGACGAGACCGGCATCGTCCGTGCGGAGATCAGCGAGCGCGGAGAGGTGCGCATGCTGGCCAGTGGCGGACACCAGCGCCTCGGGACGCCGCTGGTCGTCCCGGAACCGTCTGCCTGAGCCGCCTGAGCCGCATGAGCCGTCGGCACGCACCGGGCCAGGTCGCCCACCACGGCCCGGGATCATGTGCGCATGACCGAACCGCTTCCGCTCCCGCTCGCGGGCATCACCGTCGTCAGCCTGGAACAGGCCGTCGCGGCGCCCTTCGCCACCCGTCAGCTGGCCGACCTCGGCGCCCGCGTCATCAAGGTCGAGCGCCCCGGCGGTGGTGACTTCGCCCGCCGCTACGACACCACCGTGCACGGTCAGGCCAGCTATTTCGTCTGGCTCAACCGCTCCAAGGAATCCCTGACCGTGGACCTCAAGGCGCCCGAGGGGCGCGAAATCCTCGAAGAACTCATCGCAGGGGCCGATGTGTTCGTCCAGAACCTCGCCCCCGGCGCGGCGGACCGGATGGGCCTCGGGGCGGCCGCCCTCCAGGCCCGGCACCCCTCCCTCATCACCTGTACGGTCAGCGGCTACGGCACGAGCGGATCGTGGTCCGGACGCAAGGCGTACGACCTCCTGGTGCAGTGTCAGACCGGGCTGCTGTCGATCACGGGCTCGCCCGACGAACCCGCCCGCTCGGGCATCTCCGTCGCGGACATCGCCGGCGGCATGTACGCCTACAGCGGCATCCTGTCCGCCCTCTTCACCCGGGCCACCACCGGCCGGGCCCCCACCGTCGAGGTCTCCCTCTTCGACGCACTCGCCGAGTGGATGAGCCAGCCCGCGTACTACACGCGCTACGGCGGCACCCAGCCGCCGCGGATCGGTGCGCAGCACGCCACGATCGCGCCGTACGGCCCCTTCACGGCCGCTGACGGCAAGGACGTCATGCTCTCCATCCAGAACGAGCGCGAGTGGGAGGCCCTGTGCGTCACCGTCCTCGGTCTGCCGGGGCTCGTCGATGATCCCCGGTTCGCCACCGGGGAGGACCGGGTCGCCCACCGCGAGGAGCTCAACGCGATCGTCGCCGCGCGCTTCGCGGACCTCGGCAGTCAGGAGGCGGCGGAGCTCCTGGACCGGGCGGCGATCGCCAACGCCGGCGTGAACTCCGTCGCGGAGTTCCTCGACCACCCCGCGCTCACCGAGCGCGACCGCTGGCGCGAGGTCCCGGTGCCCGGCGCCCCCGGCCCCGTACAGGCGCTCCTGCCGCCGGTGGACCTGGGAGGGGTCGCACCGCGGATGGGCCCCGTGCCGGCGGCCGGCCGGCACACCGAGCGGATCCTCGCCGAGCTGGGCCGCAGCCCGTCCGACATCGAGGGGCTGTGCGCCCGAGGAGTCGTGGAGACCGCGCGCCTTTACCACGCGGGCACAACCTCCGGCATCGTGCCGGAGCAGGACAATTCCTCCTGAGCCGTCCAACACTTGGTCGAAATTTTGCCCCTGATGGGATGCATCCGGGGGACACCAGGCACACTCGACCTGTAGGAATCTGGCCACGAAGAGGATCACGCATGATCACGTTGAAGAAGGAAGACGGCCCGGCGGATCTGGACGGGGTCACCCACCTGTCCATCGGGGTGTCCTGGGATCCCACGGTCGGTGCCAGTGGCGGGCTGATGGGGAAGCTTCGTCAGAAGAAGGGCACCGACCTCGACCTGATCGCCATCGCGATGCAGGGCACGGAGCCCGTCCGTCTGGCCGGCCTCGACTCCCTGGACCCGCTGGGCAACCGCTCGCTCGTCCACAGCGGGGACAACCAGACCGGGCACGGTGACGGTGACGACGAGACGGTGACCGTCGACTTCGCCGGCGTGCCGGGCAACATCACGTCCATCGTCTTCATCGCCGCCGCGTACAAGAAGCACAGCTCCTTCCAGAGCGCGCGCAACATCAGCTTCAAGGTGTACGACGCGACGGGCGGCACCACCCAGCAGGTCGCCGACATCTGGCCGAGCCTGCTCAGCAGCGACAACGGCTGCGCCGTGGCCAAGGCCATGCGGGCCGGCGGCAGCTGGAAGCTCGAGGTGATCAATGAGACCGGGAAGATCAAGCAGGGCGACGAGCAGGCCCTGATGCGCTTCGCGGCCAGCAAGTAGTCACTGGCCCACGGGCAGGCGTCCGGCGTGAGCGCCCCGGCCCCGGCCCGTACGCGGCGTGTCAGTCGACCCGCCGCGTACGGGCCGGGGCTGTCGCGTTCCCGGAGGCCAGGGGTGAACGCGCCAGTTCCACGCAGCCCGCGGCGATCAGCCCGAGCGCGAGCAGCTCCGGCAGCAGCCACCAGCCGGTGCGCAGGTCCTCGCCGAACAGGGTCACCCCGTACAGGATGCTGATCAGGGCGTCGCCCAGGGTCAGACACGGCTGGACCGCGACCAGCGTGCCTGCCTGCAGCGCGTTCTGCAGGAGGAACAGGGCGCCGACGCCCGCCACGGCCATGGCGTAGAGCTGCCAGGACGTGAAGAGCGCCGCCGCCCCGCCGTCGTCGAGCCGGGCCATGGCGTCCTTCATCAGGGCGGCGGTCAGCGCGTACGCACAGGCGGCCGCCAGCCCCAGCAGCGCCGCCCGGGGATTGCCGCGGGTGGCCATCGCACCCGCGATCAGCGCCGCCTCGAACAGGCCCGTCAGGATCAGTGCCGGCACCCACGCGGCTCCGTGCACCGTGGCACTGCCGCCCCCCGGAGCCGCTGACGCCATGCCGAGGGCCAGACCACACGTCACGGCGGCCACCCCGAACCACACCGGCCGGGGCAACCGCACCCGCATCACGAAACTCGCCATCAGCAGCGTCGCCGGCAGTTCGATCATGAAGATCGGCTGCACCACGGCGATGGGGCCCGTGGCCAGCGCCACTGCCTGGCAGACGGCCGCGACGATCACCAGGCCGATGCCGGCGAGCCACACCTTCTGGCGCAGCAGGTGGCCGATCAGCGACAGCCGCATCGCCTCACTGTCGGGGGCGGCAGAGGCCGCGCGGCGCTGAAGGACGGAGGCCGCGCCGTTGCTGAGCGCGGTCAGGACGGCGAACAGGACGCTGATCACCGGTCCATGATGCGGGCGCCCGGCGCGCAATCCGGGATCTTGCCGGGCGGCGGCATGGCGCAGGATGTCCCCGCGAAGGAAGAGCGCCATCAGGACAGAATCCGACCGCATGGCCGCGTAGCGTGCCGTTCATGGCCGTGAAGAGGAAGACCCCTGCCGCCGCCCCCGCCGCCGTACTCTCGCCGCGGGCGCTGGGGCGCGCGACCCTGGAGCGCCAACTCCTGCTCCGGCGTGCGGCGATGAGCGCGAAGGACGCCGTCCGCCATCTCGTCGGCCTCCAGGCGCAGAACACCAAGCCGCCGTACTACCAGCTCCTCGCCCGGCTGGAGGGCTTCGAGCCGGCCGAGCTGGCCGGGCTGATGGAGTCGCGCGAGGTCGTCCGTATCGTCACCCTGCGCTCCACCATCCACACCCACACCGCCGACGACGCCCTCACCCTGCGTCCCCTCGTCCAGGAGGCACGCGACCGCGAGCTCAGGATGTTCCGGAAGGGGCTCGCGGGTGTGGACCTGGACCTCCTCCGCGACCTCGGCAGGGCGTACGTCGATCAGACGCCCCGCACCCCGAAGGAGATCCGGGAACACCTCCTCGCCCAGTGGCCGGACGCGGACCCGCAGGCCCTGAGCACGGCCGCGCGCTGTCTGCTGCCGCTCGTCCAGGTCACCCCGCGCGGGGTGTGGGGGCAGAGCGGCCAGGTCGCCCTGACCACCGCGGAGCACTGGCTCGACCGGCCCTCCGCACCGGCCCCCGCGCCCGACGGCACCGTGCTGCGCTACCTCGCCGCGTTCGGGCCCGCGTCGGTCAAGGACATGCAGACATGGGCGGGCCTGACCCGGATGCGCGAGGTCTTCGACCGGCTCCGCCCCCAGCTGATCACCTTCCGCGACGAGAACGGGGTGGAGCTCTTCGACCTGCCCGACGCCCCGCGCCCCGACGCGGACACCCCCGCCCCGCCGCGCTTCCTGCCCGAGTTCGACAACGTCCTGCTCGGCCACGCGGACCGGACCCGGGTGATCCCGCTGGCGCTCAAGGGCCGCAACGGGGTGGGGAACCAGGCGTACGGCAGCGTGCTGGTCGACGGCTTCCTCGCCGCGATCTGGCGCCTGGAATCCGGCGGGGGCGGCGCGGCGCCGACGGCGGTCACCGTCCAGGAGCTGCGCCCGCTCACCGCGGCCGAGCGTGACGACGTCACGGGCGAGGCGGTGACCCTGCTCTCCGTGATGACGCGGGCGGCAGGCGACGGCGACGGACACGACATCCGCTTCGCCCCGTTCATCGACTTCGACCGCTGAACGTGCCCTTCACCCCTCACCACCGCACCTACGGCAGCAGCCCCGCCCGGCGGGCCGCGACGACCGCCTCCAGCCGGGTGTGCGCGCCCAGCTTCCGCATCGCGGAGCGCAGATAGCCCTTCACCGTCTCCGGCCGCAGCCCCAGCCGGTCCGCCGCCACCGCGTTCGTCGCGCCCGCGGCGACGCAGGCCAGGACGTCGACCTCGCGCGGCGCCAGCCGGCACACCCGCGCCCCGGGCACCCGGGCGCCCGCCGCGGCGGCGAGCCGCCCGCACACCGCCAGCAGCTCGTCGCGCAGCGCCGGATCGAGGACCTTCGGTGCGAGGGCGCGCAGCTCGCGGTGCGCCTCCCGGACGTCCTCCCACGCTCCCGGGACGGCCCGGGGGTCGGTGACCTCCTCCCGGGTCACGGCGAGCAACTGCTGCACCTCGTCGCGCACGGCCAGCGCCTGCTCCACGTCGCGGGCCGCCCCGACCGCCGCGTCGAACGTACGGTCGCCGAGCGTGAGGGGCTCACGCAGCGCCCCGTACAGCACACCCCGCACCTTGCGGCGTACGACGACGGGCACGGCGACCACCGAGCGCAGCCCCTCCGCCGCCACCGCCGTGTCGTACTCGTGGCTGATGTGGCGCGAGGAGTGGTAGTCGGTCACCGCGCACGGCCGCGACAGCGCGATCGCCTTCCCGCCGAGGCCGCTGCCGGCCGAGATCACGAGCCCGCGCAGGGCCGTGGTCTGTGCCCCGTTCAGCTCGGCGATCCTGGCGTGGCGGGTGTCGGAGAGCAGCCCGCCGAAGGCCACGGGCAGCCCGCTCGTCCGGCGCAGCCGCAGCAGCGCCGCTTGCATCTCGACCGCATCGACGGATTCCGGCACGCTGACGCCTCTCCACCCGGCTCCGGGGAACACCGCATCCCCCGCGGCACCCCCGTTCGGGGGTGGTGAGACCTGGGTCACTGTTTACATGATGTTAGGCGACCGGCCCGAGACAGTGACCGTCCGGTCCGCAATGAGGAGGGCACATGTCGGCATCCAGTGCGACGGAGACGTTCCGGGCCGCCCGGGACTTTCTGCTCCGGCACCGCGAGGACTACACCGCGGCCTACGAGGGCTTCCGCTGGCCCCGCAGCGACCACTTCAACTGGGCGCTCGACTGGTTCGACGTCATCGCCCGGGACAACGACCGCACGGCCCTGCACATCGTGGAGGAGGACGGCGGGCGGACCGAGATGTCCTTCGCCCGGATGTCCGCCCGCTCCAACCAGGCCGCGAACTGGCTGCGTGCCCAGGGCGTACGGGAGGGCGACCGCATCCTCGTCATGCTCGGCAACCAGACCGAGCTCTGGGAGACCGCGCTCGCCGCGATGAAGCTGCGCGCCGTCGTCATCCCCGCGACACCGCTGCTGGGCCCCGTCGACCTGCGCGACCGGGTCGAGCGCGGCCGGGTCCGGCACGTCCTGGTGCGGGACGCCGACACCGCCAAGTTCGACGAGGTGCCCGGCGAATACACCCGGATCAGCGTCGGCGCCGAAACCGAGGGCTGGATCTCCTACGCCGGGGCCGACGAGCAGCCGGAGACCTTCACGGCGGACCGCGAGACCGACGCCGACGAACCGCTGATGCTCTATTTCACCTCGGGCACCACCGCCAGTCCCAAGCTCGTCGAGCACACCCATGTCTCCTACCCCGTGGGCCACTTGTCGACGATGTACTGGATCGGCCTCAAGCCCGGCGACGTCCACCTCAACATCTCCTCGCCCGGCTGGGCCAAGCACGCCTGGTCCAACCTCTTCGCCCCGTGGAGCGCCGAGGCGACCGTCTTCATCTTCAACTACACCCGCTTCGACGCCGGCCGGCTGATGGCGGAGATGGACCGCTCGGGCGTCACCAGCTTCTGCGCCCCGCCCACCGTCTGGCGCATGCTCATCCAGGCGGACCTGTCCCAGCTGAAGACCCCGCCGCGGGAGGTCGTGGCGGCCGGCGAACCGCTGAACCCCGAGGTCATCGAAACGGTCCGGCGCGCCTGGGGCATCACCATCCGCGACGGCTTCGGCCAGACGGAGACCGCCGTCCAGGTCGCCAACACCCCCGGCCAGGTCCTGAAGTCCGGTTCGATGGGCCGCCCGAGTCCCGGCTTCAAGGTCGTCCTCCTCGACCCGGTCAGCGGTGAGCCCGGCGCCGTCGAGGGCGAGATCTCGCTCGACCTCTCGGGCCACCCGGTCGGCCTGATGACCGGCTACCACGGTGACCCGGACCGCACCGCGGAAGCAATGGCGGGCGGCTACTACCGCACCGGCGACATCGGCTCCCGTGACGCCGACGGCTACATCACCTACGTCGGCCGCGCCGACGATGTCTTCAAGGCCTCCGACTACAAGATCTCCCCGTTCGAGCTGGAGAGCGCCCTGCTGGAGCACGAGGCCGTCGCCGAGGCGGCCGTCGTGCCGGCCCCCGACCCGGTGCGGCTCTCCGTCCCGAAGGCCTACATCGTGCTCGCCGAGGGCTGGGAGCCCGGACCGGAGACCGCGAAGGCGCTCTTCGCGCACTCCCGTGCCGTACTCGCCCCGTACAAGCGGGTCCGCCGGCTGGAGTTCGCCGAGCTGCCCAAGACCGTCTCCGGCAAGATCCGCCGCATCGAGCTGCGCGAGCGCACCGCCCGGGGCACCGGAACCGAGTACAGCGAGGGGGACCTGACATGACCGGGCCGTCCTACGCCCACGGCACCGGCACCACCCCGCTGCTCGGCGACACCATCGGCCGTAACCTCGACCGGGCGGTCCAGGCGTACCCGGACCGGGAGGCACTCGTCGACGTACCGTCCGGGCGGCGCTGGACGTACGCCGAATTCGGCGCGGCCGTCGACGAACTGGCCCGCGCGCTGATGGCCTCGGGCGTGGACCGGGGGGACCGGGTCGGCATCTGGGCGGTCAACTGCCCGGAGTGGGTGCTGGTCCAGTACGCGACCGCGCGCATCGGCGCCGTCATGGTCAACATCAACCCGGCCTACCGCGCGCACGAGCTGGAGTACGTGCTGAAGCAGGCTGGGGTCCGTCTTCTGGTCGCCTCGCTCGCACACCGCACCAGCGACTACCGGGCCCTGGTCGGCGAGGTCCGGGCCGGCTGCCCCGCCCTGCGCGCCGTGCACTACATCGGCGACCCGTCCTGGGACGCCCTGCTCGCCGTCGCCGGATCGGTGACCACGGAGCAACTGGCGGCCCGTGAGGCCGGCCTGTCCTGCGACGACCCGATCAACATCCAGTACACCTCCGGCACGACCGGCTTCCCCAAGGGAGCCACCCTCTCCCACCACAACATCCTCAACAACGGCTACTTCGTGGGGGAGCTGGTCGCCTACACCGAACAGGACCGGGTCTGTCTGCCGGTGCCCTTCTACCACTGCTTCGGCATGGTGATGGGCAACCTCGGCATCACCTCGCACGGCGCCTGCATCGTGATCCCGGCCCCCGCGTTCGAGGCGGCCACCGTCCTCGCCGCGGTGGAGCAGGAGCGCTGCACCTCGTTGTACGGCGTCCCCACCATGTTCATCGCGGAGCTGAACCTGCCCGCCTTCGCCTCGTACGACCTCTCCTCGCTGCGCACCGGCATCATGGCCGGATCCCCCTGCCCGGTCGAGGTGATGAAGCGGGTCGTCGCCGAGATGCACATGGACGAGGTGTCCATCTGTTACGGCATGACGGAGACCTCCCCGGTCTCCACCCAGACCCGCCGTGACGACGACCTGGAGCGGCGTACCGGCACGGTCGGCCGCGTGATGCCGCACATCGAGGTCAAGGTCGTCGACCCGGCGACGGGGGTGACGCTGGAGCGCGGTGCGGCGGGCGAACTGTGCACCCGGGGCTACAGCGTGATGCTCGGCTACTGGGAGCAGCCGGAGCGGACCGCCGAGGTGATCGACGCGGGACGCTGGATGCACACCGGGGACCTCGCGGTGATGCGTGAGGACGGCTACGTACAGATCGTCGGCCGGATCAAGGACGTGATCATCCGGGGTGGCGAGAACGTCTATCCCCGGGAGGTCGAGGAGTTCCTCTACCGGCACCCGAAGATCGCCGACGTGCAGGTGGTGGGTGTGGCGGACGAGCGGTACGGCGAGGAGATCCTGGCCTGCGTCATTCCCGCGGACCCGGCCGATCCGCCGAGCCTGGAGGAGGTCACGGCCTTCTGCCACGAGCAGTTGGCGCGCTACAAGGTGCCGCGTCTGCTCCGGATCATGGAGACGTTCCCGATGACGGTCAGCGGGAAGGTCCGGAAGATCGAACTGCGGGAGAACTACGGCCGGTAGGCGGGGGGAGGGCGCCAGGGCGCCGTCAGGCGGCTTCGATGATGTCGCCCGCGGTGCCCTGCGTCGCGGCCGCCCACTCGATCAGGAGCACCTCGTAGGCAGCGGACTCCACGGGGGACCAGTCCTGGCCGGCGCGCGCGTCCACGAGCGCGCGGATCGCCTCGTTCGCCTCGACGGCGGCGGGGTGGGCCGGCTGTGCGGGAAAGGTGCTGTGCGGCGGAATCGCGGACGGCACGGTTGAGGCGGGTGTGCCGGATCTCGCGGGTGTCGCGGGTGGAGAAAGTCGTGGAGTTAAGACCATGCGCACCACTCTAGGGCCCGCCACCGACAACGGACCGAACATCTGTGGCCCCTGGCTCGAACGTGACCGATAGCACTCACTGTGGCCGGACGGTTTCTGTGAGGTGCGGCACGTCGCGCCGCATACAGACCCGCGGCCAGCGGTCGAGGCCGTGTTCCGCCTCCTCGGCGCGAATCCGCCGCAGCCCGTCGGTGAGGCCGGATTGCGTCAGGGGGCGGAAACCGAGCCGGGCGTAGTACGGCGCGTTCCACGGGACGTGGGAGAACGTCGTCAGGGTCAGCGCCGTCAGATCCTCGTGCGCGGCCCAGGCCGCGGCATGGTCGATGAGGGCGCCGCCCAGGCCGCGCCGGGCGGCAGACGGATGGACGGAGACCTGCTCGATGTGGGCGGCGCCGTCGACCGGGTCGGCGATCAGGTAGCCGAGGGGCAGGTCGTCGGGGCCCGTGGTCACCCAGGCGCGGCCGGCCGCGCGGTAGCCCTCCAGAAGGTCCAGCGGCGGGGGGTCGTCGTCGGCCACGAGGGACATGCCGAGCGTGCGGAAGGGTTCGCCTGCGGCGCGCTCGATCTCCTGGAGGAGCGGGAGGTCCGAGCGGCGGGCGGGACGGATGCGCATACGTCAGTATGGCGCGTGACGCAGGCCGCCGGGCCCTGGCCGACCGGTTCAGGCGCCGGTGCTGAGCAGTTCCTCCGCGGGGCTGTTCACCGGCTGCGGGGTGCCGGTGAGATCCATGACGAACAGCGGGATGCCGAGCCCGTCCGCCCGCTCCCGGGCGTCCGGCGCGTATCCCGCGAGCGAGAAGAACACGCTCGACACCGACGCGCTGAGGGCGTTGAGCCACAGGCATTCGACATCGCGCAGCGTGGTCGGCCGGGTGGTGGAGTCGACCTGTGCGATCAGCCCGGCCGCCCGCAGGTCGATCCGGGACGCGGGGCGTTCGGCGGGCTGCGCGACGTCGCCGTAGCCCAGCCACTTCAGGTACAGCGCGGCGGCGCCGACCGCGTCGCGCGCGGTACGGATCGTCCGCGGCCGGAAAGGGGGCCGCGGGGCCGGGGCCGTACGCGGCAGCGGTATGTGCGACGGCCGTACGGGCCGGGAGGACGAGCCGCCCGCGCGGCCGGGCGCCGCCACCGGACGGACCGGGATCCGCAGCACCGCTCCGCACGGGCAGCACAGCTCCGGCTGCGGCCACTGGTCGTGCCGGCCGCAGCCACGGCAGCGCACCGTCACCCAGTCGTCGTTCCAGGTGCGGTGGGTGATCGGCGTGACCGGCGCGCCGCGCAGCAGCGGCGGGGCGGTCGGTGCGCCGCACGGGCACGGGTAGACGGGCGTCATGAAGGCGTGGTCGCGGCGGCAGGCCGGGCACCGTACCGGCACTGATTCCACCCTCGGACTCCCTACGGCCGACGACCATGCGGCCGGTGCCCGGATTCCGGGCCGGCTCCGCTCCGTACCCCATGCTCCACCAAGAGCGAGGCCCCCGGCAGGGACTTGGGGCACTTCGTGGCCCGGGTCCACGTGGGCGACGTCCCCGGCCGCCTCTCTTGACGGCTGTCCGGCCGCACTTTAGATTTGCTTCCGTATAGCAGAATCAATTTTCCGTAATGCGGAATTGGTGCTCTCAGGTGGCGCGACAGAGCCCGACTCCACCCAGGTCCGAGCAGGAGCACTCAATGCCTCGAATGACCGCTGCCCGAGCGGCAGTTGAGATCCTCAAGCGCGAAGGTGTCAGCAACGCGTTCGGTGTGCCGGGCGCGGCGATCAACCCCTTCTACGCGGCCCTCAAGGCCTCCGGCGGGGTTCATCACACGCTCGCCCGCCACGTCGAGGGCGCCTCCCACATGGCGGAGGGCTACACCCGGGCCCGCCCGGGGAACATCGGCGTCTGCATCGGTACGTCGGGACCGGCCGGCACCGACATGATCACCGGCCTCTACTCGGCCATCGCGGACTCGATCCCGATCCTGTGCATCACCGGCCAGGCCCCGACGGCGGTGCTCCACAAGGAGGACTTCCAGGCCGTCGACATCGCGTCGATCGCCAAGCCGGTCACCAAGTCGGCCACCACCGTCCTGGAGGCCGCGCAGGTCCCGGGCGTCTTCCAGCAGGCCTTCCACCTGATGCGCACCGGCCGGCCCGGCCCGGTCCTCATCGACCTCCCGATCGATGTGCAGCTCACCGAGATCGAGTTCGACCCCGATCTGTACGAGCCGCTGCCCGTGCACAAGCCCGCCGCGACCCGCAAGCAGATCGAGCGCGCCCTGGAGATGCTGAACGCCTCCGAGCGCCCGCTGCTCGTCGCGGGCGGCGGCATCATCAACGCCGACGCCTCCGAACTCCTGGTGGAGTTCGCCGAACTGACCGGCGTCCCGGTCGTCCCCACCCTGATGGGCTGGGGCATCCTCGCCGACGACCACGAGCTGAACGCCGGCATGGTCGGTCTCCAGACCTCGCACCGCTACGGCAACGCGAACTTCCTGGAGTCCGACTTCGTCCTCGGCATCGGCAACCGCTGGGCCAACCGGCACACCGGCAAGCTGGACGTCTACACCAAGGGCCGCACGTTCGTGCACGTCGACATCGAACCCACCCAGCTGGGCAAGATCTTCGCCCCCGACCTCGGCATCGCCTCCGACGCCAAGGCGGCCCTGGGGCTGTTCGTCGAGGTGGCGCGCGAGCTGAAGGCGGCCGGCAAGCTGACGGACCGCTCGCGGTGGGCGGCCTCCACGCAGGAGCGCAGGGCGCGGCTGCAGCGGCGCACACACTTCGACAACGTGCCGCTGAAGCCGCAGCGGGTGTACGAGGAGATGAACCGGGCGTTCGGTCCCGAGACCCGGTACGTCACCACGATCGGCCTCTCGCAGATCGCGGGCGCGCAGATGCTGCACGTCTACCGGCCGCGCCACTGGATCAACTGCGGCCAGGCGGGTCCGCTCGGCTGGACCATCCCGGCGGCGCTCGGCGTCGCCACGGCCGACCCCGAGGGCTCCGTCGTCGCGCTCTCCGGCGACTACGACTTCCAGTTCATGCTGGAGGAGCTGGCGGTCGGCGCGCAGCACCGCATCCCGTACGTGCACGTCCTGGTGAACAACTCCTACCTGGGGCTGATCCGTCAGGCGCAGCGGGGCTTCGACATCGACTTCCAGGTCAACCTGGAGTTCGAGAACCTCAACTCCCCGGAGCTGGGCGTCTACGGCGTGGACCACGTCAAGGTCGTCGAGGGCCTCGGCTGCAAGGCGATCCGGGTCACCGAGCCGGACCAGCTGCTGCCGGCCTTCGAGGAGGCGAAGAAGCTGGCGGCGGAGTTCCGGGTGCCGGTGGTGGTGGAGGCGATCCTGGAGCGGGTCACGAACATCGCGATGAGCGGGACGGACATCGCGTCGGTCAACGAGTTCGAGGACGTCGCGACGGAGCCGGGTCACGCGCCGACGGCGATCCGCCCGTTCGCGCAGGCCTGACCCGTCGGGCCCTGCGGCCCCCGTCTCCCGGACAACCGGGGGCGGGGGCCGCAGTGTTGCCGCCCGGCGGACCGTCGTCGTGTCCGCATCGCCCGACGGGCTTGCTTCTGCCCGGCGTCCGCAGCGATGCCGCCGCACGTCCGCAGCACAACCCGGCCCGTCCGGCGTTCGAGGACGGCACCGGCCGCCCCGTGGGCCCGCGCACGCGAAAGGGCGTGGAGTACGGGACCGTAATCCGTACTCCACGCCCTGGTTCGAGGGAAGACAGGGGCCGCGGCGGGGCGCGACGGGGCGAAGGGGCCGGCCCCTTCAGGTCAGGAGCCGGCACCCCCACCCGCACCACCGCACTGGCGTCGCGCCACCGCCGAGGCCCCGGGGGTATCCGCCGGACACCCCCGTCCTGCCCGCACCGCCGCGCAACCCCTCATCCGGGTGGGCGCGACGGCACGGGAAGGGCACAGGGGAGGCTCAGTCCTCGCGCAGCGCGCGGACCGCCTCCTCCACGCGCTTGCCGTACTCGGCGTCCGCGGCGTGGAAGTGGGCGAGGTTCTTCTCGATCACGTCGTCGCGTGTGACCTGCGACAGGCCCCCCGCGATGGTGGCGATCAGCCGGCCCTTCTCGTCGTCCGACATCAGCCGGTACAGCTCACCCGCCTGGAAGAAGTCGTCGTCCTTGGTGTGGGCGGGCGCCTCGTGCGTGCCGGTCCAGCCGTGGACGGCCAGCGGGGCGGAGTGCGCCGCGTCCGTCTGGGCGGGGCCCGCGTGCGAGTTGGGCTCGTAGTTCTTGTCGTGCCGGGCGCCGTAGCGCGTGGCGTGCAGCCCGTCGCGGCCGTAGTTGTCGACGGTCGCGGTGCGCGGCGCGTTCACCGGCAGCTGGGTGTGGTTGATGCCCAGCCGGTAACGCTGCGCGTCCGCGTAGGCGAACAGCCGGCCCTGGAGCATCTTGTCCGGGGACGGGCCGATGCCGGGCACGAAGTTGTTCGGGGAGAACGCGGCCTGCTCGACCTCCGCGAAGACGTTGTCCGGGTTACGGTCCAGCACCAGCCGGCCCACCCGCTGGAGCGGGTAGTCCGCGTGCGGCCACACCTTGGTCACGTCGAACGGGTTGAAGCGGTAGTCCGCCGCCTCGGCGGCCGGCATGAGCTGCACGTGCAGCGTCCAGGACGGGTTCATCCCGCGCTCGATGGCCTGGAGCAGGTCCGTCTGGTGCGAGTTGGCGTCCTTGCCGACGAGCTCCGCGCCCTGGTCGGCGGAGAGGGAACGCACGCCCTGGTTCGTCTTGAAGTGGTACTTGACGAAGAAGGCCTCGCCCGCGGCGTTCGTCCACTGGTAGGTGTGCGAACCGAACCCGTTCATGTGGCGGTACGAGGCGGGGATGCCCCGGTCGCCCATCAGCCAGGTGATCTGGTGGGTGGCCTCCGGCGAGTTCGCCCAGAAGTCCCAGAGGTTGTCCGCTTCCTGACGGCCCGTGAACGGGTCGCGCTTCTGCGAGTGGATGAAGTCGGGGAACTTGATCGGGTCCTTGATGAAGAACACCGGGGTGTTGTTGCCGACGAGGTCGTAATTGCCCTCGTTCGTGTAGAACTTGAGCGCGAAGCCGCGCGGGTCGCGTACGGCGTCCGCGCCGCCCAGCGAGTCGGCGACCGTCGAGAAGCGGATGAACGTCTCGGTGCGGCGGCCGACCTCGGAGAGGAAGTCCGCGCGGGTGAAGCCGGTGACGTCGTCGGTCACCTCGAAGTAGCCGTACGCGCCGGAGCCCCGGGCGTGCACCACGCGCTCCGGGATGCGCTCCCGGTTGAAGCGGGCGAGCTTCTCCAGGAGATGGCCGTCCTGGAGGAGGATCGGGCCGCCGGCGCCGGCGGTGGCGGAGTTTTGGTTGTCGGCGACCGGGGCGCCGGACTCGGTCGTAAGCACGCGCTGCGTCATGGTGTCGGGGCGACCTTCCGTACGGGAGCTGCTGAACTGCGACGGCCTGGGGGCTCCAGGAGCGTAGGTACGCTCCGAACCCGACGTCAACAGTTTGTTGAAATTCATGGCGGAGAGGTGTTCCGGACGGCGCCGGCGCCTGGGCGCGACAGGACAGGTGTCAGCGCCGACGCCGCCCGGAAGTCTGTGGGGCCGGGGGATGCGCACCCGGCGGGATCGTGCGGTGGTGCCGGCCGGGCCCGCTCGGGGCCCGGCCGCACGCGTGGGACGGGTCAGGCGCGAACGGGCTGACCGGACAGACGCTCGACCGAGCGCAGCAGCGCCGAGTGGTCCAGGCCGCCGTCGCCCTGCGCACGCAGCGAGGCGACGAGCTGGGCGACCACGCCGCCCACCGGCAGTGCGGCGCCGACGTTGCGGGCGGCGTCCGTGACGATGCCCATGTCCTTGTGGTGCAGGTCGATCCGGAAGCCCGGGGCGAAGTCCCGGTTCAGGAAGTTGTCCTTCTTGCGGGTCAGCACGGTCGAGCCGGCCAGTCCGCCGTTCAGGACGTCGAGGGCGGCGGCCAGGTCGACCCCGGACTTCTCCAGGAAGACGACAGCCTCGGCGCAGGCCTGGATGTTGACCGCGACGATCAGCTGGTTGGCCGCCTTCACCGTCTGGCCGGAGCCGTGCGGACCGCAGAGCACGATGGTCCTGCCCAGCGCGTCGAGCACCGGCTTCGCGGTGTCGAAGTCGCTCTGCTCGCCGCCCACCATGATGGACAGCACGGCCTCGATGGCGCCGGCCTCACCGCCGGAGACGGGCGCGTCCAGGACGCGGATGCCCTTCTCGGCGGCGTTCTTCGCCAGGTCCACCGACGTCTGCGGGGTGATCGAGGACATGTCGATCAGCAGAGCGCCGCGCTTGGCGTTCTCCAGGATGCCCTCGGGGCCGTAGGCGATCGCCTCGACCTGCGGGGAGGCGGGCACCATCGTGATGACCACGTCGGCGTCCTTGACCGCCTCGGCGATCGAGGAGGCGCCGGTGCCGCCGGCCGCGGCGAGCCGGTCGACCTTGTCCTGCTCCAGGGTGTAACCGGTGACGTCGTAACCGGCCTTGACCAGGTTCTCGGACATGGGCGAACCCATGATGCCGAGCCCGATCCACGCAACCTTGGGGAGGTTGTTGCTCATGAGGGTGCCTTCCGATAAGCGTGTGTACGAGTGAGCGTCCGCCGCTACCGGCGGGCGGCCCGCGCGGTGGCCGGGAGCCACTCGAAGGACTCGGCGCTCGGCCGGTCGCCCGGCTTGTACTCCAGGCCGACCCAGCCGTCGTAACCGGCCTTCGTCAGCTCGTCGAGGAGCTGCTCCAGCGGGAGCGAGCCGGTGCCGGGCGCGCCGCGCCCCGGGTTGTCCGCGATCTGGACGTGACCGGTCCGGTCGGCGTAAGCGGTGATGACCTGGCTGAGGTCCTCGCCGTTCATCGACAGGTGGTACAGGTCCAGGAGGAACTTCGCGTTGCCGAGCCCCGTCGCCGCGTTCACGCGGTCCACGACCTCGATCCCGGCCGGTGCGCTCACCAGCGGGTAGCGCGGCGACTCCGGCGCGTTCAGTGTCTCGATCAGCAGGACCGCCCCGATCAGGTCGGCCGCGCGGGCGGCGGTGACCAGGTTCTCCAGGGCGAGTTCGTCCTGTGCGGCCGGGTCGACGCCGTCGATCCGGTTGCCGTAGAGCGCGTTGAGTGCCTTGCAGCCGACCGAGGCGGCGAAAGCTGCCGCCACCTCGATGTTGGCCCGGAAGCGGTCCGACTCCGTGCCGGGCACGGAGAGCGCGCCGCGGTCGGGGCCGGGGAGCTGTCCGGCGTAGAAGTTCAGCCCCACCAACTGCGTGCCCGCCTCGTCGAGCGCCTTCTTCAGCGCGTCGAGTTCGGCTTGCGCGGGGGTGGGGGTCTCGATCCATGGCCACCACAGCTCGACCGCCGTGAAGCCCGCCGCGGCGGCTGCCGCGGGTCGCTCCAGGAGCGGGAGTTCCGTGAAGAGGATCGAAAGGTTCACATCGAAGCGCTGGTCCGGGTAGCCCATGAGGGTTTCGGCGCTCCTTCCGTATTGCGGAAGTTAGTTTCTGCTTAACGGAAGATTGCCCGGCGGGTGGGGGCGGTGTCAAGGGGTGCCCGAAAATTCGGTCCGGTCGCGGCCGGTCGGGGTGCACGAAAGCGGGGCGGACGCCCCGATGGCCGTCCGCCCCGCCGCTGCTTCCCGTAAGCCGTTACCCGGCCGGCACCGTGTCCTGGAACGTGGTCCCCGCCGAGCGGTAGGCGCTCACCCTGGCGTTGACCTGGGCCGGTGTGAGGACCTGGTCCTTCACGTGCAGGACGTAGTCGACCTGCTGGTCGTACGACCGGGGCGTCGTGCTGGTCTGCCCGGCCAGATCGATCAGCCACTGGTTGAAGTTGATCGACATCCCGCGCTCCGGCAGATATGCCGCGCCGTGGGTGCCGAACAGCTGCCCGTCGATGTAGTAGGTGATCGCGCTGTTGTCGATGGTCACGACCAGGTCGTGCCAGCCGGCATAGCTCTGCCGGGCCTCACTGTGCGCGTTGACCGCCTCCCACGGGTCCGGGCGGTAGGTCTCCCACGAGGTCGTGTAGAGAATGTTGCCGCTCTCGCCCCAGCCGCCGTTCGGCAGGTACTCGAAGTCGTACTCCGCGTAGTCGTCCGCCATCGGCGCCTTCAGGTCGTTGATGGTGAAGAACGTCTGGACGAGATGGTCGCCGTCCGGGCCCGACACGGGAGCGTCACTGAACTTCACCCGCGCCGCGTAGGTGCCGTTGCGGAACTTCATCGACTGGGTCAGGATCTCGGTCTGCTTCGTCGACCCACCGCTGCCGGCGGTCGACGTCTCCAGGTTCATCACCGAGTTTCCGCTCTGGCCGGCGAACGTGACGTTCTCCGGCGCCCACGTGGCGCCGGGCACGCCGGGACCGCCGGCGTTCGAGCGGACGCTCCAGCCGTGCGCGGCGATCTGCGGGTCGGCGTGGGAGCTGTAGTTGAAGTCGTCGAACAGCGTGGGCGTGCCCTCCGGCGGATCGGTCGGGTCCGTGGGATCGGTCGGGTCCGTGGGGTCCGTCGGGTCGTTGCCCTCCGGGGCCTCGCCCCAGACAGTGGCGCCGCCGAGCTGCGCGGTCACCTTCGACCAGTCGCCGTACGCCGTCCGGCCCGAGCCGAAGGAGTAGTCGTCGCTCTGCAGCAGGGGCTGCCAGCTCGACCGGTAGAAGCGCAACTGCATGTCGCCGGTGTCGGCGCCGGGGGCGAGAGACCCCGCACCCGGGGTGAAGCCGATCTCCAGATAGCGGTCGGCGGTGGCCGTCGGGGAGGTGAGCGTGCCGAACGTCCCGGTGATGTTCGCGCAGCCCTTCACCGCCCAGGAGCAGGCGAACCGGTAGGCGTCGCCCGCCGCGTCGCCCTTGAAGTAGTAGCGGACTTTGACATTGCTGAGCTGTACGGCCGCGCTGCCGGTGTTGCGCACCTTCAGCCAGGGTTCGCTCTGGTCCGCCGTGGCGCCGGACGCGCTGGTGCGGTACTGCACGGCCAGCGGTCCGACGGCGGCGCTCGCCGACGACGGGACGACGGCCAGGGCCGTACAGCCCAGGGCGACGGTGGCGGCGGCTGCCGCCGCAGCGCGGATGCGGCTCTTCGCGAGTGACTTCATGAACCTGTTCCTCTCCGGAACGGTCGTGGGGGAGTGGTTCCTACCGAGGTGGCGCTGTTCCTGGGGAAGTGGTCTGGAGCGACCGGGGGTTCAGGGGGCGGTAGCGGACGCCGAGGGCGTCCAGCCGTGCCGTGTGCCGGCCGAGCCGGGACAGGAAACCGGGCCAGTCGCTTCGGCCGCCGGACCAGGCGCGGTCCGCGAGGGCGCACAGCCGTGGATAGGCCAGGTACTCGATCCGCTCCGGGGTGCTCGCGTACTCGGTCCACAACTGGGCCTGGGTGCCCAGCACCTGGCCCGCGTCCGCCGCCTCCCAGCCGTCGGGAACCGGCCGGTTGCCGTGCACCGCACGCAGGCCGACGGGCGGGCCCGGCTGGGTGGCCGGCTCGCCGGGATCGGTGGACTGGGCGTAGTCGAGGTACGTCGTCCGGTGGTGTGCGGTCACCACCTGATGGCCGCGGCGGGCGGCCGCGCGGGCATGGTCCGGGTCGCGCCAGGTCATCACCGTGAAGTCGAGGGGCAATTCGGTCCCCGTCTCGGCCCAGCCGACCGGACGCCTCCCGTGCTCCGCCAGGAACGACCCGATCCGGCCCATGAACCAGCCGTGCAGCGATCCCGCGTCGGGCAGCCCCTCGGCGGCGGCCCGCGCCAGCGCCGCCGGGCTCGACTCCCACTCCGTGGTCGGGCACTCCTCGCCGCCGATGTGGATGTAGGGGGACGGGAAGACGTCCATGACCTCCTCCAGCACCGTCCGGCAGAAGTCGAAGACCTCCTCGTGGACGCCGAACACCGTGTCGCAGACCCCCCAGCGGGTCCACACGTCCAGCCGCCGCCCGGGGTCGTTGCCCAGCTCGGGGTGGGCGGCGAGCGCCGCGCGCACATGGCCGGGCATCTCGATCTCCGGCACCACCCGCACCCCGCGCGCCGCCGCGTAACGGACCAGGTCCCGCAGTTCCTGCCGGGTGTACGCCCCCGAGTGCGGGATCCCGTCGAAACGCTCGTCGCCGCGCCCCGGCGGGCCGGACATCGACTGCCTGCGGTGGCCGCCGATGCCGGTCAGCCGTGGGTAGGCGGGGACGGGCATCCGCCACCCCTGGTCGTCGGTGAGGTGGAGATGCAGGGTGTTGAGCTTGTGCAGCGCCATCAGGTCCACGTACCGGCGCAGATAGGAGACCGGCTGGAAGTGCCGGGCGACGTCGAGCATCGTGCCGCGCCACGGATACGCGGGCACGTCACTGATCTCGACGCACGGCAGCATCCACGGGGCATCGCGCTGCGCCGACTCCGACAGGGCGTCCGCGGGCAGGAGCTGACGGATCGTCTGGACGCCCCTGAGCAGGCCGGGGAGTCGCGCGGCCCGCAGCAGCAGGGAGTCGGGCCCGATGGTGAGCCCGTACCCCTCCTCGCCGAGCCCGCCCAGGTGCGGGTCGAGAGCCAGCACGACGCGGCCGGTGGCGGAGGGGGCGAGGGGCAGGCCGGTGGCGGGGGCGAGCAGGGTGCGCAGCAGGTCGGCCGCCCCTTCCGCGCCGGGGTAGGCCCGTACCGAGGTGTCCTGGTCGAGGGTGAAGCGGCCGGGACGGGAGGCGACCTTGCGGGGCCGGGGGACGAGGGAGTGTTCGGGGCGTGACGAGGGCACGGGGGGCCTCCGGATTCGGATCTCGGGCGTCAGCCCTTGACGGCGCCGGCCGCGAAGCCGGAGGTGACATGGCGCTGGAGCAGCAGGAACACGACCAGCGCGGGCAGCGCGAAGAGGGTCGAGGCGGCCATGGTGGCGCCCCAGTCGGTGCCGAAGGTGTTCTGGAAGGAGGAGAGCCAGACCGGCAGCGTGCGGCTGTCCTGGTGCTTGATGATCAGGAAGTTGGCGTAGGCGAACTCGTTCCAGGCGGTGATGAAGCCGAACAGCGAGGTCGCCATCAGCCCCGGCGCGAGCAGCGGCAGCGCCACCCGCCGGAAGGCGCCGGTCCTGGTGCATCCGTCGACCTGGGCGGCCTCCTCCAGCTCCGGCGGAATCGTTCCGATGAAGCCCCTCAGCACGATGATCGAGAACGGCAGCGTGACCATGAAGTAGACGAGGGTGAGCGTGGGCAGCCGGTCCAGCATGTCCGTGTCGCGGGAGATGATGTAGATCGGGATGATCAGCGACTCCCAGGGCGCCATCTGGGCGATGAAGACCATGAGCATGAACTGGCGCCGGCCCTTCCACCGCATCCTGGCCACCGCGTACGCCGACCCGATGGCGACGATCAGGGCCAGCAGGATCGCACTCGCCGTCACCAGGATGCTGTTGCGCCAGAAGACCTCGAAGCCGTCGGCCCGCACCGCCGTACGGAAGTGGTCGAGTGTCCACGTGTGCGGGACGAGCTGCGGATGGGTGGACTGGATGTCCCTGGACGGCTTGAACGCGGTGGAGATCATCCAGTAGACGGGGAACAGGCAGATCAGGACGGTCAGCGCGGCGGCGGCGTTCAGCGGGATCCGGCGGAACCGCGGGTGTGTCCGGCTCATGGGGTTTCGCCCTCCTGGCGGAGCATCTGGCGGAAGTAGAGGACGAGCACCCCGGACATCAGGACCACGGTCACCATCGAGGCGGCGGAGCCCAGGTCGTAGCGCTGGCCGGCGAGCGCGGTCTGCACCGCGTACACGGGCAGGATCGTGGTGGCGTCCCCCGGCCCGCCGCGGGTCATGACCCAGATCTGGACGAACGCCTTGAACGTCCAGATCACCTCCAGCGAGAAGACCAGCAGGAAGATCGGCCGGAGCATCGGCAGGGTCACCGAGCGGAAGATCCGGGATCCGGACGCCCCGTCCAGCCGCGCCGACTCGTACAGCTCGGCCGGGACGGTGGTCAGCGCCGAGTAGAGGGTGATCGCCGCGAACGGCACCGACTGCCAGACGATCAACAGGACCAGGATGCAGAAGGCGGCGGTGCCGTGCGCGAACCACGGATAGCGGTCGAAGGAGGAGAAGCCCGCCCCGGTCAGCACGTGGTTGACGATGCCGAACTCCGAGTGGAACAGCCACTGGAAGACCGTGGTGGCCGCGATCACCGGCATGGCCCAGGCCAGTACCAGCGAACTGAGCACCACCGTGCGGCCGAACCGGCCCAGCCGCTCCGTCATCAGGGCGACCAGGGTCGCGATCGCCATGATCAGGACCACGTTGACCGCCATGAAGAGGAAGGTGCGCCTGACCACCTCCCAGAACCGCGGGTCGGACAGCAGCGTGCGGTAGTTCCGCAGCCCCACGAACTCCGCGTCGCCCATGATCAGCTGGCGCAGCCGGAAGTCCTGCAGCGAGATCAGTACGGCCCGCAGCAGCGGATAGAGCAGCAGGTAGAGCATGCCGCCCACCGCCGGAGCGATCAGGGCGTACGGCCACAGGCCGCGCGGTTCCCCGGACCGCCGCCGGCGGGGCGGAGGCTTGGACGTGCCGGCGGTTCTCCGGCGCGGCGGGCTGGGGGGTGCGGTCCGTTCCCGGATGACCGACACGGCACGCCTCCTCTCATGGTCGGTACGGCAGGCGGAGGCGGGTCAGGAAGCGGTGTTCATGGCCCGGGTGATGTCCTCGGAGGCCTTGGCGGCCTCCTTCGCCGGGTCACCCCCGGTGAGCACGGCGGCCATGTAGTCCTTGATCGGGTTCTCCGCCTCGACGGCAGCCCAGCCGGGCGTGTTGGGCGTCGCGTGCCCGTTCGCCGCGCCGGCCGCCATCGCCGCCGCACCCGGGTCGCCGGCCACGGCGGAGGCGAGCGTGGTGCGGTTCGGCACGTAGCTCATGGCCACGGCGAGCTTCTTCTGCCAGGCGTCACCGGTGAGTTCCTTGACGAAGGCGAGCGCCGCCTCCTGCTTGCCGGAGGCCGTGGGGATCACCAGATCGGAACCGCCGGTGAAGACGGCGCCCGGGGTGTCCGCGCTCTTGCCCGGGATCGGGAAGAAGCCGAGCTTCCCCTTGAGGTCGGGGTTCTTCTCCATGACGACGTTGGCGCCGCCCGGGGTGGCGATGACCTGGGCGACCTTCCCCTGTGCCATCACGTCGGCCTGCGGCGGGTCGTCCTCGTCGGAGTCCTTGGGCCCCTTGCCGAGTCCCTGGAGCTTGCCGTAGAACTCCATCCCGCGCAGCGCCTCAGGGGTGTCCAGGGCGCCCTTCCACTTCCCGCCGGACTCGGTCGCGAGGTCGCCGCCCTCGTCCCAGACGAAGCCGGCCAGGGCGTACCACATCTGCCCCGGCAGGTAGATGCCCTGTGTCCCGGCCTTGTTGAGCTTCCCGGTGGCGGTGAGCCACTGCTCCCGCGTCCTGATCGCGGACGCGTCGATCCCCGCCTTCTCGAACAGGTCGGTGCGGTAGATGACGACCCGGTTCGCCGCGTAGTACGGGATGCCGTACTGCTTGCCCTCGTACGCCCCCGGCTCGGCGAGGCCCTTGAGCCAGTCCTTTCCGTTGAGTTCGCCGACCTTGTCGCTGAGGTCGAGCAGCCCGCCGCTCTGGGCGAACTGGGCGACCTGGGTGTTGCCGCTCTCGATCACGTCCGGGGCGTCGTTGCTGGCCAGCGCGGCGGTGATCTTCTCGCCGATGCCGTCCCACTCCTGGATCTGCACCCGGACCCTGATCGTGGGATGGGCGGCCTCGAAACCCTTCACGAACTCCTTCTGGAACTGCGCGGAGACGCTGTCGCGCATCAGCCACACGTCGATGTCCGTCGGCCCGCCACCGGAGCCCCCGGTGGAGTCGGACGAAGAACTGCAGGCACTGAGAACGGCGGCCATCACGAGCGCGGAACCACCGGCAAGCAAGCGGTACTTCACGGTTCACCTCTGGAAGACAGGACCTGACCACCTGACCAGTGAAGCCCACTGGACAGCTCACCTCTTGATGGTGGATGAAGGTGGCATAGACCAATGGGGCCGTCAACCCCCTTGGTAGCAAAGGGTTTTAGTGATCTCGTGGCTCAGCGGCCGGGATTGATCGCCGTAGAAGCGGCTACACTTCCCTTGACCAGTAGCCCAGTTGGCCCAACTGGTCGCACAACTGGTAAGAAGGTGACGTGTCAGAGGGTGACGTGTCAGAAGGGGGCAGCGCATGGAGGCCGACGCATCGGGGACGGTGCTCAAACGGGAGAGGGCCCGCGACGCCGTACTGGAGCTGATCGAGTCGCGCCGGCCGGGAGACGCCATCCCGTCGGAACGCGCCCTCTGCGCCACGCTCGGCGTCTCCCGGCCCACCCTGCGCGCCGCGATCGACGAACTGGTGGCCGTCGGGCTGCTGGTGCGCGAGCACGGCCGGGGCATGTTCGTCGCGCCCGCGAAGATCACCCAGGAGCTGGTCTCGGCCGACCTGGCCCTGACGGTTCCGCAGGCCGCGGGTGCCTGGTCGAGCCGCCTGCTGGAGTTCACCACGCTCCAGGCCGGCGCCCGGGTCGGCCGCAAGCTGCGCATGTCGCCCGCGGCGGAGATCGTGTACGTGGCCCGGCTGCGGCTGGTCGACGGAGCCCCGATGGCGATCGAGCACCTGCACATCAAGGCCGAGCTGGTCCCTGGCCTGTCCGCCCAGGAGCTGGAGAGCGGCGACCTGTACGAGCACCTGCGCGAGCGCCACGACGTGCACGTCCACGAAGCGGTCCAGGCCATCGAGCCGACCGTCGTCACCCGGGCCGAGGCCCGGCTGCTGGACGTGCCGGAGCTCTCCCCGGCCCTCCTCTTCGAGCGGCTGACCTCGGACACCACCGGCTGCCCCGTGGAGTACGTGCACTCGCTCTACCGCGGCGACCGCTACCGGATCGTCTCCCGCCTGGCCCTCGGCCCCGCGGCCGCCGTGGAGCCCGTGGAGGGCGGGCACCATCCGGGGATCCCGCCGGGCGACTTCGCCCAGGGGGACCCGATCACGTCATCCACCCGCGGCGACATCCAGTCCGGCGACTGACCCTCCGATGCCCCCCGCGCCCCTGTCGCGTCCCGCGCCACGGCCGGTGCGTCTCTTGTGCGGACCATCGGGGCAGGCCACTGTGAACGGCACATCCGACGCCACCGACCCCACGAGGTGCCTCGCATGACAACGCCCACCAGCCGCCGCGCCGTCCTCGGCGCACTCCTGACGGGCGGCGCCCTCGCCGCCGCCCCCGCGCTCCCCCGCGACGAACGCCGCCCCCGTCCGCGGCCCCCGCACCCCACGAAGCCCGGGACGCGCCGGACCGGGACGCTCTTCCTGGGCACGTACACCTCGGCCACCCCGGGCGGCACCGGAATCGGCGTCGCCTCGTACGACGCGGCGGGCGGCATCACCTCCCGCACGGTCGTCACCGGCGTCGAGAACCCCTCCTACCTCGCACTGCACCCCACCGGCCGCACGCTCTACGCCGTCGACGAGCAGGAGAACGGCGGCGTCACGGCCGTCGCCCTCGCCGGCGGCTCCTTCCGGGTGCTCGGGACGCGGCCCACCGGCGGCGCCGGCCCCTGTCACCTCTCGGTCCACCCGAGCGGGCGGTGGCTGCTCAGCGCCAACTACACCTCCGGCAGCGTGGCGGTACACCCCCTGGCCGCCGACGGATCGGTGGGGGAGCGCACGGACCTGGTCGCCCACACCGCGCCCGCACCTGGACCGGGGCAGGACGGCCCCCACGCCCACCAGATCGTCACCGCCCCCGACGGCGGCCACGTCCTCGCCGTCGACCTCGGCAACGACACCGTGTACACGTACCGGCTCGACGAGGAGCGCGGCACCCTGGAGCAGCTCTCGTACGCCGCACTGCGCCCCGGCGCGGGACCGCGCCACCTCACATTCCATCCGGGGGGCCGTCACGCCTACCTCGCGTGCGAGCTCGACAACACGGTCGTCGTCTGCGGCTACGACCCCGCCACCGGCGCCCTGACCCCGGGCGCCCCGCAGCCCACCGGCACGGGCGAGGGCACCAGCTACCCCGCCCAGCTCCTGGTCACCGCCGACGGCCGCTTCGCCCACCTCGCCAACCGGGGACACAACAGCCTCACCCGGTACGCCGTCGAGGACGGCGGGGCCACGCTGCGACTGCTGGACACCGTGCCGGTGGGCGGCGACTTCCCCCGGCACACCGCCTTCTCCCCGGACGGAAGCCTCCTCTTCGCCGCCAACCAGCGGTCCGGCACGGTCACCTCCTTCCGGGTCGACGCGGCCACCGGTGCGCTGACCCCGGCCGGAGCCCCGTTCCCCGCCCCGGCCGCGGTTTGTGTACTGCCGCTGTAGACCGTGCGGGGCGGCGCCGGTCCGTTAGGGTCGTGCCCGAGCCGCGGGTCGCCCCGGACGCGGTGCGACACACCTGGGAGGCACAGTGCGCTTGAGAGTGGAGTTCACCACCGAGCCGTTCGATCTCGACGAGGCACCGGCCCACGCGGTCGTGGCCCGCGAGGTCATCCAGTCGGCCGAACTGGACGCGGTGGACGTCGGCCCCTTCGGCAACACGGCGGAGGGCGGCGCCGACGAGGTGCTCACCGCGGTGGACTCCCTGCTGCGCCAGGCCCTGGCATCCGGTGCCACCCGGGTCTCGCTCCAGGTCAACGTCATCGGGGAGGACCCGAAGTGACCGAGCCCGCGGACCACCCCCTCGTCGCCGCCGTCAAGCCGCTCGCCGACGCGATGGGCGCCGAGCTGCTGGGGCCCGAGCAGGCGCAGCCCGACGATGTCGTCCTGGCCTGGGAGGGCCAGGACGTCATAGCCGTCCGGCTGCCCCAGCTCTCCGACTCGCTGGACCACATCCTGGCCGCGATGGAACGACGGCACGGCAAGCCGCTCGCCGAACTGGACCGCAGGACCAAACAGGAGGTCGTACGGACCCTGGAGGCACGCGGTGCCTTCTCGGTGCGGCACGGCGTCGAGACCGTGGCGGGGGCCCTGGGCGTCTCCCGCTTCACCGTCTACAACTACCTGAACAGGGAAAACGGCACCAAGGGAGTCTAGTTGGGTCCTCGGGTAGGTGTAAACGGCACATGAACGTGCGGGCCGTCGTCCGGATCACCGGGCGACGGCTTTTTACATGAACGGAATTTCAACAAACTGTTGACGTGGTGTGGTGGAGGGCGTTAGCTATCCGCAGCCCGACCAACGCACAGCGAAAAACAGCCACGGAGGCTCCCGTGACTTCGAGCTCCACACCGGGCCTCGCCCGGTTCAACACCCTGGCGGACGACGAGGCGGCCACCGCGCTGCACGAGGTCTGTGCCAGTGCGGCCTGGGGAAGAGCGATCCTCTCCCACCGTCCGTACGCCACCGCCGAAGCCCTGTTCTCCGCGAGCGACACCGCCACGGCGGCGCTCGACGCGCAGGACCTGGCCGAGGCCATGGCCGGTCACCCGCCGATCGGCCGCCCGAAGCCCGGGGACCCGACCTCATCCCGCGAACAGCGGGGGATGGCCGGCGCCACCGAGGAGCTCAAGGCCGAGATGCTCGCACTCAACCTGGCCTACCAGGAGCGGTTCGGACATGTCTTCCTGATCTGCGCCACCGGAGCCACCGGTGAGCAGATGCGCGACGCGGTGAGGTCCCGGACCGGGAACACGCCCGAGCAGGAGCGCGCCATCGTGCGCACCGAACTGGGCAGGATCAACCGCATCCGCCTCACCCGTCTCGTCACGGAAGGCTCGTAAGAGCTCGTAGAAGAAGGAGAGTGAAGGTCTTGAGCACCTTCGCCACCGCATCGGTGTCCACCCACATCCTGGACACCAGCATCGGCCGCCCCGCCGCAGCCGTCGCCATCGCGCTCGCCGCCCGCTCGGGCAGCGACGCGCGGTGGGTGGCGCTCGGCGGATCCGCGACCGATGCGGACGGGCGCTGCAAGGACCTGCCGGCCCTGCCGGAAGGCACCACCCACGTACGGCTCGACTTCGAGACCGAGTCGTACTTCACCGCCAAGAAGCAAGCCGAGGCGCAGCAGGACGCCCCCCGCGTAAGGGACAGCGGCGCGTTCTTCCCGGAGGTGGCGATCACGTTCGCCGTCACCCCGGGCGAGCACTATCACGTACCGCTGCTGCTCAACCCGTTCGGCTACTCCGTATACCGAGGGAGCTAGCAGACACATGCCCACGATTCTCGGCCAGAACCAGTACGGCAAAGCAGAGAACCGCGTCGTCAAGATCACGCGGGACGGCGACACCCACCACATCAAGGACCTGAACGTCTCGGTCGCCCTCTCCGGCGAGATGGACGACGTGCACTACTCCGGCTCCAACGCGCACGTCCTGCCCACGGACACCACGAAGAACACGGTGTTCGCGTTCGCCAAGGAGCACGGCATCGAGTCCGCCGAGCAGTTCGGCATCCACCTCGCCCGCCACTTCGTGACGTCGCAGGAACCGATCAAGGTCGCACGGATCCGGATCGAGGAGTACGCCTGGGAGCGCATCGCCACCTCGGACGGCAACTCGCGGTTCATCGGTTCCGACGAGGTCAGGCACTCCTTCGTCCGCAAGAACCAGGAGATCCGCACCACCCAGATCACCTACGACGGCGACAAGTGGCAGGTCATCTCCGGTCTCAAGGACCTCACGGTGCTGAACTCGACCAACTCCGAGTTCTGGGGCTACGTCAAGGACAAGTACACGACGCTCAAGGAGGCGTACGACCGCATCCTGGCCACCGACGTCTCCGCCCGCTGGCGTTACAACTGGACCGACGACGAGCAGCGGATGCCGAACTGGGAGAAGTCCTACGAGCAGGCGCGCAAGCACATGCTCCAGGCCTTCGCCGAGACGTACTCCCTCTCGCTCCAGCAGACGCTCTACCAGATGGGCTCGCGCATCATCAACAGCCGCAGCGAGATCGACGAGATCCGCTTCTCGCTGCCGAACAACCACCACTTCCTGGTGGACCTGGAGCCGTTCGGCCTCAAGAACGACAACGAGGTCTACCTCGCGGCCGACCGTCCGTACGGGCTCATCGAGGGCACCGTGCTGCGGGACGGCGTCGAGCCGCAGATCCCGGTCGACATGACCAACCTCTGACGCGGCGCCGCGCCGGCACCCGTCCGTCCACCGCGGACGGGTGCCGGCCGGGCCGGAGGGAAATCCCATGGCACAGCCAGCACTTGGGCCCGCGGAAACAGAGAGCCCCTGTCCCACCCCGCTGAAGTCTTCGGTCCATCCGGTGGACGAGAAGCCTGCCCCGTCGCGGCTCGTCCCCGCCGCGCTCCAGCACATCGCCGCCATGTACGCGGGCGTCGTCACCCCACCGCTCATCATCGGGCAGGCCGTCGGCCTCGACCAGGCCGGCATGACCCGGCTGATCGCGGCGAGCCTGCTGATCGCCGGCTGCGCCACCCTGCTCCAGACGCTCGGCATCGGTGGCTTCGCCGGCAACCGGCTGCCGTTCGTCAACGCCGCCTCGTCCGCGGGCATCGCCCCGATGCTCGCCATCGCCGAGACCAGCGCGCCCGGGCATCAACTGCCCGCGATCTACGGAGCGGTGCTGATCGCCGGGGCCTTCTGCCTGGCCGTCGGCCCGTTCTTCGGCAGACTGCTGCGGTTCTTCCCGCCGCTCGTCACCGGCGTCGTCATCACCCTCATCGGGGTCACCCTGATGCCGGTTCCGGTCTCCTGGGCCCAGGGCGGTGACGCGACGGCCACCGACTTCGGCGCCATGAAGTACCTCGCCCTGGCCGCCTTCACCCTGGTCGTCATCCTGGTCGTCCAGCGCTTCGGCCGGGGGTTCCTCAGGCAAGTGGCTCTGCTCATCGGCTTGTTGGTCGGCACGCTGGCCGCCGTACCGTTCGGGCTCGCCGACTTCTCCGCGATCGGGTCCGCGCCGGTCGCCGCCCTGCCCACACCCTTCGCCTTCGGGGCGCCGGAATTCCGGCCCGCCGCGATCCTCTCGCTCTGCATCGTGATGCTCGTCCTGATGACCGAGTCCTCCGCGGGCATGCTCGCGCTCGGCGAGATCTGCGACCGGCGCACCGACGGGCGGACCATCACCCGCGGACTGCGCACCGACGGTATCGCCACCCTCGTCGGACCGGTCTTCGGTGGATTCCCCACCAGCGCCTTCGCGCAGAACGTCGGCGTGGTGTCGCTCACGAAGGTGCGCAGCCGGTACGTCGTCGCGGCCGCCGGCGGCGCCCTGCTGGTCCTCGGCTTCTTCCCCGTCCTCGGGGCGGTCGTCTCGCTCGTCCCGATGCCCGTGCTCGGCGGCGCCGGCATCGTCCTGTTCGGCTCCATCGCCGTCAGCGGCATCCGTACGCTCTCCGAGGCCGGGCTCGACGACAGTTCCAACATCATCCTGGTCGCCGTGGCGCTCGGCGCGGGCATCATCCCGCTCGCCGCGCCCGGCTTCTACGCGGGGTTCCCGGCCTGGGCGCAGACCGTCCTGGGCTCCGGCATCAGCGCCGGAGCGCTCGTCGCGGTCCTGCTCAACCTGTTCTTCCACCATCTCGGCACCCACGGCCGCGCGGCCGTGGCACTCAAATCCTCCTAGGGTCCTGCCGTGCCCACATCGCTGATGAGAGAAGGAAGCACCATGGCAGCACCGGCAGCCGACCGAGTGGAACGCATCGTCATCGAGAACTGCTCGATCGCGACCGTCGACGCCGACGACACCGAGTACGCCTCGGGCCACGTCGTCGTCGCGGGCAACCGCATCGAGTCCGTCGGGGCCGGCCGGGCTCCGGAGGGCCTGGACAACGTCGTGCGCCGGATCGACGGCGCCGGGCACCTCGTCACGCCCGGTCTGATCAACACGCACCACCACTTCTACCAGTGGATCACCCGCGGCCTGGCCACCGACCACAACCTCTTCCAGTGGCTGACCGCGCTGTACCCGACGTGGGCGCGCATCGACGAGCCGATGGCCCGCGCCGCCGCGCAGGGCTCGCTCGCCATGATGGCCCGCGGCGGCGTCACCACCGCCATGGACCACCACTACGTCTACCCGAAGGGCTCCGGCGACCTGTCCGGTGCGATCATCGGCGCCGCCCGTGACATGGGCGTACGGTTCACCCTCGCCCGTGGGTCCATGGACCGCAGCGAGAAGGACGGCGGACTGCCGCCGGACTTCGCCGTGGAAACCCTCGAAGGCGCCCTGACCGCCACCGAGGCGACCATCGACGCGCACCACGACACCTCCTTCGACGCGATGACCCAGATCGCCGTCGCGCCCTGCTCACCGTTCTCCGTGTCCACCGAACTGATGAAGCAGGGAGCGGAGTTGGCGCGCCGCCGCGGCGTCCGGCTGCACACGCACGGCTCGGAGACCGTGGAGGAGGAGAAGTTCTGCCACGAACTGTTCGGCATGGGCCCGACCGACTACTTCGAGTCGACCGGCTGGCTCGGTGACGACGTGTGGATGGCGCACTGCGTCCACATGAACGACTCCGACATCGCCGCCTTCGCCCGCACCGGCACCGGCGTCGCGCACTGCCCGTCCTCCAACGCCCGCCTCGCCGCAGGCATCGCCCGGGTCCCCGACATGCTCGCCGCCGGGGTCCCGGTCGGCCTCGGCGTCGACGGCACCGCCTCCAACGAGTCCGGCGAACTCCACACCGAGCTGCGCAACGCCCTCCTCATCAACCGCCTCGGCCCGCACCGCGAGCGCGCCCTGAACGCCCGTCAGGCCCTGCGCCTGGGTACCCACGGCGGCGCCCAGGTCCTCGGCCGCGCGGACCAGATCGGCTCCCTGGAACCCGGCAAGCTCGCCGACCTCGTGCTCTGGAAGCTGGACACCCTCGCCCACGCCTCCATCGCCGACCCGGTGACCGCCCTGGTCTTCGGCGCCGCCGCCCCCGTCACCCTCTCGCTCGTCAACGGCAAGCCGGTCGTCGAGTCGAACCGCCTGACCACCGTGGACGAGGACGCCATCGCCCGCGCCACCCGCGACGAGGCCCGCCGCCTCGCGCAGATCGCCGCCGGAGGCTGACCGCTCCCGGCGCCCCGATACCGGCCGGCCGAGGGGGACGGCCCTCGACCGGCCGCCGTGGACCCTAGCGGGGTCCATGGCAACCGGTACGGGGGGCCGTACGCACAAGACGTACGGCCCCCCGTACCGCTGAACCGAGCTGCCGCACCAGCTGCACGACCTGCCCCACCTGCATCAACGCACCACACGGGGCCCGGTCCGCTCGACCGGTCCCGGCACCACCTCCCTGACACCCATGTCACCGCAGACGTGTACCCGACCGGAGGAACCGCCGTGGCAGCTACGCCCAGGTTTCGCAACGACGCAAGTGCAGCACCCGACCCGACCTCGCCCCCGCCCGACCGGAAGCATCCGGTCGACGAGACGCTCCCCCCACTGAAGATGTTCACCAGCGGTCTGCAGCACGTGGCCGCGATGTACGCGGGCGTGGTGGCCCCGCCCATGATCGTGGGGCCCGCCGTGGGTCTCACTCCCAAGGAGACCGCCTTCCTGATGGGGGCGAGCCTGTTCACCGCGGGCATAGCCACCCTGCTCCAGACGCTCGGCTTCTGGCGCATAGGCGCCCGGCTGCCGTTCGTCAACGGCGTCTCGTTCGCCGGGGTGACGCCGATGGTGGCGATCGGCAAGGACCGCGGACACGACGGCATCGCCGTGATCTTCGGCGCGATCATCGTCGCCAGCCTCCTCGGCTTCGTCCTCGCCCCCTACTTCTGCAAACTGGTCCGCTTCTTCCCGCCTGTCGTCACCGGCACGGTCATCACCCTCATCGGTCTCTCCCTGCTGCCGGTCGCCTTCAACTGGTCCCAGGGCGGCAACGCCACGGCCGACGACTACGGTTCGACCACCAACATCACGATGGCTGCGGTCACCCTGGTGATCGTCCTGGCCCTGAGGAAGCTGCTGCGCGGCTTCCTCCAGCAGATCGCGATCCTGCTCGGTCTCGTCGTCGGCACGCTCGTCGCGATCCCGGTGGGCATCACGGACTTCGGCGCGATCAAGGACGCCGATGTCGTCGGCTTCCCCACCCCGTTCCACTTCGGGGCGCCGCAGTTCGAGATCGCCGCGATCGTCTCCATGTGCATCGTGATGCTGGTCTGCATGACGGAGTCGACCGCGGACATGCTGGCCCTCGGCAAGATCGTCGGCCGGCCGGCGGACGAGCGCACGATCGAGGGCGGGCTGCGCGCCGACACCCTGGGCAGTGCCATCAGCCCGCTGTTCAACGGATTCATGTGCAGCGCCTTCGCCCAGAACATCGGGCTGGTGGCGATGACGAAGGTCCGCAGCCGCTTCGTCGTCGCGGCCGGAGGCGGCATCCTCATCCTGCTCGGGCTGTGCCCGGTGGCCGCCTCCGTCATCGCGCTGGTCCCGCTCCCGGTACTGGGCGGCGCGGGCATCGTGCTCTTCGGCTCGGTCGCGGCGAGCGGCATCCAGACCCTCGCCTCCGCCGCGCTGGAGAAGGGCGAGAACGCGCTGATCGTGGCAGCCGCCGTCGGTGTCGGGCTGATCCCTATCGCGGCGCCGGAGTTCTACCACGCCTTCCCGAAGGACCTCCTGGTCGTCCTCGACTCGGGGATCTCGACCGGGTGCGTGGTGGCGATCGTCCTCAACCTGGCCTTCAACCACCTGGGCCGGAAGACGGACGCAGGCCCCGAAACGGAGTCCCTGGATCAGGAGGAGGTCAACGCGGCGCCTCTCGTCGTGCGCTGACGTCCTGGCACGGCGACGTGGCGCGTACGGTTCCGCCCCGAGGGCGGCCGTACGCGCCACAGCGCTTTCCGGTCCGGGTACGTCAGCCGATGTGGAAGCTGTCGCCGTACACCTTCCAGTCGAGCGGCGGATCCAGGTTCAGATTGCCCTCGTCCAGGAAGACCCGCTGGGCCGTGTCCACCCGGCTGGTGTCCGAGTGCGCCTCCTCCTGCCGCATGGCCCAGACCCGCGCGTCCAGGAAGGCGTTGAGGTACGTGACCTCGTCGCCGCCCTGGGCCGGCGGCTTCGCCTTCGCGAGCGCGCGCTCGCGGATGGAGCCGAAGCTCGTGCTGTCGCCGCCGTCGCCGTGCATCACGATGGCGTCGTAGTACGCGAACTGGCCGAGCGTGCCCAGCCCGTCGCTCCTGCCCCGGCCGACCGCCGGGTCGAAGTACACGCGGTCGCGTTCGTCGTTCTGGGCCTGCTGGAACGCCGGATCGCCGGCAGCCGTCTCCCAGGCCTGGCTGAAGCCCGGGTCGAGACCGTCGTGCGAGTCGGTGCCGTCCACGTCACGCAGGGCCGGCAGGTACGCGGCGAGGACGTTGTCCGGCTGCCGCTCGGTGTAGAGCTCCACCAGGTCGAGCATGTCGCCGGTGCCGGAACAGAACCCGATGATGCCCGCCGTGTAGCCGCGGCCGTCGTCGATGTCCTCGATGTAGCCGTACTGGCCCTTCCAGTCCAGCGAGGAGTTCTCCGCACTGGAGACCAACCGCATGGCGATGTCCTTCTTCGTCGGATCGTCCAGCCCGGTCGCGGCTGCCTCCTGGTGATGAGCCGCCGTGGGGGCGGGTGCGGTGCCTGCGAAGGCGGTGGCGGGGATCGCCGTGAGGGTCAGACCGAGCGCGACGAGTGCGACGCGCACGGATCGGGTGTTGCGACGTGCGGTGCGCTTGTGGGGAGCGTGCACCATTCCTCCAGAGGAGTTCGTCGTTCCGACTGTTCTGTTAGGAAGCTTTCCTATCAGAATCGAACGACGCTCGTACACCCCTGCGACACGGGCGGGTTGAGCGCGGCCCGGACAGGTGAAAGCCCCGCCCCCGGCGCGTGGACGCCTGGTGCGGGGCCGGGAGTGCCGGGTCAGCAGTCCAGGTAGGCGACGTGGATCCAGACGCCCGTGGGTCCGCCCCACAGGTCACCCATCACCCAATTGCCCTGCTGGCCGCGGTAGTCGAGGTTCTGCCCCCGGTTCACCTGGCCCAGCACCGGGTAGTCCGTGCCCGGACCGCCGCGGAAGTTCACCCCGTTGTCGTTGACCGTGCAGACGGCGGCAGGCGCGGCCTCGACGCTGTGCGCGGCCACTGCGCGCGGAGCGGCCTGGGCGGCGGGGGAGACGGCCAGTCCGAGACCGGCGGTCAGCATGGCCGCGGCCAGCAGGATCTTCTTCATCATGTCGCAAGCTCCTCAGTGCTCCGGCCCACGACGCGTGGGCCGTCCACCCGCCTCAACGGGCCGGCCGGCCACCGGGAAACGGGTGGGGGGAACCCGTTGCGAGAGAGTGAAAGCGCAGGTCACATACGGTGCGCACCGGCGCACACAGCTCGCGCCGCCAACGCCTCGTGCGCCTGTCGATCATGGGTTTACGAACCGTCCGAAGCCTTGATCCGGTAGCTGTCGTCGTACACCTTCCACCGCAGCGGTGTCTCCAGGTCGAAATTCCCCTCGTGTACGAACACCCGCTGGGCCGTCTCGACCCGGCTGGTGTCGCTGTGAGAGGGCTCCTTGCGGATCGCCGCGACCCGGGCGTCGAGGAAGTCGTCGAGGTACGTCTCCTCGTCGCCGCCGTTCGCGGGGGACCGCTCCTCGGTGAGTGCCTGGCGGCGCATCGTACGGAACCCGACGGTGCCCTCCGTGTCACCGGCCCCGTGCATCACATAGGCGTCGTAGTAGATGAACTGGCCCAGCGTGCCCAGCCCGTCCTTCTTCGCCTGCCTGACCGCGGGTTCGAAGTACGACCGGTCGCGCTCGGTGTCCTGGGCCGAGCGGAACGCCGCGTCACCGGCGGCCTTCGACCATGCCTCGGTGAACGGACGCCCGAGTCCCGTGTGCGCGTCGGTGCCCTTCACCGCGCGCAGGGCGGGCAGGAACCGCTCCAGCGGATTTCCCGGCCGGGCCTTCGCGTACCGCTCGACGACGCTCAGCATGTCGCCCGTACCGGAACAGAACCCGATGATGCCCGCCGTGTACCCGCGGCCGTCACCGATGTCCTGGATGTACGTGTACTGGGCCTTCCAGTCCAGGGTCGAGTTCTCCGCGCTGGAGACCAGCTGCATGGCGATGTCCTTCTTCGCCGGATCGTCCAGCCCGGCCCCGCCGGACGGGCTGCCCGGACCCGCCCCCGCACACCCGGACAGCACGGCGACCGCCATGGCGAGAGCGACGAGGGGGACGACCTGGGAACGCGGGATGAGCTTCACCTCTCCAGCCTGCCAGGCCGCGGGAGTGATCTTCGCCCATTCGGCTGTAGCGTCAGGGGTATGGATGATCAGTCTGTTGTGGATGTCGGCGACGTACGTCTGGCGTACCGGACCTGGGGCGACCCGTTCGGCTCGCCCGTCGTGCTGCTGCACGGCCTCGGCGATTCTGCCGCGAGCTGGGAGGCGGCCGGGAGTCTGCTCGGTCAGGAATGGCGGGTGTACGCGCTCGACCTGCGCGGGCACGGTGAGAGCGACTGGCCCGACGAGTACGACTTCGAGCTGATGCGGGACGACGTCCTCGGCTTCCTGGACGCGTGCGAGCTCGACCGGGTGGGCCTGGTCGGACACGACATGGGCGGCGTCGTCGCCCATCTCCTCGCCCAGGAGCACGCGGACCGGGTGGAGCGGCTGGTGCTGGTGGAGACCCCGCCGCCGTTCCCCGGCGCGGCCGGCCCCGCCGTGCCGCCCGAAGGACCGGTCGACTACGACGAAGCCGTGCTCGCGGCCGTACGCACGCAGCTGGACGACCCCGATCCGGCCTGGGCGGAGGGGCTCGGCGAGATCGTCGCCCCGACGCTGGTGCTCGCCGGCGGCCCGGCCAGCACCATGCCGCAGGCCCGTCTCCAGGACATGGCCTCCCTGATCCCGGACTGCCACCTCATGACCCTCGGCGGCGGTCACCGGCTGCACGAGGTCCATGCCGACCAGGTCGCCCAGCAGATCACGGAGTTCTTCACCAGCTGACGGCCGCCGGCGCCGTGGCTCAGCCCTCCGGCCGCCAGTCCGGGCGCCGGCCGCTCCGGGCGACCGCCCGGTCCAGCAGGGGCGCGTCGTCCGGGACCGGGACGGGCGGCCCGAATGGGGAGGTGGGGGGCGGGTTGTCGCCGAGATCGGCCAGCAGCGCCATCGAAGTCCGCAGATGCGCCTCCTCGGCCCCGTAAGGCTGTCCGGTGGACCTCGCCAGGTCCCAGCCGTGCAGCACCAGCTCGTTGAGCGCGACCATGCCGGCCACCTCACCCGGCAGGTCCACGCTTCCCGCCCGGGTCATGCCCTGCCAGGCTTCGGGCGAGCGCCAGGCGGCCACCAGCTCGTCGAGTGCCACGGGCAGCGTGCCGCGCCACCCGTCCGCCAGTACCCCCGACTCCACGGAGGGTGCCGAGTCGGTCGTCGCGCCCAGCTCCTTGCGCGCGGCATCGCGGAAAGCCACCGCCAGCCCTTGGACGTGGGCGAGCATCGCGCCCACCGTCACGTCGGGGCAGGGAGTCGGGCCGGCCAGCCGGGTCTCGTCGATGGCGTCGAGCAAGCCGGCGATCTGCCGGGCCGCGGGCCCGAGGTCGATCAGGGGTGCCGAATTCGTCTGCGTATCCATACCGGTGAAGACTGCCCGAGCGCCCCGGACTCATCGCTCAGCGCACGACGTGTCCCCGCAGGATGATCCTGCTCGGGTGATCGAGTACCGCCGGATCGACGGTCGGATCGGTGGCGTACGCGACGAGGTCGGCGGGAGCCCCGTCCACCAGCCCTGGCAGTCCCAGCCAGGCCCGCGCCGTCCAGGACGCCGCGCCCAGGGCCGCCTCGGCGGACAGCCCGGCCCGCACCAGCCAGGCCGCCTCGCCCGCGACCGTTCCGCAGGGGAACGAGTCGGTGCCGGCCAGCACCGTGACACCCGCCTCGTGCGCGGCGCGGACGTTACCGAACATGGTGTCCCAGCCGGCCACCCACAGATCGCGGCGCGCGCTCGGCTCCCGCGCCCGCATCGCGTCGGCCTTCGCACCGAACACAGCCAGCGTCGGCACGAACGCCGTGCCCTGCGCGGCCATCCGGTCCAGCAGGGCGGGATCCAGATGCATCCCGTGCTCCAGGCTGTCGGCGCCCGCCAGCACCGCGTTGCGGGTGCCCTCGGCGGTCTGGCAGTGCACCGCCACCTTGCCACCGGCCGCGTGCACGGCGGTCACCACCTCGCTCAGCAGCGCGAGCGGCAGCGCGGGTTCGTCCGCCCGCCAGTCGCCGATGACCTTGCACCACCCGGACGAGGCGGCCGCCTCCTCCAGCGCCGCCCGCACGAGGCCGTCCTCGGTGACGTCCCGGCCGAACCCGGGGAAGAACCTGCCGGGCGTGGCCAGCCACCGCCCGGCCGACGTGACGCGGGGCAGCCCCGGATCGCCGTCCACCCACGCGGGCATCCTCCCGGCGGTCCCCGGCGTGCGGACCGCGAGCACTCCGGCGTCCCGGTGTTCGCCCAACTGCTCGCGCAGCAGGTCCTCGTCGAAGGGGGTGCCCGGCTCCGTGGCCCCCGGGTGCGTGTGCACGTCGACCAGTCCGGGCAGCAGCCAGCCGCCGTCCACGACCGTCTCGGCGTGCCGGCCGGAGGGTCCGCCCGGCGGCGCCCCGGCACGCAGAACCTCTCCCTCGACCCAGAACGAACGCTCCTCGCGTTCCGGCAGCACCACTCCTCGTATGCACAGCATCCGCAGACGCTACGCCAGGCGGTCCGGCCGAGGGGCACACCGTCACATTGCGGAAGGTTCCGCTCCGTCCCCTTGTCGTCGGGCCCGATGCCATGCCATACAGGTCTGGACCATTGCCGTCGGATGGAAGGCACCACCGTGCAACGCCCCCACGCAACCGCCGCGTTGGCCTGCTCCACCGCCCTGCTCATCGCCACCCTCACCGCCTGTGGCTCGGAGGCCGATGCCGACACCGGGAAACCGACCGCCCCCCACGACGTGACCGCCCAGGCAAGCAGCGCCACCTCCGCGCACGTCATGTGGGAACCGGCCACCGACGACACGGCCGTCACCGGGTACGAGGTCTACCGGCAGGGCAGGAAGGTCAAGTCCGTCCCCGCGGCCAAGGTGATGATCGACGTCGACGGGCTGACCGCCTCGACCGCGTACACCTTCACCGTCCGCGCCCGGGACGCCGCCGGGAACCTCTCCGCACCGAGCGCCGCGGCAGCCGTCACCACCCCCGCGCCCACCCCCGCCGACCGCGAGGCCCCGACCCGGCCGGTGAGACTGCGCGGCAAGGCGGACGGCAGCCGGGCGGCGACGCTGTCCTGGGGCGGCTCCACGGACGACGTCGGCGTCACCGCGTACGACGTCTACCAGGAGGGCTCCCGCATCCACAGCGTGCCCGGCACGCGGACCACGGCCCGGCTGACGGGGCTGCGCCCCGGCACCATCTACACCTTCACCGTCCGCGCCCGCGACGCCGCCGACACCTCGTCACCCGACAGCGACACCCTTGATCTCACCACCGCGTCCGCCCCCGGCGCGCCCGCCAGCACCGCCCCCACGGACCTGCGGATCACGAGCAGCGTCCATGGCAAGGAGTACGCCGTCGACCTGGACTGGAAGCAGCCGGAGACGGGCGGGAAGATACCCGCCTACCAGCTCTACCTGGACGGCAGGCTGACCACCACGATCGTCTGGGGCGGCGAACCGCCCGTCGGCCGGGCGAGCTACCGGCTCACCGTTGGCGAGCCCCGCGGCACCCGCCACTCGATGAAGATCCGCGCCAAGCTCCCGGACGGTGAGTGGGGCGACTTCTCGGCGGCGCGCACCGTCGTGCTCGGGGGCTGAACCGCTCCGGGCGGGTTCTCCGATGCGGACGGCCAGGGTGCGACGGCCGTTGATTGGCCTGTACCTATTGACGACTTGATCCAGACCAATTACTTTCCCCTGTGCTCCATCCCCGATCTTCGCAGGGAATCCCGGCCTTCAGGCCGGGCGGGAATGCGATCTCGTGGCTGCTCTGACGTGATGGTCAGAGCGGACGTTTCTGCTGCTCGATGTACTGCTTGACGATGCTCAGCGGTGCTCCGCCGCAGGACCCTGCGAAGTAGGACGGGGACCAGAAGCGGCCGTGCATGATTGCTCGGTTGGTGCGGCCGGTGAACTCCTGGCGCAAGTACCGAGAGGAGACCCCTTTGAGGGAGTTGACCAGTTTGGACAGCTGGACCTTCGGTGGGTAGTGCACCAGAAGGTGGACGTGATCTTCCTCGCCGTTGAATTCGCGCAGCTCCGCCTCGAAGGACCGACAGACGTCCCGCATGATCTCTTCGCAGCGGGTCAGCATGTCGTCGCTGAAGACACCGCGCCGATACTTGGTGACAAACACCAAGTGCACGTGCAAGTTGAAAACGACATGATTTCCCCTGCGAACTTCGGGATCGGTTTCCCAGCGCGGTGACATTCACCAAGGGTAGTGTGTTGGACAAGCCGGGCGAAGGGGGTGGGCTGGTTGATTCGTGCGTACAAGTTTCTCTTACGGCCCACCGTGGGGCAGGCGATCGCGCTGGGTGAAATGCTGCGTGATCACTGCTCGCTCTACAACGGTGCGTTGCAGGAACGCCGTGACGCCTACCGCCACCCCTCGAGAACGAGCGTCAAGTACGGGATGCAGTCCGGACAGCTCAAGGACATCAGGGCCTTCGACCCCGAGCGTCAGGGCCGCTGGTCGTTCAGCTCCCAGCAGGCAACCTTGCGAAGGCTGGACAAGGCGTTTACCGCGTTCTTCCGTCGGGTCAAGGCAGGGGACAAGCCCGGCTACCCGCGCTTTCGCGGGGTGAATTGGTTCGACACGGTGGACTTCCCCCGGGACGGGGACGGGTGCCGCTGGGACTCGACCCCGCACGACCCGGTCACCCGGGTCCGCTTCCAGGGCGTCGGGCACGTCAGGGTCAACCAGCACCGGGCGGTGCTCGGCACGGTCAAGACCGTCAGCGTGAAACGCAAGGGCCGCAAGTGGTTCGTCGTACTCACAGCCGAACAGGCCGTGCCCGAGCCACTGCCCGCGACCGGCTCCGACATCGGAATCGACCTCGGGATCGCCTCGTTCCTCACCGACTCCGACGGCACCCACATCCCCAACCCGCGCCACGCCCGCAAGGCCGCCGCCAGGCTGGAGGCCGCGCAGCGGGCGCTGTCTCGGTTCCCACGATGCAGGGCCAAGGACCGCACCCGCAACCATCAGCGGGCGGTGGAGAAGGTGGGAGCCCTGCACGGCAAGGTGCGGCGTCGGCGGCTCGACCACGCACACAAGACCGCGCTCACCCTGGTCCGCGCGCACGACTTCATCGCGCACGAAGACCTAAAGATCCGCAACATGAGCAAGGCCCCCGCACCGAAGCCCGATCCCGAGAGGCCGGGCGCGTTCCTGTCCAACGGGGCTGCGGCCAAGGCCGGGCTGAACCGTTCGATCGGTGATGCCGGTTGGGGGGTGTTCCTGACGATCCTGAACGCGAAGGCTGAGAGTGCCGGGCGGGAAGTGATGGCCGTGGACCCCCGCAACACCTCCCGGCGGTGTCCCGCATGCGGGCACACCGCGAAGGAGAACCGGCCCACACAGGAGAAGTTCCACTGCGTCGACTGCGGCCACCGGGCTCATGCCGACGAGGTCGGGGCACTCAACGTTCTACGGGCCGGGCTGGTCCGTCGCAACGCCAACACGGCATAGCGAGAAGCCCCGCCCTTCAGGGCGGGGAGGAGTCACGGAACGACATGTATCCGCTCCCCCCGAGGACCGCCTCACCGGTCCCAGCCGCAAGGGAGAACCATGTTCGAGCACCTGCCCCTCAGACGGAGGACGGCGACCGCGCTGCTCGCCGTCCTCGCCCGGTATCCCGTTCTACGGCCGCGGTGGGCAGAACGTCACCGACGGCGGGGCCGGCGGCGCATGGCAGCCCGCGGGCGGGGCCGCCCCCGGCCAGTTCTCGGAGGAGGCCGGCACCCGGGGCTACTCCAACCTCATCGGCGCATACCCGACGATGACGGTGCACCACGACGAACAGTCCGTATCGACTTACGGATATACCGGCAACCAGTGGTGGTCGTTCGACGACACCTGGTCCATCGGCAGGAAGACGGCCTATGTGAAGGACAAGGGCCTGCTGGGCGTCATGGTCTGGGAGCTGTCAGGTGACACCCCGCAGGGCACGCTGATGAGCGCGCTCGACTCCGGACTGGACTAGCGCGCACGGGGACGACGTCCGGCCCGCGGAGTTCCGGCGGACTCCGCGGGCCGGACACGCGCGGGCGGCCCGCCCGCCGCGGTGTCACAGGATGATGCGGTCCCGCACCCATCGCAGACAGTCCTCGTCCGCGACGGGCAACTCCTCGCCCGCCGGCCAGGGAAGCACGGTCAGGACCAGGTGCGTCAGATATCCGTACGGGCCGCCGTCCTCGCGCGGGGCGAGCACGACGCCGTGCTCGCCCATCCGCCATATCCGGCACCGCAGGAAAGGCCCCATGCCGAGCCAGTCGTTGGAACGCAGCGTGCGCACGGGCGGCCCGAGCTCGGCGGCGACGACGTCCGCCGCCCGGTCGAGCACGGCTTCGCACTCCGCTTCGGCGGGCGCCTCGAGAAGGACCCAGCCCGGCAGCCCGGCCCACTCCTGGACGAGCTCGACGAGTGCGTCGTGACCGTACTCGTCGGGATCCGGGGGATCGACGGGGTACGCCTCGCCAAAGGTCAGGATCAGCGTGCACTCCGGGTCGCCCAGCGGGGTGCCCTCGTACCACAGGACGTGATGGTGCCTGGTGAGGACGGCGTCACAGACGAGATGGGTGTACTCCCAGCCGAGCTCCTGCTCGCTGAACGCGTCGAACTCCTCCTCGGGGACGGCCGGCAGCGCGGGCATGGCCAGCAACTCCCGTACGGCGGCGGGGGAGAGCGGCGAGTGGGCGAGTGAATGCACGGGCACGGGGTGCGGGGCTCCCTTGTTCGATGCGGGGCGGCGTCGGGCCCGAGGGCCGACGCCGAGATGATTTCACGAGGGCAGGGCGCGCCCTGGGCCCCGCCCCGACGCCCGACACGCCTCCGCCCCCGGCGCCGCGCGGCACCGGGGGCGGAGACGTTCGAGCGAGGCGTCAGCGCAGCTGCTCGTACGCCGGCAGTGTCAGGAAGTCCGCGTAGTCCTGGTCCAGGGAGACCTGGAGGAGCAGGTCGTGGGCCTGCTGCCACTTGCCGGTGGCGAAGGCCTCGTCGCCGATCTCGTTGCGGATCGCGGTCAGTTCCTCGGCCGCGACCTTGCGGGCAAGTTCCGCCGTGGCGTGCTCGCCGTTCTCGAAGACCACGTCCGCGTTGATCCACTGCCAGATCTGCGAGCGCGAGATCTCGGCCGTGGCCGCGTCCTCCATCAGGTTGAAGATGGCGACCGCGCCCATGCCGCGCAGCCACGCCTCGATGTAGCGGATGCCGACCGCGACGGCGTTGCGCAGACCGTCGTACGTGGGCTTCGCGTGCAGGGTGTCGATGGCGATCAGGTCGCCCGGGGCCACCGAGACGTCCTCGCGCAGGCGTTCCTTCTGGTTCGGCTTCTCGCCGAGGACCGCGTCGAAGGAGGCCATGGCGATCGGGACCAGGTCGGGGTGGGCGACCCAGGAGCCGTCGAAGCCGTCGCCGGCCTCGCGGTCCTTGTCGGCCTTGACCTTCTCGAACGCGACCTTGTTGACCTCCGCGTCCCGGCGCGACGGGATGAAGGCCGCCATGCCGCCGATGGCGTGGGCGCCGCGCTTGTGGCAGGTGCGGACGAGGAGTTCGGTGTACGCCCGCATGAACGGGGCGGTCATCGTCACCGCGTTGCGGTCCGGCAGGACGAACTTCGAGCCGCCGTCGCGGAAGTTCTTGACGATGGAGAAGAGGTAGTCCCAGCGGCCCGCGTTCAGCCCGGAGGCGTGGTCGCGGAGCTCGTAGAGGATCTCCTCCATCTCGTACGCGGCGGTGATCGTCTCGATCAGGACCGTCGCGCGGACCGTGCCCTGCGGGATGCCGAGCTCGTCCTGGGCGAAGACGAAGATGTCGTTCCAGAGGCGCGCCTCCAGGTACGACTCCGTCTTGGGGAGGTAGAAGTAGGGGCCCTTGCCGAGGTCGATCAGGCGCTGCGCGTTGTGGAAGAAGTAGAGGCCGAAGTCGACCAGCGCGCCGGGCACCGGAGTGCCGTCGAGCTGGAGGTGGCGCTCGTCCAGGTGCCAGCCGCGGGGGCGGGTGACGACGGTCGCGAGCTCGGCGGCCGGCTTCAGGGCGTACGACTTGCCGGACTTCGGGTCGGTGAAGTCGATGGCGCGGTCGTACGCGTCCATCAGGTTGAGCTGGCCGAGGACCACGTTCTCCCACGTCGGGGCGGAGGCGTCCTCGAAGTCGGCGAGCCAGACCTTCGCACCCGAGTTCAGGGCGTTGATGGTCATCTTGCGGTCGGTGGGACCGGTGATCTCCACCCGGCGGTCGTTCAGGGCCGCGGGGGCCGGGGCGACCTTCCAGGAGTCGTCCGCACGGATGGCCGCGGTCTCCGGCAGGAAGTCCAGCGTGGAGGTGCGGGCGATCTCGGTACGGCGCTCGCCGCGCCGGGCGAGCAGCTCGTCGCGCCGGGGCGTGAACCGGCGGTGCAGCTCGGCCACGAACGCGAGGGCCGCGGGGGTGAGGACCTCGTCCTGCCGGGGCAGGGGTTCGGCGTCGACGATGGCCAGCGAGGACGGCGCTGGTGCGGACATGAGCTGTCACTCCTTCAGCGGGCGGTGCGGGCGACGTCTCACGGCCGCCGGGTCGCCTGAAATGGCACGGCGTGCCAGGGCTCCGGGATACGGCCGTGGTCGCCGTCCGAGGTGCAGAGGGCTTCTGACCAGTGGATAGTAGTTTCCTCATGGTGGAAGTTCAATGGTTTGTTGATGTCGAGATTCTCCGGGTCGACAGAAGCGGGGCCCTGCTGGCGCAGCGTGCCAGTGCGCTTACTCGAGGTGCGTCAGGTCCTCCGCCGTGTCGATGTCGTACGCCTGGGCCACATCCGAACACTCGACGAGCGTGATCGCATCGCGGTGTGCCCGCAGATACGCCCGGGCCCCCTGATCGCCCACCGCCCCGGCCGCGATGTCCGTCCACAGATCGGCCCCGAACAGCACGGGGTGACCGCGCTCCCCGCCGTACGAGGCCGCCGCCAGGCTCGTGCGCGAGCGGTACGCCGCCCGCACCCGGGCCACGGCCTCGGCGCCGATGCCGGGCTGGTCGACCAGGAGTACGACCACCGCGTCCACGTCCGTGCCACCGGCCGCGAGAGCGGCGAGCCCCGACCGCAGCGAGGAACCCATTCCCTCGGTCCACTCCGGGTTGACGCTCACCGTGCACCCCGACAACTCGGCGCGTGCCCGCACCTCGTCGGCCGCCGCGCCGAGCACCACATGGAGCGGGCCGCAGCCGCCCTCCCGAAGGGTGCCCACCGCATGGTCGGCCAGCAGGCGGCCGCGGTGTTCCAGCAGGGCCTTCGGACGCCCGCCCAGCCTGCGCCCGCCGCCCGCCGCGAGGAGGAGGCCGGCGATGACGGGGGAGGCGGACGGGGAGGGAGGGGAGGGGGTGCGCGGTGTGCTTGTCATTCCGCCTGGATACACCGGGCGGCCCGTTCCCGCACGCACCCGACCGGTCCGCCGGGCCGCGTCCATGCGCGGGACACTCCGTGTTCCGTCGGTGGAGTGGCGCCGGGCACCTGTCATGGCGTTAACTTGCCCGCATCCCCGGACACTTGACCACGGTACGGGGCTCGGTCGGAACACCAGCACAAAGATGTGCGAGGGGGAGAGCTTTGTTGAAGAGCGTGGGGCAGGCGCGGGTGACCAGCAGTGGTGAGGACCCGAGAGTGACGGAGCTGCGTACGGCCGTCTCCCGGCTCCGCCGTGAGCTGGCCGGACATCCCGCGGAGTTCCCGGACCGCGCGATCGCCGAGGACGAGCTCGCCGCACTGGACGCGATGGCGGCCGGTGGCGCGCCCGAGATCCCCCGGCTCCGCCGGTCGCTGCTGCTGATCGCGGGGGCGGTCGGTTCGGTCAGCGCGCTGGCGTCGGCACTCAGGGACGTACGGATCGCGGTGGATCTGTTCGGCGAGCCGCCCCGGCGCTGAAGCGGGGGACGTCTTTCAACGTCGGATGAGTCGGCGGGCCGTCGCCGCCGCCACGGCCGCCGTGCGTGAGTCCACGCCCAGCTTGGCGTAGATGTGCACGAGGTGGGACTTCACCGTCGCCTGGCTGAGGAAGAGCTTCTTGCTGATCTGGAGGTTCGACAGGCCCTCGCCGACCAGTCGCAGGACCTCCAGCTCGCGCTTGGTGAGGGCCTGGGCCGGCATCCGCATCCGGTCCATCAGCCGGTGCGCGACGGCGGGCGCCAGGGCGGAGCGGCCGGCCGCGGCCGTACGGACCGCGGCGGCCAGCTCCTCCGGCGGGGCGTCCTTGAGCAGGTAGCCGGCCGCGCCCGCCTCCACCGCCGCCAGGATGTCGGCGTCGCTGTCGTACGTCGTCAGGATCAGCACGCGGGGCCCGTCCGGCGCCGCCGTGATCGCGGCGGTCGCCTCCGAGCCGTGCAGTCCCGCACCGAACTGCAGGTCCATCAGGACGACGTCGAACTCACCCGTCGCGGCGAGGGCCACCGCCCGTTCCGCGGTGTCGGCCTCGGCGACGACGCGGAAGTCCGGCTCGGTGTCGAGGACGGCCCGCAGGCCCGCCCGTACCACCGGGTGGTCGTCGGCGAGCAGCAGCCGGATCGGCGTGGTGTCGGTCATGCGGCGTCCTGTCCGGTCCGGCGGTCGGGGAGCGGCAGCGGCAGGGTCAGGGCAACGGCCGTGCCCTGACCGGGCGCCGATTCGACGCTCAGGGTGCCGCCCAGCGAACGGGCCCGGGACCGCATGGCCGGCAGGCCGAAGCCGCCGGTCCCGGTGCCCGTGCTCGCGGCGGAGTCGTCCGTGAAGCCGTGGCCGTCGTCGACCACGTCCAGTGCCACCGAGGTGTCCATGAAGCTGAGGGTGATCTCCGCCCGCCGCGCGTCCGCGTGCTGCAGGGTGTTGGCCAGCGCGGACTGAGCGGTACGCAGCAGCGCCACCTCGTAGGGGGTGGGCAGTTCCACCGGGGTACCGCTCACGGCGAACTGCACGGTGAGGCCGGGCGTCGTGGTGCGGGCCGAGAGCCGCTCCAGGGCGGCGGCCAGGGAGCCGTTCTCCAGATCGGGCGGCGTCAGGGCGCGTACGAAGCGACGGGCCTCGGCGAGATTGTCCTGGGCGGCCTCGCGGGCCCGGCGGACATGGCCGGCGGCGGGGGCGTCCGAGGGAAGGGTGCGCTCGGCGGCGCGCAGCAGCAACTGGATGCTGGAGAGGCCCTGCGCGAGGGTGTCGTGGATCTCGCGGGCCAGCCGCTCCCGTTCGGCGAGGGTCCCGGCGGTGCGCTCCGCCTCGGCCAGCTCCGCGCGCGTCGAGACGAGCTCCTCGATGAGCTCGCGGCGCCGCTCGCTCTCGCGGAACAGCGCGTCGTACCCGAGGACCGTGGCGACCGCGACCGCTGCCCCGAGCAGCGGGCCGATGAACGTGCCGGGGGTGACCGTCTCGCCGTGCAGCAGGAAACTGATGATGGCGGCCGCCGCCGTCATGACCACGGCGGGCAGGCTCCAGCGGATGGGCAGCAGGTGCAGCTGGAGGAAGTAGAGCGGGAACGCCAGCCACAGCGCGTCCGGAGACAGGACGAGCAGCACCAGCCAGAGCACCCACAGCACCGCGAGCCAGACCGCCCCCGCCCGCGTGCGGGGCTGGACCGACGGGGCCAGTGCCCCCGCCGCGTACACCGCCGCCAGCACTCCCGCGACCGCGACGACGGCCCCGGCGTGCGGGGCCGCGTCATTCACGGCCTGGACGGCGGCGAGCGCCAGCAGCCCCAGCAGCAGGGCGTGCAGACACAGCCGCAGCGCGGCGGCGACCGGAGGATGGACACGCGTTTCCATGATTCGTCCAGCGTAGACGCGGGGTGCGCGGGGCCGGTCAATCGAAAGGTTGATGTCGGGACCGGCCCGCGGGCGATGTTTCGGCGGCGGGGAAAACCGAGGCTGGAGTCATGTTCGTCGCATGGAGAGATCTTCGGTTCGCCAAGGGCCGGTTCGCGCTCATGGGCACGGTCGTGGTGCTGATCACGCTGCTCGTGGGCTTGCTGTCCGGCCTCACGGCCGGACTGGCCCGGGAGAACGCCTCGGCCGTCACGGGGCTGAACGCCGACCACATCGCGTTCGCCGCCCCGCCCGACGGTCAGTCGGTGTCCTTCACCAGTTCCACCGTCCGGGAGACCGCCTGGCAGAGCTGGGCGAAGCGGCCCGGGGTCACCGCGGCGCAGCCGCTCGGCATCCGCACGCTGAACGCCGCCGCGGTGGCGGGGGAGCGGACGGCGGCCGTCTCGGCGTTCGGCGTCGAGCCGGGCAGCGGCCTGGCGCCGTCGGGGGCCCCGGTCGGCCCGGGCGAGGTCGTGCTCTCCGAGCAGGCCGCCGAGGACCTGGCGGCCGGCGCCGGTGACCGGCTGCGGCTCGGCGGCGACGAGGTCACCGTCGCGGCGGTCGCCGGCGACGCCTCGTACAGCCATACGCCGGTCGTGTGGACCGCGCTCGCCGACTGGCAGCGCTTCGGGGCCGACGGGGGCGGTGCGGAAACCGCCACCGTGGTCGCCCTGACCACCACCGACGGCGCCGATCTGGCGGCCGGCGACCGCGCGGTGGGCACCAGCACGCTCACGATCGACGGCTCCCTCACCGCCATCGGCTCCTACCAGGCCGAGAACGGCTCCCTCCAGCTGATGCGCGGCTTCCTCTTCGCCATCTCCGCCCTGGTGATCGGCGCCTTCTTCACCGTCTGGACGATCCAGCGCAGCGGCGACGTCGCCGTCCTCAAGGCACTGGGTGCCTCCACGCCGTACCTGCTGCGGGACGCACTCGGACAGGCCGTGGTGATGCTCGCCATCGGTACGGGAGCGGGCACCGCGCTCGCCTCCGGCATCGGTGCGCTGGTCAGCGGCGGGGCCGTGCCCTTCGTCCTGGAGGCGTCGACCGTCCTCGTCCCGGCCGCCGTCATGATCGCCCTCGGCGCGGTCGGCGCGGCCCTGTCCATCCGGCGGATCACCGCCGTCGACCCACTCACCGCACTGGGAAGTGCCCGATGACCCTCACCCTCACCGACATCACGCTCACCTACCCCGACGGCGACAGCCGGCTCACCGCCCTGGACCGGGTCGCGCTCGATGTGCCGGCGGGCACCCTCACCGCCGTCGTAGGCCCCTCCGGCTCCGGCAAGTCGAGTCTGCTCGCCGTGGCGGCCACCCTGGTCACACCCGACGAGGGCGCCGTCGTCATCGCCGGTACGGACACGGCCGGGCTCGGCCGGGCGGACAAGGCGGCGCTGCGCCGCGAACGGATCGGCATCGTCTTCCAGCAGCCCAACCTGCTGCCGTCGCTGACCGCCGCCGAACAGCTCCAGGTGATGACGCACCTGTCGGGCCGTGCGGCGCGCACCGCCCGGCCCCGGGCGCTGGAGCTCCTCGACGCGGTCGGTCTCGCCGACAAGGCCGATCGCCGGCCCCACCAGCTCTCGGGCGGGCAGCGCCAGCGGATCAACATCGCGCGGGCCCTGATGAACGACCCGGCGGTCCTGCTCGTCGACGAACCGACCAGCGCCCTGGACCACGAACGGGGAGCGGCGGTGCTCGACCTCCTCGTCTCGCTGACCCGGCAGCGGTCCACGGCGACCGTCCTGGTCACCCACGACCGGAACCATCTGGACCGGGTGGACCGGACCGTCACGATGCGGGACGGCAGGCTGACCGTCCCGGCACCGGTCTGAGCGGACGTGCCGGGGGGGCGGGTACGACGGAAGGGGGCCGGAACGCCGCGCCGGGCCGTGCCGGATCCACTCGAGCGGCTTCGAGGGCGAGGCCGGCCCGAGCCTCATGCCCGGCCGGCAGGACGGCCGGCGCTGCCCCGGCGGACAGCCGATACTGCCCACCCGGGCCTGGCACCAGTGGTTCCTTACGGCGTATGCAGGAGGATTCGACGAACCTCCGGAGGCGAGTCCCCCTTGCGTGATCACGAGAACGCCCTGGACACCAGAGCCGGTACCGGCCGTGCCGCGGCCCGCACACCGTCGCCCTCGCCGAGGCGCGGTCTGCTGGGCATGCACGCCACCGTCGGTAACGCCGCCGTGGTCCAGATGCTCCGCCGAGCCGGGCACCCCTCGGCCCAGGAGCAGCACACCGCGGGCTGTGCCGACCAGCAGAACGAAGAGGTGACAGCCGCGGTGCAGCGTTCCGCCGTCCGCGACGTCCTGCGGGCGCCAGGGCGGTCCCTGGACGACGCCACACGCACCGACATGGAGAACCGGCTCGGCGCGGACTTCTCCGGCGTCCGGATCCACGACGACACGACCGCCCGGGCGTCCGCCGCGGCGGTCGGCGCCCGCGCCTACACCAGCGGCGACCACATCGTCATAGGTCAAGGCGGCGGCGACAGACACACCCTCGCCCACGAACTCACCCACGTCATCCAACAGCGCCGAGGTCCCGTCGCCGGCACCGACAACGGAAACGGCCTCAAGGTCTCCGACCCCGGCGACCGTTTCGAGCGAGAGGCCGAGGCGAGTGCCACCCGCGCGATGAACCTGTCCTCCCGGACCGGGTTGCCGGTGGAAGAGCGCCGAAGCCGGGCGAACACGGACACGGACGTGCCTCTCCAGCGTGTCAGTACGCGAGGGGCCACGGGGAGTCTGCCGCTCCCGGCCTGGGACCGGCACCCGCCGGTCTGGAGCGGCCCCGCCTTCGGTCCGCAGGGCAACGGCGGCCCCCTCCAGCGGGTGGGCGGGACCAGCGTCACGGTCACGTTGGGGCCGAGTGTCAACGCACCCGCGAACTCGTACGGGGGTTCACGTCCCGGTGCCGCCGAGTGCACGCTTGTCAATGAGCTGAACGCGCGGGACAGCGGCGGCTGGGTCAAGGGGCACCTGTGGAACGACAACTTGGGCGGCCATGGAGTGTCGGAGAACCTCACGCCCATGACCGACAGCACGAACGACAACTTCAACCGCCAGTTCGAAGAGCCGCTGAAGAGGATGCTGCTCATGTGCACGAACCATGCGCAGGCCAATCCGAGCTCGCCGACCTGGTACGGAGTCACCTTCACGGTCAGCACCTACGGCAGAATGTCGACCAACTCGGCCGACCTCGAGCACCTCGTACCTGAAGGGGTCGAACACGAGGCGAGCTACGTACAGATGGACAGAACCACGAACGCCGTCACCTCGATCGCCGCCCCCCAGGGATTCCCGCCGGCGCTCCGTTAGAAGGGTGTCCCGCTTGCCGGCCGGCGGGTACGGCATCCGAGTACGGGGTCTGTCCACGCACCCGGGTGATAGCCCGTCTCAGCTCGCCGACCCGCTGCTGGCCAGCGCCTCGGACAGTTCCTTGGCGGCCTGCTGGAGGATCGGCACGATGCGCTCGGTGGCTGCCTCGGTCACGCGGCCCGCCGGACCGGAGATCGAAATCGCCGCGGAGGTGGGAGAGTCGGGAACCGGGACCGCGAGGCAGCGGACCCCTATCTCCTGCTCGTTGTCGTCCACCGCGTACCCGACCCTGCGGACCTGTTCCAGGGCGTCCAGGAATCCGTCGGGTGTGGTGATCGTCTTCTCGGTGGCGGCCGGCATCCCGGTCCGCGCGAGCAGGGCCCGCACCTCGTCCGGCGAGGTGTGCGCCAGCAGCGCCTTGCCGACGCCGGTGGAGTGCGGCAGCACCCGGCGGCCCACCTCGGTGAACATGCGCATCGAGTGCTTGGACGGCACCTGCGCCACGTACACGATCTCGTCCCCGTCGAGCAGCGCCATGTTGGCCGTCTCGCCCGTCTCCTCGACGAGCCGGGCCAGATACGGGCGGGCCCAGGTGCCGAGCAGTCGCGCGGCGGACTCGCCGAGCCGGATCAGGCGTGGGCCCAGGGCGTAGCGCCGGTTGGGCTGCTGGCGTACGTAACCGCAGACCACGAGCGTGCGCATCAGCCGGTGAATGGTGGGCAGCGGCAGACCGCTGCTCGCGGAGAGCTCGCTCAGGCCGACCTCGCCCCCGGCATCGGCCATCCGCTCCAGCAGATCGAAGGCGCGCTCGAGCGACTGCACACCGCCGCTGGAGCCGGCGGGCTTGGAGTCGGAAGTGCTGGCGTGGGACGGCGGCACGTCAACGGTCCTTTCGAAGCGGAAGAGCAAGGCAGCAGCCTACCGGGCACTTCCCGATCGGCCCACTGTCCAAGGGCCCCGTTCTGGCCGGTCAGGGCTCGTTTGTCCGGGTGTCCGGGTCGGTTCGACGGTCCGTGCGGCGCCTGGTCTGGCCCATTCTACATTCCGCAGTCCGAAATTGGTCTTTTACTTTGTGGAAACCTCTAGTCGAAGCTGCGTGTGGTCGGCTGGGCGTCCCGAGCGGAGGATGGGGTCTTGACGGGTCGCATTCCCGAGTGAAGACTCCTTCAACAGTTCGTTGAATTCATGAAGTGAGGAGCACGGGTGTCCGGTACGGACGTGAAGCTGGTACTGCGCTCGACGCGCGTCGTCACCCCCGGGGGCACACGGCCCGCCGCGGTCCACGTCGCCGGCGGGACGATCGACGCCGTCCTGCCCCACGACGCCGAGACGCCGCCGGGTGCCCGGGTCGAGGACTTCGGCGACGACGTCCTGCTGCCCGGTCTCGTGGACACGCACGTCCATGTGAACGACCCCGGCCGCACCGAGTGGGAAGGGTTCTACACCGCTACCCGAGCCGCCGCGGCCGGCGGGATCACCACGCTGCTCGACATGCCGCTCAACTCGCTCCCGCCGACCACCACCGTCGAACACCTGCGCGTCAAGCAGCGGGTGGCCGAGCCCAAGGTGCACGTCGACACCGGCTTCTGGGGCGGTGCGATCCCTTCGAACGTCAAGGATCTGCGCCCGCTGTACGAGGCCGGGGTGTTCGGCTTCAAGTGCTTCCTCTCGCCGTCCGGCGTGGAGGAGTTCCCCGAACTGGACCAGGAGCAGCTGGCCCGGTCGATGGCGGAGATCGCGGGCTTCGGCGGCCTCCTGATCGTGCACGCGGAGGACCCGCACCACCTGGCGACCGCGCCGCAGCGCGGCGGCCCCGCCTACGCCGACTTCCTCGCGTCCCGGCCCCGTGACGCCGAGAACACCGCCATCGAAGGGCTCATCGCCCACGCGAAGCGGCTGGACGCGCGGATTCACGTCCTGCACCTCTCCTCCAGCGACGCACTGCCGCTGATCGCCGCAGCCAAGCGCGAGGGCGTCCGCGTCACCGTCGAGTCCTGCCCGCACTTCCTCACCCTCACCGCCGAGGAAGTCCCCGACGGGGCCACCGAGTTCAAGTGCTGCCCGCCCATCCGCGAGGCCGCCAACCAGGACACCCTGTGGCAGGGGCTCGCCGACGGCACCATCGACTGCATCGTCTCCGACCACTCGCCCTGCACCACCGACCTCAAGACGCCGGACTTCGCCTCCGCCTGGGGCGGCATCTCCTCCCTCCAGCTCGGACTGCCCGCGATCTGGACCGAGGCCCGCAGGCGCGGCCACTCGCTCGACGACGTCGTCCGCTGGATGTCGGCCGCCCCCGCAGAGCTGGCCGGGCTGCACCACAAGGGCGCGATCACACCCGGCCGCGACGCCGACTTCGCGGTCCTGGCGCCCGACGCCACCTTCACCGTCGACCCGGCAGAGCTCTTCCACCGCAACCAGGTCACCGCGTACGCCGGCCGGACCCTGCACGGCGTCGTGCGGTCGACGTGGCTGCGCGGTGTACGGATCGCCTCCGAAGGCACCCTCGCCGAGCCCCCCACCGGCCGCCTCCAGACAAGGAACAACTGACGATGACGGCGACCACGCACTTCACCGGCGACGCGAACCCGTACGGCGGCGGCGACCCGTACGCCGACTACCGCACCGCAGACTTCTCCTTCACCCACCTCGTCGACCTCGCCGACCGGCGGCTCGGCGCCGGTGTGATCGCCGCCAACGACGAGTTCTTCGCCGAGCGCGAGAACCTGCTGAAGCCGGAGCCCGCGCACTTCGACCCCGAGCACTTCGGGCACAAGGGCAAGATCATGGACGGCTGGGAGACCCGCCGCCGCCGCGGCGTGAGCGCCGCACAGCCCCACCCCACGGCCGATGACCACGACTGGGCGCTCGTCCGGCTCGGCGCACCCGGTGTCGTACGCGGCATCGTCGTCGACACCGCCCACTTCCGCGGCAACTACCCGCAGGCGGTCTCCGTCGAAGCCGTCTCCCTGCCCGGCTCACCCTCCCCCGAGGACCTCTGCGCGCCCGACGTGAAGTGGACGACGCTCGTCCCCCGTACGGCGGTCGGCGGCCACGCGGCCAACGGTTTCGCCGTCGACGCGGTGAGGCGCTTCACCCACCTGCGGGTCAACCAGCATCCCGACGGCGGCATAGCCCGGCTCCGGGTGTACGGCGAAGTGGCCCCCGACCCCGCCTGGCTGACGGCGCTCGGCACCTTCGACCTTCTCGCCCTGGAGAACGGCGGCCGGGTCGAGGACGCCTCCGACCGCTTCTACTCCCCGGCGACGAACACCATCCAGCCCGGCCGCTCCCACAAGATGGACGACGGCTGGGAGACCCGCCGCCGGCGCGACCGGGGCAACGACTGGATCCACTACCACCTCGTCGAGGAGGCGGAGATCCGTGCCGTCGAGATCGACACCGCGTACCTGAAGGGCAACTCGGCGGGCTGGGCCTGCCTTTCGGCCCGCGACACGGGCAGCGGCGACTGGACCGAGGTGCTGCCCAGGACCCGGCTGCAACCCGACACCAACCACCGCTTCGTCCTGCCGGAGGCCGTACGGGCCGCTGAGGTCCGCATGGACATCTACCCGGACGGCGGCATCTCGCGGCTGCGGCTCTTCGGCTCGCTGACCGCACAGGGTGCGGCACGGCTGGCGGCCCGCCACGCAGAGCTGGGCGGCTGAGTCCCGGGGGCGGCCGCACCGCCCCTGCCGCAGCCTGTCCGTATTCGGGCGATAGCGTAGGGATGCGGTGCCCTGCCCGGGTGCCCGCACACCCCCACAGGAGTCGCCATGATCTTCATCGCCGTCAAGTTCACCGTGCGCACCGCCGAGCGCGACAACTGGCTGCCGGCCGTCCAGGAGTTCACCCTCGCCACCCGGCAGGAGCCCGGCAACGTGTTCTTCGACTGGTCCTACAGCGTCGAGAACCCGGACCAGTTCGTCCTGCTGGAGGCGTTCGCGTCCCCCGAGGCCGGCGCGGCGCACGTGCGGTCGGCGCACTTCGCGGCGGCGATGGACACGATGGCCGGCCTGGTGGCGGAGGTGCCCGAGATCATCAACGTCGAGGTCCCGGGCGAGGGCTGGTCCCGCATGGCCGAGGTGCAGCCGAGGTCGTAGGGGGCGCGGTCCGGCCCGGCGTCCCCGCTCAGAACTCCTCGTGCACCTCGGGGTCCCCGCCGAAGCGCTCGTGCGGACCGGCCGAGATGCGGGCCAGCTCGTCCGGCGTGAGCTCGAAGCCGAACAGATCGAGGTTCTCGCGCTGCCGTCCCGGGTCGGCCGACTTCGGGATCGGCACGGCGCCCAACTGGGTGTGCCAGCGCAGCACGGCCTGCCCCGGTGTCACCCCGTGCGCCCCGGCGACAGAGACGAGCTCCGGGTCGGCCAGCAGATCACGGCCGCGCCCCAGTGGGCTCCAGCTCTCCGTGACGATGCCCTTGGCGTCGTGCACGGCCCGCAGCTCCTCCTGCGGCAGCCGCGGGTGCATCTCGATCTGGTTGACGGCGGGCAGCACCCCCGTCTCCTCCTCCAGGCGCGCCAGGTGGCCGGCGGTGAAGTTGGAGACTCCGATGGACCGCACGAGCCCGTCCGCGCGCAGCCGGATCAGCGCCCGCCACGTGTCCACGTACAGATCGACGCGGGGCAGCGGCCAGTGGATGAGATAGAGGTCCACGTAGGCCAGACCGAGGTTGCGGCGTGACTCCTCGAACGAGGCGAGGGTCTTCTCGTAACCGTGGTGCCTGCCCGGCACCTTGGTGGTGACGAAGACGTCCTCGCGCGGGACGCCGCTGCGGGCGATGCCGCGCCCCGTACCGGTCTCGTTGCCGTAGTTCAGGGCGGTGTCGACGAGCCGGTAGCCGAGGCCCAGCGCCCCGGCCACCGCTTCTTCGGCCGCGTCGTCGTCCAGTGGCCAGGTGCCGAGTCCGACCGCGGGCAGTGTGCGGCCGTCGTTGAGGGGGTGGGCCGGGGTCGCGGGCATGGTCGTCCCTTCCGTACGGATCGCTGCCCGGCCAGCCTAGGGGCTGTCCCGTAATCCCTGGTGGATCAGCGCGCGGCGTCGGATGCGGTGCGTCGCAAGGCGGAGGGGCGTCCGCATACTGGATGTATTCGGGCGTTCCGACAACGGAGGGGGTGCCCCCGTGCCGTTGAGGCTACGGGGGAGAGGTGCCGTAGCTGTCGTCGTGCGCCCGCCAGGGATTACGGGACAGCCCTCAGGCCTGCCCGGGAGAGCCCGCCTCGTGGTGCAGCCGTGCGATGACCTCGTCCACCCGGCCCCGCTCGTAGCCGCGCCGGACCAGGTCGAACCCCACGGGCCCGGCGGGCGGGGCGCCGCCGCGGAGCCGGGTGATGTAGGCCTCGACCTGGTCGCGGTCGTATCCGCGCCGGGCGATACGGAATCCGAACTGCTCGTACAGCGGTCGGTCGTCCTCTTCACCCGGCGCGGACATGAGGGCCTCCTCGGGGCGGGGTCGTCGGCGGGGCGGGATCGCCGTCCCGCCACCCTGCCACGCTCAGGCCGCGTGGCCACCGTCCACGACCATTTCCGCACCGGTGATGTACGCCGCCTCGTCACTCGCCAAGTAGGCGATCAGCGCGGCCACTTCACCCGTCGTCCCGAACCGGTCCAGCGCGTTGGCGGCGCGCTGCCCGGCGGCGAACGGGCCGTCGGCCGGGTTCATGTCGGTGTCGACCGCGCCGGCCTGGACCAGATTGACCGTGATGCCGCGCGGGCCGAGTTCGCGGGCGAGCGGCTTGGTCAGCCCGGACAGGGCCGACTTGCTCATCGCGTACAGCGTGCCGCCGGGACCACCCGCGTACCGGCTCAGGGCCGTGCCGACGGAGATGATCCGGCCCCCCTGCTCCAGGACGCCGGCCGCCGCCCGGCAGGCCAGGAAGACCGCCCGGACGTTGACGGCGAGTACCTGGTCGACATCGGCGTCGGTGAGGGAGTCGATCGGGCCGAGGACGCCGATGCCCGCGTTGTTGACCAGGATGTCGAGCCGGCCGAACGTCTCCGCCGCCCGGTGCACCGCCGCGGGGACGGCCTCCGGGTCGGCCGAGTCCGCCCGCAGGGCGATGGCGCGGCGGCCGCCCGCCTCGATCTTCCGTACGACCTCCTGGGCGGCCTCCTCGTCCCGCACGTAGGTCAGCGCCACGTCGGCGCCGTCCCGGGCGAGCCGCAGGGCGGTCGCGGCACCGATGCCCCGGCTGCCGCCGGTGACGAGCGCGGTGCGGTTCGTGCTGATGCTGCTGTTCATGAGGGGTTCCTGTTCCTTGCCGGTCGTGCTGACAGGAACAAGCAAAGTCGTTCGGCGCGCCGGATACCGGCGGGAAATGGACGCCGACGCCGGTGCGGCTCCGTCATGCTGAACCGGGCCAACCGCCCAGCGGTGGAGCCCACTTAGGAGAGCGGCCGAGCGTGGTCAGGATGAGCCCCAGGGTGCCGGATCCGTCGGCTCCGGCGCCCTCGCCGCGATCCCGCGCCGGGCGGAAGGCCGCCCCCGGCTGTTCGCGCCGCGCCCCGCCCGGCACGCGCCGGGCGAGGGGCAGGGCGGCGTCGACGACGGCCGGCGGGAGGGCGGTGCGCACGCCGAGCGTGGCCGCCACGTCCCAGGAGTGCACGACGTAGTCGATGAAGTGGAACCCGATCGCGGTGGTCGCGGCGAACGTGGTCTCCGCGTCGATCTCCGGGAGCGTGAACCGCCCATTCAGTACGCCCGGTCGCGCGAAGCCGTCCACGAGGGCGTGTGCCGTCCCGCGGTACCAGGTGACCGGATCGTCGCCGGCCGGCCGGGGTTCCCAGGCGGCCGGGTCGGCCCCCTCGCCCCGTGCGGCGGCGGCGAATCCGATGTGCTGGGCGCCCATGTGCTCCACGAGGAGCCGCAGGGTCCAGCGGTCGCACGGGGTGGGCCGGTCCCAGTCGCCGGGGCCCGCGTGCTCCACGAGGCGGACGGATTCCAGTACTGCGATCCGGTCGAGCTGGACGAGGTCCATGGTCCGGTTTCCCTTTCGCGAGGTGTGCCTGGACGGGGAGGGGGAGCCGGGCGGGCTCAGGCCGCGGAGGCGGGCCACGGGGCGGCGCCGGAGAGCAGGCGCCAGGCGGACTCGCGCAGCGCGGTGCGGCTGGTGAACGGGGTGTTCCAGGTGGCCGAGCGCAAGGTGCCCCGGTCCCGGTACGTCTGCACGACGCGCCGGTGGTCGGGGCGCGCGACGAAGCCCATCAGGTGCTCGCGGGCGGTCCAGACCGTGATCGACCCCGAGCGGTTCATCCGGGGGCCGATATCCGCCCACAGCCACATGCCGACCGCGCCGGGCGTCCGCGGCCAGGTGCGGCGCAGCCGCATGCCGGCCGCCCCGACGGAGAGGGTGGTCCAGGGGCGGTGAGTGACGAATTCGGTGACGGAGACGACCACGTCGGTGGCGAGGGCCGGCGACGCGGCGGCCGAGCCGTCCTGCCATGCCGTGCTCCAGAGGGTGTGTGACACGCGTGCCCCTTCGATGGTTCGGCACAGCCGTCCGCGCCGGATACAGGCGACGATACAACTGTGCGAACGGTCGTGCTATCAAATTCCGAAGGCCGGTCGCGGGGTGGTCGCGCAGGCCCACGGGCTCGCCAGGGCAGGAGGGCGACCGGTAGCGTGACCGATCCGCGTGCGAGCCAGTGAGGTCTCCACACCATCACCGTGGAGAACCAGGAGTTCCGGGTGTCCTCTGTCGCCGTGCCCCTCCTCGCCCCGTCGCGCCGTGCGTGGCTGACCGATCTGCCCGTACTGCTCGTCGCCGTGGTGTGGGGCTCCAGCTATCTGGCCGCCAAGGGCATCACCACGTCGCAGACCGTCATCGCCGTCCTCGTGCTGCGGTTCGCCGTCGTGCTGCCCGTTCTGGTGATCGCCGGCTGGTCCCGGCTGCGGGCGCTGAGCGCGGCCCAGTGGCGGGGCGCGGGAATGCTGGGCCTCGTACTCAGCGGGATCTTCCTGGTGGAGACGTACGGCATCGTGCACACCTCGGCCACCAACGCCGGGCTCATCATCAGCCTCACCATGATCTTCACCCCGCTCGCCGAGGCCGCCGTGACCCGCACCAGGCCGACCGGGGCCTTCGTCTCGGCCGCCGGACTCTCCGTCGCCGGAGTGGTGCTCCTGACCCAGGGCGGCGGATTCACCAGCCCCTCGGCGGGCGATCTGCTGATGCTGGTCGCCGCACTCGCCCGCACCCTGCACGTCCTGCTCATGGCGCGCATCAAGGCCGTTCAGTCGGCGGATTCGTTGTCGCTCACGACCGTCCAGCTCGGCAGTGCCGTCGCCGTCTTCGCCCTGCTGGCCGCAGCCCCCGGCACCGGGGAGTCACCGTGGTCGGTCGCCGCCGGGTTCGGCGTGCGGGAATGGGGCGGGCTGCTGTTCCTGTCGGTGTTCTGCACGCTCTTCGCGTTCTTCGTGCAGATGTGGTCCGTACGCCGCACCTCGCCGTCCCGGGTCAGCCTGCTGCTCGGTACGGAACCGCTCTGGGCCGCCGCCGTCGGGATCGCGATCGGCGGCGAACGCCTGGGAGTCCTCGGGGTCGCGGGCGCCGTACTGGTGCTGGCCGGTACGGCCTGGGGGCGACGCAGCGCGGACCCCGTCACTCCTTGATCGAGTCCGCTGCGATCATGACGGCGACCCCCGTCACCACCAGCACGATGCAGGCGAACAACGTGTGATCGCCGACGAACGGCAGCCGTCCCACCACGCTGAAGAAGCGGAACCGGTCGAGCCATTCGTGGAGCAGCCCGGCGGCGCCCTGGACGAAGACCAGGAAGCCGACCGTCTCGCAGAATCTCTTCATGGCGGCGAGCCTGGCGGACCGTCCACGGGTGCCGCGTCGGCCGGTGGTCTGCGCGCCGGGTCCGAAAGTCTCCACTTCCGCGACTTCGGTCGCTCCGGCGCCGGGGACGGCCCCGAGCCCCGTCCCGGCTGCGTAGCTTGGGCGACATGACGCGTACCGAATACCCCTGGCTGCTGCCCTCGGCGATGGCCGATCCCGAGCTGCCGGGCGACCGGGGCGGCCGGACGCGCCGCACCGTGCGGGACTGGGCCGTCGACATCACGGCGTTCCTCTGCGCGGCGGGCATCGGCTTGGCGGTCATCGACGCGATCGACGCCGATCCGACCACCCCCGACGCCTTCGTCTTCGTCGACTCGATCGTCGGCGCGGCGGCCTGCTGCGCGCTGTGGGTCCGGCGGCGGTGGCCGGTCGGCCTCGCCGTGGTCCTGACGCTCCTGACCATCGTGGAGCCCGTCGCGGCGGGCGCCCAGCTGGTGGCGCTGTTCAGCGTGGCGGTCCACCGGCCGTTCCGCCCCGTGGTCCTCGTCGGCGCCGCAGCCCTGCTCCTCACCCCCGTACAGCCCTACCTGCGCCCCGACCCGGCCTCCTCGTTCATGGAGTCCACCGTCATCGGGCTGCTGATGGCCCTGCTCGCGCTCAGCTGGGGCATGGTCGTACGGTCCCGGCGCCAGCTCGTCGTCACCCTGCGCGAGCGCGCCCGGCGGGCCGAGACCGAGGCCGGGCTCCGTGCCGAGCGGGCGCAGCGGCTGGCCCGCGAGGACATCGCCCGCGAGATGCACGACGTCCTCGCCCACCGGCTGACCCTGCTCAGCGTCCACGCCGGCGCCCTCGAATTCCGCCCCGACGCGCCCCCGGCCGAAGTCGCCCGCGCCGCCGGGGTCATCCGGGACAGCGCGCACGAGGCGCTCCAGGACCTCCGCGAGATCATCGGGGTCCTGCGCAGCCCCCGTGACGGCGACGGCGACCGGCCGCAGCCCACCCTCGCCACGCTCGACGCACTCGTCGCCGAATCCCGCCTGGCCGGCATGGCGGTCACCCTCGACAACCGCATCGCCGACCCGGCCGCCGCCCCCGCCGCCACCGGCCGCACCGTCTACCGCATCGCCCAGGAGGGTCTGACCAACGCCCGCAAGCACGCGCCCGGCACCGAGGCCACCGTCACGGTCTCCGGCGGCCCGGGCCGGGGAATCACCGTCGAGGTGCGCAACCCGGCCCCCACCGAACCCTTCGAGCACGTACCGGGGTCCGGCCAGGGCCTCATCGGCCTGACCGAGCGGGCCACCCTCGCCGGGGGCCGCCTCGACCACGGACCTGAACCTGACGGCGGGTTCGGGGTCCGGGCCTGGCTACCGTGGTCCTCATGACCGACCCGACTCCCGTGCCCCCCGCCTCCCGGCCCGTCCGGCTGATCGTCGTCGACGACGACCCGCTCGTCCGGGCGGGGCTCGCCCTCATGCTCGGCGGCGCGGACGACATCGAGATCGTGGGGGAGGGGGCCGACGGCAGCGAGGCGGCCGAACTCGTCGACCGGCTCCGCCCGGACGTGGTCCTGATGGACATCCGGATGCCGGTCATGGACGGGCTGACCGCGACCGAGGTGCTGCGCGGCCGCCCCGACGCGCCCGAGGTCGTCGTCCTGACGACGTTCCACGCCGACGAGCAGGTGCTGCGCGCCATCCGCGCCGGGGCCGCCGGCTTCGTCCTCAAGGACACCCCGCCCGCCCGGATCGTCGACTCCGTGCGGCGCGTGGCGGCCGGTGACCCCGTCCTCTCGCCCGCCGTCACCCGGCAGCTGATGGCCCGCGCGGCGGGCTCCGGGCAGGAGGGGCGGGCCGGCCGGGGCGAACGGGCGCGGCAGCGCATCGCGTCGCTGGCCGAGCGGGAGCGCGAGGTGGCGGTCGCTGTCGGGCAGGGCCGGTCCAACGCGGAGATCGCCGCTTCCCTCTATCTGAGCGTGGCCACGGTGAAGACCCAGGTGTCCCGCATTCTCGCCAAGTTGGACTTCAACAACCGGGTGCAGATCGCGCTGCTGGTCCATGACGCGGGTCTCCTCGACGACGACGCCGACCCCGGCCTGTCCTGAATCCGTCGTCCCCGCCGCGCCGGTCGGCTTAGGCTGACGGGACCGATCCGACAGGGAGGGTGGGCCCATGTCCGATGTCGACGCGGATCTGCGCGGAGCAGCCGATTTCACCGCGCATCCGTACCCGTACTACGCCAAGCTGCGCGCCGAAGGTCCGGTGCACACCGTCCGCACCGACGAGTTCGACCGGGTCTGGCTCGTCGTCGGTTACGACGAGGGGCGGGCCGTCCTCGCCGACCAGAGATTCGGCAAGGACTGGCGGACGCTTCCCGGCCGGACGGGCGCGGGCGACCCCATCAACGCCAACATGCTGGAGATGGACGCGCCGGACCACACCCGCCTGCGCAAGCTCGTCTCCCGGGAGTTCACCCCGCGCCGGGTCGAGGCGCTGCGCCCCCGTGTGCAGCAGATCACCGACGGACTGCTCGACACGATGCTGCCCGCCGGGCGGGCTGACCTCCTCGACGCGCTCGCCTTTCCGCTGCCGATGACCGTCATCTGCGAACTCATCGGCGTACCCGACATGGACCGGGCCGCCTTCCGCGTGATGTCCAACGCCGTGGTCTCCCCGGCCGGTGCGCAGGAGGAGGGCGACGCCGTCCGCGCGATGGGCGCCTACCTCGCCGAACTGATCGAGGACAAACGCTGTTCGCCCGGCGACGACCTGCTGAGCGCGCTGATCGCCGCACGGTACGACGACGATGACACCCTGTCGCCCGACGAACTGGTCGGCATGGCCTTCCTGCTGCTGGTCGCGGGCCACGAGACCACGGTCAACCTGATTTCCAACGGCGTACGGGCCCTGCTCGCCCACCCCGAACAGCTCGCGGCCCTGCGCGGCGACTTCGGGCTGCTGGACGGTGCGGTGGAGGAGATGCTCCGTTACGACGGGCCGGTGGAGAACGCCACCTTCCGGTTCGCCCGGGAGAGCGTCACGATCGGCTCGCGGACCATCCCCGCCGGTGCCCCGGTCCTGGTCTCCCTGGCCGGCGCCGACCGCGACCCCGGACGCCATCCGGGCCCCGACCGCTTCGACATCCGCCGAGAGGCGCAGGGACACCTGGCCTTCGGCCACGGGATCCACTTCTGCCTGGGCGCGCCGCTGGCCCGGATGGAGGGCCGCATCGCGATCCGTACACTGCTGGAACGCTGCCCCGGACTCATGTTCGACCCGGATGCCGGGGAGCCGGACTGGCTGCCCGGCATGCTGATCCGCGGGGTGCGCAGGCTCCCCGTGCGCTGGTGACACCGAAGGGACCCGCTCATGACCGGACTCGACCTGCAGATGGCACAGAAGGTGCTCGACAGCCAGCCGTTCAGCGCCCTCGTCGGCGCGCGGATCACCGCCTTCGGTGACGGGGCGGCCACGCTGGAGATCGCCGGCCGTGAGGAACTGCGGCAGCAGAACGGATTCCTGCACGGCGGCGTGCTCGCCTACGCCGCCGACAACGCCCTCACCTTCGCCGCCGGCACGACGCTCGGCCCGGCCGTGCTGACCGGCGGCTTCTCCATCCAGTACCTCCGCCCCGCCACCGGCACCACGCTCGTCGCGCGGGCGGAGGTCGTCCACACCGGCCGTCGGCAGGCGGTGGCGCGGTGTGATCTGTTCGTCGTGGGGGAGGACGGTGTCGAAGCGCTCTGTGCCGTCGCGCAGGGCACCGTGCTGAGTGCCACCTGAAGGAGTCCCCTGTGACCACCGAAGCCATAGTCGACCTGGGGGCGCTCGGCGAGCGGTTCACCCGCGACCCGTTCCCCGTGTACGCGGACTTACGGGCCCGAGGCCCCGTGCACCGGGTCCGCATCCCGGAGGGCACCGTCGCCTGGCTCGTCGTCGGCTACGAGGAGGGCAGGGCCGCACTCGCGGATCAGCGGTTCTCCAAGCAGTGGAGCAACGCCTCGCCCGCCCTCGGCGTCAGCAAGGTCTCCGCAGGGACCTCCATGCTCAGCTCGGACGCACCGGCGCACACCCGGTTGCGTAAACTCGTGACCCGGGAGTTCACCGCCCGCCGGATGCAGCAACTCGTGCCACGCGTCCAGCAGATGACGGACGAACTGCTCGACTCCATGCTGGCGCGGCCGGAGCGCGCGACCGATCTCGTCGAGTCCCTCTCCTTCCCGTTGCCCATGTCCGTCATCTGCGAACTGCTCGGAGTGCCGTTCCTGGACCGCCGGGCCTTTCGCGAGTGGTCCAACACCGTGGTGTCCTCCATCGACGGTGAAGCACGGCGTACCGCGACCGCCGAGATGTCCGGCTACCTCGCCGGACTGCTCGACGACAAGCGGAAGCAGCCCGGCGACGACCTGATGAGCGCGCTCATCCACACGGCCGACGAGGAGGGCGACCGCCTCTCGGCCGCTGAACTGATGGGCATGGCCTGGCTGCTGCTGGTCGCGGGCCACGAGACCACGGTCAACCTGATCTCCGGCGGGGTGCTGGCCCTGCTCACACATCCGGAGCAACTGGCCGCGCTGCGGGCGGACTTCGGTCTCATCGACAACGCCGTGGAGGAGATGCTCCGCTACGCGGGCCCGGTCGAGACGCCCACGTACCGCTTCACCACCGAAGCCGTCGACATCGGCGGCACGGTGATCCCGGGCGGCGGCGAGCTCGTCCTGGTCGCGATGTCCGACGCCAACCGCGACCCGGACCGCTACCCGGACGCGGACCGCTTCGACATCACCCGGGACGCCCGCGGGCACCTGGCCTTCGGCCACGGCATCCACTACTGCCTGGGTGCGCCGCTGGCGCGTATCGAGGCGGCGGTGGCCGTGAGGTCGTTGCTGGAGCGCTGTCCGGAGCTGGCGCTGGACGGGGACCCGGCCGAGCTGACCTGGCGTACGGGGATGCTCATACGGGGGCCGGAGGGGCTGCCCGTCAGGTGGTGAGCCGAAGGCGGAGCGCGCCCGGGGTCAGGCGGACGGGATCTCCGTGAGCTCCACCGGGCGCCGCTCCCGCCGCGACACCTCGCACGCCTCCGCGACCCGCAGGGCGCTCAGCGCCTCCCGGCCGTCGCACGGATTGGCCGCCTCGCCGCGCACCAGGCGGAGGAAGGCGTCCAGTTCGGCCTCGTACGCGGGAGCGAAGCGCTCCAGGAAGCCGGGCCAGGGGTCGGCCGGGGCGCCGGGGGCGTTCGGCTCGGCGGAGGTGAGCGGGGTGCGGTCGTCGACGCCGACCGCGATCTGGTCGCGCTCACCCGCGAGCTCCATCCGTACGTCGTATCCCGCGCCGTTGCAGCGGGTCGACGTCGCGGTGACCAGGGTGCCGTCGTCGAGCGTCAGCAGGGCAGCCGCCGTGTCGACGTCCCCGGCCGTGCGGAACATCGCGGGCCCGGCGTCGGACCCGGCGGCGTAGACCCGCACCACCTCACGGCCCGTCACCCAGCGCACCATGTCGAAGTCATGGATCAAGCAGTCCCGGAACAGCCCGCCGGAGAGCGGCAGATACGCGGCGGGCGGCGGCGCGGGATCGGAGGTCACCGTGCGGACGGTGTGCAGCCGGCCGAGCGCCCCCTCACGCACCGCTGCGCGTGCCGCCGCGTATCCGGCGTCGAACCGGCGCATGAAGCCGAGCTGGAGGACGCTGTGCGCACGCTCCGCCTCGCGCAGCGCCCTGAGGGTGCCCGCCAGATCCAGGGCGACGGGCTTCTCGCAGAAGGCAGGCAGGCACGCGCGGGCGGCCCGGCCGATCAGCTCGGCGTGGGCGGAGGTGGCGGAGGCGATCACCACGGCGTCCACACCGGCGTCGAACAGCTCCGTCGCCGTGGTCACGGCATGTGCCCCGGTCCGGCCGGCGACGGCGGCCGCGCGGGCCGGGTCGATGTCCGCCACCACCAACGCCTCCACCGCGGGGTGCCGGGCGAGGACGCCCGCGTGGAAGGAGCCGATCCGGCCGGTGCCGAGGAGTCCGATGCGCATGGTTCCAACGTGCCGTCCACACGTGACGATGTCAATCGAATGTCCTGACAAAGGGCGGTCCATTTCGGCAGGTTGACCGCAGGGCTGTGCTCGGCGCGCTGCCCCGGGCCGCACTCCACGCGCCACCCCGCGCGAGGATCCTCGGCTGCGGGACTCCGCTGTCCGGACAACAGGACGACCGGACTACCGGAGTTAGGGACATGCGGGTTACGCTCCCGACGTGCCGAAATCCACCGCCGACGCCACGGCCCTCGACCTGAGCGTGGACCGCTCCAGCCCCGTCCCGCTCTACTACCAGCTCGCGCAGCAGCTGGAGGCGGCGATCGAGGACGGCCGGCTCGCCGCCGGTGGTCTCCTCGGCAACGAGATCGAGCTCGCGGCCCGGCTCGGGCTGTCCCGCCCCACCGTCCGCCAGGCCATCCAGTCGCTCGTCGACAAGGGTCTGCTGGTCCGCCGCCGCGGCGTCGGCACCCAGGTGCTGCACAGCAAGGTCAGACGCCCGCTCGAACTCAGCAGCCTGTACGACGACCTGGAGGCCGCCGGCCGCCGCCCCTCGACCACCGTCCTGGCCAACGCCCCCCGGCCCGCGACCGCCGCCGTCGCCGCGGCGCTGGGCGTCGCGGAGGGCGCCGAGGTGCAGTACATCGAGCGGCTGCGCGAGGCGGACGGTGAGCCCCTGGCCCTCCTGCGCAACCACCTGCCCGCCGGCCTCCTCGACCTCTCCGGCGACCGGCCGGCCGCCACCGGCCTCTACCGGATGATGCGCGGCGCGGGCATCACCCTGCACAGCGCCCGCCAGACCGTGGGTGCCCGTCTCGCCACCGCCGAGGAGGCCGGCCCGCTCGGCGAGAGCGGGGGAGCCGCCCTGCTCACGATGGAGCGCACCACCTTCGACGACACCGGCCGGGCGGTCGAATTCGCCTCCCACCTCTACCGCGCCTCGCGCTACGCCTTCGATTTCCAGCTCCTCGTACGGTGACACGGGGCCCCGACTCTCGTACGGTGTCACAGGCTTCTCGGCTACTCGTACGGTGACGGCGGCCGCACCCGGCCGCCCCGGCGCCGTACACGTCCCTGTCCGACGCACGTGCCGCGCCCCTGCCGGGCGACCGTGACCCGGGCTCGGGGATACTTGCCCAGCCGGGCCGGGACGCATGGCCCCGGCTCCACCAGCAGCACAGCGAGCAGCACAAGAAGGGCACGGCGTCGTGGCAAGGGTTCGGACAGGGGTACGTGCGATGGGCGCCGTGCTTGCGGCGGTGCTCGGGGCCTCCCTCATGGGATGCAGCAGCACCGGCGGCAAGCGGGCGGAGGAGCGTGCGGCCGAGGCCGCATCCGAGGGCCGGTCCGCGGTGAACACGCCCCGCTGGACGTTCGCCATGGTCACCCACTCGGGCGACGGCGACACCTTCTGGGACATCGTCCAGAAGGGCGCCAAGATGGCGTCCGAGAAGGACAACATCAACTTCCTGTACTCGCACAACGACGAGGGGCAGCAGCAGGCCCAGCTCGTGCAGGCCGCCATCGACAAGAAGGTCGACGGCCTGATCGTCACGCTCGCCAAACCCGACGCCATGAAGGCCGTCGTCGCCAAGGCCGTCAAGGCCGGCATCCCGGTGATCACGGTGAACTCGGGCTCCGCCGAGTCCAAGAGCTACGGCGCGCTCACCCACATCGGCCAGGACGAGTCGATCGCGGGCGAGGCCGTCGGCGACGAGCTCAACGCGCGGGGCCGCAAGAAGGCCCTGTGCATCCTCCACGAGCAGGGCAACGTCGGCCATGAGCAGCGCTGCGCCGGCGCGAAGAAGACCTTCGACGGCCAGATGCAGAACCTGTACGTCGAGGGCACCAACATGCCCGACGTCCAGGCCTCCATCGAGGCGAAGCTCCAGGCCGACAAGGACATCGACGCGGTCGTCACCCTCGGCGCCCCCTTCGCGGACGCCGCCGTCAAGGCGAAGAAGACCGCCGGCAGCGAGGCCGAGATCGACACGTTCGACCTGAACGCCAAGGTGGCGGCCGACCTCCAGGCCAAGACCCTCGGCTTCGCCGTCGACCAGCAGCCCTACCTCCAGGGGTACGAGGCCATCGACCTGCTCTGGCTCTACCGCTACAACCGCAACGTCCTCGGCGGCGGCCGTCCGGTCCTGACCGGTCCGCAGGTCATCACCTCCGACGACGCCGCACAGCTCGCCGAGTACGCGACCCGGGGAACCCGATGACCGCGGGGCCCGGTACCTCCTCCGCCGCGGTGGACGAGCGACTGCTGCGCACCTCACCGCTGCGCAAGCTGCTCGGCCGCCCGGAGCTCGGCTCGGTCGTCGGCGCGCTGGCCGTCTTCCTCTTCTTCGCGATCGTCGCCGACAGCTTCCTGCGCGCCACCAGCTTCGGCACGGTGCTGTACGCGGCCTCCACCATCGGCATCATGGCGGCGCCGGTGGCGCTGCTGATGATCGGCGGCGAGTTCGACCTCTCCGCCGGTGTGATGGTCACCAGTTCCGCGCTGATCTCGTCGATGTTCAGCTACCAGATGACGGCCAACGTCTGGGTGGGCGTCTTCGTCTCGCTGCTGGTCACGCTCGCCATCGGCGCGTTCAACGGCTTCATGCTGACCCGCACGAAACTGCCGAGCTTCATCATCACGCTCGGTACGTTCCTGATGCTGACCGGTCTGAACCTGGGATTCACCAAGCTGATCAGCGGGACCGTCTCGACGAAGACCATCGGCAACATGGAGGGCTTCGACTCCGCCCGCAAGGTCTTCGCCTCGCACTGGACGGTCGGCGGCGTCGAGCTGAAGGTGACCATCCTGTGGTGGGCCGTCCTCGTCGCCATTGCCACCTGGATCCTGATCCGCACCCGCTTCGGCAACTGGATCTTCGCCGTCGGCGGCGAGGCCGACGCGGCCCGCGCGGTCGGCGTCCCGGTGATCCGGACCAAGATCGGTCTCTACCTCGGGGTGGCCTTCGCGGCCTGGGTCTCCGGCCAGCACCTGCTGTTCAGCTACGACGTGGTGCAGTCCGGCGAGGGGGTCGGCAACGAGCTGATCTACATCATCGCGGCCGTCATCGGCGGCTGTCTGATCACCGGCGGATACGGCTCCGCGATCGGCTCGGCGGTCGGTGCCTTCATCTTCGGCATGACCAGCAAGGGCATCGTGTACGCGGAGTGGAACCCGGACTGGTTCAAGTTCTTCCTCGGAGCCATGCTGCTCCTGGCCACCCTGCTCAACGCATGGGTACGCAAGCGCGCGGAGGCGACGAAATGACGGCCCCCAAGGCATCGGACGGGCCGGCGGACACCGACCGGCGGCCGCTGGTCGAGCTCGACCACGTCAGCAAGTACTACGGCAACATCAAGGCCCTCCAGGACGTCTCGCTGGAGGTCCACGCCGGCGAGATCTCCTGCGTCCTCGGGGACAACGGCGCCGGCAAGTCCACCCTGATCAAGATCATCGCAGGGCTGCACCGGCACGACGAGGGAACCTTCCTCATCGACGGCGAGGAGACCCGGCTCGCCAATCCGCGCGACGCCCTGGACCGGGGCATCGCCACGGTCTACCAGGACCTCGCCGTCGTCCCCCTGATGCCGGTCTGGCGCAACTTCTTCCTCGGCTCCGAGCCGACGACCTGGACCGGCCCCTTCAAGCGCCTCGACGTCCGGCTGATGCGGGAGACGACCCGCTCCGCGCTGCTGCGGATGGGCATCGACCTGCGCGACGTCGACCAGCCCATCGGCACCCTCTCCGGCGGCGAGCGCCAGTGCGTCGCCATCGCGCGGGCCGTCCACTTCGGTGCCAAGGTCCTCGTCCTGGACGAGCCGACCGCCGCGCTCGGCGTCAAGCAGTCCGGGGTGGTGCTCAAGTACGTCGCCGCCGCCCGGGACGCGGGACTCGGCGTGGTCCTCATCACGCACAACCCGCACCACGCCTACCTCGTCGGTGACCGCTTCGTGCTGCTCAAGCGGGGAGCCATGGCGGGCAGCCACACGAAGGACGACGTCACGCTGGACGAGCTGACCCGCCAGATGGCGGGCGGCAGCGAGCTGGAGGAGCTCAGCCACGAGCTGGAGCGGGCCCCCGGTCCCGGCCCGCTGGGCGGCCGCCCGGCCGAGGGCGGCACCTCCGCGTGACCGCGTCCCCGGTCGCTCCCGGGCGCCCGAGTCGCCCGGCCCCCGGGCAGGCCGGGCGCCCGGTCGCAGGCCGGTCGCCGTACGGACCCGGGCCGGCAATGGCAGAATCGACTCCGGCGGGCACCGTCCGCCGCCGGAAGCACGACCGACCGGCCCCCCAGACCCCGCAGGGACGATGAGCACGTACCGCGACTTCACCCACCGCGGCTCCGCCCGCGCCACCGTCCTGCGGACCGTCGGCACCAGGGAGCGGCGCTCGCACCTCACCGCGCCGCGGGTGCCCACGGTCGGCATCGACATCGGGGGGACGAAGGTGATGGCCGGCGTCGTCGACGCCGACGGCAACATCCTGGAGACCCTGCGCACCGAGACGCCCGACAAGTCCAAGAGCCCCAAGGTCGTCGAAGACACCATCGTCGAGCTGGTGCTGGACCTCTCGGACCGCCACGACGTCCACGCGGTGGGCATCGGCGCGGCCGGCTGGGTCGACGCGGACCGCTCCAAGGTCCTGTTCGCCCCGCACCTGGCCTGGCGTGACGAACCCCTGCGCGACGCCATCGCCTCCCGGCTCGTCGTCCCCGTCATGGTCGACAACGACGCCAACACGGCCGCCTGGGCCGAATGGCGCTTCGGCGCCGGCCGCGGCGAGGACCACCTCGTCATGATCACCCTCGGCACCGGCATCGGCGGCGCGATCCTGGAGGACGGTCAGGTCAAGCGCGGCAAGTACGGCGTCGCCGGTGAGTTCGGCCACATGCAGGTCGTGCCCGGAGGCCACCGCTGCCCCTGCGGCAACCGCGGCTGCTGGGAGCAGTACAGCTCCGGGAACGCCCTCGTCCGGGAGGCCAGGGAACTGGCCGCCGCCGACTCCCCGGTGGCCCACGGGCTCATCGAGCGGGTCAAGGGCAACATCCCCGACATCACCGGACCGCTCATCACCGAACTGGCCCGCGAGGGCGATGCGATGTGCATCGAACTTCTCCAGGACATCGGCCAGTGGCTCGGCGTCGGCATCGCGAATCTCGCCGCCGCGCTCGACCCCTCCTGCTTCGTCATCGGAGGCGGGGTCAGCGCCGCCGACGACCTGCTGATCGGACCGGCCAGGGACGCCTTCAAACGGCACCTCACCGGCCGCGGCTACCGCCCCGAGGCCCGGATCGCGAAGGCGCAGCTCGGCCCCGAGGCGGGTATGGTCGGCGCGGCCGACCTCGCCAGGCTGGTGGCCCGCCGCTTCCGGCGGACCAACCGCCGACGCGTCGAGCGGTACGAGCGGTACGCCCAGATCTACGATCAGGCCGCCAGCACCATCCGTAACACGCGCAACACCCGCACTTCCTAGGGATCCCCACACCCATGACCGCAGCCGAGCACCCCGTCGTGCCGCGCCAGTCCCCGCCGCCCGGCGAGGGGCCGACGCCCGAGGAGCGGCGCCGGACGATCCGCCGGCGCCTGATCACGGCGACCATCATCGTGCTGCTCATCGGCGTCCCGGCCGGCTATCTGCTGATCTCCGCAGGGCAGAGCCGCCGCTCGGGGCAGGACAAGGCGGCCGAGGCGGCGGCGCAGGGCCTGCGCGAGGGCTGGCCGTCACGGATGCTCCGCCGGATCTTCGAGGTGCCGATCCCCGGGGACGCCAAGGAGGTCCAGTACTACGAGACCAACAACTGGAAGGCGAGCCGGATGTACGTGCAGTTCCGCACGTCGTCCAACGGCCTCGACCGGTTCCTGACCCAGGTGGGCACCGGCCGCGCCGCCCTGGAGACCGGCAAGGTCACCGTCGGCGAGCGCGACACGGACATCGCGGGCTGGTACTTCGGCGAGGGCGTCGCGTGGGCGGGCACCACGCACACCAACGAGGACCCGCGTCCCACCCAGGACATCACCGTCGACATGACGGACCCCATGGCGCCGGTCGTGTACGTCGTCTCCGCCGCGACCCCCTGACCGCCGGGCCGGCGGGCCCCTCGCGGCGGGCCGACGTGGTGGGCCGTCGGGTGTGGTGCGATCAGAAGTCGACCGGCTCGCGGATCAGCGGGCAGGTCATGCAGTGGCCGCCACCGCGTCCGCGCCCGAGCTCGGCGCCGACGATCGTGATGACCTCGACCCCCGCCTCGCGCAGCAGCGCGTTGGTCTGGGTGTTGCGGTCGTAGGTGAAGACGACGCCGGGCCGCAGGGCGACGGCGTTGTTGCCGCTGTCCCACTGCTGCCGCTCGGAGGCGTACACGTCGCCGCCCGTCTCGACGACCCGCAGGCGGGGCAGCCCGAGGCCCTTGGCCACGACGTCGACGAACGGCGTCGGCCCCTCATCGGTGATCTCCACGCCCGAGCCCTTGTCGCCCGGGCGCAGGGAGAAGGTGTGCACGGCGTCCATGATCTTGGGATAGAGGGTGACGAGGTCGCGGTCGGCGAAGGTGAACACCGTGTCGAGGTGCATCGCGGAGCGGAGCCTGGGCATCCCCGCGACGATGACCTGCTCGGCCGCGCCGTTCCTGAACAGGGAGGCGGCGACCTGGGTGATGGCCTGGCGGGAAGTGCGTTCGCTCATGCCCATGAGGACGACCCCGTTGCCGACGGGCATGATGTCGCCGCCCTCGAACGTGGCCTGTCCCCAGTCCTGTTCGGGGTCGCCCCACCACACCGTGCTGTCCTTGAAGTCGGGGTGGAAGGTGTAGACCGCCTTCATCAGCAGGGTCTCCCCGTGCCGGGCGGGCCAGTACAACGGGTTGAGCGTCACACCGCCGTAGAGCCAGCAGGTGGTGTCGCGGGTGTACAGGGTGTTGGGGAGCGGGGGCATCAGGTACTCCCGTGCCCCGGTCGCCTCGCGCGCCAGCGCCACGTAACCGGAGCGGAAGCCGGCCGGCAGGTCGGTGGTCGACAGGCCGCCGATCAGGTACTCGGCGAGCTGCCGGGAGTCGAGGGCGTCCAGGAACGCCCGTGTGTCGTCGACGAGCCCGAGGCCGACCTCGTTGGCGACGATCTTGCGGTCCAGGAGCCAGCTCCTGGCCGCGGGGATGTCCATGGTCCGGGCGAGCAGATCGTGCAGCTCGACGACGTCGACCCCGCGGGCGGTCAACTGCTGGACGAAGTCCGCGTGATCGCGCTGGGCGTTCTCCACCCACATGACGTCGTCGAAGAGCAGGTGGCCGGAGTTGGTCGGGGTGAGCCGGCGATGGGCGAGGCCGGGCGCGCACACCAGGACCTTGCGGAGCCTGCCGACCTCGGAGTGAACGCCGAGGGCCGGTCCGGCAGGGGTGTCGGGACTCATCGCAGTGCGCCTTTCGATCGGGTACGGCACGGGTCGGGTACGGGTCACAGCTCGATCCAGCCCACCGCCAGGGCGATCACGCCCAGCACGGCACCGGCGACCGAGACGGCGCAGATGAGGGCCTCGCGGGGGGAGAACGGACGCCGGTTCTGCTCGCGCCTGGCCTTGACGAACAGGAACGTCGCGGGCGCGTAGAGGATGAAGGAGACGAGGACGAACTTCAGCCCGGCGGCGTACAGCAGGAACGCCGTGTACAGCGTGGCGACGACGGCGGTCACGAGTTCCGGGCGGCTGCTGTGCCCGGAGCTCGCCGCACGGCCCGGGCCGAAGCAGATCTTCACGGCGAACCCGGCGGCGAGCAGGAACGGGATCAGGCTCAGCGAGCTGGTCAGGTCGAGCGCGAAGTTGAACGCGTCGTCGGAGAACATCGTGACGACCAGCACGACCTGGCTCAGCGCGGTGGTCATGAGCAGTGCGGGGACCGGCACGTCCTCGGAGGTGGCGCGGCCCAGGAACCGGGGCATGTCCTTGTCCTTGGCGGCGACGAAGAGCACCTCCGCGGCCATCAGCGTCCAGGCGAGATAGGCGCCGAGCACCGACACGATCAGACCGACGCTGACGAAGACCTTGCCCCAGGTGCCGACGGCGTGCTCCAGCACGCCCGCCATGGACGGCTGGCGCAGCTCGGCGATCTCGGCCATCGGCATGATGCCGTAGGACACGATGGTGACGGAGGCGAAGACCGCGAACACACTGAGGAACCCGAGGACCGTGGCCCGGCCGACGTCCTCGCGTCGCTTGGCGTGCCGGGAGTAGACGCTGGCGCCCTCGACCCCGAGGAAGACGAAGACCGTGGCCAGCATCGTCCCGCGGACCTGGTTGAACAGCGAGCCCGCGTAGTCTGCCCCGCCCCAGTTGTCCACGAAGACGTCCGTGTCGAGGTAGAACAGCGCGAGGACGACGAACACCAGGATCGGCACGACCTTCGCCACGGTCACGATCCTGTTGATCGCCGCCGCCTCCTTGACGCCGCGTCGGATCAGCAGGAAGAACGCCCACAGCCCGACCGAGGAGAGGACGACGGCGAGGAAGGTGTCGCCGTCACCGAGCGCGGGCCAGATCGCGCCGATCGTCGACATGATCAGCACCCAGTACGTGACGTTGCCGACGCAGGCACTCGCCCAGTAGCCGAACGCCGAGAAGAACCCGAGGTACTCGCCGAATCCGGCCTTGGCGTACGCGTACACACCGGCGTCCAGGTCGGGCCGCCGCACGGCCAGCGTCTGGAAGACGAAGGCGAGCATCAGCATGCCCGTCCCCGCGATCGCCCACGCGATCAGCGCCCCGGCCACCCCGGTCTCCTGCGCGAAGCGGCGCGGCAGCGAGAAGACCCCGGCCCCGACCATCGAACCGACCACCATCGCGGTCAGCGTCACCAGGGTCAGCTTCGCCGCCGGCCGGTCGGCGGGGGCCGGGGCCGCCGTGCTGGTCTCTGCTTGGCTCATGACTTCCCTCGTCTGTGCGCCGGGATGCGTCGGACGACCTGCGGGTGCCACTGGCTCGTTGACGGGTTCGGTGGGGTGAACGCCAGTGCCCCGTACCTCCATCGAGCGAAAATATAGTGCAATTCGGTACATAATGTGCGCAGGAGCGAGTGTCGCGCAGATACGTAATCGATCAGTTCTTCGACAGGCGGGACAGCGTTCAGGATGGAGCCGGCGCGGACGGGAAGTCGTACACCGCGAAGTCCGCCACCGGGCGGTATCCGATCCGCTGGTACAGGCCGTTGCTCGTGGGGTTGGCCAGGTCGGTGAACAGCAGCACCTCCGCCGCACCCGCCGCCACCGCGGCCCGGCCGGCCTCGACCGTCGCCGCGCCCGCGTAGCCACGGCCGCGCAGGTGCGCGGGGGTGTAGACGGGGGCCACCCTGGCCTGCCCGGCGACCACCGGGGACACGCCCGCCATGGAGACCGGGGTGCCGTCCGGAGTCACCCACAAGGTGATGCGCCCCCCGGCGATGCGTGCGTCGGCCCAGGAGCCGGCGTCGGACCCATGGCCGGAACCGATGGAGGCGACGAAATCGTCGTGCCAGCGGATGAGTTGCTCGCGGTCCCGCGCCCCCGCGATCCGGCTCCGGCCCTCGGGGCGCGGTTGCGGCGCGGTGAGTGTGCCGAGGCGGTACAACCGCTGGCGCTCATGGAGGTCCGCGGTCGCGCCGGTGTGCCGTTGCCAGGCCTCGGCGAAGGAGGCGGCGGTCTCGCGGTCCGCGCTGACGGCCGGGAGGCGATGGCCGAGGGCGGCCAGATGAGCGGCGAGCCCGTCGGACTCGTCAGGCGTGAGAGGAGTGAGGTTCAGGGGGCGCGGCGGGGTGCGGAAGTAGGTCGCACGGACCTCGCCCGCTCTCTCGAGGATGCCGAAGACGGGGGCCTCGGGGCCGTACGCGTGCGGTCCGCGCGTACGCAGCGCCTCGGTCACCGTCAGGGGGAGGGTGTGCAGTGCGGGGCGTGAGTGCAGGAAGTCGCCCGCGCGGGCGAGGAAACGGTCGACCTCGTCGGTGACGTGCCAGATATCGGGGTGCATGCCCGATGATCCCCTGCGCGCACGGGCGGCGCCTGTGGTTTTTCACCTGAAGGGCAGGTACGGACGCCGCGCCGACAAGACACTCCTCAAGTCCTGGCGCTCCGGCCGGAGCGCGGGGCCGGCCCACCCGTCACCGGTTCCAGCCGCAGCCGCCGGACCGGCCACGGTGGTGGCTCCGCCGGGCCGAACCAGACCCGCACATCCTCCCCGGAGCGGACGGGAAGGAGGGGATAGTCGTTCTCGGCGTGCTCGGTGCGGTGCAGTGCGTGGCCCGGGCTCAGATGCCGGGCGGCGTACGCGTCGAAGGAAGCCGCGTCCGACGGATGGCAGACGGTCGCGGCCACCTCACGGGCGCCGGGCTCCGTTGTGAAGCCTGGGCCGCGCAGCAGCAGGACGTCGTCGCTGTCGGTCATGGTGGCGTTGGCCTCGGCGCGGTGCTTCCGCCAGACCGGGCCGGTGTAGAAGGCCTCCAGCGCGTGCCGGCGGTGCCGCATGTCGGGGAACGTGCGCAGCCAGACGAAGCGGTCCGGGTCGTCCAGGTCGCGGAACCGGCCTCCGACGCCGATGCCCGCCGACTGCTGCCCGGTCACGAACGCGCGCTCGAACAGCTCGATCAGCGTCTCCCGGGCTCCGGGGCGCAGGGTGTACTGCCGGAGTTCGACGATGCTCATGCGCCCCAGGCTATGAGTACTCCACTGACACCTCCTGTCAGTGGATACTGAGCGGCATGCGCGCGAGCCGACTGGTCACTCTGCTTCTGCTGCTGCAGAACCGCGGCCGGATGACGGCCCAACAACTGGCCGAGGAGCTGGAGGTCTCCGTCCGCACGGTCTACCGGGACGTCGAGGCGCTCGCGGCCGCCGGAATCCCGCTGTACGGCGCCGCTGGGCACGCGGGTGGCTACCGACTGGTCGACGGTTACCGGACCAGGCTCACCGGACTCACCACGGACGAGGCACAGGCTGCCTTCCTTGCCGCGCTCCCCGGCACCGCCGCCGAGCTCGGCCTCGGCGAGGCGCTCGCCGCGGCCCAGCTGAAGCTGCGGGCGGCACTCCCGGCGGAGCTGCGCGCCCACGCCGGGCGCATTCAGGAACGGTTCCTGCTCGACGCCCCCGGCTGGTACGGCGACGCGGACCGCTCGCCCCACCTGGCCCCGGTCGCCGCCGCCGTGTGGGCGCGGCGGGCGGCGCTGCTGAGGTATCGGAGGTGGCGGGCGCCGGAGGAGATCGAGCGGCGTGTGGAGCCGTACGGGCTCGTGCTCAAGGCGGGCCGCTGGTACGTGGTGGCGGGCGGGCCGTCCGGGATCCGCACCTACCGGGTCGACCGGATCCTCGGCTTCCGGCCGCTGGAGGAGTTCGTCGTGCCGGACGGTTTCGACCTGGCCGGGTACTGGAACACCTACCTGGCCGGCTTCCGGGCCCGGCTGCACACCGGGGAAGCCCTGGTGCGGCTCACCCCGGAGGGCGCGCGGCGTCTCGGCGTGGCACCCGTGAGTGACGGATGGGCGGAGGCCCGGGTGCCCATCGAGTCGATCGACCACGCCCACGGGGAGTTCCTGCGCATGGGCACCGACATCGAGGTCCTGGCCCCGGCCGAACTGCGCGACCGCATCGCCGCGACCGTACGCACCCTGGCCAGGAGTTACGGGAGTTGATCCGCCGGCGCATGGCGGCCGCCCCCTCTCGTGAACCGGGCGCGGGCGGGGGAAGATCCGGCGGAAGTGTGTGACAGGTCACGCCGGGAACACCCGGTCCGGCCCGCGCGGTTGCATCGACCGGGGACCGGCGCCGTACGGGCCGGGAACACGGAGACCGCAGGGTCCTCCGCCCCGCCGTGGCTCCGGCCCCGGGATCGCGGTACGCCCGCCGCGCGCTTCGACCAAGACGTATGTCCGCAGGAGGACTGTTACATGACTGACCGGCCCTTGACGCTCATGGCAGTACACGCCCACCCCGATGACGAGGCCACCGGAACGGGAGGGGTCCTCGCGCGGTACGCGGCGGAAGGTATTCGCACCGTTCTCGTGACATGTACCGACGGCGGTTGCGGTGACGGGCCGGGGGGCGTCAAGCCGGGCGGCCCCGGGCACGATGCGGCGGCCGTCGCCCTGATGCGCCGTCAGGAACTTGAGGCGAGCTGTGAGGTCCTGAAGGTCAGCGACCTGGAGATGCTGGACTACGCCGACTCCGGGATGATGGGCTGGCCGAGCAACGACGCCCCCGGGTCCTTCTGGCAGACCCCCGTGGAGGAGGGTGCCGCCCGACTGGCGGAACTCATGCGGCACTACCGGCCCGACGTGGTCGTCACGTACGACGAGAACGGCTTCTACGGCCACCCCGACCACATCCAGGCCAACCGCATCACGACGGCGGCGCTGGAGATGACCGACCTGACGCCGAAGGTGTACTGGACGACGATGCCCCGCTCGATGATGCAGCGGTTCGGCGAGACCATGCGCGAGTTCCAGGAGGACATGCCGGAGCCGGACCCCGCGGAGGCCGCCGCGCTGGCCGAGATCGGCCTCCCGGACGACGAGATCACCACATGGGTGGACACCACCGCGTTCAGCGGTCAGAAGTTCGACTCGCTGGCCGCTCACGCCAGTCAGGGCGAGAACATCTTCTTCCTCAAGATGGGCAAGGAGCGGTTCGCCGAGTTCATGGGCATGGAGACCTTCGTACGCGTCAAGGACACCACCGGCGCGGCTCTGCCCGAGAACGACCTCTTCGCCGGACTGCGCTGACCCGCCCGGCCGGCCGGAGCCCGGAGCAGCGACCCGGCGAGCGCCGGGCCCCCTGCGGACGGCTCCGTCCGGCTCTGCTCACAGACTCGTGAGGACCTGGGGGGACAGGTTCTTGATCATGGTGTTGGCCCAGCGCATCTGCCGCAGCGTCTGGGGGTGACAGGCGGTGGCCAGGTCCAGCAGGCGCTCGTCCTTCGCCGCCTGTCCCGCTTGGGCGAGCATCTCCCAGTACAGGGAGTTGCCCGCCGCCGCGAGGTGGATGTCCCGTAGGTCCATCAGCAGGAGGAGACCTGGCTCCGGCCGGTGACCCAGGGATTCGGCGGTCTTCTCACGGAGCGTCGGGGCGAACCCGGATGCGGACGTGTGCGCGGGGCCGTCGAGAGCCAGGCCGTAGTGGTCCGCCGTCTCCGCGAGGCGGACGCAGGCCACGCTCGACCAGGTGACCAGGTCCTTGGCGACGTGGTGGACCTCGTGCTCGGTGCTGTGGCGTTCGGCGACGACGACCAGGTCCTTGGCCAGTTGCCGCTCTCCGTGGTGCAGCGCACGCAGGGTGAGGGTGATGCCGTTCACTGTGTGCCTCCTGCGGTCTCGTCCCCGTGCGTGCCGGTCGTCTCCAGGACCTGGGCGGTGGCGCCGCCCTCGGTGGGCCGGACGACGCCCGGGCGGGAGGGCGCCGACGCGGTGGTCGTGGGCGCCGGAGCGGGGCGCCCCGAGCTCTTCTCGATGAGGGTGACGGCGGCAGCGGCCGTCTTGAACAGCGGCTGCTTGGACACCGGATCCCAGTCGGTGATGGTCGTCTCGTTCGCGGCGCGCGGCGGGGTCCGGCCGTCCGGGCCCGAGCCGGAGGCCGTGTCCCAGTAGCCGTAGTGGAAGGGGACGAACAACAGGCCGGACCGGATGTCGGTGATCCTCAGCCGCCCCCGCAGGGCGCCACGCGGACTGGTGACCTCCACGAGATCGCCCTCGCCGAGTCCCCGGGCTTCCGCGTCGGAGGAGGAGATCTCCACCCACACGTCGGGCGCCGCGGCGTTCAGCTGGGGCGCGCGGCCGGTCTTGGTGCGGGTGTGGAAGTGGTAGAGGGTGCGTCCGGTCGTCAGCTGGAACGGATACGTGTCGCTCGGCGCCTCGTGCGGCGGGAGGTACTCGGCGGCTTTGAGCATCGCCTTGCCGTCCGGGTTGAGCGAGCGGTACTCGACCGCGGTGACGGACGCACCGGTCACGAGGTCCTTGCCATACGTTTCACACACGTCCGGATCCGCCCAGGCGATGCCGTCGGTGTACAGGCGGTCGGTTCCCTCCGGCGCCTGCTCGTTGCACGGCCACTGGATGCCACTGGCCCCCCGGAGCATGCCGTAGGTGAGGCCGGTGTAGTCGCAGGGCCGGCCGGCGCTGCAACGCTTCCACGCCTCGAACGTGGACTCCGGGTCGTGCCAGGTGATCAGCGGGGCGCCGTCCTTGTCGCGGAAGTCCATACGCCGGGCGTAGTCGAGGAAGATGTCGAGGTCGGGCCTCGCCTCTCCCGGCGGTTCGACGGCCTTGTCGGACAGATGCACGGTGCGGTCCGCGTTCGTGAACGTGCCGGTCTTCTCACCCCACGTCGCAGCCGGCAGGACCACGTCCGCCAACTGTGCCGTCTCCGTGAGGAACAGGTCCTGGGCGACGACGAACAGCCGTTCCTGGGACAGGATCGAACGGATCCGCGACAGTTCGGGCAGGGAGACAGCCGGATTGGTGCCGCTGATCCAGAGCATCCGGATCGATCCCTGCTCCGCGTAACGGAACATCTGCATGGCATGGGTGGGCGGCGCGTAGTGCGGGATCGTCGAGGGTTCGACGTTCCACACCGCGGCGAGGTCGGCCACCTGCTCGTCGTTCTGCCAGTTCCGGAACCCCGGCAGGTCGCCGTTGGCGCCGCACTCCCGGGTGTTCTGCGCGGTGGGCTGACCGTTCATCTGCAGCACGCCGGCACCCGGCCGCCCCAGCATGCCGCGGAGCAGATGGAGGTTGTTGATCTGCACCGCGGCGGCCGTGGCCTGGTGGGACTGGTAGACACCCTGCAGCACGGTGGACAGCAGCCTGTCCGCCGTGCCGAGCACCTCCGCGGCCTCCACGATCCGCGCCGCGGGAACGTCGCAGATGCGCGACGCCCACTCGGGGGTGCAGTCCTCCACCATCTTCGCCAGCTCCTCGAAGCCGACGGCGTGGGCCGCGATGTAGCCGTGGTCGATGTGGCCGGTGCGGATGATCTCGTGCAGGAGCGCGTTGAGCAGCGCCACGTTGGTCCCGGCCCGTGGAGCGAGGTGGACGGCCGCCGCACGAGCGACCCGCGTGGGCCGCGGATCCACGCACACCAGACGCGGCGGATCGCCTCCCTCCAGCCGGTCGAGGATACGCATCCACTGCACGGGCTGGGTCTCGGCCAGATTATGACCGAACAGCGCGATCACATCGGCGTGGTCGATGTCGTCGTACGTACCGGGCTGACCGTCGCAGCCGAAGGACTCCTTGAGCGCCTCGGCCGCCGTCGACGTACACAGACGGGTGTTGCCGTCCAGATGATTGGTGCCGATACCGGCCCGGGCCGCGACCGCCAGCGTGTAGTACTCCTCCAGGAACAACTGGCCCGAGGTGTAGAAACCGATCGACCCGGGACCGCGCTCCTGGAGCAGCTCGCGCGAACGATCGGCCACCAGTGCCATCGCGGTGTCCCAGTCCGTTTCCACCAGCTGCCCGTCACGACGGATCAGCGGCTTGGTCAGCCGGTCCGACGAGGCGTTGGCCTGCCAGCCGAACGCGTCCTTCGGCCCCAGCCGGCCACGGTTGACACGGTCCACGGCCCGGCCGCGCACCCCCACCATCCGGCCGTCCTTGACCGCGATGTCCATGGCGTCACCGTCGGAATGCAGAATCGAGGCGGCCTGCACCCACCGCTCCACATCAGCGGACTCCACACCCGTCGCCAGATGGGTGTCCACCCGCGACGGCCACGCCTGCCCCCGGGCGTAGGGAGTACGGCCGCCCCACGGCTGCGCGATCCGGTCAACCGAAGTCTCCATACGTACCTCCCGGCCAGCACCTACGGCGCCCGTCGCACCGACCGCACATCGGTACCCGCGACGGCCTTCTCCTAACGTCTCCTCGGCCGCCTGCCGTGACCCGGCACAGGAGGAGCACGCCCGCGGCAGTTGACGGACGCCGGCGTGTGCGGCCGAGCGCGCACCATCCCACCGACGTGCTCCGCTCCGGCGTGCGGGGCGGAGCCGCCGACGGTCAGACGGTGGCCGGAGAGGTGGTCAAACGGTGGCCGCGGGCGGTCAGACGGTGGTCGGGAACCGTTCCCAGACCCGGTGGGAGCCGAGCAGCGTGGTGATTTCCTCCAGCACCTGAGTGGCGTCCCCGCCCGCGACGACGCCGGGGGTGCTCACAGCACAGCCGGCCGCGGTGACGACCTGCTCCCCGTCGTTCCACGCGCCGATCGCCTTGCCGTGCCGGTACGCCTCGTTGACCAGGAGCAGCACCCGGGGATCGGCGGCCGGGCCGGGTCCGCCGCCCGCCTTGGCGTCACGCGAGCCGACGGCGTCGTCGCCGGAGCCGGGAGCGCCGGCGAGCAGGACCGCGTCGAACTCGACGGAGCGGGCCGTCGCGAAGGTGCGCTGCACCGTGATCGGGTCGCCGTCAGGGTCGAGCACGCCTCCGGCGGGGGCGATGACCAGGGGCACCATCCCGCCCTGCCGCACCGCCGCGCACACCGTGCGGACACCGGCGAGGTCGGCGTCCTTGTCGGCGACGATGCCGATGACGCGGCCGTCCACCGGCCAGACCTGCCCGAGCTGCGAGAGGGCGGGGCTGGGGTCCGGGTCGGCGAGGGCGCCGTCGGCCTCGGGCGCGGGGAGGCCGAGCCCGGCCGCCACCTGCGCGCACAACTCGCCGTCGATCCGGGCAAGCACCTTGAGACCGCGTTCCTTGACCGTCTGCTCGTAGCACTTGCCGAGCTCGAAGGTGTACGCGGCGATGATGTGGTCGCGCTCCACGGGCGTCATGCTGAGCCAGAAGAGGCGGGGCTGGCTGAAGTGGTCGTCGAACGACTCGGCGGCCTCGCGCACCTTCCGGCTCGCGGCGACCTCGGTGGGCACCTCGACGAACGCACCGGTGTCGGCGCCCGCCTGGAACGGGCAGCCGCCGTCGAGGGAGTTGGGGCGGTACGGTGCCACGCCCCGGTGGACCGCTGTCTGGTGCATGCCGTCACGCAGCATGTCGTTGACCGGGGCGTGGGTCCGGTTGATGGGCAGCTGCGGGAAGTTCGGGCCGCCCAGGCGGGTGAGCTGGGTGTCCACGTAGCTGAAGAGCCGGCCCTGGAGCAGCGGGTCGTTGGTGACGTCGATGCCCGGCACCATGTTGCCGACGTGGAAGGCGACCTGCTCGGTCTCGGCGAAGAAGTTCGAGGGATTGGCGTTGAGGGTCATCAGGCCGATCGGCTGTACCGGTGCGAGCTCTTCCGGGACGATCTTCGTGGGGTCCAGCAGGTCGATGCCCCGGAACATCTGCTCGGGGTTGTCCGGGAAGGTCTGGACGCCCAGTTCCCATTGCGGGAAGGCGCCTGCCTCGATGGCGTCGGCGAGGTCCCTGCGGTGGAAGTCCGGGTCCACGCCACTGGTGATCTGGGCCTCTTCCCACACCTGGGAGTGGATGCCGAGCTTCGGCTTCCAGTGGAACTTGACCAGCGTGGCGGCGCCCTCCGTGTCGACGAGCCGGAAGGTGTGGACGCCGAAGCCCTCCATCATGCGGTACGAGCGCGGGATGCCCCGGTCCGACATGTTCCACAGGGTGTGGTGCGTCGCCTCGGAGTGCAGGGTCACGAAGTCCCAGAACGTGTCGTGGGCGCTCTGGGCCTGCGGGATCTCCCGGTCGGGGTGCGGCTTGCCGGCGTGGATGATGTCGGGGAACTTGATGGCGTCCTGGATGAAGAAGACCGGGATGTTGTTCCCGACGAGGTCGAAGACGCCCTCCTCGGTGTAGAACTTCGTCGCGAAACCGCGGGTGTCGCGTACGGTGTCCGCCGATCCGCGGGAACCGAGCACGGTGGAGAACCTTACGAAGACGGGTGTCTCCACGTCCTTGGCCAGGAAGGCGGCCTTCGAGATCTTGGCCGCGGCCCCGTACCCGCGGAAGACGCCGTGGGCGGCCGCACCGCGCGCGTGCACCACTCGCTCGGGGATGCGCTCGTGGTCGAAGTGGGTGATCTTCTCCCGGAGATGGTGGTCCTGGAGCAGGACGGGCCCGCGCGGGCCCGCCTTGAGTGAGTGGTCGGTGTCGTAGAGCCGTGCCCCCTGTGCCGTGGTCAGGTAGGCGCCGCTCTGTGCGTTGCGGCCGGGGCCCGCTCCGGTGGGCTGGCCGGTCGGGCTGACCGTCTCGGGCCCCGTCTGGTCGGGCTTGGGCGGCAGCGGCTCGCGCGGCTCCGTCGGCTCCTCGAGGGACGGTGCGGCGCTGCTCGGCGCACCCGGGACGCCGTCCTGCGGCCCGTCGCTGCCGAGGACGGCGTTTGCCGCCTTCTCCACCATCGACTGAAGGGGATTCTTGTCGTCACTCATGGACTACTCCTGATCAGAGGGGGGTCTACGCATCAGTGCCCGGCTTCGCATGCTTTGTAGCGGTGCACTCGGGGGAAGCCCGGCGGCGGACCTGTCCGGCAGGTCGCGGGGCGGCTGCCGGACACCCCGTTCCTGGGCCGCGGCCGAGCAGCGTGTTGCGGTTCTCCGGGAAACGCCGTCCCGTCGGAGCCGGGAACGGGGTGCTCACCCGACGCGACAGCCGGGCCACCGGTCTGACGGGTCAGGTGCCGGCGGCGTGGGCCCACCGACGAGGCCGCTGAGATACGGCAGGGGCGGGGAGGAGACGCTCACACGGTGTCCTCGTGTCCTGCGTCGATGCCGTGGGGCGACCAGTGACACTGACCCGATGGAACCGGTCACCATCGGCGTGGAAGAAGAGTATGTGCTGCTCGACCCGGTCACCGGGTTGCCGGTCGCCGCGGGGGAGCAGGTGAGAGCCGCCGCGGGAATGGCGGTGAGCGTCGGCGAGGGCGAAGTGCAGCCCGAGCTCCTGCAGGTGCAGATCGAGGTGGCCACGCCCGTGTGCGAAGGGCTGGAGGAGGTCGGCGGTCATCTGTTGCGCCTTCGCCTCGCCGCCAACGCCGCCGCCGAGGCCCACGGGTGCCGGCTCGCCGCCTGCGGCACGCCGCCCCGCAGGGGTTCGTCCGCCCCCGTGACCGAACTGGCACGCTTTCGCGCCCTGCGGTCACAGGCCCCGCAGTTGGTGGCCGAGCAGCTGATCAACGGCATGCACGTGCACGCGTCGGTACCGAGCCGTGAAGTGGGCGTAGCCGTCCTGAACCGGCTGCGGCCCTGGCTCCCCGTTCTCGTCGCGATGTCCGCGAACTCGCCGTTCTGGGACGGGCATGACACGGGATTCGCCAGTTGGCGCACCGTTCTCTTCGACCGCTGGCCCGTCAGCGGGCCGCCCCCCGACTTCGCGGACGCCGCGGACGAAGCGAGGCGCATCGAGACGCTGGTGCGGAGCAGGATCATCCGCGACACGGCACAGCTGTACTGGCAGGCCCGGCTCTCCGATCGCTACCCGACCGTCGAAGTGCGGTGCTGCGACGTCCAGCTGCGGGCGGACGAGGCGGTCATGTTCGCCGGCATCGTGCGCGCGCTGGTCACCACCGCCGTCCAGGAGATCGAAGCGGGAACGCCCACGCTCCACAGCCCCATGGAAGTGCTCCAGGCGGCCACATGGCAGGCTGCCCGGTACGGCCTGGGCGGGCAGCTGATCACCGCCACCGGTACGCGTGTCAGCGCCGGTGACGCGGTCGCCCGGCTGATGGAGCACATCACGCCCGCGCTGGACGCGGCAGGTGAGACCCGGGAACTCTCCGCACTCGTACACCGTCTGCTGCGGCAGGGGACGCCCGCCGATCGCCAGCGCCGGGCACTCGTGGAAGGCGGCCTGAAGGCAGTGACCGATCTGATCCTGGCCGACACCACGGCGGACTGATCCGTCGGGCCCCGCCCTGCGGCGGCGGGCGAGGCGGTCGGCGCTGAGGCGACCCCGGGCGGCGGAGGCGGGGGCGGCGGTTGCGGCGGAGGGCCGGGCCACGCGTCGGCCGGGAGGAGCCGCGGCGTGCGAACGTGGGTGCATGACCGACGATGATGCGTGCACCCCGCCGAGCTCGTGCGCCCGGTCCGACGAGCGCGTGATCGGGCTGATAGCCGAACCGGGCCAGGCGGAGGATGTGGCGCGGAAGATGGCGAGCGAGCTGCCGGAGATCCTGTCCCGGTGCACGGACGGCGACGGCTCGGCCGGTGCGCCGTGGCGGGTGGAGGTCGTCCGCCGCCTGCTGCCACTTGACCCGGCGGGTGACCTGCGGCTCCTGGAGGTCGCCCGTGAACACCGTCGCCCTTCCTGGACCGCGGCGGTCGTGCTGACCGAGCTTCCCCGCCGCGTGGGTGGCCGCCCGATCCTCGCCGACTGTGCCCCCGAGCACGGCGTGGGACTGATCTCGCTGACCGCGATGGGCGCGTTCGCGATCCGGCGCAGGACACGGAAGCTCCTCGTCCACCTGATCACCACCCACTTCGCTCCCGAGATGGAGCCGGCCGGCGACAGCGAACCGTACGACGCCCAGCCGCGCGCCGCACTTCCCCGCCGGTTCCACACCGTCGACGAGCGCGAGCCGCACGACGATGCCGCAGGCACCGGGCCCTTCGTGGAGACGAACGTGGAACTCGACGGTTCCGGCCTGCACTACGCGCTGTCCGGCAAACGCGGCCAGGCCCGGCTGCTCGCCGGGATGGTGCGCGCCAACCGACCCTGGCGCCTGGTGCCGTCCCTGTCGCCCGCCCTGGCCGGCGCTCTGGCCGGGGCGGCCTTCGGCGTGTTCTACTCCAGCATCTGGCAGCTGGCCGACGCCTCCAGCATCGCCCGCCTGGCGTTCGTCACCGTGCTCTCCACGGCCTCCATGATCGCCTGGCTGGTGCTCAGCAACGGCCTGTGGGAGCGCCCGGCCACCTCGCGGGCGCGCCGTCTCTCCGCGCTGTACAACGCGGTGACCCTGCTGACCGTCTCCACCGGCGTCGCGATCATGTTCCTGTTGCTGTTCACGGCCACCTTCCTGGGCACCTGCGTCGTCATTCCAGCCGGCTTCCTCTCCCGTACGCTCCACCACGAGGTCGGGCTGTCCGACTACGCGACGCTGGCGTGGCTGGCCGCCTGCCTGGGGACGCTCGCCGGCTCCCTCGGCTCCGGTCTCGCCGATGAGGAGACCGTACGGCGGGCCGCCTACAGCCGCCGCGAACGCGAACGACAGGACCGACGCGCAGCCGCCGAAGCCACAGCCCGGCACGAACAGGACGCATAGAGCCCCGGGGGACGGCTGTCGCGCAGCGGCCTGCGGTGATCCAGATGCGGTCCGCCCGCTTCGGCCCAAGGATCGGAGTGCGGGCGAACCTGCGAGGTGGAGGTGTGTATGCCACGGCCATTGTGGAGCGGGGCCATCAGCTTTGGCCTGGTCACGATTCCTGTCAAGATCATCAGCGCGACGGAGGACCACTCGATCCATTTCCGCCAGGTGCATCTGGAGGACATGGGCAGGGTCCGTACGCGCAAGATCTGCTCGATCGACGGCGAGACCGTACCGCAGGAAGAGATCGGCAAGGGATACGAGGTGACGAAGGACGAGGTCGTCACCGTCACCGATCAAGAGCTCGAAGCGATGCCCCTGCCGACCGCGAAGACGATCGAGATCGTCGCTTTCGTCGACGCCGACACCATCGACCCGGTCCGGATCGGGGACAGCTACTACCTCGGAGTCGGCGGCGACGTCGCGAAGAAGCCCTACACCTTGCTGCGCAAGGCACTGGAGCGCTCAGCCAAGGTGGCCGTCGCGAAGTTCGCGTGGCACGGCCGTGAGCGGCTCGGGCTGCTGAGGGTGCGCGAAGGAGCCATCGTCCTGCATGCGATGCACTGGCCGGACGAGATCCGTAGCCCGGAGTCCCTCGCGCCGAAGGAGGTCGAGCTGGACGACGACGAGATCGAACGGGCCGTGCAGCTCACCGACACCATGGCGACCGATGGGATGACCGAATTCCGGGACCACTACCGCGACGCGCTGGAAGAGCTCATCGAGGCGAAGGCCGAGGACAAGGTGCTCCCGGAACCGGCCGAAGGCGGACAGCAGCAGGAGTCCGGGAAGGTCATGGACCTGATGGCGGCCCTCAACGCATCGGTCCAGGCGGCGAAGGAAGGCCGTGGCGAGCAGGGCGGGGATGCCACGGTGCACGAGATGAAGCCGAGGAAGAAGACCGCGGCGAAGAAGACCGCGGCGAAGAAGCCGGCAGCGAAGAAGACAGCGGCCAAAAAGGGAAGCCCCGCCCGGAAGACGCCGGCGAAGAAGCGCACCGCGTCCTGACCGGCCGCGCCGATCCTCCCCGTCCCGCGCTCGCGCCGCTCTGATTGCGGGGGAGCCGGGCCCCAGGAGAGTGGGAGAGGAGCGGACGGATATCCGGGCTCCCCTAGGGTCTGTCGTCGAACTGCCGTCTGCCGAGCGACGCCGTGCACGCACTCTCGCCGCACCGGCCCCAGACCCCGGTACGTCCAGTACAGGGGCCCGGGGCCGGCACGCCGAGAGCACGCGCCTGAGGCCGCGCGGCCGCCCTTCGGGCGACGACGGCAGTTTGACGTCACGCCCCAGGACTGGAGGCAGGGCAGATGAGTGAAGACACCCCTTCCCAGGCGGAAGGCGATCGCGACACCGCTGACGAGCCGAGCGAGTCGGTGCGGCGCCGCCAGGCCGAGCCGCCGCGCACCACCCCCTCGCAGGCCGAAGGAGACGACGACTCCGGCGAGGACGACTCCGGCAACTGAGCCGGACCCGCCCACGGAGCTCCGTCACCCACCGAGCCGGCTGGGACAGGCTGCCGGGGCGGGGCCGGGCGGTACGTGTCCGCTCAGCCCTCGGCGTTCTCCTGGGTCCAGGCCCAGGCGTACTGCAACCAGTCGGCGATGGCCATGGCGGTGAGGCCCGTGCCGATGAGCCGTGCACCGCGCGGAGCCACTACGTAGGTCCCCAGGAGCCCGGAGGCCGTCCAGGAAGCGGCACAGAACGGGCACGTCACCAGGTCGCCCAGCGCGAGCCGCAGTCCGCTGCCCCGCGGCTCGTCCATGACCTCGCCCGCCGTCGTGTCCTCCGAGCGACGCGAGAAGGGCGCCCGGAGAAAACTGGTGACCTTGTCCTTGGTCAGCAGACGCGCCGTCTTGTACGTGGCCACGCCGAGCAGCGCCACGTCCCACGGCGGGATCCGCTCAGGCAGGACGACACCGCGTCGCCGTGCGATCACCGCGAAGGCCCCGGTGGCGGCGGCGAAGGTCGCGGCGATGACGGCGTAACCCATGAGGGGTACGGCCCCTCGCTCATCGTAGGACTGTCCGGTGGACTCTTCGGGGGTCATGGCGCCTCCATCGGGGAGTGGTGGGCTCGGAAGTCGGCCGTGGGCGGCCGCTGCGACGTCGGGCGCCGAACGGTTGCTCCCGCCCGGCGTCGCGGGGTGGTCTCGGGAGAGGCAGTGCACGAGAGGACGTGGACCGGACGAGTCCGCGGAGCCCGCCGGCGCGGAGGCGGGTGATTCCGCGCCCCTGATCCGCCCCCCTTCGAGCTCGTCCGGCAGCCCGTCCGGCCTCCCGGGGCCCGTGTCAGTCCAGGTCATCAGTCCTGGTCATCGGCCCTGGTCATCAGCCCTGGTCATCGGGGCCCGGTGGAAGGTCCTCCTCGCGCACGATGTGGACCGCGGCTTCCTCAGCGCCCGCCGCGCCGCCGTCAATGCCCGCATCCGAGGCCACCACTTCCTTGGTGGTGTCCGGGCGCACGCCTTCGTCAGGGGCCACCAGACGGCCGGCGCGGCCCGCCCCGGCCTCCGGATCGACGGGTTCCCCCTCGCCGCCCGGCACATCACCGACGCCGTCACCGTCGGGCTGTTCCGTATCGGGCACTTCCTGCGCGAGCCGCTCGTCGAGCGACTCGCCCTCGTGCTGTTCCGCCGCCGTGGTGCCGGTCTTGGTGACTCCCAGCGGTCGCTCCGGCGGGGAGTAGCCCTCGTCGAGCATGTCGTCGTAGGTACGCTCGTCCACCGCGTCCTGCAGGTCCAGCGGCGCCGCGTCCTCCTGTTCCTCGTTGTCGCCGGTGGGCTGGTAGGCGTCGTCCGCCATGTTCTGGTCGCTCATCACTACCTCGCGCTTCGGGTAAGAACTGGTCGCGCTCCGCAACTGATCGTCGCGCTTCGCGTCCTCGAAGTGCCCGCGACACACTCCGCCAAACGATCTGCCCCCAGGTTCCGCCCTCCCGTGACCCCCCGGTGCGCGAACACCGGCACTCTGCCGGGGCGAATGCCCTACCGTTCCATGCTGTGCTTCCACGTCGAATCGGAGAGCGTCTGATGGCCGACGGAGTAGTTCTCGACGGAGTGCTGACCCGGCTCGTCCCGACGACCGAGGACGACGTGGACCTGCTCGCCCGATGGTTCACGTCCCCGGACTTCGTCGAGCACTGGGGTGGCGTACCCCTATCGCGTGCCGAGGTGGCCGAGAAGTACGTCGGGCGGCGCCGGCCGCAGGTGGAGTCCTACCTCGTACTGGCCCGGGGCACACCGGTGGGCTACGCACAGTACTGGCACGCCGACGACGCCGAAGGCGGCATCGACATGGTGCTGGGGCCGGAGGCGCGAGGCCGGGGCCTGGGGCCCGACGCCGCTCGCGCGCTCCTTGCGCACGTGGGCGGGAACCTCGGATGGCGGCGCGTGACGGTCGATCCCGCGAGGGGGAACGTACGGGCCGTGCGCGCCTGGGAGAAGGCCGGTTTCCGGCCGGTGTCGAGCGAAGCCGGGAACTTCCTGATGGAGTTCCGCTTTTCCGAGGCCCCTGGCTGACCGACCGGCCCGGACGGCCGGCGCCCCGAGCGCGGCCGGGGCACCAGGACTTCGCTCAGACGGCCTGGGCGGGCGGCCCCAGCGGGGAGCGGAGAACGAGCAGGGTGATCTCGCTCGGCGCGAAGACGCGGAACGGCGGGCCCCAGAAGCCGGTGCCGCGGCTGGTGTAGAGGAGTGTGCGGGCGCCGTGGCGGCTGAGTCCGGCGAGGGCGGGCTGGTCGATGCGGACGAGATGGTGGAAGGGCCAGATCTGGCCGCCGTGGGTGTGGCCCGAGAGCTGGAGATCGACGCCTCCCGCGGCGGCGCGGTCGACGAACTTGGGCTGATGGGCCAGGAGCAGGACGGGCAGGTCGGGGTCGGCGCCGCTCAGGGCACCCTCGAGGTGGGCGCGGTGTCCGGCCAGGCCGGAGGACTCGGCGGTGACGTCGTCCACGCCGGCGACCACGAGGGTGTCGCCGCCGCGTTCGAGCAGCAGATGACGGTTGCGCAGCGGCTCCCAGCCCAGTTCGTCCATCAGGTCGACCCAGCCCTGGGCCTCGCTGTAGTACTCGTGGTTTCCGGTGACGTAGACCCGCGCCCGGGCGGCTCGTACGGTGCCGAGCGGAGCGGCCTGGGCGCGGCGGCGTTCGGCCGTGCCGTCCGCGATGTCGCCCGTGTGGCAGACCAGGTCGGCCTCCAGGGCGTTGACCTTCACGCAGACCCGCGCCGACCAGCCGGCGCGGTCGAGCGGTCCGTAGTGGGTGTCGGTGATGAGCACGACGCGGGTGCCGTCCAACCCCGCTCCCAGACGCGGGAGTTGTACGTCGATCCGGCGCACCCGTGGTACCCGGCGCGCCTCGGCGTACCCCCAGGCGAGCAGCACGGCGGCTACGCCGAGGGCCGCCCAGCTGACGATCCGGGCCCGGGTCTGCCCGTCGCCCGCACCGGCCACGGTCAGGGCGAGGCGGAGCAGGACGCCGAGCAGGACGGACCAGGTGAACAGGACCCAGCTCGCCCCGAGGAGGGTGTCTCCCACGATTGCCGCGCGGTCCTGCTGCCGTCGGCCGTGGCCGCGCGCCATCGCGAGCGGCATGGTGATCAGACCGACGACGAACAGGGCGGTTCCGCCCAGCGCCACGGGGAGCGGCCAGTGCTGGCCCGCGTGCAGGAGCACCCAGCAGGGCACAGCCCACAGCAGAACAGGGGCGATCAGAGGGATGTAGCGCATCAGGCGGCGCAGTCGACCCTGCTGTGTCGCCTGTGCCGCACTGTCCGCGGATCGGGCTTCGCCGGTTTCGGTCACGCTTCCCCTCCTCAAGGAACCAGACTGCCGGCGCGCACTGTACCCGGTCGTCGCAGGACGGGCCCGGCCGTCCGCAGGGTGGTGAACGGCTGGTACGCAAGTCGGCGGGGGTTCTGCCAATCGACCCCGGCGACGCGGCGATATCCGTCCTGTACCGGTTTACCGACTAGGAACGTAAATGCGTGTCGTGTGACTGTCAATCACTCGCACCGACCATGTTTTTGCTGGCTGATCACCACTTCATTCTGAGTGATAGTGCCGGCCAGGCGGTTTAGCGGTTTAGTTTTTGAAGGTTCCGTCCGATCGGTGGGCGGATCGTGAACTCGCTATTGACAGCGTCGTCGCACCCGGTGCCTCATGGTGTGGCGACGGCCCGTTCGAGCCACATTCGGCCGAAGTCGCAGCTGGTCGACGTCAGTTGGCCGGTGCTGCCCCCCCCACCACGATGTCTGCGAAGCCCACCCTCGGTGACACTCCCGCCGAGGTGCGTGCGGCGCTCATCAAGCGTGCCCGCAAGGGCCCGTGGCGTGTGCGGACATCGTTGTCACGGAGGGGTCGCCCGTCCATTGGCCTCGTCCCGCTCGGTACCCGTACCCCCATGCGCAACCGAGGAGAGAAAATGCGAAAGCCGAGAAGCACCCTGATCACGACGGCGGGCATGGCGTTGGCCGCTGCCTTGGGCCTGTTCGGCTCGATTGCCGGTCCTGTCGCGGGTGAGGCCGAGGCCGCACCCACAGGCATCCGTGTCAGTGACGGCCGCGTGGTCGAGGCGAACGGGAACGAGTTCGTCATGCGGGGGGTCAACCACGCCTACGCCTGGTACCCCGAGCAGACGACCTCCATCGCCGACATAGCGGCCAAGGGCGCCAACACCGTCCGCGTCGTCCTCGGCAGCGGCGACCGGTGGACGAAGACGAGCGCTTCTGAGGTCTCCGCCCTCATCGGCCAGTGCAAGGCCGGCAAGGTCATCTGTGTGCTGGAGGTGCATGACACCACCGGCTACGGCGAGGACGGCGCCGCCACCACGCTGGACAAGGCAGCCGACTACTGGATCGGCGTGAAGAGCGCGCTGGAGGGGCAGGAGGACTACGTCGTCGTCAACATCGGCAACGAACCGTTCGGCAACACGGACGCCGCGGCCTGGACAGGCGCCACGAAGAGCGCGATCAGCAAACTGCGGAACGCCGGCATCGACCAGGCCCTGATGGTGGACGCCCCCAACTGGGGCCAGGACTGGTCCGGGACCATGAGGGACAACGCCGCCTCGGTCTTCGCGTCCGACCCCGACCGCAACACCGTCTTCTCGATCCACATGTACGGCGTCTACGACACCGCCGCCGAGGTGCGGGACTACCTGCACCACTTCGTCGACAACAAACTGCCCGTCGTCGTGGGTGAGTTCGGGAACCAGCACAGCGACGGCAACCCGGACGAGGACGCCATCATGGCGACCGCGCAGTCGCTGGGCGTGGGCTACATCGGCTGGTCCTGGAGCGGCAACGGCGGCGGCGTCGAGTACCTCGACCTGGTCAACGGCTTCGACGCGAACTCCCTGACGACCTGGGGCAACCGCCTCTTCAACGGCGCCAACGGCATCGCTGCCACCTCCGAGACCGCCACCGTCTACGGCGGCGGGGAGGAGCCGGGCGGCGGCGGGACCGGCGGCACCGCCCCCAACGGATATCCGTACTGCGTCAACGGCAGTTCGTCCGATCCTGACGGTGACGGGTGGGGCTGGGAGAGCAGTCGCTCCTGCGTCGTCCGGGGCAGCGGCGCGGACAGCGGCAGCGGAACCGGCGGCGGCACCGCCCCGAACGGGTACCCGTACTGCGTCAACGGCAGTTCGTCCGATCCTGACGGTGACGGGTGGGGCTGGGAGAGCAGTCGCTCCTGCGTCGTCCGGGGCAGCGGCGCGGACAGCTGACAGAACGCGTGCGTGGGGCTTTCCTTCCTGCCCTTCCGCCCTCCTGCCCTCCCGTGCGCAGGGCAGGGGGACGGCCTCACGCACGCATCCCACCCCTGGTCATCGGCTCGGCCGCGTCGGCCTCGGAGTGGCCGGCCGACGTCCGACGTCAGGTGCGGGCACGCGGCGGGGTGGCCGCCGCCCTCTACTTCGTAGCGCCTTGGGCGAAGCCGTTGTAGATGTATCGCTGCAGGAACAGGAAGATGACCAGGGTGGGGATGATGACGAGAACCGCCCCCGCCGAGATGTTCTCCCAGTGGGCTCCGAACGGTCCCTTGAACCGGAACAGGGCGGTGGATACCGTGCCGAGTTCCTGGGAGGGCATGTAGAGGAAGGGGATGTAGAAGTCGTTGTAGACGGTGATCCCCTTGATGATCACCACGGTCGCGATCGCCGGCTTGAGCAGCGGGAAGATGATCTTGCGGTAGATCGTGAACGAGTTCGCCCCGTCCAGCCGAGCGGCTTCGTCGAGGGACACCGGAATGCCACGGATGAACTGCAGGAAGATGTAGATGGAGACGATGTCCGTGCCCATGTAGAGCAGGATCGGGGCCCATCGGGTGTCGAACAGTCCGAAGCTGTTGACCACCTGGAAGGTGGCGACCTGCGTGGTGACCCCGGGCACGAGGGTGGCGATCAGGAAGAGGCCCATGACGAGCTTCTTGGCCCGGAAGTGGAAACGGTCGATGGCGTAGGCCGTCATCGACCCGATGATCACGGTGCCGGTGATGGAGAACAGCAGGATGAACGCGGTGTTGCCGAAAGCCGTGAGCATGTGGCCGTCGGAGAACGCGGTCGCGTAGTTGCTGAAGTTCAGCCAGTTGCCCGGCAGTGAGAGCGCGCCGCCGTCCGAGGCTTCCTCGGACGTCTTCAAAGACGTGAGGAGGACGACGCTGAGCGGGAGAAGCACCACCAGCGAGGCGATGACGAGCGACAGGTAGATCAGCGTCGGGCCGAAGCGGCCGCGGAGACGAACGCGTCGCGGGTCCGGCACGGGGCGGGTGGGGGCGCCGGTCTGCCGGGCCGTGGTCTGCGGGGCCGTGGTCATACGAGGTCCACCTTTTCGTCGGGCACGAGACGGCGCTGGATCCAGGTGATCAGCAGGATGATCAGCAGCAGCACCACCGCGGCGGCCGAGGCCAGCCCGGTCTTGTTGAACTGGAAGGCGAGCTTCACCGTCTGAATGACGAACGTCGAGGTGCCGGTCGCACCGCCGGTCATGATCCAGGGAATCTCGAAGACGGCGAGCGATCCGGAGATCGCCAGGATGATGCTCAGGCTCAGCACGGGTCGGATGCTGGGCGCGATGATGTGCCGGAACTGCTGCCACCGGGTCGCACCGTCGAGCTGGGCGGCCTCGTAGAGCTCGCCGGGGATCGACTGAATGGCGCCGAGGAAGAGGACGAAGTTCAGGCCCGTGAAGCGCCACACCGATACGCCGGCGAGCGAGGTGTTGGCCGACGCGGGGTCGCCCAGCCAGGCGTGGTCGGACCCCGACCCGAACCAGGACAGCACCGAGTCCAGGGTCCCGCCGTCCTGGAAGAAGTACAGGAAGACGAATCCGATGGCCACGCCGTTGATGAGGTAGGGGAAGAAGAGCAGGCCCTTGAACAGGTTGCGGAACCGCAGATCGAAACTGAGCACCGTGGCGAAGTAGAGGGCGATGGCGATCTGCGCCGCGGACGCTGCCAGGTAGTAGAAGCTCACGAAAAACACCCGGAAGAGCTCGGGCCGGGTGAAGATCTGGACGTAGTTGTCCGCGCCGGTGAAGTTCCGGTCCGGGCTGATCCCGTCCCAGTCCGTGAAGCTGTAATAGATCATGTTGCCCACGGGTACGTAGGTGAACGTGATCAGCAGGACCAGTGGCGCTGCCAGGAACAGCCAAGGGGTCGCGCGGCGGAGCAACCGCCCCCACGCTCCGCGCCCCTGAAGGCGGCTGTTGCCGCTCGTCGTGGTGCTGCGACGTGAGGGCGCCGCACGGTGCGTCCTCACGCGCGCGACCTCGGTCGTCTCGGTCATGTCGGGCCTTTCGTCGTCCGCTTCGTCATCCCGTGTGCGCGGGAGGGCGGGGCCCCGGCCGGTGTCGTGCGGCCGGGGCCCCCTCACCGGTTCAGGAACCGGTGGTCTTCGCTGCCTCGTCCCACCTCTTGTCGAGGTCGGTGAAGTAGTCTTCGAGGCTGCCCTTCTGGGCTCCGCGGGCGATGTCGATCAGCTTCTGGCGGTAGTCGGGCTTGTTGAGCCCGATCTCGGCGGCGTTGTCGATGTCGTTCACCGTGCCCGTCTTGCTCTCCGAGCGCTCCACGAAGGTGACATCGTTGTCAACGAAGTCCTTCAGGGTGGCGGGCATGGGAGCCGACTTGAGAGTGGGGACGGCTCCCTCCTTGGCGGAGTAGCCGGACTTCTCGGTGAACCAGTCGATCCAGGCCCGGGCCGCTTCCTTGTGCTCGGAGTGAGCGTTGACGGCCTGCTGGTAGTCCGACACCAGAGTGGCGCACTGTCCGTTCTCCCGCTGGACGGGGACGGGCATGAAGCTGATGTCGTCCGGGTTCTTCCCCGCCTTCTCGGCTGCGTCCTTCATCTGCGTGATCGACCACGAGCCGACCATCATCGAGCCGATCTCGCCCTTGGCGAGCATGCTCTTCGAGGCTTCCCAGTTGGTGGTGCTGGGGTCCTTCTCGGAGAGCCCGTCCTTGACGATGTCGTACAGCAGGGTGTCGATCACCCCGAGCTCGCTGTCCGGCTTCCACGGCGAGACCGGACCGGCGAGCTTGTTGTTGGCCTCTTCGCTGCACGTGACCGAGCCGATGTTGGCGCTCCACTGGACCAGCGGCCAGCCGTCCTTGAAGTTCGTGTAGTACGGGGTCGCGCCGGTCTTCGACTTGATCGCCTTCAGCCCGGCGAGGAACTCCTCGGGCGAGTTCGGCCAGGCGGTGATGCCGGCCTTCTTCCACAGCGCCTTGTTGTAGACGAAGCCGTTGGCGGTGCCGAACTGGGCAATGCCGTAGACCTTGCTTCCCACGGATGTCTTGTCGCTGAAGCGGTACTTGTCCGACATCTCGATCGACGAACCCAGCGGGGAGAAGAACTTGGGGTAGTCGTTCTTGGAGACCGCGGCCGGGATCATGAGGACGTCGCCGTAGTCCTCCGTGTTCATCCGGATCTTGACTTCGCCCTCGTAGTCGGTCAGGCCTTCGAACTTCACCTTGACCTTGGGGTAGATCTTGTTGAACTCCGCGGCGTAGGCATCCATCGCCCCGTTCTGGACCAGGTCCGTCCGCTGGGTCAGGACCGTGATGGTGCCGGTTGCCTTGCCCGGGTCGGTGGGTGCTTCGGCCATGTCGGTCGAAGGCGCCCCTGCGCCGCTGCATCCCGTCACGGTCAGCGTCGCGATGGCCAAAAGTGCACCTGCGAGCGTCTTGGTCTTCCCCATGTGCCCAACTCCTTCAGATGGCGGCTCAGGTCTGCGGTGGGATGTTGGCACTATGACAGCCAGCGTGTGAACCGGTAAAGCTCTGATTTCCATGACGATGCCCAATCGTTACCAGTCGTCGCGTTGATGCAGGTTGAAGGCTTCTCCGATGGCTGGCGTGTTACGGAACTGTAGCTAGACCGGTTTATGGACAGTGATCGATTGGGAGGCTAAGTTGTGCGGCGTCATACATCTGCCAGCGCGTACCGGGCGATTGGAGCCGCACATGAAGGACGTCACCCCGCTCACCGAAGGCTGGACCCTGCGCCACGGCCAGGACCGGCTCCCGGCCCAGGTCCCCGGCTGCGTCCACACCGACCTGCTTGCCGCCGGAGTCATCCCGGACCCCTTCCTCGAGCTCAACGAGACCGAGGTCGCCTGGGTCGGCCGGCGCTCGTGGACCTATGCCACCGACGTTTCCCACGACAGCCGGCACGAGCGCACCGACCTCGTCTTCGAGGGCCTGGACACCGCTGCCCGGATCGCTCTCGACGGCCGGGAGGTCGGGACGACGCGGAACATGCACCGCACCTACCGATTCGACGTCACGGGCCTGACCGGCCGGCTGGAGGTGAACTTCGCCTCCGCCTACGCGGAGGCCGAGGCGGTACGCGCCGTTACCGGAGACCGGCCCAACGTGTATCCCGAGCCGTTCCAGTACATCCGGAAGATGGCCAGCAGCTTCGGCTGGGACTGGGGACCGACCCTCGTCACTGCCGGCATCTGGCGCCCCGTACGGCTGGAACACTGGTCCACGGCACGCCTCGCGTCCGTCCGTCCGCTCGTCACCGTCGACGGAGCCACGGGCAGCGTCGAGATCAGACTGCGGGTCGAGCGCACGGCCGGAGGGGCGAGCACGAGCCTCCTGGCGCGCGCCGCGGTGGCAGGCGAAAGGGCGGAAGCCCGCGTCGAGGGCGACGAAGCCGTGCTGCGTCTGACCGTCGACCGGCCCCGGCTCTGGTGGCCGCGCGGCTACGGGGACCAGCCCCTCCACGACCTCGACGTCACCCTCCTCGACGAGGAGGGCGCGCTGGACACCTGGCACCGGCGCATCGGTTTCCGCACCCTTGAGCTGGACCGCACCGCCGACGCGCGGGGCTCGGGCTTCACCCTCGTCGTCAACGGCGAGCGGGTGTTCGCCCGCGGCGTCAACTGGATCCCCGACGACGTGTTCCCGTCGCGCGTCACGCCGGAGCGCTACCGCACCCGGCTCGGCCAGGCCGTGGACGCCAACGTCGACCTGGTGCGCGTCTGGGGCGGCGGCATCTACGAGGACGAAGCGTTCTACGACGCCTGTGACGAACTGGGGCTGATGGTCTGGCAGGACTTCCTCTTCGCCTGTGCGGCCTATCCGGAGGAGCAGCCCCTGCGGGGCGAGGTCGAAGCCGAGGCGCGCGACAACGTTGTCCGGCTCATGCCTCACGCCAGCCTGGTCCTGTGGAACGGCAACAACGAGAACCTCTGGGGATTCCGCGACTGGGACTGGGAGCCCGGACTCGCCGGGGACTCGTGGGGCGAGGGCTACTACCTCGGCCTGCTGCCCCGGGTGGTCGCCGAACTCGACCCCACCCGGCACTACACCGCGGGGAGCCCGTGGTCCGGCTCGTGGGACCACCACCCCAACGACCCCGATCACGGCACCTACCACTCCTGGGAGGTGTGGAACCGCCAGGACTACGCCGAGTACCGTGCGAACGTCCCCCGGTTCGTCGCCGAGTTCGGCTGGCAGGCCCCGCCGACGATGGCCACACTCCGACGCGCGCTTCCCGGGGAGGACCTGGCCCCGGCCTCCCCAGGCATGCTGCACCACCAGAAGGCGGAGGACGGCAACGGCAAGCTCGACCGAGGCCTCGCCCGCCACTTCACCCCGCCCGAGGGCGACTTCGACCGGTGGCACTACCTGACCCAGGTCGTCCAGGCCCGTGCCGTCGCCGCCGGGATCGAACACTGGCGCTCCCACTGGCCGGCATGTGCCGGGACCGTCGTCTGGCAGCTCAACGACTGCTGGCCGGTGAGCTCCTGGGCCGCGGTCGACGGGGACGGCCGCCTGAAGCCGCTCCATCACGAACTGCGCCGCGTCTACGCGGACCGGCTCCTGACCCTGCAGCCCAGCGACGAGGGCCTCGTCCTCGCCGCCGTCAACCAGGCCGCCACGGAATGGCGTACCGCGGTGACACTGCGCCGCCTGGTGGCCGACGGTGCGACGGTCAGCCACAGCACACACGAGGTGACCGTGGCCGCGCGCTCCGTCGCGCGGCTGCCGGTCCTCCCCGAACTGGTGCCTGACGAACGCACCGCCAAGGAGTTCCTCGCAGCCGACGCGGACGGCCTGCGGGCCACGTACTTCCCCGTGCCCGACAAGGAGTTCGCCTATGTGCGGCCCGCGTTCGCCGTCGAGGTGGAACCTGTTTCCGGCAGCGACGGTGACGTCGACGTCGTCGTTGACGCGCACACCCTCGTCAGGGACCTTCTGCTGCAGGCGGACCGGTTGAGCCCCGACGCCACCGCCGACCGCGGTCTCACCACGTTGCTGCCCGGCGAGCAGGTCCGGATCCGGGTCGCCGGCTGCGGCGATGTCGCCGCGGATGACGTACGCGCCGCCTTGTTCTGCGCGGATACGAAGTGAACGGTACGGCACGCATCACCATCAAGGACGTCGCAGCCCGGGCCGGAGTCTCCAAGGGGGCCGTCTCCCTGGCGTTCAACAACAAGCGGGGCGTTTCGGAGGTCACCCGCGAACGCATCTTCGAAGCCGCCCGGGAACTGAGCTGGGCACCGAACCGGACCGCCCGCAGCCTCTCCAGCCGGCGAGTCGACATCATCGGCCTCGCCCTGTGCCGCCCGGCCCGGCTGCTGGGCCTGGAACCGTTCTACATGGACTTCATCTCCGGCATCGAGAGCGTGCTGGCCGAACGGTCGTGTTCACTGCTTCTGCGCCTGGTGCGCGATGTCGACGAAGAGATCGACCTCTACAGGACCTGGTGGCGGAGCCGGACGATCGCGGGCGCCGTCCTGGTCGACTTCCAGGAGAACGACCCGCGGGTTCCCGCGCTCCAGGCCGTCGGCCTGCCCGCGGTGGCCGTCGGGCACCCGTCACTCACCGGAGCCTTCCCCGCGGTGTGGACCGACGATGCCACGGCGACGGCCGAGGCCGTCCGCTATCTGGCCGCGCTCGGCCACCGGCGCCTCGCACGGGTCGGTGGCCCGGCCGGGTTCGGGCACAGCGCCATCCGGACCGCGGCCTTCGCCGCGACGGTGCGTGAGCTCGGACTGGAGGAAGGGCGCCAGACAGCGACCGGATTCGACGAGAGGGAAGGGGCGCGTGCGACCCGCGCACTCCTTCTGGCGCCGGAGCGCCCCACCGCCATCATCTACGACAACGACATCATGGCGGTCGCCGGCGCCGGCGTCGCGGCAGAGATGGGTTTCGTGGTCCCGGACGACCTTTCCCTGCTCGCATGGGACGACTCCCAACTGTGCCGGATAACCCATCCCACCCTGTCAGCGATGAGTCACGACGTGCACCACTTCGGTGCGGAGGTCGCCCGAACCCTGTTCTCCCTGATCGAAGGCGCGCACACCGGAGCCCTCCAGGTCCCGACTCCGTCACTCACTCCGAGGGGATCCACCGCACCGGCACCGCGTCAGTAGGCGGCCGTCGCGGACCGGTCGAGGCCCGTGCCCCGTGGCCGGGGCACGGGCCTCGGTACGAAGGCGCTGATCGCGCCGACGAGACCGGCCGGAGGTCCGAGCGGGGTCAGGCGAACCGCGTTCGGGATCCCGCAGTTCAAGGAGCAAGCTCAGCGGAAGGGGCCGTCCTGCGCGAAGGCGTGGGCAGCGAAGCGCCTGCCCATGCGGCGGTACGCGGCGGCGTTGGGGTGAAGGCCGTCGGTCAGGTCGTCTGCCCCGTCCGGGCCGAGCAGCTCTCGTCCGTCGAGGTAGTGGAGGTGTGGATCGGACGCACGTCGTGCCGCAGCGATCCGGGCCAGCTCGGCACGGACCACCGTCAGCGACAATGCGCCGCCGGCCACATCGCCCGGGTCGCCCAGGGCAGCGAGCCTCCCGTCCGGTCCGATCGCGGCCGGGCCGGGCACTTGCTCAAGGGCTGGACAGCTCACCGGGGAGATCAACAGCAGCGGGGTGTCCGGGTGGCCGTCCCGGATCGTGTCCAGGAATCCGTGTACCGCCGGCCCGAACGTCCGCAGCCGGAAGGCGGACAGGCTCACGATGTTGATGCCCACCTTGAGGCTGATCAGATCGGCGGGCATGTCGCGGATCGTGCGGGCGACGTAGGGATCAAGCAGCGCGTTGCCCGCCTGGCTGAGGTTGATCACCTCCACCCCTCCGAGCGCGGCTGCCACCACCGGCCAGGTCCCGGTCGGGCCGTCGGCATCGATGCAGTGGCTGATGGAACTGCCGTGGTGCGCCCAGCGGCGCCGCCCGTCCGGCAGCGGCGCCAGCACCTCGCCGTCGGCGCGCAGGGCCACCAGTTCCGTAGGGGTCTGCTGGGGAAGCCACAGCTCGACGTTCTTCATGCCGGCCGGCAGTCCGGCGAACCGTACGGTCCCGGGCTTGCCCGGGACGAGTCGCTGTCGGGCCCCGGGGCTCGCCATCCGGAGCACGTTGCCCACAGGCGCCTGCTGACGCCCGGCCAGTGCGCCGTCCACCAACAACTCCAGCATTCCGGTCGGGCGGGGGTGGAGGTCGGTGTCGAGCCGGCCGGTGGAGGTGAGTACCTCGAACTCCAATGCGCACGCATCGGTGCGGAACACCAGCCGCACCCCCGACGGCATCAAGGTCGCCCCGTAGACCGACGGGTCCTGGTACTGCTCCTTGGTCCACGCGGGCAACCGGCGCGGCATCACCCCCGCCGACGTGGTCTCCAGGTCCAGCGCGCCCCGCAACTCCACCGGCCCGCCCACCAGTGGGACCGCCCGCATCGTCACCGTCACCCCTCCTGTCCCAGGTCAACGCGCTGCGTAGATCGCATCGGCCCGGTGCCTGTGTCGTTCATCGACGCCCGCCGAACTCCCAGTCGTGGACCTCGATATCCGCATACCGGTCCTGAGTCAGGACGGCGCGTGCCGTCCCCGGGTCCGGGGCCCTGAGCAGCACCGCCGTACCCAGCCAGGTGACGCCGTCGTCGGACAGCAGCGGCCCGTACGCGATCAGCTCGTCCCGGTCGGGCGGCAGAGCGAGGTCGGCGGCCGGGCCCTCGCCGAGGCCGAGCACCAGGTACCGGTTGCCACTGTTCCGGTCACCGGGAAAATCCCACATGGTGCGCCCCAGCACGTTGCGCCACCGGCGCAGCAGCACGTCCCGGTACGCACCGGCCTGGTAGTTGGGCTCGTCGAAGGCGAACGTACGGGCAGCGGCCGGGCCGGGCAGATCGACGATATGCACGCTTCCCGTCGGCGTTTCCCCGTCATCGGCGAAGGTCGGGCCGCGAGCGATCAGCTCCTCGGCGTACCGGTCCATGTAGGACCAGTGCTCCTCCGTCAGCTCCTCGCGCAACGCGAGGGAGCCCAGCCGGTCTCGGTGGTAGCAGAAGTACTCCATGACACCAGACCCTTCCTCACCGCGGACCCCATCTCAACCGGCTTTCGGCGCCCACGACCCCGAGTCGTCGCGGAAGTCGCCCATCTCGTCGGACAGGCCATCTCGTCGGACAGGGAAGACTGAGGCCATGAGAGACATCGTTTTCACCCGCGAGAGCGGCTGGATCCCGAAGGTGGCCAGCGAGGACGGTGAACTGAAGCTGATGCTCGGTGCCGGGGCCGACGCCAACCACGAGCCTCGTACGTTCACCTTCCCGATCGGCGAAGCCCATCTTGCGGTGATTCGGATGGACTTGGCCAGACATCTGCTGCTGTGGAGCGCGGTCCTTCCGCTGTGCGACGCCGCAGGAACCCGGGGCCGGCTCGACGAGAACGCCGCCGTCGCGCTCCTGGACCCGATCCTCCTCTCCGCGCCCGCGGACGTCGACGCGCTCTTCGGGCGCATCCGGTGGGACAGGGGTCGGCTCATCGCCCATGGGGCTGACATCGATCTGCTCCAGCGCGGTCAGGTCTGCGCGGCGATGCGGGCGGCGACAGAGACGTCCAACGGGAAACGGGCCCAGGAGTACCACGCGGAGCACCGTCGCGCCGAACGTGGAGTAGTCCTCGGCCCACTCGACGCCGCCGTTCTGAAGTACACGGGCCAGTACCTGCACGGCGCGACGACTCCGAGGCGGATGCCCGAGGCGGTCGACCCCGCGTTGCTGCCCGAGGTCATGCGCGTGATCGCCACTGCGGAGCAGGCGTGCGCCGGAACGCGGATCAGCCGCGACCCGAGACGGGGAAAACGCGCCACGGACAAACGCGACTGGGACCGCATGGCGACGACGGTGGACGCGGCCGTGCGCCGTGCACACCCTGCGCTCGCCGAGGACGCGGTGCGTACGGTGAGCTTCCTGATGTGCTCGGAAGCTGCCGACCGCTCCAGGAACACGCCCATGAATGACGACGGTGGGACTGACGGCGACCGCGCCACCTCCGGCGGGAGGGGGAGGAAGCCGACTCTGACGTACACGGACGACAAGGGCCACGAGAAGAAGTGGTTCCCGGGCAGTCCCCGGACGGCCACCGCGGAGTTCTGGGAGTTCGTCGGCGAGCACTCTGCCGCGGACAACGAGGTGTTCACCATCGAGGACGAGGAGAGGGGCGAGGGTATCCAGCTCCACTTCTACGCGGACTCCCTCGCTCGCGTGACGACGGTGAACGAGGGCGAAGGCGGGGCGGAGCCGGAGTACCGGGTCGAGTACAGCCTGGTGGACGGGATCGGCGGGTACCGAAACCTGGTGAGCGCCTTCGTCCGCGGCGGCTGCGTCGCACTTGAACGGCACGGCCCCTGGATGTCGGATGTCGCCGAGTTCGAGCGGGCGCGCCGACGGCGCGACGCCCAGTAGCCCGCGAACGGCACAGTCGGAAGGACCTGCGAAGGAGCGAGCGGGTACGTCTCGGTGCGGCTGTGCTTACGGTTTGTGGGTGACCCAGAGCATTTCTGCCGGCCAGCGGTGTGCCCAGTCAGGTGGGTCGGTCTGGTTGTAGCCGTTGGCTGTTCCGGGTTCGGGCCGCGGCTCGATGAGGTCGTCGACGACGAGGCCCGCGCCGCGCAGGACCCTGATCCAGTCGCCGTAGGTGAGCTGGTAGCTGACCGCACCCTGGTCTTCGGCGATGGTGTCCAGCCCGAAGTAATCCTGGTGCAGCGTCGTGGTGGCACGGCCGGCGGCTTCGTCGTAGCAGGCTTCGAACCATGGGCTGGCGACGTTGAACACCAGGCGCCCACCGCGGCGCAGGATGCGTGCGGCCTGGGGGACGGCCAGGTGCGGGGGCGCCCAGCTGAGCCCGCCGTAGTCGCAGAACACCAGGTCGAAGGTGTCGGCGGCGAACGGGAGGTGTTCGGCGGCGCCTTGCACCAGCGGGTAGCGGGCCGCTCCCATCGCGCGATCCGCCGCGGCGAGCTGGGCCTCGGACAGGTCGAGCCCGACCACGGTGGCGCCCTCAGCGGCGAGCGCCCTGGACCACTGGCCGGCGCCGCAGCCGAGTTCGAGGACGCGCTTGCCGGTGACGTCGCCCAGGGCGTGCAGGCGCGCGTCGGGGATGGCGTACGTGCCCCACAGTCGGGGCGTCGCGCCGATCTGCGGGTCGTGCTTGTGCTGGTAGGCGCTGCTGATCTGGTTCCAGAACCGCCGGTTGGCAGGAATGCTGTCCACGCGCCGACTCAAGCACTGCCTGCCGGGGGCGGTCAACACGATTGTGCTGCGACCGGGAAGGTCCACCGGTTCACGGCCTGGCTCACCCATGAGCCAGTTGCCCAGCCTGTGGGTACCGCAGGGCTGGATGAACAGCCCCTCCGTTACGGGCGGCGCGAGGTCGGGAAAGCGTGCTGTTCGGGGCTCGGGTTCTTTGTGCGTCGGCGGAGAGGGCGGACGGTGGCCATCAGTAGAGGTGAGACGCGCACGGAGGAGGGGCCCAGGAGCCTTCAGCTGCCGGGGACGGTGCTGGGGGTGGGGCTGGGCGGCTTCGTCGACGGGATCCTGCTGCACCAGCTCCTTCAGTGGCATCACATGCTGACGAGCACGAACGACGACCGGATCGGAGTGAAGTACTACTCACCGAACACGGTCTCCGGCCTGGAGATGAACACCGTGTGGGACGGCGTCTTCCACGCGATCTGCTGGGTGGCGGTGCTGCTGGGGCTGGGCATCCTGTACGCGCGCGTGACGCACAACCGGCGGCGTGTGTGGACTTCCCGCGTGCTGTGGGGATGGATTCTGGCGGGCTGGGGCCTGTTCAACATCGTCGAAGGCCTTCTGGACCATCAGATCCTCGGCATCCACCACGTCCACGGCGGTTCGTACCGGATCTGGTGGGACATGGGCTTCCTGCTCCTGGGCGTCATCCTCCTGATCGGCGGCTACCTGCTGCAGCGCGGCGGGCGGCCTTATGACCCCGAGGCTCCTGACATCACCGAGCGGGTCGGGCGGCAGATCTGATGGGCGGCGACACGCACCACACGCACGGTGGAGGTGCGGGGGGCGCCGGGTGGGAGGCCCTGCTGCCCGTTGCGGCGGTCGTGCTGCTTGCGGTCGTCTACCTTCTGCTCACGCGCCGGGCCGGTGTGCGTAACCCCGCGCTGGGGTGGGGGCGGTGGCGGACGGTGAGTTTCCTGAGCGGATGCGCGGTTCTGGCGGGGGCGCTGTTGCCGCCCGTGGCACCGTTCGCGCACGCGGACTTCCGAGGTCACATGCTCCAGCACATGCTCATCGGCATGTACGCGCCCCTTGGCCTGGTGCTGGGCGCCCCGGTCACCCTGCTGCTGCGGACGCTGCCCGCCGCACAGGCCCGCCGTGTGACCGGCCTGCTGCACAGCCGGCCGTTGCGCGTGGTCGCCCACCCGGTCACGGCTCTGATGCTGAGCACGGGCACGCTGGCGGTGCTGTACTTCACGCCGCTGTTCGACGCGACCATGGAGCAACCGGCCCCGCACGGGCTCATGCACGCTCATTTCCTGCTGTCGGGGTGCTTGTTCGCCTGGGTGATCGCCGGCCCCGACCCCGCGCCTGCCCGGCCCGGGGTGCCGGCCCGCCTGGTGGTCCTGGGCGTGGCGGTGGCCGCGCACGCCACGATCTCCCAGTTGATGTACGGCGGATTCCTCATCGACGTGCACGCTCCGATTCCCCAGGTCCGAGGCGGTGCGGAGATCATGTACTACGGCGGGGACATCGCCGAGTTGCTGCTGGCCGCGGCCCTGGTGGCGAGCTGGCGGCCGGCTCGCCACCGGCAGCGTGTCGCCGCGCGGCCCGCCGAGGTGTCCGTGACAGGAACAGCGAGACCCCGCAATACCGCTTCGACGGGCCCGAGGACGCACCGGTCCTGGTGATCTTGTAGACGATGTCCAGCGGGGTCTTTGCCGGGTCAGCCGCGCAGGGCCGACGCGAAGATGCCGGGCAGGCGCGATGGCCGCGGATCGGTCGCGTAGTGGGTGAGACGAGCCGAGCCCGGCGCCTATCGCGACTACACCCCGAATGCGATCTCGGTGCCGTCGGCGGAGACGACACGGCCTCGGCTGCGGCCGACTGCTCTCGAGCTGTTGACATATTCATCTCTCCGGTTCACGTAGGGGCCGTACTGCCGTGGTGTGCGTTACTGCCGATAGGACCCCCCGCAGGGCAGAAAGCTCATCGGTGGGCCGGCCGGCAGATAGCTGGCGGCCGGCGACGGACACGCCGGTGTGGGGGACCCTGACGGGCCGACCTCGAACGAGAAGGGCCGGGCGGCCGGCGAGGGCGCCATCCGCGCGGCACCGGCCACCGCGACGCGGGAACGCCGCACCGTGCGATGCCGGGTGACGCCCACGGACGCCCGCAAGCTCGAGCCGCCAGGACCCAGGGCCGGCCACGTGGCCCTGGATGGCCGGCGGGCCGGACCCCAGCGCTCCCGGGGCCTCGGGGCCGTCCTCCAGTACTTCCGCAACAGGCCCTGGTCTCAGTCCCACCCGAACGGTCCCACCCGGGCACCGGGATGCGGTGGGGCCTGCGTGCTACTGGCTGTGGTTCGGGGCGTGAGCCCGGTACTGGGCGTTGATGCGCTGGGCTTCTTCGAGCTGGTCCTCGAGGATGACGATGCGGCAGGCGGCCTCGATGGGGGTGCCCTGGTCGACGAGTTCCCGGGCGCGGGCGGCGATGCGCAGTTGGTAGCGGGAGTAGCGGCGGTGGCCGCCCGCGGAGCGCAGCGGGGTGATGAGGCGGGCTTCGCCGATCGCGCGGAGGAAGCCCTGGGTGGTGTTGAGCATTTCGGCGGCCCGGCCCATGGTGTAGGCGGGGTAGTCGTCGTCATCGAGACGTCCGAACGAGTCGTCCGCTGTCATCTCACCTCTCTGTGGAACACGCTGGAGGGGCCCGGGTGCCATGTGGCACCCGGGCCCCGAAGGAACTGCTACACCATCTGCCGACCCTGATCCTGCGTCGGCCTTCTGTTTCCGCAGACCCGACCTTGATGCTGTCGGGGGTGCGGGGATCGCGGTTGCTTGACCGGAGACCACCTCACTATCGATGTCCTGCGGTACCCGGGCTCTGTCATTCCGCCCGGGCGATCCTGATGGCGCCTTGCTCCTCCGTTCTTTCCCTCTGGATGAACTGCGTATCGCTGGTGGCCTTCAACAGCGCCACTCCGGCAGCCAGCCCCGTCGCCCGTCCTGCGTCTGCTCCGGCTTGGAACCCCACTGCCGAACCTCCCGGCACGCGCGCCCGCAGTCAGACGCCTTTACCGGGGAACTACTCCAAACCGCGCTGCTGGTACTGCTCCTGGCGGCCCCTGATCACTGCGGGCCCCCCGGTCCGGTCGTCAGTCCCGTCGCCGCCCTGCAACTGCTCTGGCTTCGAAACTCCACCACCGCACCGCACTGCACTTGCGGGTACTTCTGCCCGGCAGTTCATCCCTGCCGGGCCGTTCTCGATCTCGGCTACGAGAGAAACCTTAGTCACGCCCACCCCTCGATGTCTACTCCGGCCGAAAGAGATTTTCGGGTGTTCGACCGTGAGGTAGTCACCGTCGAACGCACAGAAGCAGGGTTGCGGAGTCCCGGGCCGGGCAGAAGGTGCCGCAGAGGGCAGACCGGGCGTTGACGATCCAGAGACGAGTGACCTGATGGACACGATGAGCGTCAACGCCACAGCCGACCGGTCCACGACCGCGGTCGCCGACGCACGTGATGCCACGCGGGTGTTCCTGGAAGCTCTCGGGCAGCCAGGTCTCGCCCCCGAAGCGGGCGACACCGTCGCCCTGGTGGTGTCCGAGCTCGCCACCAACGCGCTGCGCCACGGCGGTGGAAGCTTCACGCTCCGCCTGACCGCCCACCCCGACACCATCGAGGTGGCCGTCGACGACACCAGCCCGTGGGAGCCCCGCATGCGCACCCCCGACCTGAGCGGCGGCACGGGAGGCTTCGGCTGGCCCATGGTCAACCGCCTTGCCCACACCACAGCCGTGACCCAGCGGCCGGCCGGCGGAAAGACGGTGAGCGCCGTCCTCGCACGGTAGCGCCTAGAAGGCCCTCTCCTCACCGTGCGGCGTTCAACGCTACGCGGCCATGGAGAGCGTCACCGCGCCGGCTGGTTGGCCCTGTTCTACGGAGCCCTGTCCTCGGCTGCTTCTGTCTTCTTTGCCTGGCCGGGCGGTTGGTGGGGGGTCTCGGTCGCGGTGGCGTCCGGTGTCGCTGGTGCGGATGTGCTTCCGTTGCTCGGCGTAATCGGTGCAGTCGGTGCAGTCGGAGTCTTGGATGTCGTGGGTGCCGTGCTTGGGGTGGGTGCCGCAGTGGGTGTCGGGCTGTGTGCATCCGGGGTGTCAGCAGGTTCGCCGACCGGACTGGGGGAAGCGGAGCGGACGCTGAGCCCCGGGGCGTCTTCGAGGTGTGTCGCCACAGTGGCGCCGTGATCGGAGGGCCGCGTCGCCGGAGACGGCGCGACCGCCTTCCGCTGTCCTGCGGTGCCGGAGGCCTCCGGTGTTCCGGCGGGGGCGCCGGAGGCCCTGGTCGTGTTCCGGTCGGTGTCCTGAGGAGCGGAGCTGCCGGTGACGGCGAATGCGGTTGCCACGACAGCGGCGAGTGCGACAGTCGTGCCGGCTATGAGGGTGCGTCCACGCGCGGGCGCACTTCGAGCGGTGCCCTGCTCCCTGACGAGCGCCGGATTCAGGTGCGTGTGGTCTGTCGCCCCCGGCGCCTCCCGGCTGGGCACGAGGGGCGTGGTGGGCCCCGACGAGCCGGCCGCCACGGGAACCGTGTCGGCCAACGTCGCCAGAATGCGGGCGCAGTCGCGGGCTGTCGGGCGGTTCTGCTCGTCCAGGGCCGTCATCTCCCGTAGCACCCGGCTCAGTTCTTCGGGCACCCCGTGAGGCAGGACGGGGCGACGGTGCAGTCGTGCGATGGCGGCCTCAAGGGGGCCGCCGTCGTACTCGAGCCTGCCCGTGAGGCATTCGAGCAGCACCAGGCCGAGGGCGTAGACATCGGCGGGCCGGCCGACGGGCTGGCCGAGTACCTGCTCGGGGGAGAGATAGGCGGCGGTGCCCATGAGCGTGCCGGTGGTGGTGCGGGTAGTGGTGTCCAGCAACCGGGAGATGCCGAAGTCGGCCAGATGGGGCCGGTTGGCAGCGTCCAGGAGAATGTTGGACGGTTTGACGTCCCGGTGGACGATTCCCGCTTGGTGCGCGTGAGCCAGCGCCTGGGCGAGGCCGGCCCCGAGCGCGGCGGACACGCCGGGGGGCAGCGGCCCCGCGGTGATGCGGTCCTTGAGCGTGGCGCCTTCGATCAGCTGCATGATCAGGAAGTCGCGTCCGTCGTGCTGCCCGGCGTCGAAGGCGGTGACAAGTCCGGGGTGATGCAGCCGGGCCAGGATCACTGCTTCGTCGTACCAGCTGTCCTCGTTGTTGATGCAGGCATCAGGCCGGAAGATCTTGACCGCGACCGGTCGTCTCAACCGCAGATCGAAACCCCGGTGGACATCCGCAGCACCACCCGAGCCGAGAGGCCCGTCAAGACGGTACCGGCCACTCAGCACCTCGGTGGAGCACCGGGAAGCTGTCGCCTGAGCAAAGTCGCGAAGCCTCATTTCCTCTCCCACTGCATCGGAGGGCTCTTACTCTTCGGCGAGCCGGGGGCCGACGCGCCTCCGAACGCGAGTACCCGCGAAGAGGCGGAGTAGCCCCGCGTCCTCGCAGGCAGAGACGAAAGCGGGCGGAGGCGCAGCGCCGCTGAGGGGGCCCGTCGGCACGGTGATACTGGGGAAGGGCTCCGGGCGGCCGGCAGGCGGGCAGCGCTGACCGGATGGGTTGCGCGGCATGGGCGACCACACACGCGCCGCCGCGGACATGGCGGCGGCGGTGGAACTGGTCCGGGCCGACCCACGGGTGGACGCGGACCGGATCGCACTCTGGTTCTTCTCGGGCGGCGGCCCGCTGCCGGCGCTTTGGCTGAGGCGGCCCTACGGTGCGCGCACCGAGGTGAACGACGTACCGAACGGCCGTCACACGTTGGACGCCCTCGACCGGACGGAGGAATCGCGCGAGGCGGTGCACCGCGCGATGCGCTGGGTGAGGGGACTGTGTCCCCGCGCCTTTGGGCGACGCCTCAGGCGTACGCGTGAGGTGCCTGTCCGCCTGGGCACCTGTGCCTGAGGCGTCCGGGACGTCTGTCCGAAGGTGCGGGTCTGCCGCGAGCGGGATAGGAAAGGTGGGACTGCCGTCACGGAGCCCGGTCCTATTCCCTCGACGGACGGCGGGAAGGATGCGCAATGTTCCAGGAGCGCAAGGATCGCCGCCACGCCAATCGCGCGTTCGACCACGGCGAGGGCGTGACCCGCTTTCTGATGCGGCAGAAGATGATCTCCATCGGCACCGATTACTGGATCGACGACGAGTCCGGCGACCACCGCTACAAGGTCAACGGCAAGGCCCTGCGGGCGCGCCGGACCTATCACATCGAGGACCGCGACGGCCGGCGCGTCGCGACGGTGCAGAGCCGGCCGCTGCGGATCAAGGACTCGATGGCGATCGAGGACGGCGACGGCCGGCGCGTGGCCATCGTCAAGAAGGCCGTCGTCGGACCGCTGCGCGACCGGTGGCGCATCAAGCAGGAGGACGGCGACGACCTGCGCGTGGTCGGCAACATCCTCGACCACGAGTACACGATCGAGCGGGACGGCTACAAAGTGGCCGAGGTGTCGAAGAAGTGGTTCCGCATCCGGGACACCTACGGCCTCGACGTCGGGCCGGGGGCCGACCCCACCACCGTCCTGGCGGCGGCGGTCGCCATCGACGCGATGGCCCACCCCGGGGACTGACGGGCGCGGCGGGCCGGACCGTACGACGACGGTCCGGCCCGCAGACGCGTACCCGGATCAGGGATTCCGGCGCAGCGCCACCACGTCGATCTCCACCAGGATGCCCATCAGTTCCGAGCCCACCGTGGTGCGGACCGGACGCGGATCGCCGAAGTGCTCCCGGTAGACCCGGTCGAAGCCCGCGAAGTCACGGTGCACGTCCTGGAGATGGACCGTCGCCTTCACCACGTCGTCGAGCGTCAGCCCGTCCGTGGCGAGGAGGGCGCTCACGTTCGCGAGGACCTGGCGGGTCTGTTCCTCGATGGTGTCGCCCAGCGCGCCCGTGACCGGGTCCTGCGGGCCGAACCCGGAGGTGAACAGGTACGGGCCCGCCGCGATGCCCTGGCTGTACCCGCCGATCGGCGCGGGCGCACCGGCCGTGGTGACGGCGCGGCGGTCCTTGCGGAGGCTGTCGTCCGTCACTTGGTCAGGTCTCCTTCGCGTGCGTTGACCCCGGCGTAGTGACGGAGCTTCTCCTCGTCGACGGTGACACCGAGCCCCGGCCCGTCCGGCACCCGCAGGCTGCCGTTCTCCAGCGTGAGCGGCTCGATGATGTCGTCCGCGTGCAGGTAGTACATGGAGTCGATGGCACGCGACAGGACCGGGGTGCTGGCGACGACCGCCAGATGCGCGGCCGTCGCGATGCCCAGCTCGCCGCCGCTGTGCAGGTTCATGCCGAGGCCGAACGTCTCGCAGTGCGCGGCGAGCGCCTTCGTCGCGGAGATGCCGCCCCACTTGTAGACGTCACCGTGGATCACGTCGACCGCGTTGAGGCGCATCGCGGGCGCGAAGTCCTCGAAGCGGACCACGCACATGTTGGTGCACAGCGGGATACGCACCTTCTGGCGGACCTGGCTCATTCCCTCGATCCCGACGCACGGGTCCTCCAGGTACTCCAGGTCCAGCTCCTCCAGCGCGATGCCGGCCCGGATCGAGTCCGGCACCGACCAGGCGGCGTTCGGGTCGACGCGCAGGTTCACCTCGGGCAGCGCGGTGCGCACCGCCCGCAGGATCGCGACATCGCCCTGGACGTCCTTGGTGCCCTTGAGCTTCACGGCCGTGAACCCGCCCTCGGCCACCACCCGCTCGGTGTGCTCGGCCAGTGCCCGCGGCAGGTCGCCCGCGGCGGCGCCGGGTGCGTCGGCCCGGGTGATCAGCGCGGTCAGCGGCACCTCGTCGCGGACCGGTCCGCCCAGCAGGTCGGTCACCGACTGCCCGGTGGCCTTGCCCATGGCGTCCCAGCAGGCCACGTCGATCGCGGCCAGCGCGGCGTAACCCAGGTAGCCGTAGAAGAACGGCACCATGTGGTGGCGGCGGTGGAAGGACTCCAGGGCGAAGGGGCTGGTGCCGATCAGGTCCTCGGCGAGATCGCGGACGATCGCGGCGACGGGGCGGCCCCACATCGTCTCGCCCCAGCCCTCCACGCCCGTGTCCGTCCTGATGCGCACGACCGTGCGCGTCTCTCCGGTCTTCGTCTCGAACGAGCTGGTGAACGGGTTGACCAGCGGCAGATTGACGACGTGGACGTCGACCTCGGTGATCTTCATGAAGGGTTCCTTACGTGTGAGGGGTGGGGGGTCATGCGAGAGGGCGCGACGCGGCGTCGAAGGCGAGGACCGCGCGGGCCAGGCCGCGGGCGCGCCGGTCGAGCAGACGCTCACCGTGCGCGGCGTCGGCCTCGCCCGCGTCGTCGGTGGCGCCGCCCACCCGCTCCCACTCGCCGTGCCGCTCCACGGTCAGACCGGGGTAGGGCGGCCTGTCGAACAGGGCCGGCGGGTCGACCGGCGTGTGCCGGGCTCGCTCGGTACGGACCAGCGACGGCTGAGCGGCCAGCATCAGCGACGTCTCGAACCAGCCCGCGTGCCCGGGCACCAGCTCCGCGTGCCGCACGTCGGGGTCGTCCGCGTCGGCCTCGGCCTCACCGGTGTCCGTGAGCGTCCAGTACGAGCAAGCGGCCGCGGTGACGTCGGCCCGCAGCGCGAATCGCTTGACCGCGAGCCGCATGATCTCGTCGTTGCCGCCGTGCCCGTTGACGACGAGCACCCGGCGGTAGCCGCACGCGGCCAGCGAGTCGAGGAGTTCGTCCAGGACCATGCCGAGGACCGGCGCGGACAGGGTCAGCGCCGCCGCGAACAGATGGTGCGGGCTGTGCCCGTACGGCAGCGTCGGCAGGCGTACGAGACCGGGCACGTCCTCGCCCGCGGCGGCCCGTTCGTCGAGCAGGGCCAGGGCCCGGGAGACGACGGCGTCGGCGAGCATCGTGTCCGTGCCCATCGGCAGGTGCTCGGCGTGCTGCTCCTGCGAACCGATCGGCAGGACGGCGATGGCGTCGGCCGCCGCTGCCCGCGTCTCGCGCCAGGTGGCCTCGGTCAGGTTGCGGTGGGTCATGCCGCTGTCTCCCCGGTCCGGGGGCATGACAGAGTCGGCGCATGGCGCATGAACGTAATCCTTTGCGGTTGGTACCCGATCCGCAGCCGGAGGAGCCGGCCGGTCGGGACGTCGGTGTGCTGGGCGCCGCCGAGGTACTGCCCGGACTGGTGCGTGCCGCGCTGCTCACCCGCACCGGTGCCGTCCGCGGGCGGGCGGAGGCCCGCTTCGACGCGGGCAGCGCCGATCCGGCCGCCGTCGACGCGGCGCTGCGGGAGGCGGCCGCGGTGTTCGCGGGGCAGGACCTGCTCGGCGTGGGTGTGGCCGCGGCCGGTGTGGTGGACCCGGCGGCGGGCCGGATCATCGAGGTGAACGACGCCCCGGCGCTGCGCGGCTACCCCGTCGCCGCCCGGCTCACCGAGCTGGCCGGCGCCCCGGTGCGGATCGAGCACCGGGCGCGGGTGCAGGTGCTCGGCGACCGCTGGTTCGGCGCGGGACGCGGCCGGCGCTCGTTCGCCTCTGTCGCGACCGGTGAGGTCCTCGGCGTCGGCATCCTGTACGACGGGGAGGTGCTGGCCCCGGCCGGTGGCCGCAGCGGCGCGCATATGACGGTCACCGCGAGCGGCGAGCTCTGCACCTGCGGACGGCGCGGCTGCTGGAAGACCGTGGCGACGACCCGCTGGCTGCGCGAGCGCGCCGCCGAGCAGGGGTTCGCTCCCGAGGCGGCCACCCTGGCGGCGTTGACGGCGTCCGGCGCCCCGGCCGCCGCCGATCTCGTCACGCGGTACGCGGAGAACCTGGTGCTCGGCCTGGCCACCGTCCAGCAGCTCTTCGCGTGCGGACTGTTCGTCCTGCACGGCGAGGCGCTCGACGGCGGCGAGCCGTTCAGGGCCCTGGTCGAGTCCAGGCTGCGCGCCGATGCGCTCGGCGGGGGTGAGGTCCCCACCGTGGTGCTCGGCGAGGCCGCGGACACCGGCGCACTGCTCGGGGCGGCGGGCCTGGTCCTGTCGGGGCCCCGGGCTTAGGAAGGGCCCCGGCGTCGGGGACGCCCCCGGCGTCGGGAGGGGCCCCGGCCCTGCGGAAAGCCTCGCCGATCGGGACGGGTCCGCGTGCTGCGGTGCGCGGCTCATGCCGGGACGCTCCCCAGGATCCGGCGGCTGGGGTCGGGCACCGGTACGGCGTCCAGGAGACGCCGGGTGTACGCGTCCTCGGGCGCGGTGAACACCTGGTCGGCGGTGCCGGACTCGACGATGCGGCCCTGGCGCATCACGGCCACCCGGTCGGCGATCTGACGGACGACGGCCAGGTTGTGCGAGATGAAGAAGTACGTCAGCCCGAGGCGGTCCTGGAGTTCGGCGAGCAGATCGAGGACGCGGGCCTGTACGGACACGTCGAGTGCGCTCGTCGGCTCGTCGAGCACGAGCAGGCGCGGCTCCAGCGCCAGGGCCCGTGCGATGGAGATGCGCTGGCGCTGACCGCCGGAGAACTCGTGCGGATACCGGTCCAGGATGCTCGCGTCCAGGCCGACGGAGTCCAGGAGCTCGCCGGCCCGGTCGCGCACCCTGGCCCGTCCGCGCCGCCCGCGCGCCCACTCCTCGTGGGTGACGAGCGGCTCCCCGACGATGTCGGCGATCCGCAGCCGCGGATTCATGCTGGAGTACGGGTCCTGGAGCACGACCTGCATCTGCCGGCGAAACGGCTTCAGCGCGGCGCCGTTCAGCGCCAGCAGGTCCGTGCCGTCGAAACGCACGCTGCCCGCGGTGGGTTCGAGCAGCCGCAGCAGCAGCCGGGTCAGTGTGGTCTTGCCGCAGCCGGACTCACCGACCAGGGCGAAGGTCTCGCCCTCCCGGACGGTGAGGGAGACGTCGTCCACGGCGACGCTCGGCGGGCGGCCGGGGAACTCCTTGCGCAGTCCGTCGATTTCCAGCAGCGGGGTCGTGGTCATGCGACGGGCTCCAGTCGGGGAGTGGCGGCCAGCAGATCGCGGGTGTACGAGGCGGCGGGGCGGGTGAACACCTGCTGGACGTCGCCCGTCTCGACGACCTCGCCGTGCCGCATGACGACGACGCGGTCGGCGGTCTCGGCGACGACGCCCAGGTCGTGGGTGATCAGCAGGACGGCCATGCCGTGGCGTCGCTGGAGGCTCACGAGCAGCTCCAGGATCTGCCGCTGCACGGTCACGTCCAGCGCCGTGGTGGGCTCGTCGGCGATCAGGACGCTGGGGCGGGCCACGAGCGCGGAGGCGATCATGACGCGCTGGCGCAGGCCGCCGGACAACTCGTGCGGGTACTGGCCGTAGCGCCGTTCCGGGTCGGGGATGCCGACCTCGTCCAGTGCGGTCAGCGCTGCCCGGCGGGCCTCGGCACGGGTGTGGTCGCCGTGCAGGCGCAACACCTCGGACACCTGGTCGCCCACCCGTTGCATGGGGTCGAGACTGGTCATCGGGTCCTGGAAGACCATGGAGATCCGGGCTCCGCGGACCTTGCGCAACTCCTTCTCACGCAGGGCGAGTACGTCCTTGCCGTCGAGCAGCACCTGCCCGCCGGCGTACACGCACGGAGGTTCGGGGTTGAGGCGCAGCGCGGACAGCGCGGTGGCCGACTTGCCGCTGCCGGACTCGCCGACGACGGCGAGGGTCTCGCCGGATTTCACCGCGAAGCTCACCCCGCGCACCGCGTGCACGGTCGAGGAGGCGAGGGCGAAGTCGACGCGCAGGTCCCGGAATTCGAGAACGGGTGAGGACGGCGGGGTCTGTGCGGAGTCGGTCATCGGCGGTACGCCTTCGGGTCCGCGACGTCGCGCAGCGCGTCGCCCAGGATGTTGATGGACAGCGAGGTGAGCATGAGCGCGATGCCGGGGAAGACTGCGATCCACCAGGACGTGCCGAGGTAGAGCTGTCCGTCCGAGAGCATCCCGCCCCAGGTCACCGTCTCCTTCGGAACACCGAGGCCCAGGTAGCTCAGCGAGGCCTCGGCGACGATGGCGGACGCGATGTGCAGGGTGCCGATCGTGGCCAGCGGGGCCATGACGTTGGGCAGCAGGTGCCGGCGCATGATCGCCCCGTCGCCGACGCCGATCGCGCGGGCCTCGGTGATGAAGTCGCGGGTGCGCAGCGACAGCACCTCGGAGCGCACCACACGGGCGTACGACACCCAGCCGGTGATGCCGATCACGAGGATGACGTAGCCGAGGCCCGAGCCGACGAAGCCGACGACGGCGAGCGCCAGCAGGATCGCGGGGAAGGCGAGCTGGACGTCCGCGACGCGCATGACGACGCGGTCGGTCCAGCCGCCGAGGTAGCCGGAGGCGAGGCCGGCGACGGTACCGATGACCCCGGCGAGCAGGGCCGCTCCGGCGCCGACGAGCAGCGAGACCCGGGTGCCGTAGATGACTCGGGAGAGCAGGTCGCGGCCGAGCTGGTCGGTGCCGAGGAGGTGGTCCGCGCTGCCGCCGGACTGCCAGGCCGGGGGCCGGAGCCGGCCCAGGAGGTTCTGGGCGCCCGGGTCGGCGGGAGCGATCAGGGGCGCGAACAGGGCGCACAAGACGATCAGGAGCAGGAAGAGAAGTGCGACGGCGGCGAGCCGGTTGCGCAGCAGCGAGCGCAGCACGGACGGCGGGGCCGAGGCAGGAGCCGGGGCGGCGGCGGCCGCGGGGGCGGTAGTGGTGGTGGTCATCGGGAGTTCCTCACCCTCGGGTCGAGGAGGCCGTAGGACAGGTCCACGAGCAGGTTCACCACGACGAACGTGGCGGCGAACAGCAGCACGGTGCCCTGTACCAGGGGGAAGTCGCGGTTGGCGATGGCCTGGACGGTCAGCTGGCCGACACCCGGCCAGGAGAAGACCTGCTCGGTCAGGATCGCGCCGCCGAGCAGGCTGCCGACCTCCAGACCGACGACCGTCACCACGGGCAGCGACGCGTTGCGCAGCCCGTGGCGCAGCACCGTGCGCACCGGGCCGAGGCCGCGGGCTCGGGCCGTGCGGATGTGGTCGGAGCCGAGCACGTCGATCAGCGAGGAGCGCAGCAGACGCGCGACGACGGCGACCGAGTAGACGGCCAGCGTGATCGACGGCAGGACAAGATGCGCGAACGTGCCGTATCCGGAGGCGGGGAGCGCGTGCAGACCGACGGCGAACACGAGGATGAGCAGGATGCCCACCCAGAACGCGGGTGTCGACTGGCCGATCAGGACGGCCGTGATGACCCCGCGGTCCGCGGCCTTGCCCCGGCGCATCGCCGCGATCGTGCCGGCGGGCAGCGCGATCACCAGCGTCACGACGAGAGCGCCCGCCGCGAGGAGCAGAGTGGCCGGGATGCGGTCGGCGAGGACCGCACGGACCGGCTGGTTGTAGAAGAGGGAGTTGCCGAAGTCGAAGCGCGGCAGGCCCCACAGATAGTCCAGATACTGCGTGAGGAGCGACCGGTCCAGGCCCAGGCTGTGCCGGAGCACGCTCTCCTGCTGGGCGGTGGCGTCGGGCGGCAGCATCACCTTCACCGGGTCGCCGGACAGGCGGACCAGGAAGAACGCGACGGTCGCGGTGCACAGAAGCACCAGCAGTGCGGTGCCCAGGCGTGCGGCGGCGGGCCGCAGCACGGTCCAGGCGCGGCTGGGTCCGGTGACCCGCACACCGGACGCGGTCAGGGTCTGGCTCATCACACGGCCACCTTCGCGCTCGCCATGGCCAGCACCCCTGCGGCGCCGGGCGTCCAGCTCGGCCGGGTGTTGTGCACATAGATGTTGTCGATCTGGTACAGGGGCACGAACGGCGCCTCGTCCTTGATCAGTAGCTGCAGCTCGCTGAAGGCGCGGCGGCGTACGGCCGGATCCACCGACAACTCCTCGCGGTCCACGAGCTGGTCGGCGCGCTTGTTGTGCCAGCGGCTCTGCCGCCGGTCGCTGCGCACGTTGGACTGGAGCATGCTCTCGCCGTCCATGGTCCAGACGGTGGACGCGGCCAGGTACATCGGGCCGAGCGCGCCGTGGTTGGAGGAGGTCAGGCGCTGGGAGTACGTGCCCGGGTCGAGCAGGTTCACCTTGGCGCGGATGCCGGCGCGGGCCAGCAGCCCCGAGATGGCCTCGGCGACGTTCGCGTCCAGATTGGAGGCGGTGATCGAGGTGCTGATGCCGTCGGGGTGCCCGGCCTCGGCAAGCAACGCGCGGGCCTTGGCGAGCGAACGCTCGTACGGCCGCACGGACTTGTCGAACCCGAACGCGCCGCGCGGGATCATCGCGGGGACCTCGGTGGCGTTACCGCCGAGCACCGCCTTGATGAGCAGGGGCACGTCGACGGCGTGGTTGAGTGCCTGCCGCACGCGCCGGTCGCGCAACGGCCCCTCGGTGAGGGTGTCGAGCGACAGGTACGAGGTGCGGATGCCGGTGTGATGGTCGATCCGGACACCCGGGTATCCGGCCAGTTGCTGGGCCGCGTCCGGGGTCATGCCCGCCACGATGTCGACGCCGCCGCTCTGCAGCGCGGCCAGCGCGGACGACGAGTTGGGGGCGGGAACGAAGACGAGTTCGTCGACGTGCGGCCGGCCCTCCCAGTGGTGCTCGTAGGCGGCGAGGCGCAGTTCGTGGTCGCGCTGCCAGCGCTTGAAGGTGAACGGGCCGGTACCCACCGGGTGGGCGGCGAAGCCCTCGTCGCCGACCTTGGCGAGATAGCGCGGAGGCACGACGACGCCGCCGAACAGGGACAGCTTCGCGGGCAGGATCGGATCGTGCACCGAGGTGTGCACATCCACCGTGTACCGGCCGACGACGCTGACTCCCTCGACGTAACGCAGCTCCACGATGGGCGACTTCGTGGCGGGGTCGAGCAGTCGCTCGATGCTGAAGCGGACGGCCTCGGCATCGCACGGCTCACCGTTGTGGAAGGTGACGCCGCGGCGCAGTTCGAACCGCCACACGGTCGGTTTGACGGCCTTCCAGGACACGGCGATCCGCGGCCCGAGGGTGTTGTCGCGGCCTCGTGTGGTGAGCGTGTCGAACATGTTGATCAGGGCGTTCATCGACGTCATGTCGCCCTGTTTGTGCGGGTCCATCGTCTTGGGGTCCCCGGTCTGGGAGACCCGCAGGACGTTTCCGGCGGAGGCCGCCGACGGCGCTCCGCAGCCGGTCAGCAGGGCCGGGGCGGCGAGGGCGGGCACCGCGAGACCGCTCAGGCGAAGCGCTGAGCGGCGGGAGAACCCGACGCGCGGGCCGCCTCCCCCTTCACATATTCGTTCCATTGGACAACACGCTCGTTCCGGTGAATGGAATGCAGTTCGGGTAAGGTAGGCCACATGGGGAAACCGGTCAATAGTCGTTCGCAGCAGCTGCCCTCCGCCGCCGCGTCATCCGCCGCCTCCGAGGGCCCGGAAGCGGACGCCGCCGCTCCGCCCGCGCCCGGGCCGGTGGACAAGGCGATGGAGGTGCTGGCGGCCCTCGCCGGGGCGGGGGCACCACACCGCCTCGCCGACCTGGCACGGCAGACGGGACTCGCCAAACCCACCGTGCACCGCCTGCTGCGCGCCCTCGCCGCGTCGGGGTACGCCGAAGCGGCCACCGGAGGCAGTTACCGGCCGGGCCCCCGCCTTCTCGGGCTCGCGGCGGGCGCCCTGGCCGACGACGCCGCGCTGCGCCGGGTCGGCCCGGTCCTGGACGAACTCCGCGTGCGCACCGGCCTGTTCGCGTCGTACGCGGTGCGCGACGACCGCACCGTCATTCATCTCGACGTGCGCGCCCCGGCGCAAGGACTCGGGCTCGATCTGAGGCCCGGCTCCCGCGAGCACGTGACCGGGGGAGCCGCGGGCCTCGCCCTGCTGGCCGCACTGCCGGCCGAGGAGCGAGAGCCCCTGTCGGCCGACCCCGACGGGGCACCCGCCGACGCCACGACCCGCGAGGCCCTGGCCGCGGCAGCCCGTGACGGCTATGCCTTCGACGGCAGCGACGCCTGGCTCGACCGGCGCGCGCTCGCCGCCCCGGTGCGCGACGCGACGGGCCACGCGGTCGGCGCCCTCGTGCTGACCGGCCTCGCCTTCACGCTCGACGAGGCGGCCGCGCGGCTGTACGGACCGATGGTGCACTCCGCCGCCGCCGCGGTGTCGGCGAGCCTGGCCGCGCAGCCCGGCGTCCGGCTGGGGCTGGTGCCGGAGCGCCCCACGGGCGGCGGCAAGGGCGCGGGGAAACCCGCGAGCCGGCTCGAAGAGGCGGGGGAGACGCGGTGAGCGCCAACGACACGTCCTACGCCGCCGCCCGCCGCGGGCTCCTGGACGACGGCCGGATGCGGGGCCTCTACTCGGGCGCCGCCTGGTCGCTGGGCGACGCGACGGGCCCGTACGACCGCGGCTGGACCGGCGCCCGCGCCGTCGACGGACCGGCTCTGGACGGCCGGGACCTGTGGGACCTCGCGTCGGTGACCAAGCCGATCGTCGGCCTGGTCGTCATGGCACTCGTCGACCGAGGCGTCCTCGGCCTCGACGACACCGTCGGGCACCACCTCGCCCGCTACGCCGGTAGCCCGCATGCCGCCCGTACGGTCGCCCAACTCCTCGACCACACCTCCGGACTGCCGGGCGGTGTCCCGCTCTACCGTGACCACCCCACCCGCGAGTCGCTGCTCACGGCGCTCGGTCCGCTGCCGCGCACGGCCGAGCCCGGAACTCATGTCACGTACTCCTCCCAGGGCTTCATCCTGCTCGGCCTCATCGCCGAAAATGCCACGGGCCAGGGCCTGGACGACCTGATGAACGACCTCGTCAGCGCCCCGCTCGGCCTGACCGACACCGGTTTCCGGCCGGGCCCCGCAGGCCGTGCCCGTGCGGTGGCCACCGAAGCCTGCCCCTGGCGCGGCCGGACCGTGGTCGGGGAGGTGCACGACGAGAACGCGGTGGTCCTCGGCGGCGTCGCCGGGCACGCGGGCCTCTTCGCCACCCTCGCGGACCTGGAACGGCTCGCGAGCTGCCTGCTCGGCGGCGGCCCGCCGCTTCTGAGGCCGGACACCCTCACCGTCATGACCGCCCCGCGCACGGACCACCTCAATCTGCGCCGCTCACTGGCCTGGCAGGGACAGGATCCGTCCGGTTCGCCGGTGGGGGACAGCTTCGGCCCGGCGTCCTACGGGCACACGGGCTTCACCGGCACGAGCCTGTGGATCGATCCGGAGGCCGGCCGCTACGCGATCCTGCTCACGAACCGTGTCCATCCCAGCCGCGAGGAACGCGGATTCGTGGAACTGCGACGGGACTTCCACACGATCGGGACGTGAGCGGTCCGATGGGGCGCGGACGGCCCAGGGATACGGGCTCCTCGTGGGGCGGGGAGGGGGGTGCGCGAATACCGGGTGCGACAGCGGCCAAGTTCGGCGAGCAGCGGTTCGAAGCGCGGATCGCCGAGGTAGACGCCGTGGGCGTTGGTCTTCACCGTGACGCCGTCGCTGCCGAACTGGTCCATGACGTAAGCCAGTTCATCGAGAGCGGCGTCGACGTCAGGCGGGGCAGGGACGCGAAGTGGCCGAAACGGCCGGGATGGTCGCGTTTGTGGTCGGCGCCCGTCTCGTTGACGTGTCGGGTGAGCGTGCGGGCCGCGGTGTTGTCGCCGAAGTGGGTGCCGGGACCGCCCCGAGCGCGCCGACGCCTACGGCTTCCTCGACGTCACATGACCCGCGCCGCGCGCACCGGCCGCGACCACGCGTCCCCGCCCCCGTACCGGCCGCGATGCTCTGGTCCCTGACCGACTCGCTCCCCGGTGGCGACCGGCCAGGGACGGGCCCGGCGTACCCGCCTTCGACGGCAGCCGGCGCCTGGGCGACTTCGAAACGGTGGACACCGAGGACAAAGGCCCCGCCTCCGCCTGAGCGCCGTGCCGCGTCCCGGGCGGCCGCGGCACGGCGTCCTCAGCCCGCGGTCCTGGTGACCGCCGGGGGCCGCCAGGTCCCGTCGAGAGCCGCGGGCTCGGCAGTACGCGCGCAGATACAGCGAGAAGCGCCCGGCCGGTGCCGGGAGCCAGTTGGCCCGGTGCTCGTCGGCGGGCGGGCGCGCCCCGGCGTACAGGGTCAGCGAACCGTCGTCACCGAGGACCAGACCCTTGTTCTTGGTGCCCAGCGAGTAGCGGTCCAGTTCGTTGCGGTGGAAGAAGTGATGCTCGTTGTAGAGCGTCACCGACCAGAAGCCCTTCACCGGGGGCAGCGCGCCGGCGGGGAAGGTGAGCGTGTAGTTGTGCTCGCCGGTGAGCAGCTCCCCGGCCTCGTCGCAGTCCTGGTAGAAGTACGCGGTCTCTCTGGGGGTGTTGACGAAGATGTTGGCCTTGCCCATGGCGGTGCGGCTGAGGTAGTCGCCGCCGAAGGCCGCTCCGTTGCGCTGGGTGCTCCAGTGGTGGTCCAGAGGGACGCCGATGTTGCGGAACTGGAAGAGCTCCTGCACCAGCGTGTCGTTCGCGTCGGTCGCCGTGTCGCGCAGCACGGTGGCCGCGTGCGGGGTAGACGCGGCCTCGTCCACGAGTGAGCGGAACACTCCGAACAGCGTTTCTTCGCCGGGCCTCGGGGGCACCTCGTCCAGGATCGCCGGCAGGAGGTCGAAGAACGTGGCTGGATCGACCCACTGCGTTTCCTGCTCGCCGCCGGTCGCGTCCCCCGCCGGGAAGGACGGCGCCTTCGACCAGTCCGTGGTCCGCGTCTGCCCGGTGTACTCGGCCAGGGGATAGGCCATGACCTGGTTCACCAGCGGCTGGACCGCTGCCCGGTCCTCGTCGGTGTCGTTCATGAAGACCCGGGGGATGCACACGGCGATCCGGGTGTCGAACCGGAACACGTCCGTGATGCCCTGAGGGACGTCGCCATCCCACTCCTGCGGCGCCAGCAGATAGCAGCCGGGCTTCGTCCCGTACGGCGAACCGAGCTGCGCGAACGAGTCCGTGCGCTGATCGACCACCTGGTAGACCCAGAAACGGTCCCCGAAGTCGGGCACCTGGATCACCACGGGGCCGCGCCGGGCGTCCAGGATGCCGAAGCCGTAGACCACGTCCTGGTTCGGGCAGGCCACGATGCGTTCGTCCGGAGTGATGTAGTCGTGGAGCATTCCCACCGTCCCCGGCGGACCGGCCGGAACCACACCGCCCAGCAGCCCCGGAGCGGGCACCTTCTCCATGATCGTCAGCCGGTTGTGCATGTTGACCAGTGGCCACCCCCAGAGATAGGCGACCCGGCCCAGGGAGCGCAGATACTCGTCCGTCATCCGCGATGCGGGGACCGGAGGGGCGAGCGTGGCAGAGGGATCCGACGAAGCGAGTGACATGAGTCAACGGTAGGAATACCGCTCCACTGGCGCATACCGCAGCTACGCCATCCGGGCCGGGCATGATCCCGAAGTGTGCGGCATGCGCTGGGCCGATCTGGATCGGCGCCGGGCTCCAGGTACCACGGGCTTAGGCCGAGCATCGCGGCGCGCATGCCGGTGGCGAAGCAGAGCGCCGTCCCCTCGGGCAGGGCGCGGATTGCGTCCGCAGGCAGGATCCGCTCCTGCCGCGTGCTCACCGAGGCCGACTCATGTCGCCGACCGGCTCCTTCACGAGCCGTCCGAGCCCCGGGCGCACCAGGCCTGCGATTTCCTTCTCCAGTGCCCGGATGTCCTGCCGGTACTTGGCCTCTTCCCGGCCGGCTTTCTGCTGGGCGGTTCGCTCGGCCTGGGCGGCCTTCTTGTTCACCGCGCGTAGGTCCCGCCGGCGGCTCATGAGCGCTGACGGGTATCTGCTCCAATGCCGGTATGCCGAGGCCGATTTGGGCAGAACGGAGGTGAAGGGGGTGTGCCGCCGCACCACCGGTCCCTGCGCGAACTCGTCGCCTTGGCGCACCCACTCAGCCCGCTCCTGGGCGGCGTGGTGCTCGTGCCCGGCTGCCGCAGGGCCGGCAGTCCCCGCAGCGTGCGCGGCAGGCGTCGGCCGAGCCGTTACAGGTTCATGCGGTCCGGCGGGAAGGAAATCGCTTTACGTGTCATAACCCTCCTCTGGACTCCCTCGTTCCCTCTCATGGGTGCCGGAACGTTGTCGGCATCGATCATCCAGTCGGATTGGGAGTTCACGCGTGAGGCCTCAGGCCACCGACATCTGTCAGATCGCCGAACAGCGCCGGACGGCCGACCGTGGCAGAACCGACCACCGCACCCTGACGGCGTCGGCCGCCGTGCAGAGATCCGCTCCGACCCTCCTCGGGCGGCACGACACCTCCGCCCTACGCACCGGGCTCGCCGCCGCAGCCGAGGACACCATCATCTACGACCTGGAAGGCATCGGGCGTCAGTACACTGCCCTGTGCGCCGAACTTCCCGGTACTTCCATCCGGTTCGCGATGAAGGCATGCCCGGTGGATGAGGTGCTCGATCATCTCGCCCGGCTCGGCTCCGGCTTCGACGCGGCCGGACCGCAGGAGATCGCGCAAGCGCTGCGTACCGGGGTGGCCCCCGAGCTGATCCACTACGGCAACACCGTCAAGTCCGACCGCAACATCGCCGATGCCTACCGGCTGGGTGTGCGTGACTTCGCCACCGACAGTCGGGAGGACGTCGCCGCGATCGCTGAGCACGCGCCGGGATCCGCGGTGTTCTGTCGGATCGCGACCACTGGTGAAGGTGCGCTATGGGGCCTGAGCCACAAGTTCGGATGCTCGCCCGAGGACGCTCTGCGGGTGCTCGTTGCCGCCCGAGACGCGGGGCTGGTGCCCTCCGGCCTGTCGGTGCACGTCGGCTCTCAGCAGATGACGGCCGAAGCCTGGGGCGAGGCGATCGAGACACTGGCCGCCCTGCTGAGGACGCTCAACCGGCAGGGCATCGTTCCGGACCGGATCAACCTCGGCGGTGGGCTTCCTGCTCTGGGCGTCCTCGACCGCTGCGGTCGACCTCTGGAGCCGCCCCTGGACAAGATGTTCACGGTGATGCGCGAGGGTATGGAACGGCTGCGTGCGATCAATGCCGCCCCGCTGTCCTTCCTGCTGGAGCCCGGGCGGCACCTGGTCGCCGACCACGGCGCGATCCGCGCCCACGTCGCCCGGCTCACCTCCCGCCATCGGGCCGACGGCACGCGAGAGGACTGGCTCTACCTCAGCTGTGGAAAGTTCAACGGCCTTTACGAGATGGATCAGTTGCAGTACCGGCTGGAGTTCCCTACCCGTCCCGGCGAGCCGTTCGTCAACGCTGTGGTGGCCGGTCCGACCTGCGACAGCGACGACGCGTACGCCCGGGAGGGTGGCCTGGTGCGGGTCCCGGGCTCCCTCGCCTCCGGCGACCCGGTCTGGGTCCACTCCTGCGGTGCGTACGCCGTCGCCTACACCACCCAGGGGTTCAACGGCTTCGCGCCGCTGCCGTACACGTGCGTCGGCGGCTCGGCTCCGGACGGAGAAGGCGTATGACCGGCATCCGAGTCCGGCCGCTTGTGGAGGACGACTGGGACGAGGTGGTCGCGCTGGAGGAGAGCGCCTACGCAGCGAGTGGCCTGTCCGAGGGGCGGGAGGCGTTGCGCTCCCGACACCGGGCCTCGCCCTCGACCTGCTTCGTACTGGAGTGCGCGGGCCGCATCGGCGGCTACCTGCTCGCCCTGCCGTACCCGCTTTTCCGCTACCCGGACCTGCGCCTGGCCGAGGTGGACGCGGTCCGGGAGAGCGGGCCGGAGAGCAACCTGCACATCCACGACGTGGTGATCGCCGAACGAGTGCGTGGCAGGGGCCTGGTCCACCAGATGCTGCGGCATCTGGAGAAGACCGTGCGTGCGGGCCGCTACCACACATTCTCCTTGGTCGCCGTGCGCGGCTCGCAGGTGCTGTGGGCCAGGCTGGGCTATCGCGTCCGGCCCGAGATCGGGCTGCCCGCGAGCTACGGTGCCGAGGCGGTCTACATGACGAAGCCGCTGGGGCCCGTTGTCACCGATCCTGCTTTCGCATCGTCTTCCGCAGCCGAAGCGGGATGATGCGGGTCTGTGCGGATGCCCGCCGTCTCCGCCCGTCGCGGAGCCGGCGGGATTGCCGTCCTGTCAGTACCGCCAGCGTACGGCTTCGATGACGTCCGCATCCGTCTGCCCGGCGAACAGCTCGGCCTCCGCCCGTCGGACGGCCAGCACGGCCTCGTACAGCTCAAGGCCGAGTGCCTGTCGCAGGAGGGCGGACTTCTCGAAGGCGTCGGTCGCTTCCGACAGGCTCGCCGGAAGGCGCTCGGCGCTGCCGAGAGCGGCGGGGTCGTTCCGGGTCTCGGGAGGCAGCGGCATGCCGGCGTCGAGCCCGGCGAGCCCGGCGGCCAGCACTCCGCCGATCGCCAGGTACGGATTGGCGGCGGCGTCGAAGCACTTGAACTCGGCGTTGGCCTGCCCGGCGGTTGAGCCGGTGATCAGGCGCAGCGCCGCCTCGCGGTTCTCCAGGCCCCAGCAGCGGTACGCCCCGGCGAAGCGAGAGGGGACCAGGCGCAGATAGGAGGCGACGCCGGGGGCGCCGAGGGCGAGCAAGGCGGGAAGCTCGGTCAGCACCCCCGCGAGGAACTGCTCGGCGTCGGGGTGCACTCCATGGCGGCCAGGCCCGCCGCTTGCGAGGTTGCGGCCCTGCCGCCAAAGGCTGAGGTGCAGGTGGCCGCCGTTGCCGATCGCGCCCTCGGTGAAGACGGGCGCGTACGAGACCCGCAGCCCGTGCCGGGCGGATACGGCCCGGATGGTGTGGCGTACCAGCATCGTGGTGTCGGCGGCCTCGACCGGCGCCTCGGCGGCGACCGAGACCTCGAACTGCCCTGCGGCGTACTCGGGGTGAAGCTGTAGCACGGTCAGGCCCTGCGCGGCGAGGGCGCGAAGCACCTCTCGCAGGTAGTCGGTGTGCTCGATGAAGCGGGTCATCCCGAACCCGGGCCCGGACGCCGCGGCGGTTCCGGCAGCGTCGGCCACCACCCACTCGATTTCGATCCCGGCTCGCACCGAAAGCCCGCGCCGCTCGACGGCCTCGGTAGCCCGGCGGGCGAAGCCGCGTTGGCAGCCGGGGTGCGGGGTGCCGTCCTGGGTGTATCGGTCGGCCGGAGCCCAGGCCCAGCCGGGCTGGGCGGCGAGCGGGGTGAGCCGGTCGAGGTCGGGGACGAGCCGCAGGTCACCCATCGGGCCGGTGCTTGCGGCCGTGGTGGTGAAGGAGTCGTCCACCAGGGAGACGTCGAAGCAGGGGAGGGCGCCGACACCGTGCTCGGCGGCGTGTTCGAGTTGGGCGAGCGGGACGGACTTCACCCGGGTGAGCCCGGCGTTGTCGACCCAGCCGAACACCACCCCGTCGATTCCGTCGGCGGCCAGCTGGGCTTCGGCCGCCCGGGCCTGAGAGGCCCGTTCATCCCGGGAGTACGTGGTGGTCATACCGTCCATGCTGGCGTTCACGGTAGCGGGATCGCCAGCGGCCGACCGGGAGTTCACTCGTCCGTGCATCGTCGGAGCTGCGACGTGACACCCCGCCCCGGGCTGAAGTTCTCCGCCAACCCCTGGCAGCGCTGGAGGTGTTGCGGATCGGTCAGGCGTGCCGGAGGCAGAGGGTTCCCCACTGGAAGCCCGCGCCGATTCCGGACAGCACGTAGGTGTCTCCTGGGAGCAAAGTGCCTTCGGCGACGGCGGTGTGGAGTGCGGTGAACACACCGGCCGAGCCGGTGTTGCCCAGTCGGTCGATGGTGACCGGGGCGCGCTCGCGGGGGACCCCCAGGACAGCCATGGTCTCGTTGAGGATGTTCAGGTTGGCCTGGTGCAGGAAGAAGTGCCGCACCTGGTCGATCGGCACGCCGGCGCGGTGAGCGGCGCTGGTGATGCTTTCGGGCAGACGTGTGGTGGCGGCGTTCCAGACGGCGCGGCCGTCCATGGACAGGTAGTGATCTCCAGCGGCGACGGTGGCGGCGCTGGCGGGTGCCCGGGAGCCTCCGGCGGGGATCTGGACACCGTAGGACAGTTGGGAGCCCAGGCTGTAGGAGAGCAGACCCGCACCGGGGGTCTCGGTGCGGGTGAGGATGACGGCTGCCGCGGCGTCGCCGAAGAAGACTCCCGTGGTGCGGTCGGTGGGGTCGGTGACCCTGGAGGCGCAGTCGGCGGCGAGCAGCAGGACGGTGGTGATGGAGGGGTTCTGGAGGAGGTGGGCGGCGATCAGCATGGCCTGGATGCCGGAGGCGCAGGCGGCGGTCGTGACGTCCAGGGAGAGCGCGCGGTGGGCGCCGAGGGCGTCTTTGACGATGAGTGCGGTCGACAGGAGCGGCTGGTCCCACGTGTAGGTGGCGACGATGACCGCGTCCAGTTGTTCGGGCTCGATATCGGCGGATTCCAGGGCCGGGTGGGCGGCGGCGACGCACATGTCGGAGGTCGCCAGGTGCGGCGCCAGACGGCGGCGTTCGCGGATACCGGTGCGACTGGTGATCCATTCGTCGCTGGTGTCCAGGGAACGGGTGAGTTCCTGGTTGGTGACGACTGCGGGCGGCAGGTGGATCCCCGTCCCGGCGATGGCGAACGGTACGGACAGGCCCACGCCGGTCTGGTGGAACAACGTCGGGTCCAGGGCGACGGTCATGTCACGGCGCTCCGCTCGGGGGCCATGGGTACTCCTCGAAGAATTCCCATATCGCGTTCCCTTCTCTGTCGGATCGTCATTGGGCCTGCGTCGCAGGGGCGTCGAATTCAGGTCCGTCGCATCGTCTCACGGGAATCAGGTCTCAAGATCGCGTCGTAATTCGATAGCGTGATGAAGTGGTTGGCCGCTTGACGGTGCATTTCTGGAAATGCATGTCGTGCTCTGTGAGCGCGTCTGCTGTGAGCCCACCGCTGACCGCAATTGCCTTCCCGGTCGTCCTCGGCCGACCGGGCACCGGATCGACCAAGGGGTGTCCCGCCACTGAGTTGGTCGCGCGTTCCGCAGCGATTGGTAGTCCGGGCGGTCGGCGGCGGCGAATGCGCCGGTCGCCCAAGTTACGGCGACCACCGCGTCCGAGTGCCCGAGTTCACGACGACCTCTGCCCGGGCAGGGACGTGCGCAGAGACGGCACGGAGGCGAGCAGCGTCCGGGTGTAGGGGTGACGCGGTGTACGCAGGATCGTCTCGGTGGGAGCGATCTCGACGATGCGGCCGTGCCGCATGACCGCCACGACGTCCGAGACGTGGCAGACCGCCGGCAGGTTGTGGCCGATGAACAGCATGGATAGCCCGAGCTGTGACTGGAGTTCACGAATCGTGTTGAGGACGGACGCCTGCACCGAGACGTCGAGCGCCGAGGTGATCTCGTCGGCGATGAGCAGGCCGGGCTTGACGGACAAGGAGCGGGCAAGGGCGACCCGCTGGCGCTGACCGCCGGACAGCTGTCGCGGGAGGCGATCGGCGAGCCGAGGATCCAGGCCGACGAGGCCGAGGAGTTCGGTGACGCGCTCGGCACGGGCGGCCCGGTCGAGTCGACGGAAGACCGTGGCGCCTTCGACAAGCGTCTGACGGGCAGTCATCCGAGGGTCGAGCGCGGTGTCCGGGTCCTGGAGGACGATCTGGACCAGGCGGCCGAGCCGACGCCGGTCGCGGACGGTGCGGGTGCGGATCTCACGGCCGTCCAGCAGAACTTGGCCACCCTGCACGGGTACAAGGCCGACGATCGCGCCGGCCAGGCTGGACTTCCCGCTGCCGGACTCTCCCACGAGGCCGAGTGTGGTGCCGGACGGGATCTCCAGCGAGACACCGTCCACGGCAGCGGGCGAGTCACGGGGCCCGGGGTGGCGGACGGTGAGGTCGATCACCTGGAGAGTGGTCATGAGGTGGTCACCGCCTCCGGGGCCGCCGCCGGCTCCGGATGCCAGCAGGCGATCCGGTGGTCGGTATCGAGGTCTGCCAGCGGGGGAGCCTGCTCGGCGCAGCGGTCTTGGCGGCGCGGGCAACGGGACACGAACGGGCACCCCGGTGCGGGTGCGAGCGGATCGGGCGGTGCGCCCTCGACCGTCGGCAGCGGTTGGCCCCGGTCGGCGGTGAGGTCCGGTACCGATGCGACCAGGGCCCGGGTGTAGGGGTGCCGGGCCCCGTCGGCGAGGCGGTCGACGGGCATGGCCTCGACGATGGTGCCCGCGTACATCACCAGGACCCGTTCGCAGAACTCACCCACGAGGGCGACGTCGTGGCTGATGAACAGGATCGCCGCGGAGGTGTCCCGCCGGAGGTCGGTGAGCAGTTGGGTGATCTGCCGCTGCACGGTGACGTCGAGCGCTGTGGTCGGTTCGTCGGCGATGATCAGCCCTGGCCGCACCATCAGCCCCGAGGCGATCATCACCCGCTGGCGCTGGCCGCCGGAGAGCTGGTGAGGACGTGAACGCAGCAGTGCCGGGGGCAGGGCCACCCGGCGCAGTGCGTCGGCGGCCTCCGCCGCGGCCTGCGCGCGGCTCGCACCCCGGTGGGCCCGGACGGCCTCGGTGAGTTGGGTGGCGATACGCAGGGACGGGTTGAGCGCCGAGGCCGGATTCTGGAAGATCATCGACAGACCTGTCGCGAGGTGGCGGTCCCGCTCCTTCTGCGTCAGGGCGGAGAGGTCCTCCCCCAGCAGGCGCAGAGTGCGCCGCGACGCCCTGGCGCCGTACGGGAGCAGGTCGGCGATGGCGAGCGCGGTGAGCGACTTGCCCGACCCCGACTCGCCGACGAGCCCGACGATCTCGCCCGGCCGCAGAGAAAGGGAGACACCGTGCACCGGCCGGATCGTGCCGTCAGGGGTGGGAAGCTCGACGGTGAGATCCTCGACCTGAAGGACCAGCCCGTCCTCGGCGGGGCGGCTCGGAGCGGGCACCGGGGCGGGTGCGCGCGGCACCGGTCCGCGGCGCGCCACGTTTCCCGCCAAAACCTCTCCGAGCAGCTGGAAAGCCAGGGCCGCGTAGAGGATGGCCAGGCCCGGGGCGAGGGCAGGCACCGGCTCGGCGTAGATCCGGTCGAGCCCCTGGCTGAGCAGCTGTCCCCAGTCGTAGCCGGGCGGTTGGACGCCCAGGCCGAGGAAGCTCAGCCCGGAGAGTGCGACCAGGGCGGTGCCGGCTGCCGTGGTGATGCTCAGGAGCAGCGGTTCCGCGATGTTGGGCAGGACGTGCCGCCACAGCAGACGGTGGCGGCGCAGTCCCAGGACCCTCGCCGCGGCCAGGTGGTCGGTGCCCGCGACGCCTGCGGCGAGAGTCTGGGCGAGCCGGGCGAATCCGGGGACTCCCGCCGCTGCGAGGGCCAGCACCGCCCCGGTGGCGCCCGCACCGAACACGACCGCGAGGAACATCGCGACGAGGAGCGCAGGGAAGGCGAGCAGGAGGTTGATCAGACCGCCGGTCAGCCGACGGCAGCGTCTGCCGAGGACGGCGGTGCACGCCCCGAGGAGGACTCCCGCGGTCGCGCCGAGCAGCACCGCCGCCAGCGCGAGCAACAGGGAGGCGCGGGTGGCCGTCAGGATGCGGGCGAGCAGATCCCGGCCGAGGCTGTCGGTGCCGAACGGGTGTACCGCGGAGGGCCCCTGGAGCACGGCCGAGAGGTCCGGGCGGTCGGCTGCCGCACCCCATACCAACGGGCCGATGAGTGCGAGCGCGATGAGCGACGCCAGCATGACCCCGGTGGCCCAGGCCATGGGCGAGCGTGGAAGTCGGGATGGGGGACTCATGGTCACATCTCCCGAATCGCCGAGCGGGGGTCGAGCAGGGCGAGCAGCACGTCCACCAAGAGGCCTGCGAGCAGCACCGTGATGCCGAGCACCAGAACCATGGCCTGGACCACCGGGTAGTCCTGTGCGACCACGGACTGGGCCATGGCGGAACCGATGCCGGGCCAGGCGAAGACCTTCTCGACCAGCACCGTGCCGGCGATCAGACCAGGCAGCAGGCTCCCGGCGACGGTAAGTGCGGCGGAAGCCATGTTCGGAGCCGCGTGCCGAAGGTAGCGGCGTGCCGGAGACAGCCGTTTGCTCCGGGCGGTGCGCAGATAGTCCTCGTTCAGCACCTTCAGCGCCTCCACCCGGACGATGCGCAGCAGCACGGCGGTGGGGGCGAGGGAAAGCGCGAAGACGGGCAGGACGAACGACTCGGCGCCCGCCGCACCGGCCACCGGGAGCAGTTGCAGGCCGACGGCCAGCAGTGCGGTGAGTCCGGCGGCCAGGACGAAGTCCGGCACCCCGGTCAGACCGGCGGTGACCGCGGTGAACACCAGCTCGGTCCGCGGGCGGCGGCCGTCACGGGTGCGGACGGCGGCCAGAAGACCGCCGGGCAGAGCGACGGCGAGGGCGACCAGGAAGGCGAGGAGGGCGATCTCCAGGGTGGCCGGCAACCGGCTCCGGACCAGTTCCGCGACCGGTGCTCCGGTGACCAGCGACGTACCGAGATCGCCGTGCAGGAGGCCGCCGAGGTAGTGGCCGTACTGGGACAGGAAGGGGGTGTCGAGCCCGAGGGCGTGCCTGCGAGCGGCCACCAGCCCGGGGGCGGCGTCGACGCCCAGCGCGGCCCGGACCGGATCGCCGGGGATGAGGCGGATCATCGCGAAGGACGCGGTGACCACGACCCCGAGGGAGAGAAGCAGCCGGACGCTGCGGCGGCCGAGGAACACGGTCCAGGGGTGCCGCAACAGCTGAGGGACGGACATGGTGGCCCCAGGTCACTCGTGGAGGCGGATGCTGGTGGGAACGAGCCGGCCGCCGAAGGTGGTGGCGAAGGTGGTGCGGTAGCCGTACACGCCGCTCCGGCCCTGGGCGATCGGCAGCGCGTCGGCCGAGCGGAAGAGAGCGGCGGCGGCCCGGTTCCAGGTGTCGCATCCTGTCGTGTCGGTTTCTTGGAGGGCCTGGGCGACCAGTGCGTCGTACTCGGGGTTGACCACACCCGCGAAGTTGAGGCCTCGGGCTGGGGTGGGGCCGGAGAAGAAGGGAATGAAACCGACCGGCAGCGCGACCCCCGGCGTGCTGCCGACCACCACGTCGAAATCGGCACTCCGGTACATGGCATTGACGAGGGCCGGCAGGCTTTCGGCGACCAGGTCGACCTCGGCGCCGAGCTTCGTCCACTGCCGGGCCATGAGTTCGGCGACGGAGACCAGGGTCGGCCCCAGCTCGGGACTGGTGATCAGGCGGAGCCGGAGCGGTCGGCCGTCCTTGGTGAGTGGGCCGTCGCCGGAGCGGGTCCAGCCGGCGGCGCGCAGGGCCTCGGCGGCGTTCCGCGCAGGCAGGTTGGCGTCGGCGAGGTCGGCGTGGCAGACGGCGCCCTCGGCGCCGAAGTCGGTGGCGGGGCTGCCGGTGCCGCCGACGGCGACGTTGGCGAGCCCCCGGCGGTCGAGGGCGGAGACCAGGGCGCGGCGCAGCGCCCGGTCGGAGAGCGCCCGCCCGGGGCGCTGGTTGAAGAAGGTCAGCCCGATCACGGTCGCCACGTCGGCGGTGGACAGGCCGCGCCCGGTGAGCCGGGCGCGGTCCGGCCCGCTCACGCCCGCGATGTCGACGCCCCCGGTGAGCAGCAGGTTCGCCGCCGTGGATGCCTGGGGCACCACCGAGAGGACGATGTGGGCGGGGAGGCCGGGTTCCTTGGTCGTCGCCCCGGCGGGCCCCCAGGAGTAGTCGTCGCGGACGGTGAACTCGTACGGTCCGCCGGGGGTGTAGCGGGTGAGTACGTAGGGGCCGGTGCCCTGGGTGACGCGATCCAGTGAACGGGGCCGGTCGAGGCCGGCGGGGCAGACGATCGGCAGCAGGCCGATGGTGCGGGTGAGAAAAGGGAAGGGGGCGGCGGCAGTCGCCGACACCGTGCCGGTGCCGTCGTCGGCGCTCGCTTTGAACGGGACGTTCGGGAGGACGGTCTGGGCTCCGGCGAGTTGGTTGGCCGGGTCGCCCGCGTAGGTGAGTGCCCGGGCCACCGCCGACGCGGTGAGCGCGGTGCCGTCGGAGCAGGTGATGCCCGGGCGGAGGGTGAAGGTGGCGGTGGTGGTCGTGGCCTGCCAGGAGGAGGCCAGGCCGGAGACCAGTGCACCGTCGGGGGCGACGTTGACCAGCGCGTCGTAGGCGTAGTGGGCCTGGGAGGCCCCGAAGGCGGAGTACGGGTCGAAGCTCGGCGTCTCGCTGGACGCCGCGATCCGGACGGTGCCGCCGATCACCAGCGGGGTGGTGGTCGAGGAGGTGGCGACTCCGCCGCAACCGCTCAGCGCGACGGCCGAGGCGGTGAGGACGGACGCCAGGGCGACCGGCGGGGTGCGTCGGAGCATGGCGTCATGGTGCCATCGAGAAATTGGCCACGGTAAGGCAACCGGTATGTGCGGTAGGGGCGTTCGAATGCGCCGAGCCGCCTGGAAACTGGGCTAGGAGCCGTCGGCGGCGACGGGACAGCCCATCCTGATTCACCCGTACGAGGCGTGAGCGGGCGGGTTGTGCCCACTGGCCGGGGACGGGGCGGCGTGGCAGCGGTTGCCCCGCCGACTCCTGCGAGGGCCGGCGGGTCTTGCGATGCGGGGGTGGGGGGCGGGTCTTCCCTGTCACGGCACAGGGGCGGGGTGGCCTCGTCGCCGTTGCCGAGGCGGCGGGTGGAACCGGAATGCGGCACGAATCGAGGAAGATTATCGGCTAAGCGTATTACTTTGTGCTGGGTGTGCCGGGATTCAAGAGTTACGTGCAGAGGGTATGAGCACTCACATGAGTGAACAGAAGGGAGCTGCTTGGCTCAGGCGGGTCTGATTCCCGTACGGTGATCACGGGATCGGATGACGCGTTCCTGCGTCCGATACCGCAATTCGCCAGGCGAGTCCCGACTATTCGAGATGGAATACCGGCCGGCTGTGCGCTGCTCCGGCTTTCGTCATACCCGGGTTCCCTGTCATACGTATGCGTGGAGAGGATGGAGAATCATGCCGCCAGTAGTTCCGCCCTTCCTGATCGGCCTCATCGTCGCGCCGCTGGCCAAGCGCCTGCTCAAACCAGTGGTGAGTGGAGTCGTCAAGGCGTCCGTCGGGATCGCGATGGAGGTGAAGAAGGCGGCGCAGGAGGCCGGGGAGAACATCCATGACCTCGCCGCCGAAGTGGCCGCCGACGTGGTGGCCGCCCAGATCGCCGTCAGCGAATCCGAAGGGCACTCCCTCGTCGGCCAGCGCGCCACCACAAGTGGCATCAGGGAGGAAGCCGCCGAAAGGGACGCAAAGACCCCGAAGATTCGTGCTACCTCCGGTTCCGCTGCCGGCAAGTCTCACTGACTGCCCGCAAGGACCTGGGCCGCCGCCAGGCGTGCATGCCGATCGATAGCGGCACAGCGTGCCTGGGCGGCGGCCGTCTGAGGGTCGTTCGACCGCAGAGATCCGCCGTTCAGAATTTTCCCGTTCCGTCGCCGTATTCCGTCGTGCCCATGACGGCCTCCCGCGACCTCCGCAAACAGGTGAACGTACACATGCCATCGCTACTGGGTGCCGCAGCCGGATTCCGCTCCGTGGAATTGGGCGCGAGCCCGCGCTCGGTCATCCCGGGCCGACAGCGCTGGGACGTCGAGCTGGTGCTCGGACGGCCCCGGACGGCCGAGGTCCTCGCCGCTGCGCTGCGTCGCATTCCCGGGATCACCGAGGCCCGGGCCAACCCGGTGACCGGCGGACTGCTCGTCCGACACGATGCGCGGATGCGCGCCGCGGACGTCGGCCGGATCATCAGCGGAGCCGTCACCCGTATCGCGGAGCAGATGGCAGGGGCGGGACGCCTCGCACAGGCCGGGTCCGCCATCGCTTCGGCCCCGCGGGCGGACCGAGGCCTGGTCGTGCGCCCGGTGCTCGCCGTCGGCGGCGGGGTCGTGGCCGGGGCCGCGCTGATCAAGGGGTCCGCAAGGAGCAAGCAGTTGGCGGCTGCGGCCGCGGTCGCAGCGGCGACCGCGGCCGTCCTCCGGAAAGCCTGGCGTGGAACGGTCGAGGTGCCCCGGCGCGAGGTCGAACGCCACCCGCTGGTGGAGATCGTCGGCCCGCACCGGCGTCGGCTCTACCGGGCTGCTGCCCTGTCCGTCGCCTGCCAGGCCGCGGAGATGGCGCTCGGCACCTTCCTCGGATGGACCGGCCTCGTCCTCATCAAGGGCGAGGCGGCTCCGCTGGTCAGTCTCGGCCTGACCACGGCGTCCGCCCAACTCCTGGGGCTGGCAGGGCTGGTGGCTGCCGCCTGTGCCGCGGTGGCCGGCCTCTCCTACGCCTCGAACCTTCAATGGCGGCGACTCGGCCAGGGCATCGAGCACGACTGGCGGGGCCGCACGTACCGACACGTCCAGCACCTCGAACTCGGCCATTTGGAGGGGGAGCGGACCAGCCGGGTGACCGGCACACTCACCAACGACGTAGGTCAGCTGGGCGCCTTCTTCGCCGGCCCGGCCAACGACGTGCTGCAGCTCGGCACCAGCCTCGCCGTCCTGGTGCCGGCGTTCCTCCTGCTGGCACCGCAGATCGCCTGGATCGCGTTCTTGCCGATCCCGGTCATCGCCTGGCTGTCACTGCACCACCAGGACAAGGCCGCGGCAACCTACGCCGCTACCGGCGAGCATCGAGCCAGGCTGGGCAGCCAGGTGATCAACTCGCTCGAAGCCAGTGCGACCGTCAAGAGCTTCTGTACCGAGGACTATGAAGCCGAACGTGTCGACGGCCTGAGCGAGTCGGTCCAGGAGAGCAGCCGCCAGGCCGACCGGAGCACGATCCGCCACGCCGAGACCGTTCGGGCATGCACCACCGCGTCCATGGCCGGCACCCTTCTGATCGGTGGTCGTGCGGTACTCAACGGCACCCTGCGCTTCGAGGTGTTCAGCCCGCTGATCGGGCTGCCCCAGATGCTGCTGATGCGGATGAGCCGGCTCGGCGGCATCACCGACCAGTACCAGCGCACCCTTGCCTCCTACGAGCGTGTCCAGCGCCTGCGGGCCCTGCCCGTCGAGGCCGACAGCGGCGACGGGACGCTCGACCTCGCCGAGGTGCGGGGTGAGATCGTCCTCGACCGGGTCACCTTCGCCTACCCCGGCCGCCCGGCGACGCTGGAGGACCTCTCGCTGACCATTCCGGCCGGGCAGGTGACCGCCCTGGTGGGCGCCACCGGCTCCGGCAAAACGACGATCGCCAAACTGCTGATGCGCTATCAGGACGCGGATTTCGGCAGGGTGCTGCTCGACGGAGAGGACATCCGCGACCTGCGACGGAACGACTTGCGCCACGCCATCGGCTTCGTCGCGCAGGACCCTTTCCTCTTCGACGGCAGCATCGCCGACAACATCCGTTACGGCACCTTCGGCGCCTCGCACGAGGACGTGGTCCGAGCCGCCGCCATGGCCGAGGCGCACACCTTCGTCGCCGCCCTGCCCGACGGCTACGACACCCTGATCGGTGAACGCGGCGCCACGCTCTCGGGCGGCCAACGGCAGCGGATCGCCCTGGCGCGCGCGATCCTCAAGGACTCGCCTGTCGTCATCCTCGACGAGGCCACCTCCGCCGTGGACAACGAGACCGAGGCCGCCATCCAGCGCACGCTGCGAAGCTTCGCGGCGGACCGGACGATGGTCGTCATCGCCCACCGCCTTTCCACGGTCCGCCACGCCGACCGGATCTACGTCATGGACAAGCGGGGCATCGTCGCCGAGCAGGGCACCCACGACGAACTCCTCGCCCGACACGGGCTCTATGCATCCCTCTGGCAGCTCCAGGCCGGCGAAATCGCCGCCTGACCAAGGCCACGCCGCCCCACCGACCACGTGACACAGACCGAGGCCGGTGCCGTCGGCGCGCCTTGCGCGCATGCCCACCCATACTTCTGGAGGTACCCCCATGTCCCGTCGTGACGGCGACGTCCTTCCCCTGACCGCTGCCCAGCGGGAGATCTGGCTCGCAGAGCAGCGCTCCCGGACGCCAATCCCGGGATACCGCGTCGGCGAGTGCCTGGAGATCCACGGGCCGGTCGATCCGCAGCTGTTCGACGCCGCGCTCCGCCGGGTCGTGGACGAGGTCGACGCCCTGCACGTGACCTTCGTCGATGACGGTAAAGGCCCACGCCAGGTCCTCCGCGAGACCTGGGACTGGGCCCCCGCGCACCTCGACTTCGGCGCGGAGCCGGATGCCCGCGCTGCGGCCATGCAATGGATGGAGCGGGACCTGGCCCGTCCGCTCGATCTCGCCCGTGACCCGTTGTTCGGCCACGCGCTGATCCAGCTGTCGCCGACGGAGTTCCTCTGGTACCTGAACTACCACCACGTGGTGCTGGACGCGATCAGCAGCTCCATGGTCCGGCAGCGGGTCGGCGAGGTCTACTCGGCCCTGGCCGAGGGCGGCGACGTCCCGCCCTGCCCGTTCGGCTCCCTCCGGGACTTGGTCGACAGCGACGCCGCCTACCGCGCGTCCGCCGACTTCACCGCCGACCGCTCCTACTGGACCGCACGCTTCGCCGATCTGCCCGCCCCGACGCGGCTCACCGACAGTTCCGCGACCGACCCGCACCGCACCCTGCGCCTGGCCGAGGAGCGGGAACTGCGGAGCCCCGACGCGCTGCGGGCCGCGGCCGGCCGGGCCGGTGTCCGATGGTCCCGTGTGGTGATCGCGGCGGCGGCGCTCTACGCCCACCGGTTGAGCGGCGCCCAGGACGTGGTGCTCGCCCTTCCCGTCACCGCCCGTCGGGGCTCCGAGCGCAGCCTGATGTCCGTGCCCGGCACCATGTCCAACGTGGTGCCCCTGCGGCTCACCGTGCGCCCCGACATGCCCTGGGGTGATCTCGTCGCCCAGGTGGCCCGGGAGGTCGAGTCGGCCGTCGCGCACGAGCGCTACCGCAGCGAGGACCTGCTGCGCGACCTCGGCGCACCCGGCAGCATCGCCACGGCCTTTCCGCTGATCGTCAACATCATGGCCTTCAACGCCAGGCCGAGTTTCGCCGGGTACCCCGCGTCGGTGCATCACTTCGTGTCAGGGTCGACCACCGACCTGGCCGTCTGGGTGTTCGACTACCGGGACGGCACCCCCCCGCTCCTCAGACTGCACGGCGCTCCGGAGGCGTACGGCGACGACGAACTCGCCGCGCACCAGCAACGGCTGCTCGCCCTGCTCGACACCGTCGTCGAGTGCGATCCGGACGAGGCAGTGGGCCGGCTTGATCTGCTGTCGGCTGGGGAGCGTGGTGGGTTGGCGGCCCTGGGTGCGGGTCCGGTGGCCGAGGTGTTCGGCGGGAGCGTGTTGGAGTTGTTCCGGGGGCAGGTGGGTGCGGTTCCGGATGCTTTGGCTGTGGTGGGGCCGGAGGTGTCGTTGTCGTTTGCGGAGTTGGATGCGCGGGCGAATCGGTTGGCGCATGTGTTGGTGGCGCGGGGTGCGGGGCCGGAGCGGTTGGTGGCGGTGGCGTTGCCTCGGTCGGCGGGGTTGGTGGTGGCGATTCTCGCGGTGCTGAAGACGGGTGCGGCGTATGTGCCGGTGGATCCGGAGTATCCGTCTGCTCGGATCGCGTATCTGCTGGATGACGCTCGTCCGGTTGTGGTGGTGACGGACTCGGTTGTCGGGGGGCGGTTGCCGCAGGGGCCGGTCGGGCGGTTGGTGGTCGACGAGCCGGGGACGGTTGCCCTGTTGGCGGAGAGTCCGGTGAGCGATCCGTTGGTGGTGGTCGATCCGGCTCATCCGGCGTATGTGATCTACACGTCGGGTTCCACCGGCAGGCCCAAGGGTGTGGTGGCGACCCACGGCGGCCTGCGCAATCTGCTCTGCGACCACCGGCTGGCGCAGTTCGCACCGCGGCCGAAGGACCGGAAGCGGCTGCGGGTGGCGCTGACCACCTCGGTGTCCTTCGACGCCTCCTGGAATCAGTTGATGGCCCCCTTCGCGGGCCACGAACTGCACGTCCTGGACCACGCGACCTGGACCGACCCGGAGGCCTTCGTCGACTACGTGGCGTGCCACGGACTGGACTACGTGGAGGCCACCCCCTCCTACCTCCACGACCTCGTCCCGGCCGGACTGCTGAATGATCCGCGGCACCGTCCCGCGCTGGTCGCGGCCGGCGGTGAGGCTGTCGGCGACCAGCTGTGGGAGCAGTTGCGGGCTGCCGACGGCGCCTCCTGCCTCAACCTCTACGGCCCCTCCGAGTGCACCGTCAACTCCGTGGTCGCACACGTGGGATCGAGCCCGCGCCCGATCATCGGCCGTCCTGTCACCAACGCCCGGATGTACGTGCTCGACGCCGCGTTGCGGCCGGTGCCGGCCGGTGTGCCGGGTGAGCTGTACATCGCCGGTGCGGGGCTGGCGCGGGGTTATCTGAACCGGCCGGGGATGACCTCGGGGAGGTTCGTCGCGGACCCGTACGGTCCCGGCGGCTCGCGGATGTACCGCACGGGTGACCTGGTGCGGTGGAACTCCGACGGGAACCTGGAGTTCCTCGGCCGCACCGACGACCAGGTCAAGATCCGCGGATACCGGATCGAGCCCGGCGAGATCGAGGCGGTCCTCACCGACCACCCGCAGGTCGCTCGCGCCGCCGTCACGGTGCGCACCGACGAGGAATCCCGGCTGGTCGCCCACGTCGTCCCCGTCGAGGGGCAGGCCGTCACGGCGGACGCACTGCGGGCCCGACTGCGGAATCGGCTCCCCGCATACATGGTGCCGTCCGACTTCGTGGTGCTGGACGCGCTGCCGCTGACCCCGAACGGCAAGCTCGACCGGCAGGCCCTCCCGGCGCCCCGGCGGCAGCCCACCGCACCGGGGCGGGCTCCGCGCACCGCGGTCGAGCACCTGCTCCAAGGGCTGTTCGCCGAGGTGCTGGGGATCGCCGAACCCGGTCTGGACGACAGCTTCTTCGACCTCGGCGGACACTCCCTGCTGGCCACCCGGCTGGTCGCCCGAGCCCGGTCGGTACTGGGCGTGGAGCTGAGGCTGCACGACCTGTTCGACGCCCCGACGGTGACGGAACTGGCGGCCGCGGTGGACGCCGCGGGCCGGGCGCGCCCGGCACTGGAACGGTGCGAGCGGCCCGAGATGGTTCCGCTCTCCTCCGCGCAGCGCCGCCTGTGGTTCCTGCACAGGATGGAGGGCCCGAGCGCCACCTACAACATCCCGCTGACACTGCGGATGTCCGGAAGCCTGGACCGGCGCGCCCTGGAAGCCGCCCTCGGGGACGTGGTCGAGCGTCACGAGAGCCTGCGTACCGTCTTCCCGGTGGCCGACGGCGTGCCGTGGCAGCGGGTGCTCGACGCAGACGCCGCACGACCGCTGCTGCGGGTGACCGAGGTCGGCGAGCGCGAGCTGCCCGACAGGCTGGCCCGGGCGGCGCGGCGCGGCTTCGAACTCTCCGACGCGTCGCCGCTGCGCGCCGAACTGTTCCGGCTCGGCGCCGAGGAGCATGTGCTGCTGCTGGTGATGCACCACATCGCCGGTGACGGCTGGTCGACCGGGCCGCTCTCGCGGGACCTGGCGACCGCCTACGGGGCCCGCATCGAGGGAGCGAGGCCGCAGTGGCCGCCGCTCCCGGTCCAGTACGCCGATTACGCCCTCTGGCAGCAGGAGCTGCTGGGCGACGCCGCCGACCCGGAGAGCCTGCGCAACGGCCAACTCGCTTATTGGCGTGCGCGTCTGGCGGACCTGCCCGAGCAGGTCGAGTTGCCCTTCGACCGGCCCCGGCCCGTGGCGATGACCTACCGGGGCGCCCACCTGCCGGTGCGCATCGACGCCGAGCTGCAACGGGGCCTGCGCGAACTCGCCCGCGACGGCGGGGCCAGCCTCTTCATGGTGCTCCAAGCCGGTCTGGCCGCTCTGCTGGGCAAGCTCGGCGCCGGCACCGACGTCCCGATCGGCACGCCGATCGCGGGGCGTACCGACGAGGCCCTGGACGACCTGGTCGGCTTCTTCGTCAACACCCTGGTGCTGCGTACCGACCTGTCCGGGGACCCGTCGTTCACCGAACTGCTGGGCCGGGTGCGCTCCGAGGCGCTGGAGGCCTACGCGCACCAGGAGATGCCGTTCGAGCACCTGGTGGAGGCGTTGAATCCGACCCGGACGCTCGCCCACCACCCGCTGTTCCAGACCACGCTCACCCTCCAGAACGCGCCGCTCGGCACCTTCGACCTGCCGGGGCTGCGGGTGGCGACCGAAGTGGCCCCCACCGGGACGGCCAAGTGCGATCTGAACTTCGTCCTGGCCGAACACCCGGACGGGGGCGGGATGTCGGGCGTGGTGGAGTACAGCACCGACCTCTTCGACGCGGCCACCGTCGCCGGATTCGTCGAGCGGTGGCTGCGGCTGCTGCGTGCCGTCGTCGCCGCCCCCGGGCGGCGGATCGGCCAGGTGGACATCCTGTCCTCCGACGAGCTCCGGGCCCTGCTGCCGACCGACACCGACCGGGGCGGCGCGCTGCCGGAGAGCGGTCTGCCCGCGCTGTTCGAGCGGCAGGTACGGGCGAACCCTGGCGCGACCGCCCTCACGGACGGCGAAGCCACTCTGACCTACGGCCAGTTGAACTCCCGTGCCAACCGGCTGGCACACGCCCTGATCGGCCGGGGGGTGGGGCCGGAGCAGCTGGTGGCGCTGGCTCTGCCGCGCTCGGCGGACCTGGTCGTGGCGGTCCTCGCGGTACTCAAGGCCGGTGCCGCGTACGTCCCGGTGGACCCGGAATACCCCTCCACCCGCATCGCCTACCTGCTCCGGGACACCCGGCCCGCGCTGCTCGTGACGACGAGCAGGACCGGTGAACGGCTGGAGGCCGAGGGCGTGGACCGGCTGCTGCTGGACACCGCCGACCTGGACGAGCTGCCGGACACGGACCCGGGGATCGCCCTCGACCCCGGCCACGCCGCCTACGTCATCCACACGTCCGGTTCCACCGGAAACCCCAAGGGCGTGGTGGTCCCGCACCTCAACGTGGTGCGCCTGTTCGACACCACCCGGGAGCTGTTCGGCTTCTCCGCCGAGGACGTGTGGACCCTTTTCCACTCCTACGCCTTCGACTTCTCGGTGTGGGAGCTGTGGGGCCCGCTCCTGCACGGCGGCCGCCTGGTGGTCGTGGACCACGAGACCAGCCGGTCGCCCGGCCGGTTCCTGGAACTGCTCGCCCGCGAGCGGGTGACGGTGCTCAACCAGACGCCGTCCGCCTTCTACCAGCTGACGCAGGCGGACGCGGAGGCGCCGGAGACCGGACGCCGACTCGCCCTGCGCACGGTGGTGTTCGGCGGCGAGGCGTTGGACCACAGCCGACTGTCGAGCTGGTATCAGCGCCACCCGGACGACGCGCCGCGGCTGGTCAACATGTACGGCATCACCGAAACCACGGTGCACGTCACGTACGCGGCGCTCGACCGGCTGCCTGCCACCGCCGGCCAGATCGGCGCGGCCCTCCCGGACCTGCGCTCGTACGTCCTCGACGACGGCCTGCGGCCGGTGGCCCCGGGCGTGCCCGGCGAGCTGTACGTCGCCGGCGCGGGCCTGGCGCGCGGCTACCTGAACCGGCGCGGCCTGACCGCGGGGCGGTTCGTGGCGGACCCGTTCGGACCGCCGGGATCGCGCATGTACCGCAGCGGCGACGTGGTGCGCCGTGCGGTGGACGGCAGCCTGCGCTACGTCGGCCGGGCGGACCACCAGGTGAAGGTGCGCGGGTTCCGGATCGAACTCGGCGAGATCGAGGCGGCGCTGGCCGCGTGCCCCGGCATCGCCCAGGTCGCCGTCCTGGCCCGGCAGGAACGGGCCGACGACACCCGGCTGGCGGCGTACCTGGTGCCCGCCCGGGGCGCCGCACCCGAAGCCGCCGAGCTGCGCGGCTACCTGCGTGAGCGGCTGCCTGAGTACATGGTGCCCTCCGCGTTCGTCATGCTGGACGCGCTGCCGCTGACCGCCAACGGCAAGCTGGACCATCGGGCCCTGCCCGCCCCGGACACCACCCCGGTGGCCACCCGCCGCGCGCCGCGCACCCCGCAGGAACAGATCCTCTGCGAGCTGTTCGCCGAGGTCCTGGGTGTGGCGTCGGCCGGTGTGGAGGACGGATTCTTCGACCTGGGAGGGCACTCCCTGCTGGCCACCCGCCTGGCCGCCCGTATCCGCGCCACGCTCGGCTTGGAAATGCCGCTGCGCACCCTGTTCGAGGCGCCGACCCCGGCGGGACTGGCCGCCGCCCTGGTGGCCGCCGGGCCGGCGCAAGCCGCCCTGGTACGGCGCGAGCGGCCCGAGATGATCCCGCTGTCGTTCGCTCAGCGACGGCTCTGGTTCCTGCACCAGCTGGAGGGGGCAGGCGCGAACTACCACATCTCCCTCGCCTGGCGCCTGTGCGGGGATCTGGACCGGCGGGCCCTGGAAGCCGCAGTGGCGGACGTGGTGGCCCGGCACGAAAGCCTGCGCACTGTCTTCCCGGCGGTGGACGGCGTGCCGTACCAGCAGGTGCTGGACCTGGCGGCAGCCCGCCCGCGGCTGCTCGTGTCGGCGGTCCGGACCACCGAGGCCGGACTGTCCGCTCTGATCACGACGGCCAAGGACCGTCCGTTCGACCTGGCGGTCGATGTGCCGTTGCGGGTCGAGCTGTTCGAGCTCGCGCCGGACGAGCACGTGCTCCAGGTGGTGCTCCACCACATCGCGGGCGACGGCTGGTCGCTGGGCCCGCTCGTGCAGGGACTGACCTCCGCCTACGCGGCGCGCCACCGCGGCAAGGAGCCGCAGTGGGCGCCCCTGCCGGTCCAGTACGCCGACTACACCCTGTGGCAGCACGAGCTGCTCGGTGACTCCGCCGACCGTGACAGCCTGTTCGCCGGTCATGCGGACTACTGGACCCGTCAGCTGGCCGGCCTGCCGGAGTGCATTCAGCTGCCCACCGACCGGCCCCGCCCGGCGATCGCCTCGCACCGGGGCGGTTCCGTGCACGCCGGGCTGGACGCCGAGCTGCACCGCGGTCTTCGCGAGCTCGCCCGAGCGCACGGGACCAGTCTGTTCATGGTCCTCCAGGCAGGGCTGGCGGCGTTGCTGAGCAAGCTCGGTGCGGGCGACGACATCCCGGTCGGCAGCCCGGTCGCCGGACGTACGGACCAGGCGCAGGACGAACTGGTCGGCTACTTCGTCAACACCCTGGTGTTCCGCACCGACACCTCGGGTGATCCGACGTTCGCCGAGCTGCTGGACCGTGTGCGGGACACGGCGCTGGCCGGGTACGCCCACCAGGACCTGCCGTTCGAATACCTGGTCGAGGTTCTCAACCCGTCCCGGTCGCTCGCGCACCACCCGCTGTTCCAGGTCATGCTGGTGCTGCAGAACGCGCCCAGGGCAGACTTCGCCCCGCCCGGGCTGCGCGTCGACGACATGCCGTCGACGTCGACCACGGCCAAGCTCGACCTGATCTTCACCATGTCCGAGCGGCACGCCGCGGACGGCTCGCCGGACGGGATCGACGGGTCCGTCGAGTACACCACCGACCTGTACGACCCGGCCGCCGTGGAGACGATGATCGGGTGGTGGGAGCGGCTGCTCCGCGCTGCGGTCGCCGACCCGCGGCGGCGGCTCAGCGGGCTCGATCTGCTGTCGGCTGGGGAGCGTGGTGGGTTGGCGGCCCTGGGTGCGGGTCCGGTGGCCGAGGTGTTCGGCGGGAGCGTGTTGGAGTTGTTCCGGGGGCAGGTGGGTGCGGTTCCGGATGCTTTGGCTGTGGTGGGGCCGGAGGTGTCGTTGTCGTTTGCGGAGTTGGATGCGCGGGCGAATCGGTTGGCGCATGTGTTGGTGGCGCGGGGTGCGGGGCCGGAGCGGTTGGTGGCGGTGGCGTTGCCTCGGTCGGCGAGGTTGGTGGTGGCGATTCTCGCGGTGCTGAAGACGGGTGCGGCGTATGTGCCGGTGGATCCGGAGTATCCGTCTGCTCGGATCGCGTATCTGCTGGATGACGCCCGTCCGGTTGTGGTGGTGACGGACTCGGTTGTCGGGGGGCGGTTGCCGCAGGGGCCGGTCGGGCGGTTGGTGGTCGACGAGCCGGGGACGGTTGCCCTGTTGGCGGAGAGTCCGGTGAGCGATCCGTTGGTGGTGGTCGATCCGGCTCATCCGGCGTATGTGATCTACACGTCGGGTTCCACCGGCAGGCCCAAGGGTGTGGTGGCGACCCACCGCGGCCTGCGCAACCTGTTCGCCAATCAGTGTCCGCTGGTCTTCCGCCTGGGGAAGCGGATGCGGATCGGGCTGACCACGTCCGTTTCCTTCGACGCTTCCCTCGACCAGCTGCTCGCCCTCTTCGCGGGCCACGAACTGCACGTTCTGGACGAGGCGACGAGGTCCGATCCGCGGGCCTACCTCGACTACGCCGCCCGGGCCGGGCTGGACACAGTCGGCGGCACCCCGTCCTACCTCCAGGCCCTCGTCGAGAACGGCCTCCTCGACCACCCGCGGTGGCGTCCCACGATGGTCGGGCTGGGCGGCGAGACCGTCCCCGAACAGCTGTGGGAGCGGCTGCGGGCGGCCGACGGGGTGACCTCCCTGAACTACTACGGGCCCTCCGAGTGCACGGTCGACTCGGTCGTCGCGCCCCTGCGATCCAGCCCCCGCCAGGTGATCGGCCGGCCGCTCGGCGGTGTCCGGATGTATGTGCTCGACGCCGCGTTGCGGCCGGTGCCGGCCGGTGTGCCGGGTGAGCTGTACATCGCCGGTGCGGGGCTGGCGCGGGGTTATCTGAACCGGCCGGGGATGACCTCGGGGAGGTTCGTCGCGGACCCGTACGGTCCCGGCGGCTCGCGGATGTACCGCACGGGTGACCTGGTGCGGTGGAACTCCGACGGGAACCTGGAGTTCCTCGGCCGCACCGACGACCAGGTCAAGATCCGCGGATACCGGATCGAGCCCGGCGAGATCGAGGCGGTCCTCACCGACCACCCGCAGGTCGCTCGCGCCGCGGTGATCGTGCGGCAGGACCGCGCACAGGACACCCGTCTGGTCGCCTATCCGGTGCCCGTCACCGGGGCGGAGATCCGGCCGGAGGACCTGCGGGCGCACCTGCGCGAGCGCTTGCCGGACTACATGGTGCCGACCGCTTTCGTCCCGCTCGACACTTTGCCGCTGAACGTGAGCGGCAAGGTGGACCGGCGCGCCCTGCCCGAGCCCGAAACCACCGCCACGGCCGTCGGCCGGGCACCGCGGACTCCTCAGGAGCACGTGCTGGCAGGACTGTTCGCCGAGGTGCTGGGCCTGCCCCAGGTCGGTGTCGACGACGACTTCTTCGATCTCGGGGGGCACTCCCTGCTCGCCACCCGGCTGGTGGCCAGGGCCCGTGCGACGCTGGGCGTGGAGCTCGCCCTGCACACCCTCTTCCGTACACCGACTGTCGCGGGGCTCGCCGCCGGGCTGGGCGGCGCGGGCCGGGCCCGGCTCGCCCTGGAGCGTGGGGAGCGGCCCCAGCGGGTACCGCTGTCGTCCGCTCAGCGCAGGCTCTGGTTCCTGCGCCAGCTCGAGGGCGCCGACTCGGTCTACAACATGCCGCTCGCCTGGCGGCTCTCGGGGCCGCTGGACCTGGCGGCCCTGGAGGCGGCGCTCGGCGACCTCGCCGACCGGCACGAAACCCTGCGCACGGTCTTCCCGAGCGCGGACGGCGTGCCCTACCAGCAGGTGCTGCCCACGGGGGAGGCGCGCCCCAGGGTGCAGGTCACCCGGGCCGACGAGCCGGCCCTGCCAGGACTGCTGGCCGCAGCGGTGGCCGACGGATTCGACATCGCAGCCGAACCGCCCCTGCGCGCCCAGGTGTTCGAGGTGTCGGCGGACGAGCACGTGCTGCTCCTGGTGATGCACCACATCGCCGGCGACGGCTGGTCGTTGGGACCGTTGGCCGCCGATCTGGCCACCGCGTACGCGGCGCGTCGGCGCGGCGAGGCGCCCCAGTGGGCGCCATTGCCCGTGCAGTACGCCGACTACACCGCGTGGCAGCACCGACTGCTGGGTGAAGCGACGGACCGAGAGAGCCTGTCGGCCCGTCAGACGGCTTACTGGACGCGGACGCTCGCGGACCTGCCGGAGCAGATCCGGCTCCCCGCCGACCGTCACCGTCCCGCCATCCCCTCCCACTCCGGCGGCCACTTGGCGATCGAACTGGACGCCGAACTCCATGACGGGCTGATCCGGCTGGGGCGGCAGCACGGCGCCAGCGTGTACATGGTGCTGCAGGCCGCGCTGGCATCGCTGCTGGACAAGCTCGGTGCGGGTACGGACATCCCGGTCGGCAGCCTCATCGCCGGCCGGACCGACCAGGCACTGGACGACCTCATCGGGTTCTTCGTCAACACCCTGGTACTCCGCACGGACACCAGCGGCGACCCGTCCTTCGCCGAGCTGCTGGGCCGGGTCCGGGAGGGTGCGCTCGGCGCGTACGCGCACCAGGACCTGCCGTTCGAGCATGTCGTCGAGGCCCTGAACCCGTCCCGGTCGCTCGCCCGCCAGCCGCTGTTCCAGGTACTGCTCGCGCTGCAGAACGTGCCTCGCACCGAGTTCACGCTGAGCGGTCTGGACACCGAGATCGTCCTGGTGCGGACGCCCACGGCCATGTTCGACCTCGGATTCCACCTGCTGGAGCGCGGCGGCACAGGCGGGCCGGCCGAGGGCATCGTCGGCCGGGTCGAGTACAGCACCGACCTGTTCGACCCCGCCACGGTCGAGGTACTGGTCGCCCGGTGGCAGCGACTGCTCACGGCGGTCGTCGCCGAGCCGGAGCGTCCGCTGAGCCGGATCGACGTCCTCACCCCCGAGGAGCGCCGCGAGCTGCTGGTCGGCCGCAACGACACCGCCCGCCCGGTTCCCTGTGCCACCCTGCCCGGGCTCTTCGAGACGCAGGTCCGGGCGACTCCGGACGCCCCGGCGGTGCTGTTCGAGGACACCGTGCTGACCTACCGCGAGCTGAACCGCCGGGCAAACCGCCTGGCCCACGCGCTGATCGCGCGCGGTGTGGGCCCGGAGCAGGTCGTCGCCCTGCGGCTGCCCCGTTCGGCCGAGCTGGTGGTGGCCGTCCTCGCGGTACTCAAGACGGGCGCGGCGTACCTGCCGGTCGACCCGGACTACCCGGCCGTCCGCATCGAGTACATGCTGCGGGACGCCTGTCCGGCCGTGGTGCTCGACGACCTCGCGGCCGTCACACCGGCCGGCCCGTTGCCGGAGCATGATCCGGCCGTCCCGGTGGACAGCCGGCACCCGGCCTATGTCATCTACACCTCCGGTTCCACCGGCCGACCCAAGGCCGTGGTGATGCCCGTCGGCGGACTGCTGAACCTGCTGGCCTGGCACCACCGGGCCGTCGGCGGGGAACCCGGCACGCGCACCGCGCAGTTCACCGCGATCAGCTTCGACGTTTCGGTGCAGGAGGTGCTCTCCGCGCTGCTGTACGGCAAGACCCTGGTGGTACCGACCGAGGAGCAGCGCCGCAGCGCCGAACTGTTCGCCCACTGGCTGGACCGGCACCGGGTCGAGGAGCTGTTCGCGCCGAACCTGGTGGTCGAGGCGCTGGCCGAGGCCGCCGAGGAGGCGGGGCTGGACCTGCCGCACCTGCGACTGGTCGCGCAGGCCGGAGAGGCGATGCGGCTGGGCGGTGCCGTGCGCCGCCTCCAGGCAGGACGACCGGGCCGGGTGCTGCACAACCATTACGGACCCGCCGAAACGCACGTGATCATCGCCTACGCGCTGCCGGCCGATCCCACCGGTTGCCCGCTGCCGGTACCGATCGGGCGTCCGATCTCCAACTGCCGCGCGTACGTGCTGGACTCGGCCCTGCGACCGGTGGCCCCCGGTGTGCTGGGTGAGCTGTATCTGGCCGGAGCGGGGCTCGCCCGCGGCTATCTGAACCGGCCGGGGCTGAGCGCCGGACGCTTCGTCGCCGACCCGTACGGTCCGGCGGGCACGCGGATGTACCGCACCGGTGACCTGGTGCGCTGGCGTGCCGACGGCGAGCTGGAATTCGCCGGCCGGATCGACCACCAGGTCAAGGTGCGCGGATTCCGGGTCGAGCCGGGCGAGATCGAGGCCGAGCTCACCGCGCACCCGGGCGTCGCCCAGGTCGCGGTACTCGCCCGGGAAGACCGGATCGTCGCCTACGTCGTCTCTTCCGACGGGGCCGGGACCGACACGGGAGCGCTGGCGGCGTACCTGCGCGAGCGGCTGCCGGACTACATGGTGCCGTCCGCGTTCGTGCTGCTCGACGCGCTGCCGCTGACGCCGAACGGCAAGCTGGACCGGGCGGCCCTGCCCACGCCGGAACCTGCCACGACCGCAGGTGGCCGGGCGCCGCGTACCCCCCAGGAGCAGATCCTGTGCGAGCTGTTCGCCGAGGTGCTGGGCCTCGCCCGGGTCGGGGTCGACGAGGACTTCTTCGCGCTGGGCGGGCACTCCCTGCTCGCCACCCGGCTGGTCTCACGGGTCCGGGCGACCCTCGGGGTCGAACTGGAACTGCGCGCCCTGTTCCGCAGTCCGACCCCTGCCCGGATGGCGGCCGGACTGCATGACGCCGGAACCGCACGGCAGGCCCTGGTGCCCAGGCCCCGCCGTGAACCGATGCCGCTGTCGTTCGCCCAACGGCGGCTCTGGTTCCTCCAGCAGTTCGGGGCGCCGAGCGCCACGTATCACATGCCGCTGGCCCTGCGGCTCTCCGGAGACCTCGACCGGGCCGCGCTGAGCGCCGCGCTCGTGGACGTCGTGACCCGGCACGAGACCCTGCGCACGGTCTTCCCGCACACGGGTGGAGTCCCGCACCAGAGGGTGCTCGACACCGCCGAGGCCGCCCTCCCGCTGACCGTGCGCACGGCCGGAGAGCAGGAGGTACGCGCCCTGCTGCGGGAGTCGGCGGTGCGCGGCTTCGACCTCACCTCGGAAGTACCCCTGCGGGCGGAGCTGTTCGCCGTTGCGCCGGACGAGCACGTACTGCTGCTGGTCATGCACCACATCCTCGGGGACGGCTGGTCCATGGGCCCGCTCGCCCGTGACCTGGCCACCGCCTACACCACACGGCAGGGTGGCGAAGCGCCGGTGTGGCCCCCGCTGCCGGTGACGTACGGCGACTACACCCTGTGGCAGCACGAGATCCTGGGCGACGAGAACGACGCCGAGAGCGTGTTCACCCGCCAGGTCGCCTACTGGAAGCGGACGCTGGCCGGGTTGCCCGAGCACCTGCGACTGCCCGCCGACCGGCCGCGCCCGGCCGTCATGTCGTACGGCGGCGACCTGCTGGAACTCACGATCGACGCCGAACTGCACGGGAAGCTGGTGGAGCTGGCGCGACGGTCGGGGGCAACCCTGTTCATGGTGTTGCAGGCGGCGTTGGCGGCGTTGTACACGCGGTTGGGTGCGGGTACGGATATCGCGATCGGGAGTCCGATCGCGGGGCGTACGGATGAGGCGCTGGACGATCTGGTCGGGTTCTTCGTGAACACGTTGGTGCTGCGTACCGACACGAGCGGTGATCCGACTTTCGCGGAGTTGTTGGGCCGGGTGCGGGAGACGGCGTTGTCGGGTTACGCGCACCAGGACGTGCCGTTCGAGCACTTGGTGGAGGCGCTGAACCCGTCCCGGTCCCTCTCCCACCACCCGCTGTTCCAGACCGGGCTGGTCGTGCAGAACGCGCCGGGCGGCGACTTCGAACTGCCGGGACTCACGGTCTCCGGGATGGCCGTGCTCACCGGGACCGCGAGGCTCGACCTGACCTTCGGGTTCGCGGAGGAACACGGGCCCGACGGCGCGCCGGCCGGGCTTGGCGGAGCGATCGAATACAGCACCGACCTGTTCGACCGCCCGACGGTCGAGCTCCTGGCCGCCAGGTGGACCAGGCTGCTGGCCGCCGTCGCCGCGGCGCCCGACCGGCCGATCGGCGGGATCGACCTGCTCACCGCCGGGGAACGCGGCGAACTGATGCTCGTCGCCGAGGACCCGGCGCCCGGCGGGAGCCTGCCCGAGCTCTTCGCGGCGCGGGTTGCGGTGTCGCCGGATGCGGTGGCGCTGGTCTGTGAGGCGGAGGAGTTGACGTATGAACAGCTCGATGTGCGGGCGAACCGGTTCGCGCATGCGTTGATCGCGCGGGGCGTTGGTCCGGAGCAGGTTGTGGCGGTGGCTTTGCCGCGGTCGGTGGAGTCGGTGGTGGCGGTTCTGGGTGTGCTGAAGGCGGGTGCGGCGTATCTGCCGGTGGATCCGGGGTATCCGGCGTCGCGGATCTCGTTCATGCTCGCGGACGCTTGTCCGGCGGTGGTGATCGACGATCCCGCGATGGTGGCGGACGTTGACGGGCTGCCGGAGACAGGTCCGGAGGTAGCGGTCGACATCCGGCACCCGGCTTACGTGATCTACACCTCGGGCTCGACAGGCCGCCCCAAGGGCGTCGTCGTGAGCCACGCCGGCGTGGCGGGCCTGGTGGCGACGCAGGTGGACCGGCTCGGGGTGAAGCCGGGCAGCCGGGTGCTCCAGTTCGCCTCGCCGAGCTTCGACGCGTCCTTCTGGGACCTCTGCAGCGCGCTGCTCACCGGCGCCGCCCTCGTCCTGGCCCCGGCCGAAGTCCCTTTGGATGCCCTGACGGACCCCAGTCTCGCCGTCACCCACGTGACGCTGCCGCCCTCGGCTCTGGCCGCGCTGGACACCGCCGCACTCACGGCCACCACCCTGGTGGTGGCGGGCGAGGCGTGTCCGCCGGAGCTGGTGGAGCGCTGGGCACCCGGACGCCGGATGATCAACGCGTACGGCCCGACCGAGACGACCGTGTGCGCGACCATGAGCGATCCGTTGTCTCCGGGGTCCGGCGTGCCGCCGATCGGACGAGCGGTGGCGGGCTTCCGGGTGTACGTGCTGGACGAGCGGCTGCGCCTCGTACCGCCGGGTGTGGAAGGGGAGCTGTACGTCGCCGGACCTGGTCTGGCACGCGGCTACCTGAACCGTCCGGGGCTGACGGCGGGACGGTTCACCGCCTGCCCGTTCGGGCCGGCGGGCGCGCGGATGTACCGCACCGGCGACCTGGTGCGGCGTAGGACCGACGGCGCACTGGAGTACGTCGGCCGCGCCGACCAGCAGGTGAAGGTCCGCGGCTTCCGCGTCGAGCCCGGCGAGATCGAGGCCGCGCTGGCCGAGCACCCCGCCGTCGCCCAGGCGGCCGTCGTGGCTCGGGACGACCGGCTCATCGGATACGTGGCGACCCGTTCCCACCTGGCCGTCCGTCCCGCGGAGCTGGCGGCGCACCTGCGCGAGCGCCTGCCGGACTACCTGGTGCCGTCCGTCTTCGTGGTGATGGATGCGTTGCCGTCGACGCCGAACGGGAAGCTGGACAGGGCGGCGCTGCCCACGCCCGAACGCACTCCCCAAGGCAGCGGACGGGCGCCGCGCACGCCGCAGGAGCAGATCCTCGCCGAGTTGTTCGCCGAGGTGCTGGACGTGCCGAAGGTCTCCGTCGACGACGACTTCTTCGCGCTGGGCGGGCACTCCCTGCTCGCCACCAGGCTGGTCGCCAGGCTGCGCTCGGTCCTCGGCGTTGAACTCGGGCTGCGCGCACTCTTCCAGGCACCCACCGTGGCCGGCCTGGCCGAGGTGCTGACCGAGGCCGGCCGGGCACGCCCGGCGCTGACCGCGTACGAGCGGCCCGAGGCTGTGCCGCTGTCCTTCGCCCAGCGCCGTCTCTGGTTCCTGCACCGCATGGACGCCGCCGCCGCGACGTACCACATCCCGCTGGCACTGCGGCTGACCGGAACACTCGATCGTGCCGCGCTGGACCATGCGCTCGCGGATGTGGTGGTCCGGCACGAGAGCCTGCGAACGGTGTTTCCCGAAATCGACGGCGTACCTTGCCAGCGTGTACTGGACTCTGCCTCGGTACGTCTTCCGGCCCATCCGGCCGAGGTGACACAGGACGCACTGAATCAGTGTCTCGCCGACTTCGCCCGGCAGCCCTTCGACCTGGCGACGGAGCCGCCGCTGCGGGTGGAACTGTTCGCCCTGGCGCCGGACGAGCACGTACTGCTGCTGGTCATGCACCACATCGCCGCCGACGGCTGGTCCACCGGACCGCTCGCCCGCGACCTGGCCGAGGCGTACGCGGCTCGATGTGAAGGCCGGACGGCGAGCCGGTCGGCCCTGCCGGTGAGTTACGCCGACTACACGCTGTGGCAGCGCGAGCTGCTCGGTGATGCCGCCGATCCGCAGAGCCGATTCGCCGAGCAACTCGACTACTGGAAGCGGCAGCTGTCCGACCTGCCGGAGCTCCTCCAACTGCCCACCGACCGGCCGCGTCCCGCCGTCGCAGGCTGGCGCGGGGACCACATGGGCTTGGAGCTGAACTCAGAACTTCACACCGCCCTGCAGGAGTTGGCGCGGAGTACCGGGACGAGTCTGTTCATGGTGTTGCAGGCGGCGTTGGCGGCGTTGTACACGCGGTTGGGTGCGGGTACGGATATCGCGATCGGGAGTCCGATCGCGGGGCGTACGGATGAGGCGCTGGACGATCTGGTCGGGTTCTTCGTGAACACGTTGGTGCTGCGTACCGACACGAGCGGTGATCCGACTTTCGCGGAGTTGCTGGGCCGGGTGCGGGAGACGGCGTTGTCGGGTTACGCGCACCAGGACGTGCCGTTCGAGCACTTGGTGGAGGCGCTGAACCCGTCCCGGTCCCTCTCCCACCACCCGCTGTTCCAGACCATCCTGGCTGTGCAGAACGCCCCCATGGGCCGGTTCTCGTTGCCCGGCCTGGACGTCGCCACCTACGCGGTCGCGACCGGAACCGCCAAGTTCGACCTCGGAGTGAGCATGGTCGAACAGTTCGGTCCGGACGGAAATCCGGCCGGAATCGTCGGCGCCGTCGAATACGCCACCGACCTGTTCGACCACTCGACGGTCGCCTCCCTGGTCCGGCGCTGGACGCTCCTGCTGGAGGCCGTCACCGCCGACCCGGAGCAGGCGATCGGAGGGATCGACCTCCTCGACACCGACGAGCGGCACCGACTGGTGGAACAGGACAACGCGACGGTCCGGGACGTGGGCACTGTCCCGCTGCCGCAGGCCCTCGCGGCGCGGGTTGCGGTGTCGCCGGATGCGGTGGCGTTGGTCGGTGACGCGGAGGAGTTGACGTACGGACAGCTCGATGTGCGGGCGAACCGGTTCGCGCATGCGTTGATCGCGAGGGGGGTCGGTCCGGAGCAGGTTGTGGCGGTGGCCTTGCCGCGGTCGGTGGAGTCGGTGGTGGCGGTTCTGGGTGTGCTGAAGGCGGGTGCGGCGTATCTGCCGGTGGATCCGGGGTATCCGGCGTCGCGGATCTCGTTCATGCTCGCGGACGCGCGTCCGGCGGTGGTGATCGACGATCCCGCGATGGTGGCGGACGTTGACGGGCTGCCGGAGACAGGTCCGGAGGTAGCGGTCGACATCCGGCACCCGGCTTACGTGATCTACACCTCGGGCTCGACAGGCCGCCCCAAGGGCGTCGTCGTGAGCCACGCCGGAGTGGCGAGCCTGGTAGCCGCACAGATCGAGCGCTTCGCGATCGAACCCGCCAGCCGCGTCCTCCAGTTCGCCTCGCCCAGCTTCGACGCGTCGGTTTCGGAGATCTTCACCGCCCTGCTGTGCGGCGCGGCCCTGGTGCTGCCCCCGGCGGCAGAGCCACTTGCCGCGCTGACCGATCCGGCCCTCGGCATCACCCACGTGACCGTGCCCCCCTCCGTCCTCGCCGCAGTGCCGGACGGCGAGGTCACCGTCTCGACGCTGGTGGTGGCGGGCGAGGCGTGCCCGCCGGAGCTGGTGGAGCGCTGGGCGCCCGGACGCCGGATGATCAACGCGTACGGCCCGACCGAGACCACGGTGTGCGCGACCATGAGCGACCCGCTGTCCCCGGTGGCCGGTGTGCCGCCGATCGGCCGGCCGATCGCCAACGCCCGGGTGTACGTGCTGGACGACCGGCTGCTGCCGGTGCCGCCCGGCGTGACGGGTGAGCTGTACGTCGCGGGCGCGGGTCTCGCGCGGGGGTACCTGAACCGGCCGGGTCCGACGGCCGGGAGGTTCGTCGCTTGCCCGTTCGGGCCGGCAGGTGCGCGCATGTACCGCACCGGCGACCTGGTGCGCCGACGGGGCGACGGTCAGCTGGAGTACGTCGGCCGCGCCGACGACCAGGTGAAGGTCCGCGGCTTCCGCGTCGAGCCCGGCGAGATCGAGGCCGCGCTGGCCGAGCACCCCGCCGTCGCCCAGGCGGCCGTCGTGGCTCGGGACGACCGGATCGTCGGCTACGTCGTCCCGCGCCAGGACACGCCCCGGGACGGCGGGCTCGAAACGGACCACGTGGGCGAGTGGCAGGACATCTACGACGCCCTGCCCATCGCCCCCGAAGAAGCGGCCTTCGGTCACAACTTCGTCGGTTGGAACAGTAGTTACGACTCCGACCCGATTCCCGTCGAGCAGATGCGGGAGTGGCGGGACGCCACCGTGACCCGCATCCTGGCCCTGCGGCCGCGCCGGGTGCTGGAAGTCGGTGTCGGTACCGGTCTGCTGCTCTCGCAGGTCGCGCCGCACTGCGAGACCTACTGGGCGACCGACTTCTCCGCCACCGCGATCGACGCCCTGACCACCCAAGTGGCCGGAGAGCAGGCGCTGGCCGGGCGCGTGGTGCTGCAGACCCGTCCGGCGCACGACACCGACGGGCTGCCGGCCGGGGAGTTCGACACCATCGTGATCAACTCGGTGGTGCAGTACTTCCCGTCCGCCGACTACCTCGCCGACGTGATCGGAAAGCTGATGCGGCTGCTCGCCCCCGGAGGCGCGGTCTTCATCGGTGACGTCCGCAACCTGCGGCTGCTGCGCCCGCTCGCCACCGCCGTCCAGCTGCACCGGACCGGCGACGGCACCGACCTCGCAGCCGTGCGCCACGCGGTGGAGCAGGCCGTGAGGGTGGAGAAGGAACTGCTGGTCGACCCGGACTTCTTCACCGCACTGCGAACCCGGGGCACGGACATCGGCGCGGTGTCCGTGGAGATCAAGCGGGGCCGCCACCACAACGAACTGTCCCGCTACCGCTACGACGTGACGCTGCACAAGTCTCCGATCACGCCGAAGGCCCCGGACCGGCGGCCCGTCGAGCTGGCATGGGGGCGACAGATCACCACGTCGGCCGAGCTGCGCGAGCTGCTCGCCCAGCCGCCCGCCGAGGTGCTGCGGATCACCGGGGTGCCGAACCGCCGTGTGGTGCGGGAAGTCGCCCTGGCCAGGTCGGTGCAGGACGGGGACGCGCCGCTCGCGGAGCTGTGGGAGCGGCTGCGCGCCACTGAAGACACCTCCGAAGAGAGCGGCCTCCCCGACCCGGAGGATTTCCACGCCCTCGGGCGGGAGTTCGACCGCGTGGTGGCGGTCACCTGGTCGGCGAGCACGGCCGAAGCCGTGGACGTCGTCTTCGCCGGCCCGCGGACGCTGCGCGACTCCCCGATCGAGCCGTACCGGCCTGCCGGGGCCCCCGGCAGGGCGCTGTCATCGCTGACCAATCACCCGACCAGCAGCCGGGGGGCCGGCGCCCTCATCGGCGAAGTCCGGGACTGGCTGCGCGGACGGCTGCCCGACTACTTGGTGCCGTCGGCGTTCGTGGCGCTGGACGCGCTGCCGCTGACAGCCAGCGGCAAGCTCGACCGCCGCGCACTGCCCGCCCCCGACCTCGGCGCCGCCGTGGCCGGGCGGGCGCCGCGCACCCCGCAGGAGCAGCTCCTCGCCGAACTGTTCGCCGAGGTGCTCGGGCTTGCCCAGGTCGGGGTCGAGGACAACTTCTTCGACCTCGGGGGGCACTCCCTGCTGGCGACCCGCCTCGCCGCCAGGGTCCGGACGACCCTCGGCGCGGAGCTGGAGGTCCGGACCCTGTTCGAGACGCCGACCGTGGCCGCACTGGCGGCCCGCCTGGACGGCTCCGGCGCGGCACGGCCCGCGCTGGCCGCCCGCCCTCGCCCCGAGCGGGTCGAGCTGTCCTTTGCCCAGCGCCGCCTGTGGTTCCTGCACCAGATGGACGGGCCGAGCGCCACCTACAACATGCCGCTCGCGCTGAGCCTGACCGGCGACCTCGACCGCTCGGCCCTGCATTCCGCGCTCGCGGACGTGATCGGCCGGCACGAGAGCCTGCGGACGGTCTTCCGCGAGACCGACGGCGTCCCGTACCAGGTCGTCCTGAGCACCGAACGGGCGCACCCGGAGCTCCCGGTGGTCGAGCTCGACGAGAGCCGGCTGGCCGAGCGGCTGGCGGACGCGGCCCGGTGCGGGTTCGACCTGGCCGCCGATCCGCCGGTCCGGGCCGAGCTGTACGCGCTCGCCCCCAACCATCACGTACTGCTGGTCGTGGTGCACCACATCGCCGCGGACGGCTGGTCGATGGGACCGCTCTCCGGTGACCTCGCGGAGGCCTACGCGGCGCGCTGCCGGGGCGAGGGGCCCCAGTGGGCCCCGCTGGCGGTGCAGTACGCCGACTACACCCGCTGGCAGCGCGACCTGCTCGGCGACGCCACCGACCCGAACAGCCTGTTCGCCCGGCAGCTCGCCTACTGGAAGCAGGAGCTGGCAGGCATTCCGCAGCAGTTGCAGCTGCCCGCCGACCGGCCCCGCCCGCCGGTGGCCTCCCAGCGGGGCGACCGGGTCGTGGTTCGAATGGACCCCGAGCTGCACCAGGCATTGCGCGACCTGGCCACCGCGCGCGGCGCCAGCATGTTCATGGTGCTGCAAGCCGGCCTCGCCGCCCTGCTCACCCGGCTCGGTGCCGGAACGGACATCCCGATCGGCAGCCCGATCGCCGGCCGTACCGACCAGGCACTCGACGAGCTCGTCGGCTTCTTCGTCAACACCCTGGTGCTGCGCACCGACACCGGGGGCGACCCCGGCTTCGCCGACCTGCTCGGCCGGGTACGGCACAAGGCGCTCACCGCGTACGACCACCAGGACGTGCCGTTCGAGTACCTGGTCGAGGTTGCCAATCCGGTGAGGTCGCTCGCCCACCACCCGCTGTTCCAGATCATGCTGGCCCTCCAGAACGCGCCGCTCGGCGAGTTCGCGCTGCAAGGGCTGGAGACGGGTCACGTGGAGGCCCCGACCGGGACTTCACGGGTCGACCTGACGTTCAGCCTGGCCGAGCAGTTCGCCCCGGACGGCCAAGCCGCCGGTCTGGTCGGCGCTGTGGAGTACGCCACCGACCTCTTCGACGCGTCCACCGTGGAGCTGCTGTTCGAGCGCTGGGTCCGCCTGCTGCAGGCGGCGGTCGCCGACCCGGACCTTGCGATCAGCCTGATCGACCTCATGTCCGACGAGGAACGCCACCGGCTGCTGTACGCGGTGAACGACACGGCCACGGAGCTGCCGTCGGCCTCGGTGCCGGCGCTCTTCGCCCGTCAGGTGCGGGCTACACCGGACGCGGTGGCGGTCGTGGCGGGCGGCACCGAGCTGACCTACGCGGAACTCGACCTGCGGGCCGACCGCCTGGCGAGGGCGCTGATCCGCCAGGGCGTGCGGCCGGAGACGCCGGTCGCGGTCCTGCTGGACCGCTCGGCGGAGCTGGTCGTGGCGATCCTGGCGATCATCAAGGCCGGCGGTGCCTACGTACCCCTGGACTCGCGATTCCCCTCGTCCCGGATCGACCTGATCCTGCGGGAGAGCGGAGCGGCCGTCGTGCTCACCGAGGAAGTGCTCGCCGCACTGACGCAGTCCGAGGAAGCCGGTGGCAGCGCAGTCGAAGTGCACTGCCACGAGGCGCAGTTGGCGTACATCATGTACACCTCCGGTTCGACCGGACGTCCGAAGGGCGTGGCCGTCACCCACCGGGACGTGGTGGGCCTCGCGCTGACCCCCGAGTGGCGTGCGCGCGGTGGCGGACATGAGCGGGTGCTGATGCACTCCCCGACCGCCTTCGACCTCTCGACCTACGAACTGTGGGTTCCGCTGCTCAACGGCGGCCGGGTCGTGGTCGCACCGCCCGAGCGGCTCGACCTCGACCTGCTCCAGCACACGATCAGCGCGCACGGAGTGACCGGGCTGTGGCTGACCGCCGGACTCTTCCGGCTGGTCGCCGAGGAGCGTCCCGGCCTGCTCGCCGGGGTGCGCGAGGTGTGGACCGGCGGCGACGTGGTCTCCCCGGCCGCCGCCGCCCGGGTGCTGGCGGCCTGCCCAGGCATCGAGGTGGTCAACGGCTACGGCCCCACCGAGGCCACCACCCTGGCCACCTGCCACCCGGTGCACGACCTCCCCGAGAACGCCGCGACCGTGCCGATCGGCGCGCCGATGGCGAACATGCGCGCCTACGTGCTCGACGACCGGCTGCGGCCGGTGCCGACGGGCATGGTCGGTGAGCTGTACCTCGCGGGAACGGGCGTGGCCCGCGGCTACTTCGGTCGGCCCGGCCTCACGGCGGAGCGCTTCACCGCCGACCCGTACGGCCCGGCAGGGAGCCGCATGTACCGCACCGGCGACCTCGCCTGGTGGCTCCCCGGTGGCGCGCTGGAGTTCGCCGGACGCGTCGACCACCAGGTCAAGCTGCGCGGTCTGCGGATCGAGCCCGGAGAGATCGAGGCGGTCCTGGCCAGTTGCGCGGGCGTCGCCCAGGCGGCCGTCGTCGCCCGTGAGGACAGGCCCGGTGACAAGCGGCTGGTCGCCTACCTGGTGGCCGCGCCCGAGGGCCCGCCCGAGACGGCCGAGCTGTCCGGACGGCTGCGCCGCGAACTCCCCGACTACATGGTGCCGGCGGCGTTCGTCACCGTGGAGGCGCTGCCGCTGACCGCCAACGGCAAGCTCGACCGGGCCGCTCTGCCCGCTCCGGACTACGGGGCGTCGGACGCCGGTCGCGGCCCGCGGACACCGCAGGAGCAACTCCTGTGCGGCCTCTTCGCCGAAGTCCTCGGCCGGGAGCAGGTCAGCATCGACGACGGCTTCTTCGACCTGGGCGGCCACTCGCTGCTTGCCGCCAGGCTGGCCTCCCGGGTCCGCGAGACCCTCGGCCTGGAGCTGGGTCTGCGCCTGCTGTTCGAGGCGCCGACCGTGGCCGGGCTCACCGAACGCCTGGCCATGAACGATCCCGAAGACGCGTTGGACGTGCTGCTGCCACTGCGTTCGACCGGGACGGAACCACCGCTGTTCTGCGTCCACCCCGGCGGCGGCATCAGCTGGTCGTACAGCGGGCTGCTGAACCACCTCGGCCCGCAACACCCGGTCTACGCGCTCCAGGCACGCGGCCTCGGCCGGCCCGAGCCGCTGCCTACCTCCTACGAGGAGATGGCATCCGACTACGCCGACCACGTCCAGAAGATCCAGCCGCAGGGCCCGTACCTGCTGCTCGGCTGGTCCGCGGGCGGGCTTATCGCTCACGCGCTGGCCTGCGAGCTGCAGGCGCGCGGTGAGCGGACCGCACTGCTGGCGATCCTCGACGCATACCCGGTGAAGGATGTGCGGTTCGAGGAAGAGCCGGTTCCCACCGTGCGGGACGTGCTCGTCGGGGTGCTCGACGTCGACCCGGACGAGCTGGGTGACCGGGACATCACCTACGCCGAGGTCGTCGAAGTCCTGAACCGGCGAGGCAGCGCGCTGGCCGGCCTGAACGAGCGGCAGGTGGAGGTGATCGTCCAGATCATGATCAACAACGCGAAGCTGGCGGTCGACTTCGTTCCCGGCAGGTACGACGGCGACCTGCTGCTCTTCAACTCCACGATCGGCCGGGGCGACGACGACGCCGGCCCGGAGGTCTGGCACCCGTACATCGCGGGCCGGATCGAATCGCACGAGATCACCACCCGGCACGACCAGATGACCCAAGCAGGATCGCTGTCCCAGATCGGACCGATCCTGTCCGCCGGGATCGCCGAAGCCACCGGCGCTACCACCCTTTCCCTACAGGAGGACTGACATATGACCAACCCCTTCGACGATCAGGACGGCACCTTCCTCGTCCTCGTCAACGACGAGAACCAGCACTCGCTCTGGCCGCAGTTCGCGGACGTCCCGGCCGGCTGGACCCTCGTCCACGGCCCTGACACCCACGCCGCCTGCCTGGCCCACGTCGAGGAGGCTTGGACCGACATGCGGCCCAAGAGCCTTGCCGACGCCATGGACACCCAGCGGTAGCGCGGCCGACATGACCTTCACCGAAACCCTGGGCGGGGCTCGCGAATCCGCAGGCCCCGCCCGGCCCGACGGCCTCGCCGTATGCCCTGCCCAGCCCCACGCCCCCGTCTCGGACCCCGCCGGGCCCGACGGATTCGCCGCAGCCCTGCTCACCCCGGAAGCCCGGCGGGACCCGTATCCGCTGTACGCCCGCATGCGGCGCGACGACCCGGTCCACCGCAGCCCCCAGGGCATCTGGTACCTCACCCGCTATGCCGACGTCGAGGCGGCGCTCGGCGACCTGCGGCTGTCCAACGACCGGGACAGGATGACCCGCGCCTACAGCTCGCTCGGCGGCGACCTCAAAGCCCTCAGCCGGCTCACCGAGCGACTCGGCCGGGTGATGAGCAACACCGACCCGCCGGACCACGCCCGCCTGCGCAAACTGGCCAACAAGGCGTTCACCGCCCGGCGTGTCGAGGCCCTCCGCGACGGCGTACAGCGGATCGTCGACCGGCTCATCGACGAGGCGGTCGCCGCGGGCCCCACCATGGATCTGATCGAGGCGGTCGCCTCGCCACTGCCGATGTCCGTCGTCTGCGAGCTCTTCGGCATCCCGGACGAAGACCGGCCACAGGTCAAGAGCTGGTTCAGCCGCTTCGGCCGGCTCAGCGAGGACATCGACAAGTCCGAGGCGGCGATCGACCAGTACGAGGAGTACCTGTCCGGGCTCATCCGGCGGCGCCGGCGGGAACCGGGCGACGACCTCATCAGCGCCCTGGTCGCCACCCAGACCCAGGACGACAGGCTCACCGACTCCGAACTGCTGTCCACGTGCTTCGTCCTGATCACCGCCGGAGACGAGACCACCACCCACCTGATCGGCAACGGCATGCTGGCCCTGCTGCGCAACCCGGACCAACTGGCCAGGCTGCGTGAGGACCCGGGCCTGATCCGTGGCGCGGTCGAGGAACTGGCCCGCTACGACACGGTGACCCAGGCGATCGTCCGGGTGGTGGCGGAGGAACTGGAGATCGGCGGACGGACGCTGTCGGAGGGCGAGCTGGTGTACCTGTTCCTCGGCGCGACCAACCGCGATGCCGAACGGTTCGAGGACCCCGACCGGCTCGACCTGTGCCGCCCCGGCAACCGCCACCTGAGCTTCGGCCACGGCCCGCACTTCTGCCTCGGCGGACCTCTGGCCAAGCTCCAGGCAGAGGTGGCCATCGGCACGCTGGCGCGCCGGCTGCCCGAGCTGCGCCTGGCCGATGGGGCGGCGCTGGACTGGCGGGACAACCCGCTGCAGCGGCGGCTGACCGCCCTCCCGCTCACCCACCGACCATGAACCACGACGAAGGAGCAGTACCGACCATGGCACGAGAGTTCGAGGTCCGCCGGGAACAGGAACTGCCCGTGACGCCCGAGCAGGTCTGGGACGCGGTGGCCACCGGCGCCGGCAACCTCGGCTGGCTCTATCCGATGGAGATCGAGCCGCGCGTCGGCGGAAAGGCGACCCGGGGAGATGCCACGGTCGTGGCGTGGGAGCCGCCGCATCACTTCGGTGTCCGGGCGACACAGGACGGCGGGTTCTCCAACACCCTCAGCTACCGCGTCGAGCCGACCGACGGCGGCATGAGCCACCTGCGGATGGGCATCCACTGGGTGCATACGGGCGTCGTCGACGACGCCTGGAACTGGGACGCCAAGACGGACGTGGCCGAGAAGTACGTGGACTTCCACCAGCACGCCCTCGCCGAGTACCTCCGGCACTTCGCCGGCCGCCCCGCCGTCTACGTCAGGTCCCAGCGCCCCGAACCCACCGCTGACGCCGCCGACTTCGACGCCCTGCGCCGACGCCTCGGCCTTGCCGAGAACGCGGCCGTCGGCGACCGGTTCACGCTCCTCGCCCCCGGCCCGGACCATGACCCCGTCGAAGTGGTCGTCGACTGGCTCAGCACCGACTTCGTCGGCCTCCGGGGCCCAGACGCTCTGTACCGGTTCTTCAACGGCAGCACGTGGAACGTGCCGATCTGGCTCGGCCACCACCTGTTCGCCGAGCACACCGACGAGCAGCAGGCCACCAAGGCGTGGGCCGCCTGGCTCAACGACATCCCAGCTCAGGAGTTCTGATGGAAGCCGCCACACAAACACTGCTCTTCGCTGCCGAACTCGTGGAGGAGAACGGCACCTACGCACTCGTCGTCCAGGACGTGAGAAGAGGTACCGTCCAGACCACCCCGGTCCCCAGAGCCATGGTCGACAAGCTCCCGACCTTCCTCTCGGCGCTCACCACCAAACTCAACCCGGTCCCGCAGCGCCGCCGTTGGTAGCTCACGGGGGAGTCGGCAAGTTGGCACTCATCACGTCAGTCGACGACTGGCGCTTTGGCGCGGGGGTTACGCCACTCACCGTGCAGATTCCAGCAGCCTGGCCGACATGCACGACTTCAGCGCCGGCCCCGGGGCCCCTTGATCAGGGCTGTCCCGTAATGGCATGACGCCCCTGTGGCAGCACCGCCGTGAGGGGCCATTGCCGGCGCCCGGCGCGCCCCGGGCCGCTGCTACCGCCCGGCGGCGTGACACGGCCCGCCACCATCCATCCTCTGCGGGGCCACGGCGGAGATCTGCGGAATGCGCTGGAGCGACGTCGACCTGGGCGGGGCCACCCTGACCGTCAACCGGACGCGGACCCTGATGGGCAACAAGGTCGTGGTCGAACAGGACACGAAATCCCTTGCCGGGGAGCGCCAGCTCCCCCTCGGACCATCTTCTCGCCCGCTGGGCCGGGCACACCGACGTCCGCACGACCGAGCGCTGGTACGTGAAGCCGAATGTGGAGGATCTACGGTCGGCCGCGGCAACGTGGGGAGAACTGGCGAGTGTCCCGCCCCCGCTCACGGAGCGAATGTGAGATGTGGGAGCGTGAGTGGGTGAGTGAGAAGAACGTTGAACCCCTGCAATACCGCTTTGACGGGCCAGAAGACGCACCAGTCCTGGTGATCGGCCCCTCCCTCGGTACCACCTGGCACATGTGGGACCGGCAGATACCCGAGCTCACCCAGCACTGGAGAGTCTTCCGCTACGACCTCCCGGGACACGGCGGCGCGCCCGCGCACCCCACCACCGCCGTCACCGAGCTCGCCGACCGGCTCGTGGCCACGCTCGACGGACTCGGGGTGCGGCGTTTCGGGTATGCGGGCTGCTCCATCGGCGGCGCGATCGGCGCCGACCTCGCGCTGCGTCATCCGCAGCGGGTGGCCTCGCTGGCTCTGGTGGCCTCCTCGGCCCGGTTCGGCAGCGCCGACGAGTTCCGGCAGCGCGGGGTGATCGTCCGTACCAACGGGCTGGAGCCGATGGCCCGCACCGCGCCGGAGCGCTGGTTCACGCCGGGGTTCGCCGCCGCGCAGCCGGCCATCGTCGAATGGGCCGTCCAGATGGTCCGCACCACCGATCCCGGCTGCTACATCGCCGCCTGCGAGGCACTGGCCGCCTTCGACATCCGCGGTGAGCTCGGCAGGATCGGTGTTCCGACGCTCGTGCTGGTCGGTGCCGAGGACAAGGTCACCGGTCCCGGTGACGCCCGCACCCTGGTCGCGGGCATACCCGACGCACGGCTGGCCCTCGTCCCGGGCGCCTCCCACCTGGCGCCGGTCGAGCAGCCGGGAGCCGTCACCGACCTCCTGCTCACCCACTTCTCCGCGGCCTGGCAGGACACGCTGGCCGCGATTCCCGCGCCGTCGTTCGCGCCGAGGCTCTCGGCGCCCGTGCTGCCCGTCGCCGAGCTCACCGCCGCCGTCGCGCAGCCCGAGGCGGAGACCGGCGGCAGGCCCGATCCCTACGGGCCCGGCATGAAGATCCGCCGGGAGGTGCTCGGCGACGCCCATGTCGACGGGGTCATGGCCGCCGCCGACGACTTCACCGGCGACTTCCAGGAATTCGTCACCCGCTACGCCTGGGGCGAGGTCTGGCGCCGGGAGGGGCTGGACCGGCGCACCCGCAGCAGTGTCACGCTCACCGCCCTGGTCGCCTCCGGACATCTGGAGGGCCTGGCCGCCCATGTCAGCGCCGCCCTGCGCAACGGCCTCACCCCCGCCGAGATCAGGGAGGTGCTGCTGCAGACCGCCGTGTACTGCGGGATCCCGGCCGCGAGCGCCGCCTTCAGGATCGCCCAGTCCGTGATTCAGGCCGAAACGACGCCTCCCGCGTAGCAGGATGGAGTGCATGAACGCCCAGAACCCCGAGCCGCTCGCGCTCACGCTGACCAAGCAGTCCCACTCCTGCATCCGCCTGGAGAAGGACGGGCGCACGCTCGTCATCGACCCGGGCGGGTTCTCGGAGCAGGACGCCGCGATCGGCGCCGAAGCGATCCTGGTGACGCACGAGCACCCCGACCACTTCGACGAGGAGCGGCTGCGGGCCGGACTGGAGGCCGACCCGGCCGCCGAGGTCTGGACGCTGCACAGCGTCGCCGACCAGCTCGCGGCGGCGTTCCCGGGACGCGTCCACACCGTCGGACACGGCGACACCTTCTCGGCGGCCGGGTTCGACGTCCAGGTGCACGGCGAACTGCACGCGGTGATCCACCCGGACCTCCCGCGGGTCACGAACGTCGGCTTCCTGGTGGACGGGTCCGTCTTCCACCCCGGCGACGCGCTCACCGTGCCCGAGCAGCCGGTCGACACCCTGCTGCTCCCGGTGATGGCGCCCTGGAGCAAGATCTCCGAGGTGATCGACTACGTCCGCGAGGTCGCGCCGCGCCGCGCCATCGACATCCACGACGCGCTGCTCACCGATCTGGCCCGTCCGATCTACGACACCCACATCGGCAACCTGGGCGGCTCCGACCACGCCCGGCTGACCCCGGGGCAGTCCACCGGCGTGTGACGGGCGCCGCCCCCGCCGCTGTCAGTGGGAGCCGCTAGGTTTACGTACATGCGCATCGCCACCTGGAACGTCAATTCGATCACCGCCCGCCTGCCGAGGATGCTGGCCTGGCTGGAGAGCACCGGCACGGACGTGCTGTGCATCCAGGAGACCAAGTGCACGGCCGAGCAGTTCCCGGCCGAAGCCCTCCGTGAGCTGGGCTACGAGTCCGCGGTCAACGCCACGGGCCGGTGGAACGGGGTGGCGATGGTCTCCCGCGTCGGCCTGGCCGACGTCGTGACGGGGCTGCCCGGCGGCCCCGACTACGACGGCGTGCAGGAGCCCCGGGCGATCAGCGCGACCTGCGGGCCGGTCCGTCTCTGGTCGGTGTACGTGCCCAACGGCCGCGAGGTCGGGCACGAGCACTACGCGTACAAGCTGCGCTGGTTCGAGGCGCTGCAGAAGGCGGTGGCGGCGGACGCCGCGGGGGCGCAGCCGTTCGCCGTCCTCGGCGACTTCAACGTGGCTCCGACCGACGAGGACGTCTGGGACCCGGCGCTCTTCGAGGGCGCCACCCATGTCACCCCCGCCGAGCGGGCCGCCCTCGCGACGCTGCGCGAGGAGGGCCTCAGCGACGTGATGCCCCGCCCGCTGAAGTACGACCACCCGTACACCTTCTGGGACTACCGCGAGCTGCGCTTCCCGAAGAACAGGGGCATGCGCATCGACCTCGTCTACGGGAACGCCCCGTTCACCTCCGCCGTCAAGGACAGCTACGTGGACCGCGAGGAGCGCAAGGGCAAGGGCGCCTCCGACCACGCCCCGGTGGTCGTCGACCTCGACCTCTGAGCACGGGGGCGGCGTGTTCAGGCATCCGGCTGCGGCGCCTGAGCCCGTACGGTCTCCAGGGCGGCCGACGCCGTCCCGAGTGCGAGGACCATGAGCAGTGCGCTCACCCACAGGGGCGACCGGAAGCCGAAGCCCGCGCCGATCGCCAGCCCGCCGAGCCAGGGCCCGAGCGCGGCGCCCACGTTGAACGCCGCGGTGGAGAACGAGCCGGCCAGGGTCGGCGCGCCGCCCGCCAGCCGGAACACATGGGAGATCAGCGCGGTCCCGGTGCCGAACGCGAGCATGCCCTGGACGAGGACGAGCGCGACCACCACCACGGGACTGCCGGCGCCCGCAGCGAACAGGGCCCAGCCGACGGCCAGGGCCACCAGGCCCACGGCGGCCGGTGCGAGTGGGCGGGAGTCGATGATCCGGCCGCAGACGGCGACCCCGATGAACGAGCCCACGCCGAACAGCGCGAGCAGGGCGGGTACCCACGCCGCGCCGAGCCCCGTGACGTGGCGGGCGACCGGTTCGAGGTAGGAGAACGCGCAGAAGGTCGCTCCCTGGACCAGCGCGCTCGTCAGCAGGGTCAGCAGCAGCCGGGGCCCGGCCAGCGTCCGCAGTTCGGCGGACGCGCTCGGCAGGGTGGCCGCGGGCCGCCCCGCCGGAATCGTCGCCGCGATCACGGCGATCGCCGGCAGTGTGACGAGGGCCACGGCCCAGAACGCCGCACGCCACCCCCACGCACCGCCCAGCCACGCTCCGGCGGGTACCCCCGCCACACAGGCGACGGTGACGCCGCCCACCACCACGGACGTGGCCCGCGCCCGCGCCGCGGGCCCGGCGAGGCTGACCGCGGTGACCAGGGCGACGGCCCAGAACCCGGCATTGGCCACCGCGGCGACGACCCGCGTCGCCAGCAGCACTCCGTAACTGGAGGTGACCGCACCGATGACGTGCACGGCGGCGAAGACACAGAGGAAGGACAACAGGGCCCGGCGGCGCGGCCAGTTTCGGCCCAGGAGCGCCATCGCGGGCGCCCCGAGGACCATGCCCACGGCGAAGGCCGATGTCAGCAGGCCCGCGGCGGGAATGGAGACGTGCAGGTCGTCGGAGATGCCCGTCAGCAGACCGGACAGCATGAACTCGGAGGTGCCCTGGGCGAAGACGGCGAGCCCGAGAGCGTAGACGGAAAACGGCATGAAGAACCCCATGGACGGCTGATGGACAGAACCGGTCGGGGATGCGGGCCGCACCCGCCCGTGGGACGGGCGGCAACGCGGCAGAACGGCACGGCGGCAGAACGGCGCAGAGCCGTGAGGTGTCCGGGCGGAGCCCTGCCCGCATGTAGGACCGGGCGGCGCGACCCGCATCGCATGGGTCCGGAGGGCGGCAGCGCGAGCGGCCATGACGACGGGCGGTCGGTCAGGCGTGTACGCGGGAAGCCACCGGGGGACCGGTGGCTAGCGTCTGTCGGACTCGGGGCTGCTCATGGAGGGGGAACCTACCAGCCCGGAGTGTGCCGGGGTGAACGTGGGGCGTACGCGTGGTGTTCAGCACTCGAACGACAGGCCGCGCGCCCTGTGGTGCGGATCCGGGCCGGGGTGGGATCCTGAGTGTTATGAACATCCCTTTCTTGGACAACTGGCGTAAGCGTCACGACGGAACGCGGGAGGCGGGGCTCGCAGCCGCCGTCGAGGCCGATCCGGAAGGCGTGGCAGAACTGCTCGCCGAATGTGAGCTGCTGCGCGTCCGGGCGGGGGAGCGGGGGCTCGAACTCGACGACAGTCCGGCCTCGTTGGCGGCGCTGGATCAACTGCCGCCGCGCTGGCGCGACGACCCGGAGGAGCTGCCGTGGCTGGGCAACGACGCGGGGCTCTACCTCGGCACGGTTCTGGTGCGGAACGTAGACGGTGCGCTGTGGCACATCTGGCCGAGCGGGCAACCCGTGGTGCGCCTCGCCTCGGGGCGCGAGATCGATGTGGTCGCGGCCGGTCTGGACTGGGCGATGACGGGCAGCCCCGAGCTGTCTCAGGTGTACTCGGAGTCGGCAGAGGGGTGACTCCGGGCCGCGTGCACCACGCAACTAGATAAAACGCCTTATGACCCATTTACGCGTGTCGGGTGTGAAGTCCCTTTCCGGAGTGGATAGTTTGCGCTGACCTCGACAAAGCGATAATTGGGTAGGGCAGCGAATGGCCGTCGATCCGTTGATCGAGCTGCGTGACGTCAATAAGTTCTACGGAAAGTTGCACGTACTGCAGGACATCAATCTCACCGTCGGCCGCGGGGAGGTGGTGGTGGTCATCGGCCCCTCCGGCTCCGGCAAATCAACGCTCTGCCGGACCATCAACCGCCTTGAGACGATCGAGTCGGGCCACATCTCCATCGACGGCAGACCCCTCCCGGAGGAGGGCAAGGGCCTGGCGCAGCTCAGGGCCGAAGTCGGCATGGTCTTCCAGTCGTTCAACCTGTTCGCGCACAAGACCGTGCTGGCCAACGTCTCGCTGGCGCAGCTGAAGGTCCGCAGGCGGAAGAAGGACGAGGCGGACCGGCGGTCCCGGGAACTGCTGGAGCGCGTGGGGCTCGTCGGTCAGGCCGACAAGTTCCCCGCCCAGCTCTCCGGTGGCCAGCAGCAGCGCGTGGCCATCGCCCGCGCCCTCGCCATGGACCCCAAGGCGCTCCTCTTCGACGAGCCCACCTCGGCACTCGACCCGGAGATGATCAACGAGGTGCTGGAGGTGATGCAGCAGCTCGCCAGCGAGGGCATGACCATGGTCGTCGTCACCCATGAGATGGGCTTCGCCCGCTCCGCGGCCAACCGCGTCGTCTTCATGGCCGACGGCCGCATCGTCGAGGACCGCACCCCGGAGGACTTCTTCACCGCCCCGGAGAGCGACCGCGCCAAGGACTTCCTGTCCAAGATCCTCAAGCACTGACGGGGGGCCCTGTGTTGCGTACGAGAAGAGCACTGGCCGCTTGTGCCGGCCTCCTGCTGGCCGTACTCGCCGCGGGCTGCGGCAAGGACGGCAGCCCGCCGGTGAAGGGGCCGCAGGCCGAGGCGCTGCCGGTCTACAAGGTCGACACCTCCTTCAGCCTGCCGGACTCCAGGACCTGGACCAGCGCGAAGAAGCGCGGATATCTGCGGGTGGGCGCCAAGGAGGACCAGCCCTACCTCGGCGAGAAGGACCCGGCCACGGGCGTCTACTCCGGTTTCGACATCGAGATCGCCCGGATGATGGCGGCCTCGCTGGGTTTCGACCCGAAGACGATCCGGTTCAAGACGATCGCCTCCGCCAACCGCGAGACCGCCCTGCAGAACGGGCAGATCGACTACTACGTCGGCACCTACACCATCAACGACATGCGCAAGAAGCTCGTCGGGTTCGCCGGGCCGTACTACATGGCAGGCCAGGGGCTGCTGGTCCGCACGGACGAGAACGACATCCACGGACCGCAGGACCTGGCCGGCAAGACGGTCTGTTCGGCGGCCGGTTCGACCCCGTACCAGCGGATCGCCGCCGACTACCCGAAGGCGAAACTGGTCGCCTACGACACGTACTCGATCTGCGTGGACAACCTGCTGACGTACCAGGTCGACGTCGTCACCACCGACGACGCGATCCTGCTGGGCTTCGCCGCGAAGGCGCCCGACGAGATGAAGGTCGTGGGCAAGCCCTTCTCCCAGGAGCCGTACGGCATCGGGGTCCCGCGCAGCGACAACGCGCTGCGGTTCGCGCTGAACGACGCGCTGGAGGCCAACGAGAAGAACGGCAACTGGAAGAAGGCGTTCGAGGCGACGCTCGGTCTCTCCGGGGTGCCCGCGCCGAAGCCGCCGCCCATCGACAACTACCCGGCGAACTGAGAGGACGGCCACGACACATGGACGTACTCACGGACAACTTCTCGCTCTACGGCAAGGGTTTCCTCGGAACCGTCGAACTGACCGTCTGGGCCTCGATCCTGGCGATGATCCTCGGTTTCGTCATGGCGTCCTTCCGGGTGGCGCCCGTCGGCTCGCTCCGGGTGATCGGCACGGTCTGGGTGACCGTGCTGCGCAACACCCCCCTGACCCTGCTCTTCTTCGCCGTGCTGCTCGGCCTGCCACGCTTCGGCCTGGTACTGCCGTTCAACGTCTTCGCGATCCTCGCCCTCGGCTGCTACACGTCCGCCTTCATCTGCGAGGTGCTGCGCTCCGGCATCAACACCGTGCCCACCGGGCAGGGTGAGGCGGCGCGGAGCCTCGGCATGACGTTCGGCCAGACACTCGGCAACGTGGTGCTGCCGCAGGCGTTCCGCTCGGTGATCCCGCCGATCGGCTCGACGCTCATCGCGCTCGCCAAGAACTCCGCGATCGCCGGGGCGTTCAGCGTCACCGAACTGCTCGGCACCTACAAGACCCTCAACGAGCTGGGCTACAGCATCATCTGGACCTTCGTCTGGATCGCCGTCGGGTACCTGATCATCACTCTGACCATCAGCGCGATCTTCAACGTGCTGGAGAAGCGCTGGGGAGTCGCCCGATGACCGCCCACTCCACCCCCGGTGCCACGGTGCTCTACGACATTCCCGGGCCGCAGACCCGCAAGCGGCACCTCGTCTACGGGATCGTCTCGACCATCCTGATCCTCGCCCTGGTCGGCTGGGTCATCTACCTGCTCTTCGACACCGACCAGTTCACCAGCGCCAAATGGACGCCCTTCGAGTACAAGGGCATTCAGGAACTGCTGCTGCGCGGCCTCGGCAACACCCTCAAGGCGTTCGCGTACGCCGCGGTGCTCTCGCTGGCGCTCGGGGCCGTCCTCGCGGTGGGCCGGCTCTCCGACCACCGCCCGGTGCGCTGGGTGGCGACCGTCCTCGTCGAGTTCTTCCGTGCCATGCCCGTTCTGGTGATGATCTTCTTCGTCTTCGTCGCGCTGAAGGTGCAGCCGCTGCCGGCCCTGGTCGCAGGGCTGACGCTGTACAACGGTTCGGTGCTCGCCGAGGTGTTCCGTACCGGCATCAACTCGGTCGAGCGCGGCCAGGGCGAGGCGGCGTCCGCGCTGGGTATGCGCAAGACCCAGGTCACGTCCTTCGTGCTGGCCCCGCAGGCGGTACGCGCGATGCTGCCCACCATTATCAGCCAGTTGGTGGTGGCGCTGAAGGACACCTCGCTGGGCTACCTGATCACGTACGAGGAGTTCCTGCACGCCGGGAAGCTCATCGCGTCCAACCTCGACTACGATCTGCCCTTCATCCCCGTGGTGATGGTGATCTCGCCGATCTACATCGGGATGTGTATGTTGCTCTCCTGGTTCGCCACCTGGGTGGCGAAGCGCGAGCGTCGCAACCCGAAGACGGAGGCGACGGGTGTCGGTCCGGCTCAGCCGGGCACGCTGATGCCGGGAGCGAGGTAGCCGGGGCCCGCCGCGAGGCGGCCCCGGGCGGTGGTGCCCGTCCGGCAGCAGCCGGTGATCACTTCTCGCACCTGGCACGGACGCCCGCGAGGGCCCGTGCCGGGCGGGGAGAAGGTCAGCTGCGTGCCGGCCGTGCCGACCGTACCGGTCATGCCGACCGTGTCCGTCGTGCCGTCAGCCGAGAGCGCTCCTGGTCCGCCAGTCGGCCCAGGAGACGTTCCAGGCCCCGTAGCCGTTGCCCTCCGCGACCGTGCCCTTGGCGTCCGCGCCGGTGATCTCGAAGGGATCGCCGACGTGGGCCGCGCGGTAGAGGGAGGCGGCGTCGGCGTCGCTCATCCCGACACAGCCGGAACTGTGGTTGGCCACACCGAAGTACGCGGCGTTCCACGGCGCCGCGTGGGCGTACATGCCCGACCAGGTCAGCCGCATCGAGAAGTCGACCATCTTGTCGTACGCGTCCCCGAGGCCCACCGTCTCGGAGTTCATGTTGATCGTGCCCTCCTTCGCCATCAGTACGGCGGTGCCCCGCCAGGACGCCCGGTCGCCGCCCGGTGTGCCCGCCGACATGGGCACGTCCATGACCGTCCTGCCGTCGCGCTTGAGCGCCAGCCGGTGGCGGTCGAGGTCGACCTTGACCACCTGACTGCTGCCGACGGTGAACGTCGTCGCGTAGTCGCGTACGAACCAGCCGCCCGACGATCCCGAGTCGACGCCGTTGAGTTCGGCGTCGAGGGTGATGCGCGTGCCGGACTTCCAGTACTCCTCGGGCCGCCAGTCCACGCGGTCCCGGCCCGAGTAGTCGACCAGCCAGCCCCAGGAGCCCTCGGTGTCGTTCGAGGTGGAGACCTTGAGCGCCTTCTCTACCGCCGCCCTGTTCTTCACCGGGTGGTCGAACACGATGGACAGCGGCTGGGCGATGCCGACCGTGGCGTTCTTGCCGGGGGCGAGGGTCAGCTTGTTCACCTTGTCCGCCGCCGCCGTGGTGAACGCGGCCGTGTCGTCGCCGCCGCCGGTGTCCTTCGCCTCGACGCGGTACGTGGTGCCGGGCGCCGCCGGCCGGTCGGACGTCCAGGTCCTGCCGTCGGCGGAGAGCCTGCCGGTGAGGGCGCCGCCGCCGTCCGCCGCGACCGTGACGGTGCGCAGCCTTCCGGTGGCCACCGTCACCGTCACCGGCCTGCCCGCGGCGGCCGCGGTGCCGTGGAGGTTCACCGCGATCCGGGTGTCCGCGGCCTTCGATGGGGTGGCGCCCTGCTTCCGGCCGTCATGGCCCGAGGCCGCGGCGCCACCGGAGCAGGCCGTGAGCAGGGCACCGAGCACCGCGGTGCCGGCGACCAGGGCGAGTCGCGCGTGACAGGCGGGGCTCCTGAAACGGGTGGTGTGCCGAGCGGCGGATATGAGAGGGACGGGGATCAACGGGAAAACCTCCTGGGCCTTGCTCCGTCGTCTTTGGACGAGGCATTCACCGGAGCCTAAGTTCCGCAAATCGAGGGAAAAGCGGGAATGCGGTGTGTGACAAGAAGCGCAGCGCAACGGTCATCGTCCGGTCACATCCGGCGCGCAGCCCGGTCATGATCCGCTGTGAGCATCCTGTGCAGCCCCGCAGAACCGCCGCGGGGCCCACGAGGGAGGGCCACGGACATGTCAGCGCTGCTCGCGACCGGAGACCGCAGCCGTGATCAGGAACTACGGGTGTGCGCCCTGACGGCCGCCGAGCACCGGGCACACGTGGCCACGCACGCGGACGCGAGCTTTCTCCAGTACCCGTCCTGGGCCGGTGTGAAGGACCAGTGGTCCTCGGAAACGGTCGGCTGGCTCGGCGACCACGGTGAATTGGCCGGCAGCGCGTTGATTCTCTACCGGCAATTCCCCGGCACCCGGAAATACTTCGCCTACCTGCCGGAAGGGCCGGTGGCCGACTGGGCCGATCCCGGAATAGACCGGTGGCTGCGGCCGCTCATGACCCATCTGCGCGGAGCGGGGGCGTTCGCCGTACGCATCGGCCCGTCCCCGGCCTACCGCCGCTGGGACACCGCCCGCCTCAAGGCCGCCACCGGTCCCGGCCGCACCGTCGGTGACGTACTGGCGCGTGAGGTCGACCCGCTCGGCGCGGCCGTGGCCGACCGGCTGCGGGCCCGGGGCTGGCGGCGCTGCGGCGGGGACGGCGACGACGCGGATGCGCAGCCCCGGTACGTCTTCCAGGTGCCGCTGGCCGGCCGGACGCCCGACGACCTCTGGGCGGGGCTCAATCAGGAGTGGCGGCGCAACGTCCGCAGGGCCGGCAAGGCGGGGGTGCGCATCGTCACCGGGAGCGCGGCCGAACTCCCCGAGTTCCACCGCCTGCTGCGGATCACCGAGGAACGCGACGGCTTCCGGCTCGGCCGCTCCCTGGCCTACTACCAGCGCCAGTACGCCGTGCTCAACGCCGAACAGCCCGGCCGGATGAAACTGTGCCTCGCCGTGCACGGGGGCGAGATACTCGCCGCCCACACGATGATCAGCACCGGCCGCCGGGTCTGGTACCAGACGGGCGCGTCCGCCGACCACCGCCGCGAGGTCCGCCCCAGCAACGCCCTGCAGTGGCAGATGCTCCTCGACGCCCAGGCCCAGGGCGCACAGGTGTACGACATGCGCGGGGTATCCTCCACCCTCGATCCCGACGACCGCCCCTTCGGCCTGCTGCGCTGGAAGTTCGGCACGGGCGGACAGGTCGTGGAGACCCTCGGAGAGTGGGAGACATCAGTGGGCGGCGCGGCCAACAAAACGCTGTACCGGGCGTTCCAGGCGTACATGGCGCACCGATGACGGCGGCCGACGCGACCACGGGCACGGTCGCCACGGACGAGCGCGAGCCGCAGAGGTCCGGCTCGGTGCTGCGCAGCGGTGCCGTCATGGCCGCCGGCTCCGTCGTGTCGCGGGCGACGGGCTTCCTGCGCTCGGCGGTCGTCGTCGCCGCGCTCGGCACCGGGCTGCGGGCCGACGGCTACACGGTCGCCAACACCGTCCCCAACATCCTCTACATGCTGCTGATCGGCGGCGCCCTCAACGCCGTCTTCGTCCCCGAGCTGGTCCGCGCCGCGCGGGAGCACGAGGACGGCGGGGCCGCCTACACCGATCGCCTGCTCACCCTCTGCACGGTCGGGCTGCTCGTACTCACGGCGCTCGCCGTCGTCGGAGCCCCGCTCATCATCTCGGTGTACGCCCCCACGTACGACGGTGACCAGGCCGAACTCACCATCGCGCTGGCCCGCTACTGCCTGCCCCAGATCCTCTTCTACGGGCTCTTCACCCTGCTCGGACAAGTGCTCAACGCCCGCAACCGGTTCGGGGCCATGATGTGGACCCCCGTCCTCAACAACCTCGTGATCATCGCGGTGTTCGGGCTGTACCTCTGGACGGCGGCGAGTTCGGGCGGGGAACTGACCTCGGCCCAGGCGCAATGGCTCGGCTGGGGCACCACTGCCGGGATCGCCGTGCAGACCCTCGCGCTGGTGCCCGCCCTGCGCGCCGCGAAGTTCCGCTGGAGGCCGCGGTTCGACTGGCGCGGCAGCGGACTCACCCGGCCGCTGCGGGCGGCCGGCTGGCTCGTCATGCTCGTGCTCACCAACCAGGCCGCCTACTGGGTGGTGACCCGGCTCTCCACCGCCACGGGCCAGCACGCGGCGGACCAGCACCTGGCGGGGGGCGCGGGCTACACCGCGTACAGCTACGCCTATCAGCTGTGGGTGGTGCCGCAGGGCATCGTGACCGTCAGTCTCGTCACGGCCCTGATGCCACGGATGAGCCGGTCCGCGGCCGACGGCGATCTGGCCGGGGTGCGGCGGGACGTCTCGTACGCGCTGCGGACCTCCGCGGCCGTCGTGGTCCCGGCCGCCGCCGCCCTGCTCGCACTCGCCCCGTGGGTGATGGGGTCCGTCTTCGGGTACGGACAGACCGGCCCGGCGGACATCACCGTGATGGCGGGGATGATGGCCGCCTTCGCACCGGGACTCATCGCCTTCTCCGGGCAGTACGTCCTCTCCCGCGGCTTCTACGCGATGGGTGACACCCGCACCCCCTTTCTCCTCAACCTGGTCATCGCCGCGTTCAACGCCGGGCTGTCCGTGGCCGCCTATCTGCTGCTGCCCGCGCGCTGGGCGGTGACGGGCATGGCGGGGGCGTACTCCGTGGCCCTGTTCGCCGGGTTCACCGTCACCGCGTACGTACTGCACCGCAGGGTCTCCGCGCCCGGTGCGCCGACGCCCGCGCTGCTGCGCTCGCCGGGTGTGGGGGCACACGCCCGGCTGGTGGCCGCGTGCGTGCCCGCGGGGCTGCTGGCCTACGCGGCGGCGCGCGCCGTCGACACCGACGGGCCGGGGACCGGGGACTTCGCCGCGGCCGGGACCGGGGTGCTCGTCCTCTTCGGCGTCGTGGCCCTGCTGGCACGCCCGCTGCGGCTGAGGGAGGTCGACACCGCGCTGAGCGCCGTACGGAGCCGACTGCGGCGCACCTGAGGCGGCACCGGCCACACGCACACACTTCCGAATCCACTCCTTGATCACTGGGATACTGACGCCATGCCTCGCGTGCTGCTGATCGAAGACGACCCCTCCGTACGGGAAGGGGTCGAGCTGGGGCTGCGCAGGCGCGGGCACGACGTGCGGGGCGTCGGGACGGGCGAGGCGGGGCTGTCCGCGCTGGAGGAGTTCCGGCCCGAGCTCGTCCTGCTCGACCTCATGCTGCCGGGGATGAACGGTGTCCAGGTCTGCCGCCGCATCCGGGAGGCCAGCCAGCTGCCGATCATCATGCTCACCGCGCGCGGCGACGACTTCGACGTGGTCGTCGGACTGGAGGCCGGAGCCGACGACTACATCGTCAAGCCCGCACGCACCGAAGTCATAGAGGCCAGGATCCGCGCGGTGCTGCGGCGGCTCGCCGAACCCGCCGGCCGCAGCGGCTTCGAAACCCACGGCGCACTGACGGTCGACCGGGTCGGTCTCACCGTCGCCAAGGCGGGGGAGCGGCTGCTGCTCGCCCCCTCCGAACTGAAACTGCTCCTGCACCTGTCGGCCGCGCCGGAACAGGTCTTCAGCCGCCAGCAGTTGCTCGAATACGTGTGGGAGCACAGCTACCACGGCGACGCCCGGCTGGTCGACGCGTGTGTGCGCAGACTGCGGCAGAAGATCGAGGACGTGGCGGGCAACCCCCGCTACATCCAGACCGTCCGAGGCTTCGGCTACCGCTTCGGACCCCTCGGATGAAGCTGCTCCCCGCCCGGTTCGGCCTGCGCAGCCGCCTCATAGCCGCGTTCCTGTTCGTCGCCGCGGTCAGCGCAGCCACCACCGCGACCCTGACCTACCGCGAGGCACGCTCGGCGATCCTGCAACAGGCACAGGACACCGCCGTCGCCCAGTTCCGCGACCGGATCAGCGCCCGGGGCATCGACCTCCCGCCCGACCGGGTCGGGCTCCGGGACATGTGCCTCGCGCTGGCCCGCGACGGCAAGGCGCGCACCTGGACCGTCTTCGCCGAGTACGGGAACCTGCGGGTCTCCTCCTCGGACCGGCCCACCTCGACCGTGATCACGGCCGCACTGCGCGCGGCGGTGCGGGACAACAGCCACGGCTCCTTCCAGCGCGTCGTCAAGGACGGCAGGCCCTGGCTGACCGTCGGCATGCCGGCCCTCTTCAACCGCGGCGACGGCCGCCAGCCCACCGGGCTCGTCCTCTACGCCGTGATGCCGCTCTCCACCGAGGAGGCGAACGTCGCCGCCATGGTCACCGCGGCCCGCGACGGCGCCCTGCCCGCCCTGCTCATCGCCCTGGTCCCGGCGCTGCTCGCCGCGCGCAGCGTCCTGCGTCCGGTACGCGACCTGCGCCGCGCCGCCGCCGGGATCGGCCGGGGCGAGCTCCACACCCGCATCGCGGTCCGCGGCTCCGACGAACTCAGCGAACTGGCCCGTACGTTCAACGAGTCCTCGACCAAGCTCCAGGAGTCCGTCGACGAACTCCGCCGGGCCGAGGAGCGGGCACGCCGCTTCGCCTCGGACGTCTCGCACGAACTGCGCACCCCGCTCGCCGGCATGCTCGCCGTCACGGAGGTGCTCGACGAGGACGCCGCCGAGCTGCGCCCCGACACCGCGGCGGCCGTGCGGCTGATCAGCGCGGAGACCGGAAAACTCGCCACGCTGGTCGAGGACCTGATGGAGATCTCCCGGTTCGACGCCGGGGCCGCCGATCTCCACAGCGACGAGGTCGACGTGGCCGAGACCATCCGCAAGTCACTCCAGGCACGCCACTGGGACGGCCGGGTCCGCACCGAACTCCCGGACGGAGTGAGGGCGGTGCTCGACCCCCGCCGCTTCGACGTCGTCGTCGCCAACCTGGTCGGCAACGCCCTGCGGCACGGGGCCGAACCCGTCACCGTACGGCTGCGGACCGGGCGGCGGGACGGCGCGGCCCGGCTGGTGACGGAGGTGGAGGACAGCGGTCCGGGCATCGACGCCGCCGTGCTCCCGCACATCTTCGACCGCTTCTACAAGGCCGACGCGGCCCGCACCCGGTCGGCGGGGAGCGGACTGGGTCTCGCGATCACCCGGGAGAACGTCCGGCTGCACGGCGGCACGCTCCATGCCGCGAACGGGCCTTCCGGCGGAGCGGTGTTCACCGTCGAACTACCGCTGGAGGGGCGATGAGGTCAGGGCGGGTGGCCGGCGCGTTGCTGTCCCTGGTGCTGCTGTCCGCGGGCTGCGGCATCCGGGCGACGGAGGTGGTCGAGGCCGGCGAACCGGCGATCGTGCAGGTCGCACCGGCCGGACAGATGGGCACCGTCCTGTACTTCGTCTCGTCGTCGTCGGCCGCCCGCCTGATGCCGGTCGTACGCTACGCCGAGCCGTCGGACGGAGGGAGCGGGTCGAGCGGCTACGGGGAGAAGCCACCCGCCGGTGCGGCCAGGGCCCTCGACCTCCTCTTCGACGGTCCCAGCGGGGCCGAGCGGGCTGCCGGCCTTCGATCTGAACTGCCCAACACACGGGTAAAGTTGGCGGTCGAGCTGAGTGCGCAGGGCGTACTGGTCACGGTGAAGACCCCGGTCACCGGGCTCTCCGAACCCGCACGACAGCAGCTGTTCTGCACCGCGGCCCAGGCGCGGACGGCCGACCGGAGCGAGGCGGTGACGGTGACCGGTTCGGACGGCGTCATCGGGCCGGCCCACTGCTCGGTCTGACCCCCTCCGGCCTCCGGCGCCCGGAGGGGCAGGTCACCGGCTCCCGGCTGACGCGCCGTGACCGAGGCTGAAGCGGCCGACCGGTGCGGAGCCGAACTCTTTGCCGCGCCGTGATGGACACCGGCCGAGACGGCGTGGTGTCCTACGTGCCGAGCAGGTGTTTTACAACGTTGAATTGCTCACGTGGGAAGCGGTCGGAGTCCGCATGCCGCGGCCACCGGCCGACGTACAGGAGAACGGAGTTGCGTGTGATACCCGCATCGATGAGTTCGGGCAGGAGACAACGGCGCGTGCGCCGGAGAGTGGGCGTCGCCGCAGCCCTCGCCGTGGCCGCTTCCACGACGCTGACCGGCGCCGGTGTCGCCTCCGCCGGAGGGGGCCACGGTCACGGGGTCCCGACCGTCACCTCCGGGAACGCCCGCTTCGAGATCCTCTCGCCGACACTCATCCGTACCGAGTACGCGGGCGACAGCGAGTTCACCGACGCACCCACGTTCAACGCCATCGGGCGCGAGGGGTTCACCCCGACCGCCTACACCGCGCGGACGAAGGGCGGTTGGCTGACCGTCTCGACGAGCGCGATGACCCTGCGCTACCGCGTCGGCTCCGGGCCGTTCGACGCACAGAACCTCTCCGTCCGGCTCGACGCGGGAGCGAAGCCGGTGACCGCCGCTCCCTGGCAGCGGCTCGTCTGCACACCCGGCGCGCTGTGCGAGGCGGAGGATCTCCGGCTCGACGGGCTCGGCACCGCCTCCGATCACCGGGACCACACCGGCGCGGCCTTTGCCGCCGGCTTCGAGGCCACCGGCAGTTCGGCAGCCGCTGACATCGATGTCAGCGCCGACGGGACCTATCGTTTCGCACTGCGCTACGCCAACTCCCGCGGTGGAGACGGCAAGACGCAGACCCGCACGCTGTCCCTCTCGGTGGACGGCGGTGCGCCGCGGCAAGTGAACCTGCCGGCCACGGCGGACTGGGACACCTGGGCGAACGCCACGGCGGAGGTGAAGCTCGGCAAGGGGCCGCACACGATCGCACTGACCCGGACCGCCTCCGACTCGGGATCCGTGAACGTCGACAGTGTCGCCCTGCTGCGGGCCGACGACGCCACCTACCCGTCCGCCGCGCACACCGCGATCAAGGACTGCCGCTTCGGGGTGAGTTGCGAGGCCGAAGCGGCGCGGATCGGCGGCTCGGCCACCGGCGCCCTGGACCACCAGGGGTACGCGGGCAACGGTTTCGTCGCCGAGCTCAAGCAGGGGTCGAGCCTGACGGCCCACGTGGTCGGCGTACCCGCCGACGGCACGTACACGCTCCGGACGCGCTACGCCAACGGGCAGGGCGGCGACGGCCTCCACCGGGCCCGTACCGCCGCCGTGACGACCACGGCCGGCGGGCCGGCGGCGACGCTGGAATTCCCTGTGACGAAGGACTGGGACGACTGGCGGACGGCCGCGGTCCCCGTCACCCTCAAGGCGGGTGCCAACGACGTCACCCTCGGTTGTCCCGACCCGGCAAGTTGCCACATCAACGTGGACACCCTCTCCCTGGCCGCCCCGGCGGACGCCGAGCCGCAGCCGCACCTCGCGCTCGGCGGATACCGCCGCGGCCTGGACGGCGTGACCGGCGAGGGCGCCGCCCCCGTCACCACGCCGGGCCTGCTCAGCCAGGACGGCTGGTTCCTGCTCGACGACTCCGCGTCGGCGCTGTACGACATCGGGGCGAGGAAGGTGCGCCCCCGCCCCGAGCACGGTGGCGCCCCCTACCAGGACGGCTACGTCTTCGGCTACGGCCACGACTACAAGCAGGGCCTCGGGGACCTCGCCACCCTCACCGGGCCGCCCGCGCTCCTGCCGACCTGGGCGTACGGCGTCTGGTACTCCGAGTACATCGACCGGACGGCCGCCGACTACCGGGACAAGATCCTGCCCGCGTTCCGTGCGGAGGGTGTGCCCCTCGACGTCCTGGTGACCGACACCGACTTCAAGGCCGGTGACACCTGGCGCGGCTGGGAGATCGACCCGGCCAAGTTCCCCGACCCGGCGGGGTTCTTCGACTGGTCACAGGCCCAGGGACTGCACAACACGCTCAACGTGCACCCGAGCATCCGGGCCTCCGACCCCCAGTTCGCCCAGGCGCAGTCCACCGCCAAGGGCAAGCTGGTCGAGGGCGGTTGCGGAGACGACTGCTACGTCTTCGACTTCGGCGACCCGGACCAGCTCAAGGCCTACATGGACCTGCACCGGACCATGGACGAGCAGGGGAACGACTTCTGGTGGCTGGACTGGTGCTGCGACTCCTCGCAGTCCTCGCTGAACGGAGTGACTCCGGACGCCTGGATCAACCAGCAGTACGCCGACGCCTCCGCGAAGGCGATCGGCCGGGGCTTCGTCCTCTCCCGCGCCTACGGTTCGCTCCAGGCGGGCGGGTACAGCGGTCAGCAGGCCCTGCCCACCGGCCCGTGGGCGGACAAGCGCACCACCATCCACTTCACCGGGGACACCTCCTCCACCTGGGGCACCCTGCGCCTGGAAGTCGGCTACACCCCCGGTGAGTCCGCGGCGACCGGCATGGCGGCCATCACCCACGACATCGGCGGGCACAACGACACGACGGGCATCCCCGGTTCGGAGGAGGCCACGCACAAGCTGCCCGACGACCTGTACGCCCGCTGGGTCCAGTTCGGCACCTTCCAGCCGGTCGACCGTCTGCACAGCAACCACGGCGACCGACTGCCCTGGCAGTACGGTCCCTCGGCGCGGAAGTCGGCGGACGCGTTCCTCAACCTGCGCGAGAATCTGGTGCCTTACACCTACACACTCGCCGAGGAGGCCAACCGCACCGGCGTCCCGATCGTTCGCCCCACGTACCTGGAGTACCCCGAGGAGCCGCAGGCGTACGCGGCCGCCGACAGTGAGTACTTCTACGGCTCAGACGTACTGGTCGCCCCGGTGACCACGCCCGGTGAGAGCGCCACGACCTCGGTGTGGTTCCCGCCGGGGCAGTGGACCGACTACTTCACCGGGAAGACGTACGCCGGCGGCACCACGCGGGACGTCACGACCACCCTCGACACGATGCCCGTCTTCATCAGGTCGGGCGGCATCCTGCCCACCCGTACCCACGATGTCACCGACAACGACCGCAACCCGCTGACGGATGTCACGCTGTCCATCGCCGCAGGCGACTCGGGCTCGTACCGCATGTACGAGGACGACGGCACCACGACGCAGAAGAACCGGAGCGCCACGACGACCGTGACGTACCAGGAGAAGGGCGCGCAGCGGACCGTATCCATCGGCGGGGCCAAGGGCTCCTTCAAGGGGCAGGTGAAGAACCGCCGGTGGACGCTCGCCCTGCTGGGGGCCACCCACGCCCCCACCGCGGTCACCGCGCGCGGGGTGCGGCTCTCCCCGGACGCGTACCACTGGGACGCCGGTAGGGGAGTCCTCACCGTCACCCTCCCGCGCCAGTCCGTACACCGGCCGGTCACGGTGACCGTGCGGTAGCGGCGGCGCGGTACGAAGGGGGTGGGGCCGGCCACGGTCCCGGGGTGACGGCGGCAGCCCGCACGCGCGGGCTGCCGCCGTCACCGCACGTCAGCTCGACGCGCGGAGGCGCGTCGGTGCCGCCGGCCGCGGGCGGAGAACGCCGGCGACCGGCTGACGGGCTCCGCCCCCGCGAGCCGTCGTCGGCCGGCCGTCGCGGGCGTCCCCGCTCGCCGGGGCAGTCGTTCGTCAGCAGCCGACCGGTGAGGAACCGACGACCACGTCGTCGAACCACAGGGTGTCGTCGCCCGTCCCGTAACTCTCCCAGCCCAGCCGCAGGGCGGTGGGCCTCGGCGGAGTGGTCCGGGAGAGCCACTGGCCGTCGACGTCCTGCGTCGGCACGCCGTCGGCGTGCAGCCCCGGCACCTGCTCGTCGCCCAGCCAGGTGTCGAGTCCCGGTGCCGAGGTGTCGACCGCGAACCGGAGGCATTGCCAGATGCCCGTCGGCAGAGGCCGGCTCAGCCCCACCCCGACCGGGCTCTGCGCCGGGAGCGTGGCGTCGTCGCTTTCCCGGTTCCACTGCAGGGCGCCGTTCTGTCCGCCGACCCGCAGGGCCCGGCCGCCCTGGGAGCTGTCCGGCATCGACACGAAGGTGACGTGCGCGGCCGGCAGCGCGGTGGTGTGCCGCACCCACATGCGGATGTGCAGCACCGGGCCGACCGACGAGAGGTCCGCGGTGGAGGCCACGAAGGCGTGGTTGCAGTAGCCGGCCCGTCCGTCCAGCCGCAGCGACCGCGTGCCGCTGTGCGCGACCGCGTTGTCGACGGCCGCCGTGCCCGTGCCCTGGCAGTCGGGCGCGGTGAACCGCCAGGCCCCGGCGGGGGCCGGACCGGCCTGGTCCTCGAAGTCCTCGCAGACGGCGGCATCCCCGCACTCGGCGGAGGGCGGTGTGGTGGGGGGCGGCGTGGTCGGTGGGGTGGTGGGGGGCGTGGTCGGCGGCGTGGTGCCGTCGCCGCCGCAGGACACGCCGCCCAGGGCGAAGTCGGTCGGCGCGGAACCGGCCGACTGCCAGGTCCCCTGCAGGCCGAAGTCGACGGTGCCGCCGCTGGACAGTGCTCCGTTCCAGGCCGTGTTGTCGGCGGTCACGGAGCGACCGGCCTGCGTGACGGTCGCGTTCCAGGCGGAGGTGACCTGCCGGTCGCCGCCGTACGTCCAGGTCAGCCGCCAACTGCTGAGCGCGGGACCGGTGTTGGTGATGCGTACCTGGGCGGTGTATCCACCGGCCCACTCGTCGACGGTGTAGTCGACCTTGCACGTGGACGCCAGATCCGAGCCGCTCGCGGGTACCACGACGAAGAGGGACAAGGCCAGTGCGAGGGCCGCTCCGGCGGCTGTCCAGGGTCTGCGCAGTAATCGCAGGGGAAGGGTCGGCATGTGCGCCTCCTTGAGGGGGGAACCGTAGGGCAGTTCAGGAGTGGGAGCGCTCCCATGTATCACAGCGACGTGACGGCGTACTGTCAATACTGTTGTCCGTCCGAGTTGACCGGACCTGCCGGTCGGCCCTGACCGGCTCGCCGAACCCCGGGACGGGCAACGGCGCGGTGCCCGCCGGGCACCGCGCCGGAGCACGTGGGTGCGCGGGATGCCGGGGTCAGCCGACGCCGCAGCTGCCGACCGAGGGGGACGGGCTGCTGGGTCCGTTGACGGTGAAGCCGAACGACGTCGACTGCCCCGCGTTCAGGGTGCGGTTGTACCCGACCGGGGTCACGGTCAGAACGTTCCCGTTCCGGCTCGAGGTGCCGTTCCAGAGCGAGGTGACCGTCTGGCCGCCGGCCAGTGTCACCGGCACCTTCCAGTCGGTGACACCGTTGCTGCCGGCCTTGATGGTCACCTCGCCGTTGAAGCCACCGTTCCATGAACTGGTGGTGCGGTAGGTGGCGCTGCAGGCGCCTGTGCCGGGCGGGGGAGTGGTGCCCCCGTCCGTAGGCGGAGTGGTGGGCGTGGTCCCGCCACCGCCCAGGCTCACGCTGGAGCTGCCGGTGCTCTGGTAGCCCTCCGTGGCCATGATCATGTAGTAGTTGAACGCCCCCATCGGCATCCCGGCCGACTGCCAGGCGTCGAAGTGCGCGCCGGTGTTGATGGTGCCGCTGCTGCGCTTGCTCTGCCGGACGCTCCAGTACTGCTGGAAGGTCTTGGTGCCTTCCACGGAGGGCTGGTTGGTGCGGGTGGACTCGTAGATGTCGTACGTACCGCCGTCGTCCGTGACCGTGCCGCGCTTCGTGCCGGCCGAACCGGGGTTGTACGGGCCGAAGTTCTCCACGATGTAGTACTCGACCAGCGGGTTGGCGGTCCATCCGTACAGCGCCAGGTAGCCGTTGCTGCCCGGGTTGAACGAGCCGGAGTAGGTGACGGCGCGGCGGCTGCCGTTGCTCCAGCCGAGCCCGCCGACCCAGTTGTTGATGTTGCCCCACTGGCTGCTGTACGAGCCGGCCGTGTCCGACAGCGTCATGCTGACGGAACCCGGGGTGTCGGTCCAGAAGGAGTAGTAGTAGCCGTTGTGCGTGCCGGTCGCGTTGCTGGTGAGGACCGTGGCGGCGCGCGCCGTGCCGGGCAGCAGGAGCCCTGCTGTCCCGGCTGCCACCAGGGCGCCGGCGCTGCCGAGGATGAGTTTTCTGCGGCTGATCTGACGTGGGTCGGAATTCTGGGGGGTGTCGCTCATGAGTTGTTTCCTCCTCGCGAAAAGCGCGGTCTGTGACCAAGATCCACGCCGAGCGCGCGTCGGCGTGTCATCGGTGAGGTGACACAGCCCGGTCGTGCGCATCCCATGCGCGGCCGGGGAGAGCGTCCCAACAGTCGGGCCTGGCACAGGAGTTGTCAACGGTTTCCGTAACGTTTCCGAAACTTGAATGGCGCCATGAATCACTTCTGTGCTGGTCAACGCAAGTGTGAATGGGGTATCGGGGAAGAGGAGTTGAGATGTCGTCGATTCGGGGATGCCGAAACATTCGATGCATCGAAAACTTTCGCTCTCCTTTCGGTGCAACAGGAGGCGGCCGGTGTTCGGGTGGCACGGCCGTGGCCGCGGCGGACTTCCAGGAACGGGTGGTGTGGTCCGAGGGGGTCGCCCATGTCGGCCCCGCCCATGAGCGGCCTCTCCCTGCGGCAGTCCCACAAGCGGAACGTGCGGAGCGCACGTCGCGAGCGGTGAGCGCTGCTGCGCCGGCCTGCTCGTACGTGGAGGGCCTGGGCGATGAGGCGTGGCACCGACACGGGTACCGGAACCAGATCGGCGGAGTCGTCATGGCTTGTGCCGGGTGTGGCAACTGCCGCCCTCAGAAACGGAGTCGTGCGCGCCGTTGCTGTTCCGGAGAGGAAGCGACCGCAGTCCTCGCGGCACGACGGCCTGGCGGCGGAGACGGATCCCGGTGCCGTCGATGACGCCGGCCTTCCCGGTAGCCCCGAGATGTTCAACGCCCTCGGCCAAGGGGCGCAGCCGCGGCGTCACGGGAAACTACCTTTGGCCGCCGCCACGCCTTGATCGGGCAGCCCCTCGGCGTCCTCGGCGGCGCGGGTCAGCGCTGCGATCGGGATTCCGCCGCAGACCACCCCTCCGGCGCCGTGCCGCCAGTGACGCTCAGGTCCTGGGTGCCTATGACGGACAGCAGTTCCAGCTGCTTGGCTCCCGGGCTTCCTGGCGGCGCGGTGAACCACAGCAGGCGCTGGCTTCCGTCCTCGCTGAGCAGGTTGTAGCAGTCGAGTTCGATGATGCCCAGCGCGCGGTGGACGATCTTCTTGTGGTCCATGCGACGCACCGCGACGTCGTGGGTGTCCCAGAGAGCCGCGAATTCCTGGCTACGGCGGCGGAGCACGGCGACCATCTTCGTGACCTCGGCGTCCCGGCCCCGCCGGGCAGCCGCTGCCTGGAGGTCGGCCACGAACACCCGGGAGTGGTGCGGGTGATCCTCCGGCGGGTAGATCTCGCGCGCCTGCGGGGCGGTGAACCAGCGGTACACGAAGCTCGCCGTCGGGCCGCGGTGTGCCGGGGACTTGCCGAACAGGGCCAGAGCCAGGTCGTTCTCCACCAGGGTTTCGTGCAGGTCGGTGATGACGCGTACGGGGGTGTTGGACAGCCGGTCCAGCAGCCCGAGGAGCGCGGGCTGCACATGTGCCGACGGCCCGTGTGCAGACCGGGGGAGCGGCCGTTCGGCCAGGTGGAACAGGTGGTCGCGCTCGTCACCGTTCAGGCGCAGGGCTCGGGCGAGGGCGGCCACGGTCTGGGCCGAGGGCTGCACGCCGTTCTTTCCGCTGCCGCGTTCCAACTCGGTGTAGTAGTCGGCCGACAGCCCGGCAAGCTGGGCGACTTCCTCACGGCGCAGCCCGGGGACGCGCCGACGCGGGCCATGGGGGAGACCGACGTCGGCGGGGCGGAGGCGGTCGCGGCGCGACCTCAGGAAGGCGCCGAGTTCAGGAAGGTTCACCCCTCCATCGTCGCCTGCGCGCCGGACGGTAGCCAGGGGGTGGCACCCCTTGGGTAAACGCAGCCCTGGCTAGGGGCGGGGGACCGGCCGATCGTGGAGGACGCAGCAGGGCGACGGCGAGACCGCGGCCCGATCCACATCCACCACAGGAGTCAGCAGTGCCCATCCCCCCTTCCCCCGACGGGACCGCTGCCCCGGCCCAGCCTCCCGCCTCGCCCCGCGTCGCGATCATCACCGGCGGCTCGCGCGGCATCGGCCGCCAGACCGTCAGCCGGCTGGCCGCCGACGGGTACGCGGTCGTGGTCGGCTACGCCGGCAACCGGGACGAGGCGGAAGCCGCCGTGAAGGATGCCGTCACCAGCGGTGTCCGGGCCATCGCAGTGCGCGCCGACGTCGCCGACGAACACGCAGTCGCAGCCCTGTTCGACGCGGCCGAGGCAGAGTTCGGCGGCGTCGACGTCGTCGTGCACGCGGCCGGGCGGATGCACATGGCGCCGATCGCCGACCTGGACCTGGCCGTCCTGGACGACCTGCACCGCACCAACATTCGCGGCACATTCGTCGTCGTCCAGCAGGCCGCCCGTCGGGTGCGCCCTGGCGGTGCGATCGTGACGTTCTCCACGTCCGTGGTGGGGCTGGCCTTCCCGGGCTACGGCGCGTACTCCGCCAGCAAGGGCGCGGTCGAGGCGCTGACGCTGATTCTGGCCCGGGAGCTGCGGGGCCGGGACGTCACCGCCAATGCCGTCGCGCCCGGCCCCACGGCCACCGACTTGTTCCTGGACGGGAAGGACGAGGAGACCATCGCCCGCCTGGCCGCCCAGCCCCCGCTGGAGCGACTCGGCACCCCGGCCGAAATCGCCGAAGTCGTCGCGTTCTTGGCCTCCCCGGCCGGCCACTGGATCAACGGACAGGTCGTCCGGGCCAACGGCGGAATCATCTGAAGCGCCTGCAGCCACCGGACGATGGGGGCAAGCGCCCGGCCGCGCTCATCCCCCCCCGGACGCCGATGTGACCGAGGTCGCTGCAGCCGTCGCGCGTCTGGTCGCGACGCCGCACGGCACTCGGCCTCTGCGCACCCGCATAGACCCCAGCCGAGACGGCAGCGAAGTCGTCTCCGCGGTCGCCGACCGCGGCCCGCCCCGACTTCTTCCGCCGTATCGGACTGGACAGCCTGCTCGCCGCAGGCAGCTCCCTGCGAAGCCCCTTTGTCACGCCCCACTGAGAGAAGGAACGTCCAGTCATGCCTTTCGCGAACTTCAAGGTCCCCGAGAAGACCCTTACCCCGAAGCAGAAGGAGGAGATCGTCACCCGCACCACCGAGCTGTACGTCGAGCTCTACGGCGAGCGGGCCCGCAACAACACCATGGTTCTGATCGAAGATGTCGCCGACGGCGGCTGGGGCATCGCCGGCAACGTGCTGACCCTCGCCATGCTCGGTGAGGCGACACCGAGCGACACCAGCGACGCCTGACCCCACCGGCCGTCCATCGACCAAGACAGCACTGTGAGGCCGGGGGCCGCCGCCGATCGCGCTCGGCGGCCCTCGGCCCCGGGGCGTGCAAGACGCCCACTGACAGCCGCCACAAGTGATTGCGACTGTTGCCGGATCCGCGTCAGGCGCCGGGGAGTGCGTCATCCGTTCGTGGCAGTGCGGCTGGTCGCCGCCTCGGCGGTGGTCGCCGGCGGACGCTCGTACGCGGCCATCGGCCGATGGTCCGCGCACGCTCCGCAGCGCGCCCTGGCCCACCTCGGCGGCTTGCCGACAAAGGTCGGCCAGGGCCGTGATGCCGGCAGAGACCACTGACATGTCGGCGGTCAAGGTCCCGGGGCGGAGAGGTGGGCCTGCGTCGTCAGTCAGGGGCGGGCATGTCGGCGGGCATTCGGCCGCAAGTTCGAGGCGGTCCTGACGAGGTGGCCGGGGCGGCGTTACCCTGCGCGGACGATCCTTCATTGGAGGTGCGCATGAGGCGTTCCGTTGCGCGGAATGTGTCGTTGGTAGGGGTTCTCGCCGCTGTGGTGACGGTCGGGGCAGCCGCCCCGTCCTCGTCCGCGCCACCGGTCCCGCCGCCGCCCAAGTCTCCCGTGGCGGCCGGTTACGGGGGAGCGGTCTCCAGTGTCGACGCCGATGCGACGGCCGCCGGCATCGAGGTGCTCCGCAAGGGCGGCAACGCGGTGGACGCGGCCGTCGCCACCGCGGCGGCACTCGGGGTGACGGAACCGTATTCGGCGGGTCTGGGCGGTGGCGGATACTTCGTGCACTACGACGCCCGCACGCGCACGGTGGAGACGATCGACGGCCGTGAGACCGCGCCGCGCAGCGCGGATTCCTCACTCTTCCTGGAGAACGGGCAGCCCCTCCCGTTCGAGTCCGCCGTCACCAGCGGCCTCGGCGTCGGCACCCCGGGCACCCCCGCCACCTGGGACGCGGCGCTCGACGCCTGGGGCAGCAAATCGCTCCGGCAGGTCCTGAAGCCGGCCGAGCGCCTGGCCCGCGACGGTTTCGTCGTCGACGGTACGTTCCGCTCCCAGACCGAGGGCAACCAGGCCCGGTTCGCCGACTTCCCCGCCACCCGGAAGCTCTTCCTGCCGGGCGGTGCGCTTCCCGTGGTCGGGTCCGTCTTCAAGAACCCCGACCTGGCGCGTACGTACGCGGAGGTCGGCCGCGACGGAGTCGACGCGCTCTACCGGGGCAAGCTGGCCGACGACATCGTGCGGACCGTACGCAATCCGCCCGTCGACCCCGCGTCGACCCGGGTGGTGCGTCCGGGTGACCTCACCACGAAGGACCTGCGCTCCTACCGGGCGCTGCGGCAGGCACCCACGAAGGTCGGCTACCGAGGGCTCGACGTCTACGGCATGGCGCCTTCCTCGTCCGGTGGCACGACGGTCGGCGAGGCCCTCAACATCCTTGAGTCCACCGACCTTTCGAAGGCGAGCCAGGCGCAGTACCTGCACCGCTACATCGAGGCGAGCCGTATCGCCTTCGCGGACCGTGGACGCTGGGTCGGCGACCCGAAGTTCGAGGACGTCCCGACGAAGGAACTCCTCAGCCAGCGGTTCGCGGACTCGCGGGAGTGCCTGATCAAGGACGACGCGGTGCTCACCAGCCCGCTCGCGCCGGGGAACCCGCGGCACCCCGGTGACTGCGCCGGTGCGGGTACGGCCGCGCCGACGACGTACGAGGGCGAGAACACCACGCACCTCACGACCGCCGACAAGTGGGGCAACGTCGTCGCGTACACCCTGACGATCGAGCAGACCGGTGGCAGCGGCATCACGGTGCCGGGGCGGGGCTTCCTGCTCAACAACGAGCTGACCGACTTCTCGTTCGCACCGGCCAACCCGGCCGTCCACGACCCGAACCTGCCCGGTCCGGGCAAGCGTCCCCGCTCGTCGATCTCCCCGACCATCGTGCTGAAGCACGGGAAGCCGGTGCTGGCGCTGGGATCGCCGGGCGGCGCCACGATCATCACGACCGTGCTCCAGACGCTGATCGGCGCCGTCGACCGGGGGCTGCCCCTGGTGGACGCCATCGCGGCGCCCCGGGCCAGCCAGCGCAACGCGGCGGCCACGGAGCTCGAACCGGGGCTGTGGAACAGCCCGGTGCGGCGACAACTGGAGGCCCTGGGGCATGTCTTCAAGCTCAACCCGGAAATCGGGGCGGCGACGGGCGTGCAGCGACTGCCGGACGGCCGGTGGCTCGCAGCCGCCGAGACGGAACGGCGGGGCGGCGGTTCGGCCATGGTGGTGAGGCCGGCCCGCCAGGGCTGATGGCTCATCAGTAGTCGTACGGGCGGGGCCGGTCGGGCGCGGGGAGATGTGCGTCGGGCCGGCCCCGCGGCCTCGACGAGGGCGATGACCGGGGGGGGGTGTCTTGGCTGATGTCAGCAAGGGAAAGACTCCTCACAGAAGGGCACCCCCCACGGTGCGTATGCGAACGCTTGCCCTCGCCACGGTCTCCGGCGCCGCCCTGCTCGCCTCCGGATCCCTGACGCCCGCCGCCCACGGCGGCTCGGTGTTCCGGTCGGACGGGCTCACGCCGGTAGGCAGAGCGCGTCCGGTTTCGATGCCGCACCTCATTCCCGCCGCCTCTGCCCGCTCGATGCCCGGCCAGGGGCCGGCCGTGACCGCCTCGCCCACGCCCGCCGCCACCGCTCCCGGCGCTCCCGCTCCCACCACCCCTGCTCCGACCGCCCCTGCCTCCACCGCCCCTGCCGCCGTCGAGCAGAACGCGGTCGGTGCGGCCGAGTTGCTGGCCAAGGTCTCGTCCTGCAAGCGCATCTCCAACGGTGACTACCGGACGGACGAGGGGGCCTCCTCCTCCGTGCCGGTGTGCGGCCTGAACGGGGCCGTGTTCTGGAAAGCGGATCTGGACATCGACTGCGACGGCCAGGTGACCAAGGCCTGCAACGTGGACACCGACCCGTGGTTCCAGGGCGACACCGCGTTCCACACCTCCGACGACCGGCCCCTGAACGCGGAGGAACTGCCGTACGTCGTGGTGCCGAGCCGCAGTTCCCTCTGGGACTTCAGCGGCGCCGGGATCAAAGGCGGCAGCGTCGTCGCCGTCGTCCACGAGGGAAAGGTCGTGTACGCCGTCGTCGGTGACACCGGACCCGCCGGGATCATCGGCGAGGCCTCGTACGCCACCGCCGAGGCGCTCGGGATCGATCCGGACCCGAGAACCGGCGGCGCGGCGTCCGGTGTCACGTACATCCTGTTCGAGGACTCCGTCGTCGAGCCGATCGAGAGCCACGGGGCGGCGGTGACCGCCGGAGAGGCCCGGGCCCAGGAGTTCTTGCGGAACAACTGACGGACGCGACGCGGAAACGTTCCGCTCGGGGACGGCGAACGCCTCCCGCGGTGCGCCGCGGGACCGGAGATCGTCTCACTCGCCGGGTAACCGGGCGGAGGGCGGACGGGCTTGAGTAGGGTTGGACCATGAGCCTCCAGGACTTCGCCCGCAGCGAGTACGTCAGCCTCACCACCTACCGGAAGGACGGCACACCCGTGGCCACGCCGGTGTGGGCGGCGGCTGACGGGAACGAACTGGTCGTCTGGACGAAGAGCGATTCGTGGAAGGTCAAGCGACTGCGCAACGACAGCCGCGTCCGCGTCACCGTCTGCGACGTGCGCGGACGGATCGCGGAGGGCGCCCCGAGCGCCGACGGGAGCGGCAGGCTGCTCGACGAGAAGGGCACGACCGGTGTGCGCAAGGCCATCGCCCGCAAATACACCTGGAAGTACTGGCTGCTCGACTACCCGGCGATGATCGTCCGGCTCGGCAAGCGGCCGCAGACCGGAATCGCCATCACCTTCTGAGCCTTCGCGCCGCGACGGGGCGCTCGTGCCAACGGCCGCGCCCCTTCCGGACCTTGGGTGAAAAGTGCGCGTAGTCGCCCCGTAACACGACTGCGGTCGAATGCCTGCGGACTGGAAGGTTCCAGTCGACGGCGGCCGAGGGGGTTGATGACGTTGCATCAGCAAGCGGTGTCCATGGGGGCGTTCGCGCTCCATCTGCGGGAGCTGGCGGGGCTCCTCGATCCCGGGCGGGGTTGGTACGGGGTCTTCTGCCGGCGCGATCCGGAGGGGATGCGGGCCTGCCTGGCGGGTACCGAGATCCCGCCCTGGGATGTCGTGGAATCACTCTTCACGGACCTCGCGTCGCTGCGTGGCGTCGCGTTCGCCGAACGTACCTCGGTACGGGCGGCCGAGCTCTACGCCGCCTCCGCCGCCGCGCACGACAACCGGCCCGGCGGACGGCAGCTGCTCGCGGAGCGGCTGGAACTGATGCTGCGGGAACAGGCGAACGCGGCCGAGCGGCTGAGCGCGGCCCGCACGGGCGGCGCAGGGGGCGCGGCGGACGCGGAGGCTGTCGCATGGGCCCACGACGACCACGCCCGGGCGTCGGCCCGCTGTACGGAGCTCCGCAGGAGACTGGCCGCGGTGGCGGCGCCGGCGGACCGACGCCGGACGGAGGAGGAGCCCCCGCCCGGCGCACCGAAGCCCCGGGGCGCACAGCGTCCCGCCGGGCCGTCGCCCGCGCCGGTACGCACACCGCCCCGCAGGAAGCCGCGGGGCGCGCGTTTCGCCGGGCTGGAGGCCGAGGAGGAGAGCTCCGCGGCCGCCGCGCCCGTCCTGCCCATGGCGGCCGCCCTGCCGCGAGGAGCCCGTTTCGGCGGCGCGGAGGACACCCCGGCCAGGACGAGGCCCGGAGCGGACCGGAAAGCGGCCAGGCGTGCCGAAGCGGCGGCGCAGGACCCGGCCAGGCATGCCGCGCCTCAGGACCCGGCCGCGCTGCTGTCCGCGCGCGCCACCGTCGAGACCCTCGTCCGGCTCCGGGTCCAGCGGCGCAGCGGAGAGGCACACGGAGTGCTCTGCGAGGCGGCGGGCCGGTCTCCCGAGCTGCTGCCGGTCCTCGCCGCCGAACTCCACCGCGCGGGGCTGGACGCGGACTGGGCGACCCTGTTGTGGGAGGTGTCCTCGTTGCCCCCGGCCGGGCTCGCGGCCGCGGTGGACGCGCTCGCGGGCGCGGGCCGCCCGGAGGACTGCGGACACCTGCTGCGCCAGGGCGTGGCCCGGCCTGCCGCGGAGATCGCGGACGCCGTGCTCGCCCTCGACCGGGCCGGCCGCGGTCCCCAGGCACAGGCGCTGCTCGGGGCGTTCGTCCGCGTACGGACACCGCAGGACGCGGCCAGGGTCGCCCAGAGCGATCCGCACCACCTCGTACCGCATCTGCTGGCGGCGGCCCGGACCGTCTCCGAGGCCCGGGAGCGGGATGTCGAGCACGCCCTGCGGGTGGCGGGCATCGGGTAGGACCATCCGGCCCAGCCCCGACGATGGACCGCATGGGTGCGAAACATGATCGACTCCGCTGGTTCACGGCGATGGTCTTGCCCTGCTCTGTGACGGGGCTTACGTTCTCCCCTACGCCCGTGTCTACGGGCGTAGAAACGCGAAGAGGCTCTCTGACGCCGCGTCGAAGGAGCAGCTCATGTCCCACGTCGTACGCGCCGCACTCGTCCAGGCGACCTGGACCGGCGACACCGAATCCATGATCGCCAAGCACGAGGAACACGCGCGCGAGGCCGCCCGGCAGGGCGCGAAGATCATCGGGTTCCAGGAGGTGTTCAACGCACCCTACTTCTGCCAGGTGCAGGAGCCCGAGCACTACCGCTGGGCGGAGCCCGTGCCCGACGGCCCGACCGTGCAGCGGATGCGGGAGCTGGCCCGCGAGACCGGCATGGTGATCGTCGTCCCGGTCTTCGAGGTCGAGCAGTCCGGCTTCTACTACAACACCGCCGCGGTCATCGACGCCGACGGCTCGTACCTCGGCAAGTACCGCAAGCACCACATCCCGCAGGTCAAGGGGTTCTGGGAGAAGTACTACTTCAAGCCCGGCAACGCCGGCTGGCCGGTCTTCGACACGGCGGTCGGCAAGGTCGGCGTCTACATCTGCTACGACCGGCACTTCCCCGAGGGGTGGCGGCAACTGGGACTCGGCGGAGCCCAGTTGGTGTACAACCCGTCCGCGACCTCGCGCGGTCTCTCCGGCTACCTCTGGCAGCTGGAGCAGCCCGCGTCCGCCGTCGCCAACGAGTACTTCATCGCCGCGATCAACCGCGTCGGCCAGGAGGAGTACGGCGACAACGACTTCTACGGAACGAGCTACTTCGTCGATCCGCGCGGCCAGTTCGTCGGTGACGTCGCCAGTGACAAGGAGGAGGAACTCCTCGTCCGGGACCTGGACTTCGGGCTGATCGAGGAGGTCCGTCAGCAGTGGGCCTTCTACCGGGACCGCCGCCCCGACGCCTATGAGGGGCTGGTGGAGCCGTGAGCAGCCTGCACCGTCGGCACGTCGCCGTCAGTCCTGACTGGCTGGCGCTCTACTACCGCGACCCGCTGGAGATCACCCACGGCGAGGGCCGCCACGTCTGGGACGCGGACGGCAAGCGCTATCTCGACTTCTTCGGCGGCATCCTCACCACGATGACGGCCCACGCGCTGCCCGAGGTCACCAAGGCGGTCAGTGAGCAGGCCGGGCGGATCATCCACTCCTCCACGCTCTACCTGAACCGGCCGATGGTCGAGCTCGCCGAGCGCATCGCCACGCTCTCCGGCATCCCGGAGGCCCGGGTCTTCTTCACCACCTCCGGCACCGAGGCCAACGACACGGCCCTGCTGCTCGCCACCACGTACCGCAGGTCGAACCAGATCCTCGCGATGCGCAACAGCTACCACGGCCGGTCCTTCTCCGCGGTCTCCATCACGGGCAACAACGCCTGGTCGCCCACCAGCCTGTCGCCGCTGCAGACGCTGTACGTGCACGGCGGCGTCCGCACCCGCGGACCGTACGCGCACCTGAGCGACCGGGAGTTCATCGCCGCCTGTGTCGCGGACCTGGAGGACCTGCTCGGCCACACCCGTTCGCCGGCCGCGCTGATCGCCGAACCCATCCAGGGCGTGGGCGGGTTCACCTCCCCGCCCGACGGTCTGTACGCGGCGTTCCGCGAGGTCCTGAACCGGCACGGCATCCTGTGGATCTCCGACGAGGTGCAGACCGGCTGGGGGCGTTCCGGTGAGCACTTCTGGGGGTGGCAGGCGCACAGGGAGAACGGGCCGCCGGACATCCTGACGTTCGCCAAGGGCATCGGCAACGGCATGTCGATCGGCGGTGTGGTCGCCCGCGCCGAGGTCATGAACTGCCTGGACGCCAACTCCATCTCGACGTTCGGCGGCTCCCCGGTCACGATGGCCGCCGGCCTCGCCAACCTCTCGTACCTCCTCGAACACGATCTCCAGGGCAACGCCCGCCGCGTCGGGGGTCTGCTCATCGAACGCCTGCGGGCGATCGGGGCGGCCTCGGAGTGCGTACGGGAGGTGCGCGGGCGCGGTCTGATGATCGGCATGGAGCTGGTCAGGCCCGGCACCGACGAGGCGAACCCCGAAGCGGCCGCGGCCGTGCTCGAAGCGGCGCGGGAGGGCGGCCTGCTCCTCGGCAAGGGCGGGGGCCACGACACCAGCGTGCTGCGCATCGCCCCGCCGCTCTCCCTCTCCATTCCGGAGGCGGAGGAGGGCGCGGCGATCCTCGCCGAGGCGTTGCGGTCGGCGGGATGAGGACGGGGGTGCGGCGGGCCGCGTCGCACCCCCGCTCCTCCCGCGCGTAAGCCCTGCGTGGGAGCCCCGCCGGGGCGGCGGACCGCGCCGTGGAGGGGGCCGGTCGAGTGCCGGACGGGTGAAACAGAAACGTCTTCAGCGGTTAGCGGCAGCGGTATTGCCACAGTGGGTAACCCACTTCTACGTTCTTCACCACGCACCTTGTCTACGTGCGTAGACCCATTCCGCCACAGTGAGGAGGGGTACATGAGCCGCACCGTCATCCACGGCGGCCTCGTCGTCACCGCGTCCGACGAGATCCACGCCGACGTACTCGTCGAAGGCGGCCGCATCGCGGCACTCGCCGCGCACGACACCGAAGCGGCGGCGGGCTGGACCGCCGACCGGACCATCGACGCCACCGGGAAGTACGTCATCCCGGGCGGTGTCGACGCGCACACGCACATGGAGATGCCGTTCGGCGGCACCTACGCGGCGGACACCTTCGAGACCGGCACCCGCGCCGCGGCCTGGGGCGGCACCACCACGATCGTCGACTTCGCCATCCAGTCCGTGGGGCGCTCCCTGCGCGAGGGGCTCGACGCCTGGTACGCCAAGGCGGACGGCAACTGCGCCATCGACTACGCGTTCCACATGATCCTCGCCGACGTGAACGAGTCGTCGCTCAAGGAGATGGACCTGCTGGTCTCGGAGGGCATCACCTCCTTCAAGCTCTTCATGGCCTACCCCGGCGTCTTCTACAGCGACGACGGCCGGATCCTGCGCGCCATGCAGCGGGCCGAGTCCAACGGCGGCCTGATGATGATGCACGCGGAGAACGGCATCGCCATCGACGTCCTCGTCGAGCAGGCCCTCGCCGAGGGCCGCACCGACCCCCGCTACCACGGGGACGTACGGAAGGTGGTGCTGGAGGCCGAGGCCACGCACCGCGCCATCCAGCTCGCCCGGGTCGCCGGCGCCCCGCTGTACGTCGTGCACGTCTCCGCCGACGAGGCCGTGGCGGAGATCGCCGCCGCCCGGCACAAGGGGCTGCCCGTCTTCGGTGAGACCTGCCCGCAGTACCTGTTCCTCTCCACCGACAACCTCGCCGAGCCGGACTTCGAGGGCGCCAAGTACGTCTGCTCCACACCGCTGAGGCCGAAGGAACACCAGGAAGCGCTGTGGCGCGGGCTGCGGAACAACGAGCTCCAGGTCGTCTCCACCGACCACTGCCCCTTCTGCTTCTCCGGCCAGAAGGAAAGGGGCCGCGGCGACTTCTCGAAGATCCCCAACGGCATGCCGGGCGTCGAGAACCGGATGGACCTGCTGCACCAGGCGGTGGTCGACGGCCACATCTCGCGCCGCCGCTGGATCGAGATCGCGTGCGCCTCCCCGGCCCGGATGTTCGGCCTCTATCCCAAGAAGGGCACCATCGCGCCCGGGGCCGACGCCGACATCGTCATCTACGACCCGGCGGCCGAGCAGACCATCTCGGCCGAGACCCACCACATGAACGTCGACTACTCGGCGTACGAGGGGAGGCGGCTCACCGGACAGGTGGAGACGGTGCTCTCGCGCGGTGAGGTCGTCATCGACCGCCGCACGTTCACCGGCCGCGCCGGCCACGGCATGTACACCCCCCGCGCCACCTGTCAGTACCTGGACTAGGAGCACCTGGCATGGACTTCGGACTCGTCCTGCAGACAGATCCGCCCGCCTCGGCCGTCGTCGGTCTGATGCGCCGCGCGGAACGCAACGGCTTCCGCTACGGCTGGACCTTCGACTCGGCGGTGCTCTGGCAGGAGCCCTTCGTCATCTACAGCCGCATCCTCGAACACACCGAACGCCTGGTGGTCGGCCCGATGGTGACCAATCCCGGGACGCGCACCTGGGAGGTGACCGCCTCCACCTTCGCCACCCTCAACGACATGTACGGCAACCGCACGGTCTGCGGCATCGGCCGCGGCGACTCCGCGATGCGCGTCGCCGGACGCAGCCCGAACACCCTGGCCCGGCTCGGCGAGGCCATCGACGTCATCCGCGACCTCGCCGAGGGACGCGAGGCGCTCGTCGACGGACAGCCGGTACGGATCCCCTGGGTCAAGGACGGCCGGCTGCCCGTCTGGATGGGTGCGTACGGCCCCAAGGCGCTCGCGCTCGCCGGACAGAAGGCCGACGGCTTCATCCTCCAGCTCGCCGACCCCTTCCTCACCGAGTGGATGATCAAGGCGGTGAGGGACGCGGCGGCCGACGCGGGTCGCGACCCGGACTCCGTCACCATCTGCGTCGCCGCGCCCGCGTACGTGGGCGACGACCTCGACCACGCCCGCGAGCAGTGCCGCTGGTTCGGCGGCATGGTCGGCAACCACGTCGCCGACCTGGTCTCCCGCTACGGTGAGCACTCCGGGCTCGTCCCCGAGGCGCTGACCGCTTACATCGCGGGACGCTCGGGATACGACTACAGCCACCACGGCCGCGCAGGGAACCCCGACACCACCTTCGTCCCCGACGAGATCGTCGACCGCTTCTGCCTGCTGGGACCGCCCGCGGCACACATCGAGAAGCTCCGGGCGCTGCGCGACCTCGGCGTCGACCAGTTCGCCGTCTACAACATGCACGACGCCCGCGAGGCGACCATCGACGCCTACGGCTCGGAGATCATTCCCGCGCTGACCGACTGACCGCCGCGCCCCTCCGGTCGTACGCAACCCCCCGCGCCCCGCCCCGCACGGCACCGTTCCCGAGCGAAGGGTCCAGCCGCCATGACATCGAACGCCCCACCGCCACCACCCCAGGACCGGATACCCACGGCGCCGGACCGCGTCGAACTCCCCGCCGGCGCCGTCCCCGAAGACAGCCGGTTCGTCAACGCGGATCTGTTGCCCGTCCCGCTGGAGCGGCGCGACTGGACCACGTACAACTTCGCCGCCCTGTGGGTCGGCATGGCCCACAACATCCCGTCCTGGCTCCTCGCCTCCGGCCTCGTCGCCCTCGGTATGGACTGGAAGCAGGCGGTCTTCACCATCGCGCTCGCCAACCTGATCGTCCTCGGGCCCATGCTGCTCACCGGCCACGCCGGACCCAAGTACGGCATCCCCTTTCCGGTGCTGGCACGCGCCTCGTTCGGGCTGCGCGGAGCCAACCTGCCGGCCCTGATCCGGGCCGCCGTGGCGTGTGCCTGGTTCGGCATCCAGACCTGGATCGGCGGCGTCGGCATCTTCACCCTGCTCGGGAAGATCTTCGGCGGCTGGGCGGAGGCGGACACGATCGGCGGGCAGCCGTGGACGCTCTGGCTCTGTTTCGCACTCTTCTGGGCGCTCGAACTCGCCATCATCTACCGGGGGATGGACACCCTGCGCCGCTTCGAGAACTGGGCGGCCCCCTTCGTCATCGTCGGCGCACTGGTGCTGCTGGTCTGGGTCGCCGTCAAGGCGGGCGGCCTCGGCCCGCTGCTCGACCAGCCCTCGAAGCTGGGCTGGGGCAAGGAGTTCTGGCCGGTCTTCTTCCCGTCCCTGATGGGCATGATCGCCTTCTGGGCCACGCTCTCCCTGAACATCCCCGACTTCACCCGCTTCGGCGCGGGCCAACGCGCCCAGATCCGCGGCCAGTCGCTCGGCCTTCCCACGACGATGACGCTCTTCGCGCTGCTCTCCGTCCTGGTGACCTCCGGCTCGCAGGCCGTGTACGGCGAAGCGGTCTGGGACCCGGTGCAACTGGTCGCCCGCACCGACAACGTCTTCGGTCTGCTCTACGCGCTCGTGACGGTACTGGTGGCGACCATCTCCGTGAACATCGCGGCGAACGTGGTCTCACCCGCGTACGACCTGGCGAACCTCGCGCCGAAGTTCATCAACTTCCGCAGGGGAGCACTGATCACGGGCGTCGTAGGCGTCGTGATCATGCCGTGGAAGCTCACCGAGACGCCCGAGCTGTACATCTTCACCTGGCTCGGACTCGTCGGCGGGCTGCTCGGTACGGTGGCGGGCATCCTGATCGCCGACTACTGGATCGTCCGGCGCACCGTGCTGGACCTCGCCGACCTCTACCGGCCCGGTGGCCGCTACTGGTACACGAACGGCTGGAACCGGCGGGCCGTCGCCGCCTTCGCCGTCGGCGGTGTCCTGGCAATCGGCGGCTCGCACTCGGAGCCCGGAAAGGGACCGTTCCCGGCGGACGGTCTCATCCCGTTCCTGAAGCCCCTCGCCGACTACGGCTGGGCGGTCGGCCTGGTCTCCTCGCTGGTGCTGTACGTGGTGCTCACCGGGCGCGAGAGCGTCACACCGGGCTCGTCGTCCGGCCCAGCAGCGCGCTGACGTCGAACGAGTCGGCCGGCGAGGGCGTGGTCCTGGGCACGGGCTCGTCGAACGCGGAGAAGCCCACGACCGCGTCCGCGCCGTCGCCCTCGATGGTGAGGCGCAGCGGATACGGCTTCCCGGTGGCCGCCACGTCCAGCTTCAGCGTGGTGCCGGCGCGCATCCTGGTCAGCGGAACGACGGACGCCTTGCCCAGCGTGGTCTTCGCGCCCTTGTTGAGCGTGCCGGTGTCGTCGTTCGCGTTGTCGCTGACCAGCTTCTGGAAGGTGCGGAGATCGCAGGTCCTGGTCAGGGCGGTCAGCCGCGGGTCGTCGGCCGACCCCTTCACGTAGCGGTCGCCCACGATCGCGGCGAAGGCGGAACCGCCGTTGGGGACCTGGTTCTTCCAGAAGTCCGCGTCCGGCTTGATCCAGACGTCGTCGCCCCGCTTCACGATCAGCGCCGACCCCTGGTTGTCACCCAGGTCCACGGAGCCGTTGCAGTTGCCGTGCCGGTCCAGGGTGAGTTCCAGGGACATGGGGGTACTGCCCCTGCCGAGGTCTCCGCTCGTACTCAGGTGCAGGGACTGCGCGCCGAGCAGCGCGTCGCGGGAGCGGTCGGCGATCTGCTGCGCGGTGAGGTGGTCGATGTCCTCCGCATGGGCCGTGCCGCCCCCGACGAGGGCGCTGCCGGTGACGGAGAGAACGATCGCCGCAGTCCATGCGGCGGGGCGTGTGCCGAGGTGTGGGCCGGTCACGTCGCCTCCTCGAAGGGTCGTGGCGGGGCTGTCCGGGTCTCCGGTTCGATCATTCGAGCGTACGCCGGGGGAGGGACAGCCGCCCGGCGTACCTCCGCCACACCAAGCACACCAAGGGTGCGTACGCAGCGTGACGTCCTGAGGTGTTTTCGGTTAGGGAGGCGGGGGGACGGTTGCCAGGCACCGTCTCCGTCACGACCGTTCACCACGACCGAGAGGGAAACATGAACAAGTCCATCGGGAGCCTGTCCAGGGCCGTCGTGCGGGGCGCCGCCGTCGCAGGACTGACCGCGGCGCTCGCGGTGTCCACCGGCCTCGCCACCGCGGCCTCGGCCGCGGCTCCGGCGAAGACACCGCCCGGGCTCTCCTGCGACACGGGCAAGCACGCCGTCGACGACTACACCGGCTACGCGCTGTGCCGGAACAACGGCTCCGCGGCGCAGACCTTCTGGGTGCACCTGGTCTGCGGCTGGTCGCCGGACGTCGACGGCGAGCACGTCACGCTGAACCCGGGCCAGTCCGGCCAGTCGACGGCGCACTGCGCCGGGCTCGGTACCGGGATCGGTGAGATCTCCGTCCGGCCGTAGGTCCTGCCTGCGGGGCGTGGTGCCGCTCCCCGCGGGGCGGCACCACGCCGGCCGGGTGAGCGGTTGAGGGATCGGCCGCGACTCGTTACCCTCCAGTAAGTTCGTTCGGTCGGACAGGTGCGCGCACCTGACGGTACGAGGAGGCGGGCAGCCATGACCTCAGTGGAATCCACCGGAACGGACGTCGGGGCCCCGACCGGTCTGGCCGGCAGCGCACGGGCCCTCGCGGACGGCCGCACCACCGCCACCCGGCTGGTCACCGAGGCCCTCGCCCGGATCGAGGCGAGCCAGGGGACCCTCAACGCCTTCCGGCACCTGCGCGCGACCGCCGCACTCGCCGAGGCCGCCGAAGCCGACCGCCGGCTCGACGCGGGGGAGCGGCTGCCGCTGCTCGGGGTGCCCGTCGCCGTCAAGGACGACACCGATGTCGCCGGGCTGCCCACCCACTTCGGCTGCGCGGGGGAACTGCCCGTCGCGACCGCCGACAGCGAGTCCGTACGCAGACTGCGCGCGGCCGGGGCCGTCATCGTCGGCAAGACCAACTCGTGCGAACTGGGCCAGTGGCCGTTCACCGAAGGATCGGCGTTCGGCGTCACCCGCAACCCGTGGAACACCGACCACACCCCGGGCGGCTCCTCCGGCGGTTCCGCGGCCGCCGTCGCCGCCGGACTGGTGCCCGCCGCGCTCGGCTCCGACGGCGCCGGCTCCGTCCGCATCCCCGCCGCCTGGACCCACCTCGTCGGCATCAAACCCCAGCGCGGCCGGATCTCCGTGCACCCCCACAGCGACGCCTTCCAGGGGCTCACGGTCAACGGCCCCCTGGCCAGGACCGTCGCGGACGCCGCCCTGCTCCTGGACGCCGTCGCGGGAGCCCATCCCGACGACCCGCACCGCCCGCCGCCCGTCGATGCCTCGGCCGCCGTGCTCCGCGACCCGGGCCGGCTGCGCATCGCCCTCGCCTGGCGCCCCCCGCTCACCCTCACCGGTTCGGCCCCGCACCCCGACGTCCGCCGCGCGGTCACCGAACTCGCCGAGGCACTGGCCCGCCTCGGCCACCACGTGGAGGAGGCCCGGCCCCGCTACGGGCTGATCGGCCTCGGCTTCGTACCCCGGGCCACCGCCGGCATCGCCGAACTCGCCGCCAGGCACCCCGAACCGCTCCTCCTGGACCCTCGCACCCGCAGCGCCCTGCGCACCGGAACCCGCCTCGGGGGCAGGGTGGTGCGAGCGGCACGGGAGCGGGAGGTACGCCAACACCGGCGGATCGGCGCCCTGTTCCACCCCTCCCGCGGCCGCGCCGGGACGGGCTTCGACGTACTGCTCACCCCGACGACCGCCCTGCCGCCTCCCCGTATCGGCAGGTTCGACGGGCTGAGCGCCTGGCGCACCGATGTCGCGATCGCCGAGGCCTGCCCCTACGCCTGGCCGTGGAACGTCCTCGGCTGGCCCGGAATCAACGTCCCGGCAGGCTTCACCCCCGAGGGGCTCCCCGTCGGGGCCCAGCTGCTCGGCCCCTCCCGCAGCGAGGAACGGCTCATCTCGCTGGCCGCCCAACTGGAGGCCGACCGCCGCTGGTTCGAGCACCGCCCGCCGGCCGCGCCCTAAGGAGTGGGTGCGCTCAGACTGAGCGTGGCCTCGACGCGCGCGACGGCGCGGATCGCACCGAACGCGATCAGCTGGACCAGGCAGTGGTCGGTGAACGGCGGCGCCAGCCAGGCGGCGACGTCCTCGTCCGTGATCCGGTACGGGGCGCGCGCCGCGAGCAGCGCCAGCCGGGCACCCGGGCGCTCGTCCCGGCGCGGCAGATCCGCCCCGTGCGGGGGAAGGGGAGTGACTCCGTCCCAGGTCGCCACCGACTCCCGTACGAGCGCCGCGTCCTCGTCGCTCAGCAGCCCGGCACCCAGCTCCGCCGCGGTGCGCAGGGCGCCGAACGCGGTGCCGACGGCGGTGCCCGCCGCCCAGGCGGGCGCCTCGCCCTCCGTGTCGAGCAGGGGCAGGCTCAGGCCGGTCACCAACTCGCGGCGCACGGTCCGGGAAAGGGACCGGCCGGCCGCACTGCGCACGGCACGGATCCGCTGGAGACCGCCGGGCAGCATGGTCTCGGTCAGCAGCGAGGAGACGATCCGGTTGATGAAGTGGAAGGAGAGGGCGGTCCCGATGTGTTCGGGTGCGGCGCCGGGCGGGAACGGCTGCGGTGTGCTCATGTCCTTCCCCCAGGCCAGCAGCCGGCGATGGGACGGATCGTCGGGCTGCTCACCGCGGGCGATCGTCTCCGCCAGCCGGTGGTCGCCGGTGGCGTGCAGCAGCACGGTGTGCGCGTCCACGCAGAACGGACAGCGGTTGGCGAGCGACACCCCGGCCGCCACCACCTCCTTGTCCGTACGCGAGACCTGCCCGGCCAGCAGCGACTCGCGCAGCAGGGCCCAGGCAGCGGTGAGGAGCGGCGGGGAAGCGGACAGGACGACGAAGGTCGGGGCGCGCTCGATCCCGAAGTCCGTGGCCATCTGGGCGTACACGTCGGCGACCACGCCGGTCGCCGACTTCGGAGGTACGGGTGAGGTGTAGCGGAAAGGTTTGGTCATGGCGACGATGCTCGCCCGCGGACCGGAGCCGGGGCGTCGTACCGCCGGAGGCAATCGCGGCCGGTCCCGTCCGGCCGGAGACGGCCGGGCACTACTGCCCGGGGAGTAGTGCCCGGCCGGTCCTCAGGGCTGATGCCCCCGCCGCCGTACGGAAGTTAAAGTGCGGCACATGACGGGGGACACGGGGGACGCCGGCCGCCGCACCCGGTTGCTGGATGCGGTGCTCGCGGTGGCGATCGGTGCGGCGGTCAGCGTCGCCGCCCTCGCGGCGTCGGCGCCCGGCGTGCTCGACCTGGTGCTCGTCGCGATCGGCTCGCTGGCACTGGCCGAGCACCGACGCGCACCCCGCACGGTGCTCGCCCTCACCACACTCGCCATGGCGGGCTACGTGCTCCACGCGCATCCGGGCACCTGGGCGGCGTTTCCCGTGCTGGCCGCCGTGCACGCCGCCGCCCGCAGCGGACACCGCGTCTGGGGCGTCACCGCCGGTGCGCTCTTCCTCGCCGGCTACTTCACCGTCCTGCTCACCGCCTCACCCGCCGCCGAGAGCGTCGTGGAGCGGACCCTGCTGCTGCTCGGCTGGTTCCTCTGCGCCGGTGTCACCGGACTCATCGACAAGAACTGGCAGGCCTATCTGCGCCAGACCGAGCAACGTGCGCTCGACGCCGAACGCACCCGGGACGAAGCCGCGCTGCGCCGGGCGGGGGAGGAGCGGCTGCGGATCGCCCGCGAACTGCACGATTCGCTCACCCACTCCATCTCGATCGTCAAGCTCCAGGCGGGCGTCGCCGTCCACCTCGCCCGCAAGCGCGGCACCGAGGTGGAGCCCGCGCTGCTCGCCATCCAGGAGGCGAGCGGCGAGGCGATGCGTGAACTGCGCGCCACACTGGAGGTGTTGCGCACGGACGTGGTCGAGCCCGGCACCGGGCTCGACCGGATCGGTGAACTCGCCGAACGGGCCCGCAGCGCGGGCATCCCGCTCGCGGTCACCGTCAGCGGCGACGAGCGGCCGCTGCCCGCGGCAGTGGACCGTGCCGCCTACCGCATCGTGCAGGAGGCCCTCACCAACGTGGCCCGGCACGCCGACCGCGCCCCGACGACCGTCGAGCTCGCCTACGGGCCGAGCGCGCTGACCGTGCACGTCGACGACCACGGCCCGTGCGGCCCGGCCGACACCGTCACCGCGGGCACCGGACTCACCGGCATGCGGGAACGGGTCACGGCCCTGGGCGGCACCCTGGCCGCCGCACCGCGCCGGGCCGGCGGCTTCTCCGTACACGCCGAACTGCCCCTGCGCACCGCCGGGTCCGCCGGATGAGCGGGGACGTCGACACCCCGCTGCGGGTCCTCATCGTCGACGACCAGGCCCTGATGCGGGCCGGCTTCCGGGCGCTGCTCGATGCGGAGGAGGGCATCGAGGTGGTCGGCGAGGCCGCGGACGGCAGGGAAGGACTGGAACTGGCCCGGCTGCACACCCCCGACATCGCCCTCGTCGACGTACAGATGCCGGTGATGACGGGCATCGAGACCACTAGGGCGATCGCCGCCGACCCGCTGCTGTGCGGGGTCCACGTGGTGATCCTGACCAACTACGGCCTGGACGAGTACGTTTTCGACGCGCTGCGCGCCGGCGCTGCGGGCTTCCTGCTCAAGGACACCGAACCCGCCGAACTGCTCCACGCCGTACGCGTCGCGGCCCGCGGCGACGCCCTGCTCTCACCCGCCATCACCCGCCGGCTGATCGGCGAGTTCGTCGCCCGGCCCCCCGACCGCACGAGCGCGCCGGGCTTCGAGACCCTGACCCGCCGGGAGCGGGAGGTCAGCGCGCTGGCGGCCCGGGGGCTGACGAACGAGGAGATCGCCGCGCACATGGTCATCAGCCCGTTCACCGCCAAGACGCACATCAGCCGCGCCATGACGAAGCTCGGGGCCCGTGACCGCGCCCAACTCGTCGTCTTCGCCTATGAGTCGGGGCTCGTCGCCCCGCGGGAGCGGTGATCTCGCGCAGCGCCGCTACGGCACCCGGGCGGTCCATTCCTCCGTGCCGAACTTGGTGCGCACGAGCTCCTCGGCCCTGGCCAGCTCCTCGGGGGTCACATGGCCCTGCGACAGCCCGTGCCGGTTGCGGAACGACGCGATCATCCGCTCGATGACGGCCTGACGGGGGAGCCCGGTCTGCCGGCGCAGGGGGTCGACGCGCTTCTTGGCGCTCTTGGTGCCCTTGTCCGACATCTTCTCCTTGCCGATGCGCAGGACGTCGAGCATCTTGTCGGCATCGATGTCGTACGACATCGTCACGTGGTGCAGCACCGCGCCCGGCCCTCCGTCCGGCCCCACCACGCGCTTCTGGGCCGCCCCCGCGATCTTCCCGACCTCCGTCGCGATGTCGTTGAGCGGCTGGTACCAGGCCTTGATCCCCATGTCGCCCAGCGCCTCGAGCACCCAGTCGTCCAGGTACGCGTAGCTGTCGGCGAAGGAGAGGCCGGAGACGAGGGAGTGGGGCACCGCGAGCGAGTACGTGATGGTGCTGCTCGGCTCCGCGAACATGGCCCCGCCCCCGGAGACGCGCCGGACGACCGTGACGCCGTGGCGGTCGACGCCCGCCGGGTCGACCTCGTTGCGCAGGGACTGGAAGCTGCCGATGATCACCGCGGGGGAGTCCCATTCCCAGACCCGCAGCGTCGGCGGGCGCCGTCCGGCGGCGACCTCGGCCGTGATGACCTCGTCGAGGGCCATGTGGAGCGCGGGGGACTGCGGGGCGTCGTGGATGAGCTGCCAGTCGTAGTCGCTCCACTCCGTGGCGTGCGCCAGCGCCCGGCGTACGGCGACGGCCACGCCCTCCGACGTGAGCCCCAGCATCACCGTCGACCCGGGCAGGGCCGCGTCGATCCGGGCGGCCAGGCCCGCGGTGTCGGTGGTGGCCGGAGCACCCTCCAGCGCCGCGTCGATCGCGAGGATCGCCTCGTCCGGCTCCAGGAAGAAGTCACCCGCCACCCGTACGTCCCGCAGCGCCCCGCCCCGGACGTCCAGGTCCACCACGACCAGTTTGCCGCCGGGCACCTTGTACTCACCGTGCACAGCCATGCCTCCAGTTCTCCGCCGGGCCCTATGCCTCGGGTTCGGCACCGACCACATCGGCTCCGACCGGGCATAACGCCCCAGCCGGGAGGTTTTAATCCGCAGCCGGCCCTCGACGGGTCCGGTCTCCTCCCGCGAGGAGAGGGGGAGAGACCGGACGGGTGACGTCAGACGGTGCCGAGCGCGGTGCGCAGGGTGGTGATCGCCTGACCGATCGCTGCCTCGGCGGCGTGCGTCTCGCGCAGTGCGTTGAGCATCACGAAGTCGTGGATGATGCCCTGGTAGCGGACCGCGGTGACGGGGACGCCGGCCTCGCGGAGCTTGTTCGCGTACGCCTCGCCCTCGTCGCGCAGGACGTCGGCCTCGCCCGTGATGACCAGGGCCGGCGGCAGGCCGGTGAGCTGCTCGGTGGTGGCCCGCAGCGGGGAGGCGGTGATCTCGGCCCGCTCCTTCTCGTCGGTCGTGTACTGGTCCCAGAACCACTGCATGCCGTCCCGGCGCAGGAAGTAGCCCTCGGCGAACTGGTGGTAGGACGGTGTGTCGAACGCGGCGTCGGTGACCGGGTAGAAGAGGACCTGCTGGACGAGGGGCACGTCGCCGCGCTCCTTGGCCATCAGGGTCAGCGCGGCACTCATGTTGCCGCCCACCGAGTCACCGGCCACGGCGATGCGGGTGGCGTCCAGGTCCTTGGCGGCGCCGTCGGTGACGACCCATCGGGCGACGGTGTAGTTCTGCTCGATGGCGACCGGGTAACGCGCCTCGGGCGAGAGCGCGTACTCGGGGAACACCACGGCCGCCCGGGCGCCGACGGCCAGTTCGCGGACCAGCCGGTCATGGGTGTGCGCGTTGCCGAAGACCCAGCCCGCCCCGTGGATGTAGATGATGACCGGCAGGGGCCCGTCGGCGTCGGCCGGACGGACGATGCGGGTCCGGACCGATCCGGTGGGGCCGCCGGGGACGGTCACCCACTCCTCGGAGACGTCCGGCTTGCTGATCGCGCCGGACTGGACCTCGTCGACGGCCTTGCGGCCCTCGGCGGGGACGAGGTCGAACAGGTACGGGGGGTTCGCGGTGGCTTCGGTGAACGCGGCGGCTGCCGGTTCCAGCACCGGGCGCACGGGGGACTGGGACATGGTGGTTCCTCCGGTATCTCGGTTCCCGGCCTGCTGGGCGGGTACGCAAATACAGTAGGACTCGATTAAGTCGCGCGCAACTTAATCGAGCGGTGCGGCGTAGCGGAGTGCTTGTTACGATGGCGCCCGCTGATCGCTCGACGTGAGGATCGAGGCCATGGACGAGGCCGTGCAGGAACCCATGGAGCAGGGCTCGCTCCTGCTCGACGACCAGCTGTGCTTCGCCCTGTACGCGGCCTCGCGGGCGGTCACCGCGCGCTACAGGCCGTTGCTGGGGGTGCTGGGACTCACCTATCCGCAGTACTTGGTCATGCTGGTGCTCTGGGAGAGGGGCTCCGTCCCCGTGCGCGAGGTGGGTGCCGCCCTCCAGCTGGAATCCAGCACGCTCTCCCCCTTGCTCAAGCGCCTCGAAGCGAACGGCCTGATCCGCCGCGAACGCCGCACCGACGACGAACGCTCGGTCGCCCTGCATCTGACCCCGGCCGGAGTGGAACTCCAGGACAAGGCCCGCGGTGTCCCGGTGTCCATCGGTGACGCCATGGGTCTGACCCCCGAGCAGCACACGACCGCCCGGCAGTTGCTCCGTCTGCTCACTGCGAACGTCACGCGCGAGTGACGTCCTCGTCGCTTCGACTCCTGGCCGGTCCGTGCGGCCGGCGCGGGGCTCGGGTGATCGGGGTGGCGGTGTTTGCGAGGCGGCGCCCGCGCACTGCGCAGGCGCATCTCGGCCGCTCCGGTCAGTGGTATGTACCAAGGTCTTGACACCTGCTTAGTTCACTTCTTAAATCACAGGGTGAACCAAGCGTGAATCAAGCGGCCCCACCGTCCCACCCGTAGGGGCCGCTTCACGTCACCCCCCGCCCCGGTCGGCGCGGCTCCCGTACATGCCCGCGCCCTGTTCATGTCATGTATATGACTGTCATATACATGACATGCCCCCTTCCTCCCCCTCACGCACCGGAAGGGAGAGTCATGGACTCCCCACGCCGTACGCGGCGCCTGCTGCACTCCGTACTCTCGGTTCTCACCCTCGCCCTGGTCACGACCACCCTGGCGGGCGGGGGTGGCCCCGCGTCCGCCGCCCCCATGGCGGACACCACTGCCGCCGCCGCGGCCACGACGTTCGCCGACGAGTTCGACGGCGCCGCCGGCTCGGCGGTCAACGGCAGCAAGTGGCAGATCGAGACGGGCGACAACGTCAACAACCACGAGCGCCAGTACTACACGGCGGGCAACAGCAACGCCGCGCTGGACGGCCAGGGCCATCTGGTCATCACCGCGCGCAAGGAGAACCCGAACAACTACCAGTGCTGGTACGGCACATGCCAGTACACCTCGGCCCGGCTCAACACCTCCGGGAAGTTCACCCAGACGTACGGGCACGTCGAGGCCCGGATGAAGATCCCGCGCGGGCAGGGCATGTGGCCGGCCTTCTGGATGCTCGGTGACGACATCGGGCAGGTCGGCTGGCCCAACTCCGGTGAGATCGACATCATGGAGAACGTCGGCTTCGAGCCCTCCACGGTCCACGGCACCCTGCACGGCCCCGGCTACTCCGGCTCCGCCGGTATCGGCGCCGGATACACCCTTCCGAACGGGCAGGCCTTCGCCGACGCCTTCCACACCTTCGCCATCGACTGGGCGCCCAACTCGGTGACCTGGTCCGTCGACGGCAACGTCTACCAGCACCGCACGCCGGCCGACACCGGCGGCAACACCTGGGCCTTCAACAAGCCCTTCTTCCTGATCCTCAACCTCGCGGTCGGCGGCTACTGGCCGGGCGACCCCGACGGCAACACCACCTTCCCCCAGCAGCTCGTCGTCGACCACGTGCGGGTCACCACCAGTGACACCCAGCCGGAGACGGGGGGCCGGATCTCCGGTCTGGCCGGCAAGTGCGTGGACGTCGCCGCCGCGGCCACCGCCAACGGCACCCCGGTGCAGCTCTACGACTGCAACGGCACCAACGCCCAGCGGTGGAGCGTGAACGCGGACGGCACGATCCGTGCGCTCGGCAAGTGCCTGGACGTGGCCTCCGGCGGAACCGCGGACGGCACTGTCGTGCAGCTGTGGGACTGCAACGGCTCGGCTGCCCAGCGCTGGGCCGTGAGCGGGGCGCGCGACATCGTCAATCCACAGGCCAACAAGTGTCTGGACGTCGCCGGCAACAATCCGGCGAACGGAACCCGGCTCCAGATCTGGACCTGCACGGGCGCGGCCAACCAGAAGTGGACGGTGAACAGTTGATGCGGGTGCGCCCGGCTGTCGCACGCATGCCCGCGCTCCGGAGCCTGCTCGGTGCCGGTGCGGCCGCGGCACTGCTGGCGGGCCTGACCGGTTCCCCCGCCCTGGGGGCCGCCGCTGCCACCGGACCGATCACGGGGCTCGCCGGCAAGTGCGTGGACGTCGCCGCCGCGGGCACCGCCAACGGCACCCCGGTGCAGCTCTACGACTGCAACGGCACCAACGCCCAGCAGTGGGACGTCGGTTCGGACGGGAGCATCAAGGCGCTGGGCAAGTGCCTGGACGTGACGTCGGCGGGGACGGCTGACGGCACCACGGTCCAGCTGTGGGAGTGCAACGGCTCCGCCGCTCAGCGCTGGACCGTCACTGCGGCGCACGACATCGTCAATCCGCAGGCGGACAAGTGCCTGGACGTCACGGGCAACAGTGCGGCCAACGGCGCCCGGCTCCAGATCTGGACCTGCACGGGCGCGGCCAACCAGAAGTGGACCGCGCCCACCGGCGGTGGGGGAGACCCGACGCCGCCCGCCGGTGCCATGGCCGTCGCCCCTTACCTCTACAACGGCTGGGGCAGCCCGCCCAGCCCGACCACCGTCATGAACGCCACCGGCGTCAAGTGGTTCACCCTCGCCTTCGTCCTCAGCAACGGCTACTGCAACCCGCAGTGGGACGGCGGCCGGCCGCTGACCGGAGGGGTGGACCAGCAGACGGTGAACACCGTCCGGGCCGCGGGCGGTGACGTGATCCCGTCGTTCGGCGGCTGGAGCGGCAACAAGCTCGAGAGCTCGTGCTCCAGCGCCGGTGAGCTGGCCGCCGCGTACCAGAAGGTCATCAACGCCTACGGCCTCAAGGCGATCGACATCGACATCGAGGCCGCGGCGTACGACAGTGCCACCGTCCAGCAGCGCACGGTCGACGCGCTGCGGACGGTCAAGGGCAACAATCCGGGGCTCAAGGTCTACGTCACCTTCGGCACCGGTCAGAACGGCCCCGACGACAGCCTCGTCCGCAAGGCCGCCGCCTCCGGACTGACCGTCGACAGCTGGACGATCATGCCGTTCAACTTCGGCGGGGCGGGTCAGAACATGGGCGCCCTCACCGTCAGTGCGGCCGAAGGGCTGAAGAGCACGGTCAAGAGCGCCTACGGCTACTCGGACGACCAGGCCTACCGGCACACCGGCATCTCGTCGATGAACGGCATCACGGACAACGGGGAGACCGTCACGGTCGCGGACTTCCGCACCATCCTCGGGTACGCGCAGCAGCGGCACCTCGCACGGCTGACCTTCTGGTCGGTCAACCGTGACCGTCCGTGCACGGGGGGCGGCGCCGACACCTGCTCGGGCGTCTCCCAGCAGCCCTGGGACTACACGAAGGTGTTCGCCCAGTACGCCGGCTGACCGGCCGCGTCTGCTGTCCTGCGAGGGTCTCTCGGTGCTTCCGCGCCGAGGGGCCCTCCTCGTCGTGCTTCCCCGTTCACATGGTTCCCGTGCCCGTACGGGCGGACGGCCCCGCTCCCGAGGGCCCGCCCGCCCGAACGTACGATCCGCAACGGACCGCAGAGCCTCGCATGCCGCAGCAAGGAGCCGCCCCCGTGTTCACCACCCGGCCCACCCTCCAGGGCACCTTCGGCATGGTGTCCTCCACCCACTGGCTCGCCTCGCAGTCCGCGATGGCGGTTCTGGAGAACGGTGGCAACGCCTACGACGCCGCCGTCGCCGCCGGATTCGTCCTGCACGTCGTCGAGCCGCACCTCAACGGCCCGGCCGGCGAGGTGCCGATCATCCTGGCGCCCCGTGACGGGGACGTCCGGGTCCTGTGCGGCCAGGGCCGCGCCCCCGCCGGTGCCACGGTCACCCACTACCGCTCCCTCGGCCTCGACCTGGTCCCCGGCACCGGACCGCTCGCCTCCGCCGTACCGGGCGCCTTCGACGCCTGGATGCTGCTGCTGCGCGACCACGGAACCAGGAGCCTCGCCGAGGTGCTGCGGTACGCCATCGGCTACGCCGAGGACGGGCACGCACCCGTGGAGCGCGTCGGCCGGACCGTCGAGACCGTCCGCGAGCTCTTCGAGACCGAATGGCCGTCCTCCGCCGACGTCTACCTTCCGGGTGGCAAGCCCCCGGCCCCCGGTGAGCTGTTCCGCAACCCCGCCCTCGCCGCGACCTGGCGCCGCCTGATCGCCGAAGCCGAGGAGACCGGCGGCGACGACCGCACCGCCCAGATCGAGGCCGCCCGCGCGATCTGGCGCGAGGGCTTCATCGCCGAGGCCCTCGTCCGCCAGGCGGCCGTCCCGACCCTGGACACCAGCGGCAGCCGCCACACCGGCACCCTCACCGCCGCCGACCTGGCCGGCTGGTCCGCGTCGTACGAGGCCCCCGCCACCTACGACTGGAACGGCTGGACGCTCGCCAAGGCCGGCGGCTGGAGCCAGGGCCCCGCCTTCCTCCAGCAGCTCGCCCTGCTCCCCGCCGAGCTGCCCCGCTACGGCTCCGCCGAGTACGTCCACCTGCTCATCGAGGGCTGCAAGCTCGCCATGGCCGACCGGGAGGCCTGGTACGGCGACGCCGCCGAGGTCCCGCTCGGCACGCTGCTCTCCGAGCCGTACAACGCCGCCCGCCGCGCCCTGGTCACCGACGTGGCCTCGCACGAGCTCCGCCCCGGGAGTCCCGACGGCCGCGTCCCCGTGCTCAGCGGGCACGCGTGCGCCGTCGCCGCCGGTGAGTCCATGTCCGACGCCTTGGGCGTACCCGCGGCCGGTGCCGGCGAGCCGACGGTCGCGAAGGAAGGCGCGGGGGAGCCGACCGTCACCGCGGACCGCACCGGGGAGCCGGCGGTGGCCGGGGACGGCGCGACCCGCGGCGACACCTGCCACGTCGACGTCGTCGACCGCTGGGGCAACATGGTCTCCGCGACCCCCAGTGGCGGCTGGCTCCAGTCGAACCCGGTCGTCCCCGAGCTCGGCTTCCCGCTCGGCACCCGCCTCCAGATGGCCTGGCTGGACGAGGGCCTGCCGAACTCCCTCACCCCCGGCCGGCGCCCCCGCACCACCCTCACCCCGTCCCTCGCCCTGCGCGACGGCGTCCCGGTGATGGCGTTCGGCACCCCGGGCGGCGACCAGCAGGACCAGTGGCAGCTGCACTTCTTCCTCGCCGTCGCCCTGCGCGCCGAGGTCCGCGGCGGACTCGACCTCCAGGGCGCCATCGACGCCCCGAACTGGCACAACGACAGCTTCCCCGGCTCCTTCTACCCGCGCGGGATGCGCCCGGGCAGCGTCACCGTGGAGGAGGGCATGGATCCCGGCGTCGTCGCGGAACTGCGCCGGCGCGGTCACGACGTCACGGTCGGCGACCCGTGGTCCGAGGGCCGGATGTGCGCGGTCGCCCGGGACCCGGAGACCGGGGTGTTGTCCGCGGCGGCGAACCCGCGGGGCATGCAGGGGTACGCCGTCGGGCGCTGAGGGTCATCGGGCGGCCACTTCCCCGACATGACCGGGTCGTCGGCGTCCCGGCCGCCCGTGCTTAGCTGGGGGCATGATCGATGACTTCCTTGCCGGGGACCTGACCGAGGTCGAGGCGGCGGTCCGCGCAGCGGCCGCCGCCGAGATCATGCCGCGCTTCCGGCAGCTCGCCGCACACGAGATCGTCGAGAAGAACGGTCCGCACGACCTCGTGACCACCGCGGACCGGCTCGCCGAGGAGCACCTGACCACGTCCCTGAGCGGACTCCTGCCCGGCTCCGTGGTCGTCGGCGAGGAGGCGGTCCACGCCGACCCGGCCGTGTACGAGGCGCTGGGCGGCGACGCGCCCGTGTGGATCGTCGACCCGGTCGACGGCACCCGCCAGTTCGTCCGCGGTGAACCGGGGTTCTGCACCCTGGTCGCCCTCGCCCACCGCGGCGAGTTGCTGGCCTCCTGGACGTACGCGGCCGCCCTGGACGAGATGGCCGTCGCCGTTAGCGGCCGCGGGGCCACGCTCAACGGCACCGCGATACGCTCCGGTTCGCCCGCGCCCGACGCCGTACTGCACGTGGCGATGTCCCACCCCGACTACACCACCGACGCGCAGAAGCGGGCGCTGCTCGGCCTGCGCACCGAAGGCATCGACGCCCGTCCCTGCGGCTCGGCCGGCCTCGAATACCTCGCCGTCGCCCGCGGTGAGCTGGACGCCCTGGCTTTCAACTGGGAATACGCGTGGGACCACGCGGCGGGTCTCCTCCTCGTCACCGAGGCCGGCGGCGCCCAGGCCACCCTGTCCGGCGCGCCGTTCCGGATCACCGGCGGCAACGACCTTCCCTTCACGGCGGCCCGGGACCACGCGACGGCCGAGCGCATCCTGGCCGCGCTGCGCACCGGGGCCTGATCGGGGGACTCAGGCCAGCAGGGTGCGGGTCAGCGCGGCGAGGCGCTCGCGCGCCTGCGGGTCGTACGCCTGCTCATGGGCGGACGCCTCCGTGAAGCGGTCGAAGTACCGGCCGGTGACCTCCGTGAGCGCCGGGTCGGTGATCAGCCGTACCGCCGGACGGACACCCTCCTCGACGGGGACCGCCGGAGTCAGCCCGTACGCCCGCACCCCCTCGGTGTCCATCAGATGGGCCGGGTGCAGGGCGTTGAACGTGACCCCGCCGCCCGGCGTCCCGGCGGCGGCCAGGTCGAACGTCGACATGATCATCGCGAGCTTGCTCCGGCAGTAGGCCTCGAGGCCCTCATAGCCGCGTTCCATCATGACGTCGTCGAAGTCGATGGGCGACTGCCCCATCGACGCCACCTGGACCACCCGCGCCGGGGCCGAAGCGGTGAGCAGCGGAAGCAGTTCCCTGGTCAGCAGACAGGGTGTCAGGTAGTTGACGGCGAACCGCAGTTCGTGGCCCTGTGCGCTCACCTCGCGGCGCAGCGGCTCGGCGCCGCCGCCGGCCACCGCGTTGTTGACCAGCACGTCGAGCCGGGGCTCGGCCGCCCGGACGGCCGCGGCCAGGGCACGGACCTGGTCCAGGTCGGCGAGATCGGCGAGATAGGTGCGGACCTCCGCTCGCCCGGCCGAGAGCGCCCGGGCCTCGGCGGCGGCCCGGTCGAGCCGCTCCTTGTCGCGGCCGTGCAGCAGCAGGGTCGCGCCGCGGCCGGCCAGGTCGCGGGCGAGGTGGAGGCCGAGGCCCTGGGTGGCGCCGGTGATGAGGACGGTTCCGGTATAGGCGGCAGGAGCATGACTCTGAGCGGGATGCATGTTCATGGGTTGAGTTATATCAAGACCTTGATTCAACTTCCATACCTGTCTCATGCCCGATCCTTGTCGTGTGCTCGTGGCTGTACGCTCGCGAGCATGGGAATGACCGCCGGCGACCGCCTCGGCATGGACATCAAACGTGCCGAGCAGGCCCTCATGGCAGCCAAGAGCGCCGCACTGAAGGGCGCCGATCTGACCGTCGCGCAGTACGCGGCACTGTTCGCCCTCGCGGAGAACCCGGGCATGTCGGGTGCGGCACTGGCCCGGGCCTGCCTGGTGACACCGCAGGCGATGGCCGCCGTGCTCAAACACCTGGAGGAGCGCGGGCTGATCGTCAGATCCCTCCACCCCTGGCACCAGAAGATGCTGGAGACGCGCCTGACCGAGACCGGAGTCGAGACGCTGCGGCTCGCCGACGGGCAGGCGGTACGCATCGAACGCCGCATCGCCGACGAGTTCACCCCACAGGAACGCGACACCCTGCGCGAGCTGCTCGCCCGCTGCGTCACCGCCATCCAGCGCGACTGAGTTCCGCGAGCCCGTTCAGTGACGTGACCGGTCCAGGACCTCGCGCACGTCCCGCACGACCGCCGCTGCCGCCTCCACCGATACGACGGCCGGCCCGGTCAGCGCCTCACCCACCCGCGCCGCGAAGTCCGCAGGGGTCCTCGGCAGGGCCGCGGCGGCGGCCAGCGCGCCCTTCTCGTTGAGGCACCAGGTGCGGTGGTGGGCGTGCAGTGACTGGACGAGGATGCCGAACGCCCGCGACAGGCAGAGGGACACATGGAGCCGGTCACCGGCCGGCGCCGACTTGCGGGCCGCCCCGACCGAGAACTCCGCCTCCCAGACGGCATCGGTGAGCGCCTTGCGCAGCGGCTCCGGATACGCGGACGTCGCCTGCTGGAGAGCCGTCAACTCGCCGTGCGGATCGGCGAGTACGCGCCCGAGGGCGACCTCGCCGGGATAGGCGGGAGACCAGAAGCCGAGCGGGTGCCCGGGCTGGACCCACACCTCGAAGCGGCACCGACGGCAATCGGACCAGACCGCCTCGACCTGGTCGAGATCACGCAGGATCCAGTCGACCTGAACGCCGTCCACCCGTAGCCACGCCCCGCCGTTCACCCACGGGCCCCAGCCACCCGGACCGGCCACCTCGACCGGGGAGCCCTGGAACGCGGACGCCAGCGCGGTCAGTGCGGCGAGGTCCGGCGCGCCCCGGTAGTAGAGGCCCAGATCCCAGTCGGAGTCCGGCCGGTGGGTACCCCGGGCCCGGCTGCCGCCGAGCACGACGGCGCGGATGCCCGGCACGGCGGTCAGGCGCTCCGCCATCTCGTCGATCGTCCGGCGCGGTCCGGATCCGTCCGTTCCGGGGGAGGTGGCGGGGGACGGTTCCGGGTGCGGCCGCCGCGAGGGGTTCGGAGTGTTCATCGGGCGAGGACGATACCCGCGCCCGCGCCGCCGGCGCCTGCGAATATCCTGGGCGCTCAGACCATCGGCTGACAAAGGAGTCCGAAGGTGCCGTCGATGCTCGATGCCGTCGTCGTGGGGGCAGGCCCCAACGGACTGACCGCCGCAGCCGAACTGGCCCGCCGTGGCTTCGCCGTGGAGGTCTTCGAAGCCGGGGAGACCGTCGGCGGCGGAGCCCGTACCGAAGAACTGACGCTGCCGGGCTTCCGGCACGACCCCTGCTCGGCGGTGCACCCGCTGGGCATCGGCTCACCCGCCTTCGGCGCGATGCCGCTGGCCCGGCACGGCCTGGAGTGGCTGCAGCCGCGGCTCGCCCTGGCCCACCCCTTCCCGGACGGCACGGCAGCCGTGCTGGCCACCTCGGTCGGGGAGACGGCCATGGCACTGGGACCGCAGGACGCGGGGGCGTACCGCAGGCTCCTCGCACCGTTCGTCGGCCATTGGGACACCCTCGCCCAGGACTTCCTGCGCACCCCCTGGGACGGGCTTCCCCGCGATCCGTACCGCTGGGCGCGCTTCGGGCTCGACGCCCTCCAGCCCGCCGCACTCCTGTCCCGCCGCTTCCGCGGCGAGAAGGCCCGCGGCCTGTTCGCCGGACTCGCCGCCCACGCCATCGCCCCCACCACCGGCCTCGCCACCGGCGGCATCGCCCTGCTCTTCGCGCTCGCCGCGCACGAGAAGGGCTGGCCGGTGCCGCGCGGCGGCTCCCAGGCCATCTCCGACGCCCTCGCCTCGTACCTGCGCGAACAGGGCGGTGCCATTCGCACGGGTACGGAGGTCAAGCGGCTGGACGAACTGCCGCCGGCCCGCGCCTACGTCTTCGACACCTCCCCGACCGCGCTGGCCCGGATCGCCGGACTGGGCAACGCCTACCGTGGCTACCGCTACGGCGCCTCCACCTTCAAGATCGACTACGCGTTGTCGGGCCCCGTCCCCTGGACCGCGGAGGAGGCCCGCAGGGCCGGTACGGTCCACATCGGTCCCACGGCCGGCGAGATCGACACCGCGCTGCGCGCCGCCGTCACCGGCCGCGACCCGGGCGTGCCCTTCCTGATCACCGCACAGCCCAGCCTCACCGACCCGTCCCGCGCCCCCGAGGGCAAACACGTCTTCTGGGTGTACGGGCATGTCCCGGCGGGCTGGGAGGGTGACGCCACCGACGTCATCGAACGCCAACTGGAGCGCTTCGCCCCCGGGTTCCGCGACCTCGTGCTCGCCCGCGCGGTGACCGGACCGCCCCAACTCGCCGTGCGCAACGCGAACTACGTCGACGGGGACATCGCCTGCGGTGCGTTCTCCGGGCTGCAGACCGTGATCCGTCCAAGGCTCGCCCGGGTGCCGTACGCGACCGCGCACCCGTCGGTCTACATCTGCTCCTCGGCGACCCCGCCCGGCCCCGGGGTGCACGGCATGTCAGGACACCACGCGGCGAAGGCGGTATGGCGGCGGCTACGGGAAACTGGGCCCTCCGGCCGCCGTTGACGTCCGTCGCGCGCGGTCGGCCGCCACGGGCGCACGTGTCACGGCATGATGGCCGCATGCGCACATCTTCCGCCGTCACCGTCACCCTCGTACGGGGCGACATCACCCAGCAGTCCGTCGACGCCGTCGTGAACGCCGCGAACTCCTCGCTGCTCGGCGGTGGCGGGGTGGACGGCGCGATCCACCGCCGGGGCGGGCCGGAAATCCTGGCCGCCTGCCGGGAGTTGCGCGCCTCGCAGTATGGCAAGGGGCTACGCACGGGTCAGGCCGTCGCCACCACGGCCGGAAAGCTCGACGCCCGCTGGGTCGTGCACACGGTCGGCCCGGTCTGGAGCAGTGCCGAGGACCGCTCGGCGCTGCTGGAGTCCTGTTACCGCGAAGCCCTGCGTGTCGCGGCGGAGTTGGGGGCGCGCACCGTCGCCTTCCCGGCGATCTCCACCGGTATCTACGGCTGGCCGATGGACGACGGTGCCCGCATCGCCGTCCGTACCGTACTGGCGGAGGCCGCCGCGCCCGTCGTGGAGGTGCGGTTCGTGCTCTTCGACGCGCACGCGTACGTGGAGTTCGAGGAGGCGCTGGCGGCGGCGCGGCCCTGAGCGCGGGCGCGCGAGCCCGTCGGCAGGTCAGCGGGCACAGCCGCCGGGAGGCCGGTGTGCCCCGAGGATCCGCCGGCCCCCGTCCCTGCCCGGGCGGCCGGTTCAGGCGTCGCCCATGACAAGGCCCTCGATGGTGTGCTTCTGCGTCACCGGCTCCAGCACCTCGACGACCGCACAGTCGAGATGACGCCGGACGCGCTCCGGAAGAGCTTCCCAGTACGCGCGGGTCACGGCGGTGTCGTGCCGGTCGCCGTTGGCGGCCTGCGGGCCGTCCACTCCGAGGACGAGCACCGGACGGGACTTCGAGGAGTTGTTCCGGGTGCCGCGGTGGATGGTGAGCGCGCTGCGGGCGGAGATGTCACCACGCTGCGGGTACTTGCGCACGGCCCGCTCCTCGTAGCGCGCGTAGTGCGAGCGGGGCGGAAACATGCCGTGGCCGAACTCCGGGCTGTCGTCCCACTGGGTGCCCGGCGCGATCTCGAAGGGGCCCATGTCCTCCTCCGTGTCCACGGCGGTCACGTTGAACGCCAGGGAGGTCAGCCGTCGCTCGGCGCGGGTCTCCTCCGGCATGGGGAAGTCCCGGTGCCACGGCTGGTTGACCGCTCCTTCCAGCGGCACGTCGAAGCCCAGCTCGACGATGCGGTAGTCGGGGCCGAGCGCGGCGGTACAGACCGACCGCACCCAGGGGTGGTCGACGAGGTCCACGAAGTCCCGCAGCTGCTCGGGGTGTATCTCCACGTAGTAGCGGTGCGGGCCACGGCCGACCGCACCCCCGGGGCGCGCGAACGCTTCCTGGAAGGCCGCCTCGATGTCCTCGCGCAGCCGGTCGGCCCACTCGGGGGCGAAGGCGCCCCTACGGGCGGTGATGCCGTCCGAGTAGAGGGCCGTGACGTCGGACGACACGTCGACGTCGAGGTCGGTCAGCGTGACTCCGGGATACGGGTGCGGGTTCATGCGTCCTCCTTGGAGTGGTCACCCGCCATATTGCATCGTTGATTTCAACGTTGCAATAACTCGGGCGGAGATTCATCCGCGGGGACAGGGCGTGCCACGATGGGCGCATGAGCAGCAGCCTGAAGGACGTGGCGGCCCGCGCCGGGGTCTCGGCGCGCACCGTCTCGAACGTCGTGAACGGATCCGCGCACGTCGCGGCCCAGACGCGTCAGCGGGTGCAGGAGGCGATCGACGAGCTGGGGTACCGGCCCAACCTCGCGGCTCGCAGCCTGCGGGCCGGGCGTACCGGAATCATCGGTCTGGCCATCCCGGAGTTCCACTCGCCCTACTTCGGGGAGCTCGCCGGGCTGCTGGTCGACGAAGCGCGTCGCCGCTCGTGGACAGTGATCATCGAGCAGACGCGGGGGGACGCGGAGGCCGAACGACGGCTGCTGACCGGTGACAGCGGCCGGGTGATGGACGGGTTGATCATCAGCCCGTGGGCACTGACAGCGGACGAGCTGACCGCCACCGCGGACACCCTGCCCATCGTGCTGCTCGGCGAACGCAGCTCCCAGGGCAAGGCGGATCACGTGGCGGTGGACAGCGTGGCCGCGGCGGACGAGGCGACCACGCACCTCCTGGGGCTGGGGCGCCGCCACGTCGCGGCGATCGGGCTCCAGCCGCATCTGAGCAACGGCACCGCACACCAGCGCGCCGAGGGCTATCGCCGGGCGCTGCGCCGGGCCGGCATCCCGCCCCGGCAGGAATGGGAGCGGAGCGTGACCTCATTGCACCGGGAGGACGGGGCCCGGGCCATGGCCGAACTCCTCGACGGCGGCACCGTGCCCGACGCCGTGTTCGCGTTCAGCGACGAGCTGGCTCTGGGTGCCATGCACGTGGCGCACCTGAGAGGCGTGCGCATGCCGGAGCAACTGGCCGTCGTGGGCTTCGACGACGTGGAGGACGGCCGTTTCAGCCACCCGGCCCTGACCACCGTCTCACCCGACAAGCAGCAGATCGCCGAGCGCGCCCTCCAGTGCCTGGCAGACCGCATCTACAGCCCCCACAACCGTGTGCCGGCCGCCACTTTGACCATCCCGCATCAGCTGGTCGTGCGCGCGAGCACCGTCCCCGGCCTCACACCCTAGGACGCGCCGGGCGGCCGGGCGGGCCCGACGCCGTCGACGTCGAAGGTCACCTGGTCCTCGTAACACCACCACCACGTCTCGCCCGGCTCGTAGGAGCGGATCAAGGGGTGGCCCGTGGCCTCACGGTGCGCGGTGGCGTGCTTGTTGCGGGAGGAGTCGCAGCACCCGACGTGCCCGCAGCTCTGGCACTCGCGCAGATGGACCCACGGGTCGCCCTGCGCCACGCACTGCGGACAGGAGTCCGGGCTGTCCGGCGTGACGCGCCGGACCTGGTCGAGGTGGGAACAGATCGGCGCGGCCGTGTCCGTCATGACGGGGTCTCCCTCATGTTCCGCGCTGTGCCGGACCGGGCGGCGGGCCGCACGGGCCGACGGGCCTCCGGCCCCTCCGGCAGCGCGCTCGTTCAAGCCTCTCACCGCGGCATCGACTGTCAACTCGGAGCGGGCCCGCGGCGGGTCGGAGAGGTCCTGGCAGCCGGAGGCTGATGTCGGATTCTCGCCAGCCCCGCCCCCGGCCGTGGCCCATGCTTGAACCATGCACACCGACACCGAGCGCTGCGTGCGGGCCGTCCAGTCCAAGGACGCCCGGTTCGACGGCTGGTTCTTCACGGCGGTCCTGACCACCCGGATCTACTGCCGCCCCAGCTGCCCCGTCGTGCCGCCCAAGGTCCAGAACATGACCTTCTACCCGAGCGCCGCCGCCTGCCAGCAGGCCGGGTTCCGGGCCTGCAAGCGGTGCCGCCCCGACACCACCCCCGGATCGCCCGAGTGGAACGCGCGCGCCGACTCCGTGGCCCGCGCGATGCGCCTCATCCGGGACGGGGTCGTCGACCGGGAGGGCGTTCCCGGGCTCGCCACGCGGCTCGGCTACTCGGCCCGGCAGATCGAGCGGCAACTGCTCGCCGAGCTGGGCGCCGGGCCCCTCGCCCTGGCCCGGGCCCAGCGGGCGCAGACCGCGCGGGTGCTCATCGAGACGACCGGGCTGCCCATGGCCGAAGTGGCGTTCGCGGCCGGGTTCGCCTCGATCCGCACCTTCAACGACACCGTCCGTGAGGTCTTCGCCCTCGCGCCGGGGGAGCTGCGCAGCCGCGCGGCCACCTCTACGCGGCCACCGGCCACGCCCGGCGTGATAGCGCTGCGCCTCCCGTACCGCGCCCCGCTCAACCCCGGCAACCTCTTCGGGCACCTCGCCGCGACAGCCGTCCCCGGTGTCGAGGAGTGGCGGGACGGGGCCTACCGCCGCACGCTCGACCTGCCCCACGGGCACGGCATCGTCGCCCTCACCCCGCACCCCGACCACATCGCCTGCCGGCTCTCGCTCACCGACCCGCGCGACCTCACACTGGCCATCAGCCGGTGCCGCTGGCTGCTGGACCTGGACGCCGACCCGGTCGCCGTCGACGAGCAACTGCGCTCCGATCCGCTGCTGGCCCCGCTGGTCGACCAGGGGCCCGGCCGACGGGTGCCGAGGACCGTCGACGGTGCGGAGTTCGCCGTCCGGGCCGTGCTCGGCCAGCAGGTGTCCACCGCGGCCGCCCGGACCCACGCGGCCCGGCTGGTCACCGCCCACGGCACACCCGTCGAGGACCCCGAGGGCGGCCTCACCCATCTCTTCCCGGCGCCTCACGCGCTGGCCGGGCTCGACCCCGAACAGCTCGCCCTGCCCCGCAGCCGGCGCCGCACCCTCACCACGCTCGTCGACGCCCTGGCGGACGGCTCGCTGCGGCTGGGCACCGACACGGACTGGGAGCAGGCGCGGGCCGAACTGGGCGCCCTGCCCGGATTCGGCCCCTGGACCGTCGAGGTCATCGCCATGCGGGCGCTGGGCGACCCGGACGCCTTCCTGCCGACGGACCTGGGCATCTGCCGGGCCGCCCAGCAGCTGGGCCTGCCCTCGACACCGGCCGCGCTCACCGCGAGCGCGGCGGGCTGGCGGCCCTGGCGGGCCTACGCGGTGCAGTATCTGTGGACCGTCGACGACCACCCCATCAACCACCTTCCCGTACAAGGAAGTTCCTCGTGACCACCACGCACATCACCACCACGCACATCACCACCACGCACATCACCACCACGCACATCGCTGCCGCGGCGCCGCGGGCCGGGCAGCCCCGGACCATCCGACAGACCCGGCAGCACACCGTGATCGACAGCCCCTACGGCCCGCTGACCCTCGTCGCCACCGACCGGCTCCTCGCCGGCCTCTACATGACCGACCAGCGGCAGCGCCCGCCCGAGGAGACCTTCGGCGAGCCGGATCCCGCCCCCTTCGACGCGGTCGTCGAGCAACTGGACGCCTACTTCGCCGGTGAACTGCGGGAGTTCGCCCTCCCGTTGCACCTCGCCGGCACCCCCTTCCAGCGCTCCGTCTGGGCCGAGCTCCAGCGGATTCCGTACGGCGAGACCCGTACTTACGGAGAACTGGCCGAGAACCTCGGCAAGCCGGGCGCCTCGCGCGCGGTGGGGCTGGCCAACGGCAAGAACCCGGTCGGCATCATCGTGCCCTGCCATCGGGTGATCGGCGCCTCGGGAAGCCTCACCGGATACGGCGGCGGCCTCGACCGCAAGCAGCGCCTGCTGGCCTTCGAGAACGGTACGGGGGACAGCTCGCCGGTGCTCTTCTAGGGACCGTACGGCGAAGGGCTCCGCGCAGACACGCGGAGCCCTTCGCCGTACCGGCCCGGTCAGCCGGTGAAGATCTCGACGACCGTCCAGATAGCCAGCCCCAGCATGCACACCCCGCCGATGCGCTGCACGGTCTTGAGCGGTACCCGCTTGGCGATGAAGCGTCCGGCGAGCAGCGCCAGCGCCGATACCGACATCAGGGCGGCAGCGGACCCGATGGCGGTGGACCAGGCGCCGTTGCTCGCGGCCAGGTTGGCCGTGGTGATCTGGGTGAGGTCACCCCACTCGCTGATGAAGACCGCCATGAAGGCGGTGGAGTACACCGGCCAGAAGCCGGTGACCGTCTTCGGGCCGCCCTCCTCGTCGTCGTCGCCGGCGTCGGCCCGCAGCAGCATGAACGCGCCGAAGGCGAAGAGGGAGGCCGAGACGAGCTTGACGATCCAGTCGGGCAGCAGACCGAGCAGACCACCCGCCCCGACCGCGATGGCGACATGCACGATGAACGCGGACGACGTACCGAACCACACGTAGAGCGGCCGCATGCGCGTGCCCATGGCCAGCGACGCGAACATCGTCTTGTCGGGGAGTTCCGCGAGGAAGATCAGCCCGAAAGCGGTGAGGATCGCCAGGGGGTCGAGATGCATTCCGGGTGGCTTTCTGTTGGAGCCGGGCCCCGGATCTTCCGCGAAGCGCCGGTCGGGCTCTTCGGAGGACCACTCGGCCCGGCATGACGGCACCGCCCACGGGGTGTGGGTGTGTCATACCTGACCGAAGGTCTCGCCCGCCCGCGATGATCCACGAGCCCGGCCACCGGGAACCCGGAGGTTCCAGTGTGTCGACGACCGGTTTGCAGGGCTACTCCCCTTCGCAGCCGTCAACGATACCGCACGCGTCGGGGAGCCGGACCCGGCGGAGAACGTGGCGACGACCTGCTCCGGGCCCGCCCCCGCACGGGGGACCGCTGCTGACGTCACGGCCATGGCGAGGTACATGAAAGACCGTGCGCGAGAACGGGATCAGGCCGCAGGACCAGCAGGGACGACCGGCGGGCCGCCCGGGCGCGTCAGCCGACGGGGTGGCCGTCCTCCAGCTCCACGGTGCCCGCGCCGGACTCCAGCGCGTCCAGCGCGGCACGCACACGCCCACCCCGCGCCCCGGACAGGTAATGGTCGATCTCCGCGGGCTCGACGAGCTTCCACGACAGGAGTTCCTCCTCCTGGAGCCGGACCGACTTCAACTGCTCCTCGTCCAGCACCCCGCCGTCGTACACATAGGCCACGATGGGCGGCCGCGCGGTGCCGCGCGTCCAGTCCACCGCCAGCAGCCGGCCGGGCTCCCGGTCGATGCCGATCTCCTCGGCCGACTCGCGTCGCGCCCCCTGCCGCGGGGACTCGCCGTCCGCCGACTCGATCGTGCCGCCGGGCAGCGTCCAGCCCTCGCGGTAGTTCGGTTCGACGAGCAGCACCCGCCCCCGTTCGTCACGGAAGACGCAGGCCGCACCGGCCAGGACCTTCGGTAGACCTTCGATGTACGCGGCGTAGTCATGGGTGGTCACGAAGGCAGCGTAGTGGCCGGGTCCAGGGCCCGGACACCCATGGGCAGGGAGGGGGTGCTGCGGATAGGGTCGGGGCGGCGCGACTGCCTGTTCGAAAGCAAAGGGAATCAAGGTGACGGACGGAGCAGTGAAGACCGCACGCGTGCTCGTCGCGGCGGACAAGTTCAAGGGCTCGCTCACGGCCGTACAGGTCGCGGAGCGGGTGACGGCCGGGCTCCGGCACGTCGTCCCCGAGGTGCGGGTCGAGACCCTGCCCGTGGCGGACGGCGGCGACGGCACGGTGGCGGCCGCGGTGGCCGCCGGATTCGAGCGCCGCGAGACGCGGGTGACCGGGCCGCTGGGCGACCCCGTGACCGCCGCGTACGCGGTGCGCGAGCGCACAGCCGTGGTCGAGATGGCCGAGGCCTCGGGCCTCCAGCACCTGCCCGCGGGCGTGTTCGCCCCGCTCACGGCCACCACGTACGGCTCCGGTGAGCTGTTGCTCGCCGCCCTCGAAGCGGGCGCGCGGACCATCGTCTTCGGCGTCGGCGGCAGCGCGACCACGGACGGCGGGGCCGGCATGCTGGCGGCGCTCGGCGCCCGGTTCCTGGACGCGGACGGCAAGCCTGTCGGCCCCGGAGGCGGTGGCCTCGCCGATCTGGCCACGGCCGACCTGTCCGGCCTCGACCCGCGGCTCGGCGAGGTCGACCTGATCCTCGCGAGCGACGTCGACAATCCGCTGACCGGGCCCAAGGGCGCGCCGGAGGTGTACGGCCGCCAGAAGGGCGCGACCGAGGACGACATCGCGGTGCTCGACGCGGCGCTCGTCCACTACGCCTCCGTGCTGGGGCCGGAGGAGGCACAGCTGCCGGGAGCCGGTGCGGCGGGCGGTATCGGGTACGGGGCGCTCGTCGCGCTCGGTGCGCGGTTCCGGTCCGGGATCGAGGTGATGCTCGACGTCCTCGGCTTCGCTCCCGCGCTGGCCCGGGCGACGCTGGTCGTCACCGGCGAGGGCTCACTCGACGAGCAGACCCTGCACGGCAAGGCCCCGGCGGGTGTCGCCGCGGCAGCCCGTGCCGCCGGAATCGAGGTCGTCGCGGTCTGCGGACGCCTGGCACTGGCACCGGAGGCGTTGCGGCGGGCGGGCATCCGCCGCGCGTACGCGCTCACGGAGCTGGAGCCCGACCCGGCGGTCTGCATGGCCGAGGCGGGGCCGCTGCTGGAGCGGGTGGCGGAGTCCATCGCCCGGGACTTCCTGCGCTGAGGTGACGCGCGGGGTCCGGGGGCACTGCCCCGGGCCCCGCTCTCCTCAATCCCCATCGCCGGAGGGGGTCGGAAAGCCGGGCACCAGCCGTACGGCGTCGAGCGCCAGCATCAGCTCCACCATCTCGCGCGGCCGCGACAACGACCGTGACGTCAGCGCCTCCAGCCGCCGCAGCCGGTTCAGCACCGTGTTCCGGTGACAGCACAGCCGTACCGCCGTCCGCCCCGCCGACCCGTCGCACTCCAACCACGCGTCCAGGGTCGACACCAGCAGCGCCCGGTCCGCCGGGTCGCGGGCCAGGAGCGCGCCGAAGACGTCCGTGGCCAGGTGGGCCGAGAGGGCCGGCTGCCCCGCCACCAGCGCCGCGGGGACCCGGCCGTCCAGGCAGACGACCCGCTCGCCGCCCATGCCGCACGTCAGCAGCGCCGCATCGGCCAGCCGGCGGGCCGTACCCAGCGCCGACAGGCCGTCCACCACCGGGCTGACCCCGCCGGGACCGGGCCGCCCGTCCGACAACAGGGCGGCGACGGCCGCCGGATCCGCCTCGCCCAGCGCCACCACCGCGATCTCCCGCTCCGGCCGCGACCGCCACAGCAGCCGCATCCCGTGCGCGTCGCCCGGACGGTCCCGGGCGCCCTCGCGCACCGGGACCACCGCCACCGCGTACCGGCCACGCTCGGGCAGCCCCAGCACCGCACCGGCGAGCGCCGCGAGGTCGTGCCCGGTCTCGTCGTCCAGCAGCGCGTCGAGCAGCGCCCACCCCCGCTCGTCCCCGCGCTGCCGCATGCCCGCTCCGTTCTCCGCACACCCTGGGGGCCGCCCCGACTCGCCGGACCGCCGTCGTGAGGATGGCACCGGTCCGGGCCCCGGGCGACAGCCGGCACCCCGCCTCTGTGCGCGTGCACAACAGGCGGCCTTCCGCACGGGGCACCCGCAGCGTTTCGGCCGGTGACCGTGGACGCGCGGCCCGCCCGCTGCTGGTCTGTGGCCCCACAGAGACACAGGGGCGGACACGGGCAGGCACGGCGGAAGTTGTCGGCCACCCCGGACCGGAACCCCTGCGCACCACGAATCGACGCGTCGATTCCACGACAAGGCGGAAGGAGGAGGACGCATGGCAACGCTAGAGATCCGCGCACTGTCCGTGGGCTACGGCCCGGTACGGTCCCTGCGCGACGTCTCCCTCGATGTGCCGGACGGCGCGATCACCGCCGTACTCGGCGGCAACGGGGCCGGGAAGACCACGCTGCTGCGGGCCATCTCGCGGACCCTCGGCTTCCACCGCGGGACGGGTACGGGCACCGTCCGCTTCGACGGACGCCCCCTGGACGGGCTGCGCCCCGCCCAGGTGGTGGCCGCCGGAGTGGTCCAGGTGCCCGAGGGACGACAGGTGTTCGCCCGCATGACGGTGGCAGACAACCTGAGGGCGGGCGCCCTCGGGGCCCGCGGCGGGCGCAAGGCGTCGGCGGACGCGCTCACCCGCGTACACGAACTGTTCCCGGTACTGGCCCAGCGCGCGCACCAGCGCGCCGGGCTGCTGTCCGGCGGTGAGCAGCAGATGCTGGCCATGGGGCGGGCCCTGATGGCCCGGCCCCGGCTGCTGCTGCTCGACGAACCCTCGCTCGGGCTGGCCCCGTTGATGGCGCAGCGCATCGCCGAGACGGTGCAGGAGATCAACGCGTCGGGCACCTCCGTCCTGCTCGTCGAGCAGAACGCCGCGATCGCCCTGCGCCTGGCCTCCACGGCGTACGTCCTGGAGGTCGGCGAGGTCACCCTCCAGGGGCCGGCCGACGAACTCGCCGCCTCCGACGAGGTGCGACGCCGCTATCTGGGCGTCGTCGACGAGGCGGCCGCCGAGGACGCGGACCGGGCCTCCGGCTCCGTACGCACCCTGAGCAGGTGGTCCGCGTGACCGTCGTCCAGCAAGCGGCTCCGCCCGCACTCGCCGTCCGCGACGTCACCGTCCGCTTCGCCGGGCTCACCGCCCTCGACGGCATCTCCTTCACCGTGGAACCCGGCAGCGTGCACGCCGTCATCGGTCCCAACGGGGCAGGGAAGTCGACCACCTTCAACGTGCTGTCCGGGGTGTACCGGGCGACATCCGGCACCGTCCACCTCGGCACGACGGAACTCACCGGACTCGCCCCGCACAAGATCGCCCAACTCGGCGTCGCCCGTACCTTCCAGAACCTCGCGCTGCCCCCGCACGCCACGGTCACCGACAGCCTCCTCCTCGGCCGGCACCGGCTCACCCGCGCCGGGTTCCTCGCCAGCGGACTGCGCCTGCCGTCGGCGGCCCGCGAGGCGCGCCGCCATCTGGACCGGGTCCGCGAGATCGCCGAATTCATCGGTCTGGAGAAGGAGTTGGACCGTCCTGCCGGGGCGCTCCCGTACGGGCAGCAGAAGCTCGTCGAGCTCGGCCGTGCCCTGTGCATGGAGCCGCAGGTCCTCCTCCTGGACGAACCCGTCGCCGGGATGACCGCCGACGAACGGCGGCGCACCGCCGCGGTCGTGGCCGGGGTGCGCGACAGCCTCGGCATCTCGATCGTGCTCGTCGAACACGACATGGGAGTGGTGATGCGGCTCGCGGACGCCGTGACCGTTCTCGACTTCGGACGCAGGATCTCCGGCGGCACCCCCGCCGAGGTCCAGAACGACCCGGCCGTCGTCCAGGCCTACTTGGGGGCACAGGAATGACCACCTTCATCGAACTCCTCCTCGGCGGCCTCTCCATCGGCTCGGTCTACGCACTGATCGCGCTCGGCTTCGTCGTCATCTTCAAGGCCACCGAGGTCGTCAACTTCGCCCACGCCTCCCTGCTGCTCGCAGGCGGCTACGTGACCGCCGTCCTCCACGACGACATCGGCTTCTGGCCCGCCCTGGCCGTCGGCATCGCGGGCGCGGCCGTCGTCGGAGCGGCCGTCGAGTTCCTCGTGATGCGCCGCTACCGGGGCAGTGACCACAGCGTCCTGGCCATCGTCACCATCGGCGTCGACATCCTCCTCACCACCGAACTGACCCGGCGCATGGGCACGGACGTACTCGCGCTCGGCGACCCGTGGGGCGACGGCGTCGTCACCATCGGCGGCATCACCCTCGCCGAGACCCGGATCGCCGCGTTCCTCGCCGCCGCTCTGCTCATCACGCTGTTCCTGCTCGCCTTCCGCTTCACCTCCTGGGGCGTGTCGATGCGGGCCGCCGCCGAGAACCCGCAGACCGCGGCCCTGATGGGGATCAAGCTCGGCCGGGTCTCGCTCGCCGCCTGGGCGGTGGCCGGAGCGCTCGCCGCGGTGGCCGCGCTCTTCCTCACGGTCTTCCCCACACCCGGACTGGAACGGGCCACCTCACTGGCCGCCCTCAAGGCGTTCCCGGCCGCGATCCTCGGCGGACTCGACTCGACGACCGGTGCCCTCGCCGGGGGGCTGATCGTCGGCGTCACGGAATCGCTCGCCACCGGCTACCAGAGCGACCTGTCCTTCCTGGGCCGCGGCATCGGCGACCTCGCCCCCTACCTCGTGATGGTGCTCGTGCTGCTCCTGCGGCCCGCGGGACTCTTCGGTACGAAGGAGCTCGCCCGTGTCTGAGACCACGACGACCGAGACCGCCGCAGGAGCCCGGCTCGCCACCCCCGGCACCGTCCTCGCCGCCCGGCTGCGCCACCCGCGCACCTACCTCTGGGCCGTCGGCTCGGTCCTGCTGCTCGCGTTCCCGTTCTACCTGGACCGCTTCTGGCTTCAGGCCGGACTCTTCGCGATGGCCGCCGCCATCGGCGCCATCGGGCTCAACCTCCTCACCGGCGCCACCGGTCAGCTCTCCATGGGCCACGCCTTCTTCCTCGCGGTGGGCGCGTACGGCTACTGCGTCCTGGCGGGGGAGAGCAGTACGGAGAACGGGCACGAGCTCTCCGGACTCGGCCTTCCCAGCTGGCTCGCCGCCGTGCTCGCCGTGCTCCTCGCGGGAGCCGCCGGAGGACTGTTCAGCCCTATCGCGAGCCGGCTGCGCGGGGCCTACCTGGGCATCGCCACCCTGGCGCTGATCTTCATAGGCCAGCACGTCCTGTTCAACGCGGGCTCGCTCACCGGCGGCTTCAACGGCCGTGCCGTCCCGCCCCTTTCGCTCTTCGGCTTCGGCTTCGACGACACCGAGGTCATCGTGGCCGGGGTGCCGTTCCAGTCCTCCGAGAAGCTCTGGTACGCGGCGCTCCTCGCCCTGCTCCTGAGCGGCCTGTTCGCCCGCGGAGTACTGCGCGGCCGGCCCGGCAGGGCCCTCAACGCCATCCGCGACCACCGCATCGCGGCCGGTGTGATGGGCGTGCCGGTGGCCCGCTACCGGGCGGGTGTCTTCGTCCTGTCGTCGATGTACGCCGGACTGGCGGGCGTCCTGCTCGCGCTGGTCTTCCAGCGGACCGTGCCCGAGTACTTCGGCATGGTCCTGTCCCTCGAATACCTCGCCATGATCGTCATCGGCGGGCTCGGCACCGTGGCGGGAGCGGTCGTCGGGGCCGCGTTCGTCTCGCTGCTGCCGCAGCTGCTCACCCACTACAGCGATTCCCTGCCCCTGGTCTCCGCCCCCGGTACGGGCGGTCTGGCACCGGGCGAGGCATCGCGCTACCTGTACGGCGCCGCGGTGGTCGCGGCTGTTCTGTTCCTGCCCGGCGGCCTGACACGTCTGATGAAGAACTCGGGAGAGAAGAAATGAAACTGCGTGTGCTCGGGGCCGTGTGCGCGGCCCTCACCCTCACCCTCGTGGGCTGCAGCGAGAAGGCCAAGTCCTCCGACGAGGGGGCCCAGGACAAGGCCGGTGTGAAGACCGGCGAGGGAGTCAGCGACTCGACGATCTCGCTGGGCGCGCTCACCGACATGACCGGGGTCTACGCCTCGCTCGGCAAGAGCGTCACCCAGGCCCAGCAGCTCTGGGTCAAGCAGACGAACGCCGCGGGCGGCATCTGTGAGCGCAAGGTCGAACTGACCGTGCGCGACCACGGATACGACCCGCAGAAGGCCATCGCCGGCTACACCGAGCTGGAGCCGAAGGTGCTGGGCTTCGTCCAGTTCATCGGTTCGCCCTTCGTGGCCGCGGTCGAGCAGCGCATCGACGGCCAGGACAAGGGACTCGTCCTGCCGCAGGCGTGGTCGGCGAACCTGCTCGGCAGCAAGTACGTCCGCGTCATCGGTGCCACGTACGACGTCGAGACGATCAACCTGATCGACTACCTGCTCACCGAGAAGCGCATCGCCAAGGGCGACAAGATCGGTCATGTCTACTTCGAGGGCGACTACGGGGAGAACGCCCTGGCCGGCTCGAAGTACGCGGCGAAGGAGGCGGGCCTCACCGTCGTCGAGCAGAAGATCAAGCCCACCGACAACGACATGACCGCTCAGGTCGCCGCGCTCAAGCAGGCGGGTGTCAAGGCCGTCATCGTCAGCGCCGGCCCGCGCCAGGCGGCCTCGCTGGTCGGTGTCGCCGCCGCCACCGGCTTCAAGGTCCCGGTCGTCGGCAACAACTCGGCGTTCGCCCCCCAGCTGCTGAAGACGCAGGCAGGCCCGGCCCTGACGCAGGACTACTACGTCGCCGCCTCCACCCTGCCCATCGGCGACCCGGGCGCGGGCCCGGCGAAGCTCGCCAAGGAGTACGGCGCCGAGTACCCGAAGGACGGCCTCGACAACGGCGTCATCGCGGGCTACAACGCGGCGAGCCTGTTCGGCGAGGCACTGAAGAAGGCCTGCGCCTCCAAGGACCTCACCCGTGAGGGCATCGACAAGGCCCTGCTCACCATCACGGACTTCGGCAGCGACTTCGGGATGCCGCACGACTTCTCCGACCCGGCGGCACCGTCCACCCGGGAGAGCGTGATCATGAAGCCGGACGCCAAGACCCCCGGCGGCCTCAAGGTCGTCAGGCCCGCGCAGGCGGCGGCGCTCGCGAAGTCGTACACGCTGAAGTAGACGGCACCGGCACGAGGCCCCCGGGGCGCCGCGCGTGGCGCCCCGGGGGTGTGTCCGGATCAGCTGGTGTAGGCCTCCAGTTCCGAGAGCTGCGCGGCCGGCCAGCCCGTGTTGCCGGTGAACGTCAGCCGCAGATAGCGGGAAGGCGTGCCCGGCAGGGTGACGGTCGCCCGGTTCCCGCTCGACGGATCGAAGGTGTAGCCCGCCGATGCCTTGAGTGAGCTGAAGCTGTTGTTGTCGGTGCTGCCCGACACGCTCAGTGTCTGCGTGCGGGTGGCCCAGGCAGCCGCCGGGGGCAGTTTCAGGACCAGGCGCTTGACCGCCTTGGCCGCGCCCAGGTCCACGGTGATGGTCTGCGGGAACGCGTGGTTGGTGCTCTCCCAGTAGGTGTTCGCGTTGCCGTCCACGGCGTTGGAAGCGCCGTACACGTCCGCGTGGCCGGACTCGGTGACGTTACGGCCCTGGGCGAGGTTCCCGGTCTCGGCCGGCGGGTCGGTGGGCGGGTCGGTCGGGTCGGTCGGCGGGTCGGTGGGGTCCGTCGGGCCGGTGCCGCCACCGGGCACCCCGCCGTTGGTCCACACCGGGGCCGGCCAGGTGCCGGTGCAGGCCGGCGGATCGGCGTACCAGCCGGAGTTCCCGGAGCCCCGGGTGATGCGGAAGCCGCTGCCCACGCAGTTGTGGACCGGGTTGGACTGGGCGATGTGCGTGGCCACGACATCGGTGAAGGTGGCCGTGCCCGGTGCCTGGATCTGAAGGGCGTAGGTGCCGGTGCCGTCGATCCTGACGTGGTCGAAGTGCAGCCCGTTCGTCGCACCCTCGATGAGGTGGATCGCGGCGTAGGAGCTGTCCAGGATCTCGGTGTCGGAGATGTTGATCGTGGCGTTGATCGGCTCGTTGAGCCCGCTGAACCAGATCGCGCCGACGCCGAACTGCCAGTTGTAGTCGTTGTTGCCGGTACGGATCAGGGTGTTGCGCGCTGCCGTGGTCGTACCGGAGACGGCGGTGCCCTGACCGGAGTTGACGCCCGGGTAGCGGTTGGCGATGTGCAGCCCACCGCCGTTGGTGATGGTGTCCGACATGACGTTGTCGGAGATGGTGATGTCCTTGCCGCCGTACGTGACGATGTTGTTGGCGAGGATCGGCAGGACCACGGTGTTGAACGTGAACTTGTTCTTCACGTTCGGGACGTTCTCCGCCCACATCGCCAGACCGTCGTCACCGGTGTTGCGGACGAACGTGTTGGTGACGGTGGAGTTCGTGACGCCGTAGTGGAAGTTCACACCGTCCGCGGTCTGGTCCAGGATGCGGCTGTTCTTGATGGTGAAGTTGTCCATCGGGCCGTCCATCCAGGCGCCGCACTTGGTGTGCTGCATCCAGACGTTGTCGACGGTCGAGTTCGACAGGGCGCCGCCGATGGCGTTCACCTGGTCGTTGTCCACCCGCTCCCGGATGTCGCCGATGATGGCGAAGTCCTTGAGCGTGACGTTGCTGCTGCCTCCCTCCCCGGCGTACTTGCCGTAGACGCCGACGCCCTTGCTCCGGTTCGAGGGGTCGCGCCCGGTCAGGACGGAGTACCAGGGACCGGCGCCGCGCAGCGTGACCTTGTCCACGACGATGTGGTCGCGGACCTGGAAGGTGCCCTGCGGGATGTACACCTCCTTGCCCTGCGCCTTGCCCGCGTCCACGGCCGCCTGGATCCTGGCGGTCGAGTCCGCGGCCCCGGTCGGGTCGGCACCGAAGTCGGCGACGACGTCGAGGGAGCCAGAGGGCTTGGCGATGGGCGCGGCCACCTGCTCGAAGTCCGCCAGGTCGATGGTGAACGACGGGGAGGCGGCGGTGGACGAGACCTGCAGCCGGACCTTCGTACCGGCCGCGAGGGTCGACCCGAACATGGTGCGGGCCTCGTCGTAGAAGTGGTGCGGGTTGGTGTCGCCCGGGTTGTTGTTGAACGGGTAGCCGCCGTAGTACCAGCCGTACTTCGAGGTGACCGGCACCGCCTTGGGCGAAGCGCCGTTCACCCGCACGTCGATCGAGGCGTCCCGGCCCGATCCGCCGGCGTTGTCCGGCAGCGAGTACCGGAAGGACATGGCGTTCGCGGGCGCGGTGAGCGTGAACTCCACGTACTCGCCGACCGCGTCCAGCGTCACGGCCTGCCGGCCCGAGGCTTCCGAGGGCAGCGTGCCGTACAGGCGGTTCGGGCCGATCAGCGTGCCGTTGGTGGCGGCGTACTCGGCTTCCTGCTCCTTGAACGGAACGGTCGCACCGCGACCGGGGACCGCCACCGGCGAGGGGGCGGGCACACCCGCAGCCTGGGCGGCGGGCGCGCTGGACAGGACAACGGCGGCGGCGGTGCCGAACGCGGCGATCGCCAGCGAGAGAGAGGCGGATATGGATCGTCTGAGCAACTGGCGTCGGGGTGGTGGGGTCACGTTTCAGTCGTCCTTGCGGCTCGTGGGGGCTCTTCGGACGCCCACAGGCTAGGAGCAGTGACGCAAGGAAGTCCACGCTGCTGCGCAAGATTCTGCTTGCGATGCTCAAATTCGCGACGAAACGCTGTGAGAATCTGGTGTTCTGGGCGGGTTGGTCGGGCCTCCTCGGCCTGCGGGCTCGAGGGTGCCGCCCCCGCGGTCCCCAGTGCGCCGGTGCGCCGGCTTCACGCGCAAGGGCTCGGGCGCGCTCTACGCCTTTTCCACTCCGCACCCGAAAGACGACAGGTAATGGAGTCCTTCAGTCGCGGGCGAAGGGGAGCCGTGAGGAACGCGCGGTCAGCCGGTGTCACGCTGTTCGCCTTATCGGGCCCGGCTGCGGCACAGCAGATTCGCCATACCGGCGAGGTTTCCCCAGGCACCGGGGCAGGGGCTCAAGCGGAACCCGGACGGCATTCCGTACCGCGGCCGCGACCGGCGCGGACCGGCTGCACGCAGACGCCGATCGCATCGCCGAAGAGAACGGTCACGAGGTCTGCTGACCGGCGTCAACCGGTTCGGATGCAATGGCACCGATCGGATCCGCCATGGCCTTCGGCCGACCTATCCGGACACTCTCACGCGGCCGTGAGCGGAATGGTGCGGAAATGGCGTCCGGGTGCCCGACCGCCACCCGAGAACGCGAAAGCGGAAAGGCGACCGTCCGCATAGCGGTGAATTCCCCGGGAGAATCCGGAACCGAAGGACGAGCTGAAGGGGGAGTCGCCCTCGGGTACAGCAGATCTGCGCGGCCCGGAATGTGGCGACTGCTTTCCCGCCGTCGATCCGACGTGCCGACGAAGCCGGGACAGGCATGCACGAGGGCCCGGATGCTGGGGAGCATCCGGGCCCTCGTGCATGCTGTGCGGTACGTGACTACGGGAGCTGGGCTGCCCGTGCCTCGCGTCGGTTGTCGCGGAAGGTGTTCACCCGGCGGGCGGTCGCGAAGAGCGGGATGACCGCCCCCAGGACCACCTGGAGCGCGCAGCCGGTCTGCAGCAGGAGCTGACCGCCCGGGGCGTCGAACGCCCACGCGGCCAGCAGACCCATCGCGGCCACGATCCAGCCGAGCATCGCCACCGCGAGGACGCCCCGCGGCTTCGGGTACTCGACCCGGCTGACCATCAGCCACGCCACTCCGATGATCGCGAGCAGCGTCGGCACGAAGGGCAGCTCCAGGAGCACGATCGAGATGACCGTGAGCGCTCCGAAGGGGCTCGGCATGCCCTGGAACATGCCGTCCTTCAGCGTCACGCAGGAGAAGCGCGCAAGCCTGAGCACCACCGCCAGCAGCACCACGATCGCCGCGAGCGCCGAGACCCGCTGGTGTGCGTCGTCCGCGACCATGCCGTACACGAGGACGAAGTACGCCGGGGCGAGCCCGAAGCTGACCAGGTCCGAGAGGTTGTCCAGCTCGGCACCCATCGGCGAGGAACGCAGCTTGCGGGCCACGAGTCCGTCGAACAGGTCGAAGATGGCTGCCATGAGCATGAGGATCACGGCGGTGGCCGCGGAGTGCCGCGCCATGCCGCTCTCGTCGCTGCCCGTGAGGTGCGGGATGAGGATCCCCGTGGTGGTGAAGTACACCGCCATGAATCCGCACGTGGCGTTACCGAGAGTGAGGGTGTCCGCTATCGACAGCCGCATCGAGAGCGGCATGTCCTCGGCGTCGTCCTCGGCGTCGGCCTCCGGCACCCAGCCGGCCTGTGTGTCGGGATCAATCACGGTCAATTCGAGTCACCCCCGCGGTGGTGGCCTGGCCGACCTCGACCGCGACATCGATACCTTCCGGAAGGTAGATGTCGACCCGGGAGCCGAAGCGGATCAGGCCGATGCGCTCGCCCTGGTCCACCTTCGTGCCCTGCGGGAGGTAGGGGACGATGCGACGGGCGACCGCACCTGCGATCTGCACCATCTCGATGTCACCGAGCTCGGTGTCGAAGTGCCAGACAACGCGCTCGTTGTTCTCGCTCTCCTTGTTGAACGCCGGGACGAACCCACCGGGGATGTGCTCCACCGATGTCACCGTGCCGGCCAGCGGTGCGCGGTTGACGTGCACGTTCAGCGGGCTCATGAAGATCGCGACGCGGGTGCGTCCGTCCTTCCACGGCATGATGCTCTGCACCACGCCGTCGGCCGGTGAGATGACGCGCCCCTGGGTGATCTCGCGCTCGGGGTCGCGGAAGAACCACAGCATGCCCGCCGCGAGCGCGGTGGTGGGCACGGCCACCGCCGCCCAGCGCCCGGACTTGCGGGCGCGGGACAGGCTGAGTGCGGCGGTGGCGACGGTCGGCAGGAGCCACGGCGAAGCTCCGCGTGCGAGGCGGACCCCGCCGCGTGGTGCAGAGGTAAGGCTGTCGGGCATGGATGACCTTCGTAGCGGATGATGCCGCGCTGGCAACGGGGGACGGCGGCTTTTCCGGCGATGTTATCGGTTGCGGACCGCAACTGGGCAAGCCAGCAGCCGAGTCGGACGTCTGGAAGGCACCGGATGAGGATGACAGGGTGTGATCTTCTTCGCGGCTAAATCACCTCGAAAGGGACAATCACCCCTGCAAGCGGTACTCCTCGAGGAGTCGGCGCCCGATGATCATTTTCTGGATCTCGGCGGTACCTTCACCGATCAGCAGCATCGGGGCCTCACGGTAGAGGCGCTCGATCTCGTACTCCTTGGAGAAGCCGTAACCGCCGTGGATACGGAAGGCGTCCTCGACGACTTCCTTGCAGTACTCGGAGGCGAGGTACTTCGCCATCCCTGCCTCCAGGTCGTTTCGCTCCCCGGAGTCCTTTTTGCGCGCTGCATTTACCATCATCGCATGCGCGGCCTCGACCTTGGTGGCCATTTCGGCCAGCTTGAACTGGATCGCCTGGTGCTGGGCGATCGGTTTTCCGAAGGTGCTGCGCTGCTGCGCGTAGGAAACACCCAGTTCGAATGCACGCTGCGCAACGCCGCAACCACGCGCAGCCACATTCACGCGGCCGACCTCCACTCCGTCCATCATTTGGTAAAACCCTCGGCCCGTGGTGCCGCCCAGCACACGATTGGCCGGAATGCGTAGTCCGTCCATGATGAGTTCGGTGGTGTCGACGCCCTTGTAGCCCATCTTGTCGATCTTTCCCGGGATGGTGAGACCGGGCCGGACCTCGCCGAATCCGGGCTCCTTCTCCACCAGGAAGGTCGTCATCGACTTGTGCGGCGGTGTGCCCTCGGGGTGTCCTTCGTCACTCCGGCACAGGACCGCGACGAGCGAGGAGGTGCCGCCGTTCGTCAGCCACATCTTCTGGCCGTCGAGGACGTACTCCTCGCCGTCCTTGACGCCCTTGGAGCTGATCGCCGAGACGTCGGAGCCCAGCGCCGGCTCGGACATCGAGAAGGCGCCGCGGACCTCGCCCAGCGCCATCCGGGGCAGGAAGGTGTCCCTCTGCTCCTGCGTGCCGTGCTGCTTGAGCATGTACGCCACGATGAAGTGCGTGTTGATGATCCCCGACACGCTCATCCAGCCGCGGGCGATCTCCTCCACGCACAGCGCGTACGTGAGGAGCGACTCACCCAGACCCCCGTACTCCTCGGGAATCATCAGCCCGAACAGGCCGAGTTCCTTGAGCCCCTCGACGATCTCGGACGGGTACTCGTCGCGGTGCTCCAGCTGGGTCGCGACCGGAATGATCTCCTTGTCGACGAAATCCCGGACCGTGGAGAGGATTTCCTGCTGGACGTCGTTGAGACCGGCCGTCTGGGCGAGTCGCGTCATGGCTACTTCTCCACGTTCTTCTGCGAAGGCGAAGGCTGCTTCAGCTCCGGGCGGCCGGGCTGCTCGCCGCCCCGCTCCTTGATGTACGTCTCGGTGGGAACCATGACCTTGCGGCGGAACACGCAGACGAGCGTGCCGTCCTGCTTGTAGCCCTTGGTCTCCACATAAACGATTCCGCGGTCGCTCTTGGACCGTGACGGCGTCTTGTCCAGAACGGTGGTCTCGCCGTAGATCGTGTCGCCGTGGAAGGTCGGCGCCACGTGCTTCAGTGACTCGACCTCCAGATTGGCGATCGCCTTTCCGGAGACGTCCGGGACCGACATGCCCAGCAACAGCGAGTAGATGTAGTTGCCGACGACAACGTTCCTGCCGAAGTCGGTCGTCTTCTCGGCGTAGTTGCCGTCCATGTGCAGCGGGTGGTGATTCATGGTCAGCAGGCAGAAAAGGTGATCGTCGTATTCGGTGACGGTCTTTCCGGGCCAGTGCTTGTAGACCGCACCGACCTCGAATTCCTCGTACGTGCGTCCGAACTGCATGATCAGGCCTCCGGCGCTTCGAACTTGGAGGTGCGCTGCATGCCGGCTGCACGGCCCTTGCCCGCGATGACCAGGGCCATCTTGCGGCTGGCCTCGTCGATCATCTCGTCGCCGAGCATCGCGGAGCCCTTCTTGCCGCCCTCCTCGGAGGTGCACCAGTCGTAGGCGTCGAGGATGAGCTCGGCGTGGTCGTAGTCCTCCTGCGCGGGGGAGAACACCTCGTTGGCCGCGTCGACCTGACCGGGGTGCAGCACCCACTTGCCGTCGAAGCCGAGCGCTGCGGCACGGCCGGCGACCTCGCGGTAGGCGTCCACGTCGCGGATCTGGAGGAACGGGCCGTCGATCGCCTGGAGGTCGTGCGTACGGGCCGCCATCAGGATGCGCATCAGGATGTAGTGGTACGCGTCCGCGCCGTACCCGGGCGGCTGCTGGCCGACGACCAGGGTCTTCATGTTGATCGACGCCATGAAGTCGGCCGGGCCGAAGATCAGGGTCTCCAGGCGGGGAGAGGCGGCGGCGATGTCGTCGATGTTGACGAGGCCCTTGGCGTTCTCGATCTGCGCCTCGATGCCGATCTTCCCGACCTCGAAGCCCATCGTCTTCTCGATCTGGGTGAGCAGCAGGTCCAGCGCGACGACCTGCTGGGCGTCCTGGACCTTCGGCAGCATGATGCAGTCGAGGTTCGGCCCCGCGCCCTCGACGACCGTGATGACGTCGCGGTACGTCCAGTGCGTCGTCCAGTCGTTGACCCGCACGACCCGGGTCTTGCCCGTCCAGTCGCCGTTGTTCAGCGCGTCGACGATGTGGTGCCGGGCGCCCTCCTTGGCGAGCGGCGCGCAGGCGTCCTCCAGGTCCAGGAAGACCTGGTCCGCCGGGAGGCCCTGGGCCTTCTCCAGGAACCGCGGGTTCGAGCCGGGCACGGCCAGGCAGGAGCGGCGCGGACGCAGACGTGAGGTGCCGTCCCGCGGGGACGTCTCTTGAGGGTGGTGGTGGGAGACGGGAGGGCGGTTCACGGGCGTGGTCATGCGGGGACCTCCAGAGGGTCGAGCTTGTTCGCTTTCCGGATCTCGTCGACGATACGGCCGATGATCTCCGTGATGCCGAAGTCCTTCGGGGTGAATACGGCGGCGACACCGGCCTTGATCAGGGCCTCGGCGTCGGCCGGGGGAATGATCCCGCCCGCGATCACCGGGATGTCGCCGGCGCCGGTGCGGCGCAGCCGGTTCAGTACGTCCGGCACCAGCTCGGCGTGCGAGCCGGACAGGATCGACAGGCCGACGCAGTGCACGTCCTCGGAGACGGCAGCCGAGACGATCTGTTCGGGCGTGAGGCGGATGCCCTGGTAGACGACCTCGAAGCCGGCGTCACGGGCGCGTACGGCGATCTGCTCGGCCCCGTTGGAGTGCCCGTCGAGACCGGGCTTGCCCACGAGCAGCCGCAGCCGGCCCGCGCCCAGTTCCCCGGCGGTCCGGGCGACCTTCTCGCGTACGACGGCGAGCGGGGTGCCCGCCTCAGCGGTCACCGCGACCGGGGCGGACGACACCCCGGTCGGTGCGCGGAACTCGCCGAACACGTCGCGCAGGGCCCAGGACCACTCGCCGGTGGTGACGCCCGCGCGGGCGCACTCGACGGTCGCCTCCATCATGTTCTCGGTGCCCGCGGCGGCCTTCTTCAGCGCGGCCAGCGCCTCGGTGGCGCGGGGCTCGTCACGGTTGTCGCGCCACTCGTGGAGCGCGGCGACGACCCGGGCCTCGTTCGCCGGGTCGACCGTCATGATCGCGGCGTCGAGGTCGGCGGTGAGCGGGTTGGGCTCGGTCGTCCCGTAGATGTTGACGCCGACGATCTTCTCCTCGCCGCCCTCGATCCGGGCGCGCCGGGCGGCGTGCGACGAGACCAGCTCGGACTTCAGATAGCCGGACTCGACGGCGGCCATGGCGCCGCCCATCTGCTCGATCCGGTCCATCTCGGCGAGCGATTCGGTGACCAGCTCGTCCACCTTGGCCTCGATGACGTGCGAACCCGCGAAGATGTCCTCGTACTCCAGCAGGTCGCTCTCGTGGGCGAGGACCTGCTGGATGCGCAGCGACCACTGCTGGTCCCAGGGCCGGGGAAGCCCCAGCGCCTCGTTCCAGGCGGGCAGTTGCACGGCGCGGGCGCGGGCGTCCTTGGAGAGGGTGACGGCCAGCATCTCCAGCACGATGCGCTGGACGTTGTTCTCCGGCTGCGCCTCGGTCAGGCCGAGCGAGTTGACCTGGACGCCGTAGCGGAAGCGGCGCTGCTTGGCGTCGGTGATGCCGTAGCGCTCGCGGGTGACGCGGTCCCAGATGCGGCCGAAGGCGCGCATCTTGCACATCTCCTCGATGAAGCGGACGCCCGCGTTCACGAAGAAGGAGATGCGGGCGACCACGTCGCCGAACTTCTCCTCGGGCACCTGCCCGGAGTCGCGGACCGCGTCGAGCACGGCGATCGCCGTCGACATGGCGTACGCGATCTCCTGGACCGGGGTGGCCCCGGCCTCCTGCAGGTGGTAGCTGCAGATGTTGATCGGGTTCCACTTCGGGATGCGGCCGACCGTGTACGTGATCATGTCGGTGGTCAGCCGCAGCGAGGGCCCCGGCGGGAAGACGTGCGTCCCGCGCGAGAGGTACTCCTTGACGATGTCGTTCTGCGTGGTGCCCTGCAGCTTGTCCGCGTCGGCGCCCTGCTCCTCGGCGACGACCTGGTAGAGCGCCAGCAGCCACATCGCGGTGGCGTTGATCGTCATCGAGGTGTTCATCTGCTCCAGGGGGATGTCCTGGAACAGCCGCCGCATGTCGCCGAGGTGCGAGACGGGCACGCCGACCCGGCCGACCTCGCCGCGGGCGAGGACGTGGTCGGGGTCGTAACCCGTCTGGGTCGGCAGGTCGAAGGCGACCGACAGACCCGTCTGGCCCTTGGCGAGGTTGCGCCGGTAGAGCTCGTTGGACGCTTCGGCGGTCGAGTGACCGGCGTACGTCCGCATGAGCCAGGGGCGGTCCTTCTGACGGCCGGTCATGTCAGATGTCCCGGAATCGGTTGATGGCGTCGATGTGCTGCTCGCGCAGCTCCGTGTTCCGCACGCCCAGGCCCTCGGTGGGAGCCAGTGCCAGGACGCCGACCTTGCCCTGGTGGAGGTTGCGGTGGACGTCGTACGCGGCCTGGCCGGTGTCCTCCAGGGAGTAGACCTTCGACAGCGTCGGGTGGATCTTCCCCTTCGCGACCAGGCGGTTGGCCTCCCACGCCTCGCGGTAGTTGGCGAAGTGCGAGCCCACGATCTTCTTGAGCGACATCCACAGGTAGCGGTTGTCGTACTCGTGGTTGTAGCCGGAGGTGGAGGCGCAGGTGACGATCGTGCCGCCCTTGCGGGTCACGTACACGCTCGCGCCGAAGGTCTCGCGGCCGGGGTGCTCGAAGACGATGTCCACGTCCTCGCCACCGGTCAGTTCACGGATGCGCTTGCCGAAGCGCTTCCACTCGCGCGGGTCCTGGTTGTGCTCGTCCTTCCAGAACTTGTAGCCCTCGGCGTTGCGGTCGATGATCGCCTCGGCGCCCATCTTCCGGCAGATCTCCGCCTTCTGGTCACTGGAGACGACGCAGATCGGGTTGGCGCCGCCGGCCAGGGCGAACTGCGTGGCGTAGGAGCCGAGTCCGCCGCTCGCGCCCCAGATGAGGACGTTGTCGCCCTGCTTCATGCCGGCGCCGTTGCGCGAGACCAGCTGGCGGTACGCGGTGGAGTTGACGAGTCCGGGAGCCGCCGCCTCCTCCCAGCTGAGGTGATCCGGCTTCGGCATCAGCTGGTTGGACTTGACGAGTGCGATCTCCGCCAGGCCGCCGAAGTTGGTCTCGAAGCCCCAGATGCGCTGCTCGGGGTCGAGCATCGTGTCGTTGTGGCCGTCCGAGGACTCCAGCTCGACCGAGAGGCAGTGCGCGACGACCTCGTCGCCGGGCTTCCAGGCGTTGACGCCGGGGCCGGTGCGCAGGACGACGCCCGCCAGGTCGGAGCCGATGACGTGGTACGGGAGGTCGTGGCGCTTGCTGAGGTCGCTGAGCTTTCCGTAGCGCTCCAGGAAGCCGAAGGTCGAGACGGGCTCGAAGATCGACGTCCACACGGAGTTGTAGTTGACCGAGCTGGCCATGACCGCCACCAGGGCCTCGCCCGGGCCGAGCTCCGGCACCGCGACGTCCTCGACGTGGAGCGACTTGCGCGGGTCCTTGTCGCGGCTGGCGACGCCGGCGAACATCTCGGCCTCGTCCTTGTGCACGGTCACCGCGCGGTACGAATCGGGGATGGACAGGGCCGCGAAGTCTGCGGCGCTGCTGTCCTGCGACTGGATCGCGTCCAGGATTTCCTTCACGGTGTGCCTCCGGTGGTGCGGCGTCTGAGGGAACGCTTGAGGGTCCTGCGGAGCAGGGGGAGCGGTGTTGCGTGGAGGTGTGCCGTCGGTTCGGCGGGTGGTGCTTGTGCTGCTTGCTCTGTGGAGCAGAAGGGTTTGCCTGTGACGCAGGCGTCCGGGCGCGCAGGCACCTGGCTTGCGGGGACAGCCGGCGTACGTGAGGTCTCAGCACGCCGGCCGCCCGGACGACTTCAACGTATGGCACTCCGTGACAGCTGGCAAGGCACTGGGTGCCAGCAATTTCCCTCAATTGTCATCCGGGTGCCACGCATGAGCAACACGGCAGGCGTTTTGCTGCGATGTGCCCCTCCCTGGGCGGTCAGGAGGCGGGGCGGTAGACGTACGGCGTCGTCGTGCCCAGGGCTGTGAACCCGAGGCGCTGGAGGATCGGACGGCTGTCCTCGGTCGCGTCGACCTGGAGGTACCGGTAGCCGCGCTCGGCGGCGATACCCGCCCGGTGGGCGATCAGCGCCCGGTAGACGCCTCGGCCGCGCCACGCCTCGACCGTGCCGCCGCCCCACAGCCCGGCGAAGCCCGTGCCCGGGTACAGCTCCATCCGGGCGGAACTCACCGGCTCGTCGCCCGCCATGGCCAGCACCCCCACGAAATGCTCCGGGTCCTCCTTCAGGCGGGCCAGCACCTGGTGGCGCAGCCTGGACCCGTCCGAGCCGAAGGCCTGCTCGTGCGCCCGGGCCATCAGCTCCACATCCGCCTCGTCGCGCACCGTGCGCAGATGGACGCCCTCCGGGAGCCGGACGGTCAGGGGCTGCTCCGCGACCGGTGCCACGAGGAGGGTCTCCGGAGCCTCGGGCACGAATCCGGCGGCCAGCAGTCTCGCCCCCAGGTCGGCCGGCCGGTCGTGCTCGTACAGCTTCCACTCGAACTCCCCGTACCCGAGCCCGGTGCAGTGGGCCACCTGCGCGGCGATCGCCGCGTCCGCCCGTACGGAGTCCAGATCCGGCGACGACCAGACCACCCCGTTCCAGTCGTGGCCGGTGCCCACCTGCCGTACGACGTCGCCGGCGCGCTCGACGCGGACACCGGGGCCGTCCGGCCGGGCCCGCTCGCGCATCTCGCGGTCGAAGACGGCCAGCAGCTCTTCACGGTGTGCGGTAGCTCGATCGTTCATCCGCACACCACAGCACCGGACCCCGGCTCCGGCAACCGCATTTCACGGCCGTTGGATCCCCCGGAGCGGGGCAGACGGCAGAGATGAATGATCTTGGAATACTCATATCCGGACAGGCGGGGCGACGCGGATGACGGCACCGGTGCGAGAGCGGGGTCCCGAGAGGTACAGGAAGGCCTTCAGCGTGCGCAGGACCGCTTTCGGCTTCGGCGCCGTCGCCCTGCTGATCTGCGGTGGGTGGCTGGCGGTGCGCACCGTGTGGGAGGGCGTGTCCACGCATCCGGTGGCCGTGGTGCCGGTCGCGGCCCTCGGCGCGGCGGGCGCCCTGCTCCTGTACCTCCGCAGGCCGCGCCGCAGACCGCCGAGAGGGCGCGGTCCGCTCTCCGAGGCCGCCCGCGAACTCTTCGACCCGCCCCGGGAGCCCTCGGGCCTGCCCCCCGAGCCGGTCGGCCATCCCCGCGACGACGGCATCGCCCGCACGGTTGTCCTGGCCGAACCGGAGCTGGTCCCGGTGGAGCCCGAGGAGGCACAGCCCGCGGAGCTTGAGGAGGAGCCCGCGGACTACGCGGCCCTGGACCCCGACGGTTTCGAGGAGGCGATCGCCGCGCTCTGCGAGCGGGACGGGTGCTCCGAGGTGCAGGTCGTGGGCGGAGCGGGTGATCTGGGGGCGGACGTGATCGCGACGGCCCCGGACGGACGGCGCCTGGTCGTCCAGTGCAAGTACTACGGCCCCGCCAACAAAGTCGGCTCCCAGGACCTCCAGCGATTCGGCGGAACCTGCTACGCCGTGCACGAGGCGGAGATCGCCGTCTGCGTCACCACCAGCGAGTACACAGGCCCCGCTCTGGACTACGCGGAGCAGTGCGGGATCCTGTGCCTGGACGGGGAGGCGCTCACAGCCTGGAGCGAGGGCTCCGCGCCGCCGCCGTGGCAGACCGGCGAGGCCCTCTGAAGTCGCCCGAAAAGGTGGGCGCCGGGGGCCGCAGGGCCCCTCAGCGCTCCTTGAGGGCCTGCTGGATCGTGCGCATCACTTCGTCCAGCGGCGCGTCGGTACGGGCCACGGCCACCAGGACCTCGCCCTCGGTGCTCACCGAGGCGGCCGGCGGCTTCGCCGGTTCGGTCCCGGCGGTCCGGCCCGCGCCGATCCCGGTCCCGAACGTGTCACGGACGATGGCGAACGCGAGGTCCAGCTGCGCCTCCACGTCGCCCTGGCCGTCCGCGCGCAGCCAGCGCCGCAGCACATGGTTGTGAGCGGTCACCACGGCGGACGCGGCGACCTCCGCCAGCAGCGGATCGTCGTTGCCGGCGTGGTGGTCGCGCTCGTCGAAGTGGCCCAGCAGATAGCGCGTGAACAGCCGCTCGTAGCGGGCCACCGACGCGATCTCGGCCTGCCGCAGGGTGGGCACCTCGCGGGTCAGCTTGTACCGGGCCACGGAGACCGCGGGCTTCGCCGCGTACATCCGCATGACTTCCTTGATGCCGCGGCAGACCGTGTCGAGCGGGTGCTCGTGCGCGGGGGCGGCGTTCAGGACCGCCTCGGCCCGTACGAGGGTGTCGTCGTGGTCCGGGAAGATGGCCTCTTCCTTGGACCGGAAGTGCCGGAAGAACGTCCGCCGGGCGACGCCCGCCGCACCGGCGATCTCGTCGACGGTCGTCGCCTCGTACCCCTTCGTGGCGAAGAGCTCCATCGCCGCCGCGGCCAGTTCGCGGCGCATTTTGAGCCGTTGGGCGGCGGCGCGGGTGCCTGCGGCACTCTCCGGGACGTCGGGCGCGGCGGACACACGGGGGGACCTGGCGGGCTGGGACATGGTGTGAACGTACTGCATCGGTGCAGGAGAGCGCGCCTGTGGGGGCGGGCCGCCCGAAGGGCCGAGCAGCCCGCCCCAGCGTTCCGGCTCAGCGGCGGGCATATTCGCGGAAGCCGCGCCCCGTCTTGCGGCCGAGGCAGCCCGCGGCCACCAGATGCTCCAGGAGCGGTGCGGGGGCGAGGCCCGGATCACGGAACTCCCCGTGCAGCACCTTCTCGATGGCGAGCGAGACATCGAGCCCGACGACGTCCAGGAGCTCGAAGGGCCCCATCGGGTAGCCGCCGCCCAGCTTCATCGCGGCGTCGATGTCGTCGAGGGTCGCGTAGTGCTCCTCGACCATCTTGATCGCGTTGTTGAGGTACGGGAACAGCAGCGCGTTCACGATGAACCCGGCCCGGTCCCCGCAGTCCACGGGGTGCTTGCGCACCTTCCCGCAGACCTCGCGGACCGTGGCGTGCACATCGTCGGCGGTGAGCACCGTACGGACGACCTCGACCAGCTTCATGGCCGGTGCGGGATTGAAGAAGTGCATCCCGATGACGTCCTCGGGCCGCGAGGTGGCCCGGGCGATCGAGACGACGGGCAGCGAGGAGGTGGTGGTCGCGAGCACCGCGCCCGGCCTGCACACCTTGTCCAGGGTGGCGAACAGCTGCTGCTTGACCAGCAGGTCCTCGGCGACGGCCTCGACGGCGAGATCGACTCCGTCGAAGGAGTCCAGCGACCCCGCCGCGGTGATCCGGGCGAGGGTCTCGTCCCGGGCCCCGGCCGTCAGGCGCCCCTTGGTGACCGACCGCTCCAGCGACTTCGCGATCCGGGCCTTGGCGACGTCCGCCTTCTCCTGGCTGCGCGCGGCGAGCACCACGTCGTACCCGGCCTTCGCGAAGACCTCCGCGATCCCCGAAGCCATCGTCCCGGAGCCCGCGACCCCCACCGAACGCACCGTGCGGCCCGCGCCCGCCCCGGCGTCCTCGGCCGGAGTCAGCGCGTCCGGCACCACCGTCTGGCTGCCCGGCTCCGCGTACGTGTAGAAGCCCCGGCCCGACTTGCGGCCGGTCAGCCCGGCCGCGCCGAGCTGGCCCAGGACGGGTGCCGGAGCGTGCAGCCGGTCGTGCGAGGCGGAGTACATCGCCTCGAGGACGGTACGGGCGGTGTCGATGCCGATCAGGTCCAGCAGCGCGAGCGGGCCCATCGGCAGACCGCAGCCCAGCTTCATCGCCGCGTCGATGTCCTCGCGGGAGGCGTAGTTGGCCTCGTACATGGCCGCGGCCTGGTTGAGGTACCCGAACAGCAGACCGTCGGCGACGAACCCGGGCCGGTCACCGACCGCGACCGGCTCCTTGCCCAGTTCCCGGGCGAGCGCGGTGACGGCCTCGACGGCCGGCGGCGCGGTCAGCACCGAGGAGACCACCTCGACCAGCTTCATCGCCGGCGCCGGATTGAAGAAGTGCAGCCCGAGGACCCGCTCCGGGTGTTGCGACTCCGCCGCGAGGCGGGTCACCGACAGGGCGTTCGTGCCCGTCGCGAGGATCGCGGTGGGCGAGACGATCGCGTCGAGCTCGCGGAAGAGCTGCTGCTTGATCTCGTACGTCTCCGGCACGACCTCGATGACCAGCTCCGCCTCGGCCGCGGCCTGGAGGTCGGAGAAGGCGCGGAACCGGGCGAGGGCGTCACGCCGCTCCTCCTCCGTGATCCGCTCGCGCTCCACGGCGCGGGCGGTGGAGGCCTCCAGAGAGGCGACGGCCCGGCGGGCGGCCGCGTCATCGACGTCGATGCCGATGACTTCGCGGCCGGCGCGGGCCAGGACCTCGGCGATGCCGGTACCCATGGTGCCGAGGCCGACGACGGCAATGGTGCTGAACGGGATGTCCATCACGGGACTCCAGGGATGAGTGACGACTGAGGGACGCACGGAGCGCGCGGCCGATGAGAGGGGCCGAAGGGCCCGACCGGCGTGGGGCGTGCGGGAATTGCCTGTCGTGGTGCTCAGGCCCCGGGCGCGAAGCACACGCCGGGACCGGGAAGGGGCGACGGACTCTGTCCCGGAGTCACGTCTCGCAAAGCTGCCGAACCGACAAACACTCCGGGTGGCTGCGTCACCAGGCCACCCGAACCGGCGGGGGAGTGTCCCGCTCACTTGAGGCTAACCGGCGAGTAACGAGCGCGCCAGCCCTCGGTTGTTGTGGCCCCCCTCACATCCGAAGTCCACTCCGCCACGCTGCGTGTCCACCGATACGCTGACGGTCATGGACGAGGAGTACCGGTCACTGACGCACCGGCTGGCGGACGAGGCGGGGGAGTCGGCGGCCTACCGCAGACTGCTCGTCACCGATGACGACGAGGAACTGGCCCAGGTGCTCATCGAGCGCGAACGCCCGCTCTGGGCGCGCGAGATCGCCGCGTTCCGGCTCGGGTGCGGCGGCGACCGCCGCGCTTTCGAGACGCTGGTGCTCCTGCTCAACCACCGCGACCCGGAACGCTGCGTCGGCGCCGCCCACGCCCTGGCCCGCCTCGGCGACCCCCGCACCCCGCGGGCGGCCGCGGCGCTCGCCACCAACAGCCTGCGCACCGCCTATGCCCTCCACCCGGTCCGCCTGCTCACCGAGCTGCGGGCCCCGGAGTCCGTGCCCGCGCTCATGCGCACCCTCTCCCGGCTGCTGGGGCCGGACGAGCCGCACTGGCGGGTGGCGCTGGCCTGCGTCGAGGGCCTCGGGCGGCTCGGCGACGCGCGGGCCCGCTCCGTCCTGGAAGCGGCCCTGCCCCACGCCCGTCTCGGCGAGGCGGCCGAGGACGCGCTCAGCCGCCTGCCGGCGTGCTGAAGGGGCGCGCGGACTCCGCGCGCCCCTTCAGAGGCGTCAGCCCCGGAAGCCGAGCAGCCCGTGCAGTGTGCTGCCGCGGTCGTTCGCGTCCGTACGGGACGCCGGGCGCGCGAGCTTGGCGGCCGGCGGCTTCGGATCGGGGGTCTTCGCGCAGACCGCGTCCACGTCGCCGCCCTTGCCGCGCGGCACCGTGCCCTTGGCCAGGTAGTCCGTCAGGTAGCGGTCCAGGCAGTCGTTGCCGCTCAGCGTCACACCGTGGTTGGCGCCGCCCTCCTCGACGACCAGGCTGGAGCCCTTGAGCTTGCGGTGCAGGGTGACGCCTCCCTCGTACGGCGTGGCCGCGTCGTCCGTCGCCTGGAAGAGCAGCACCGGCGGCAGCCGGTGGTTGGAGACCCGTACCGGATTCAGCGGCTCCACCGGCCAGTCGGCGCACGGGGCGTTGTACCAGGTGTTGCCCCACGTCATGAACGGGGCCTTGGCGTGGACCCGTCGGCTGTCGTTGCGCCAGACGTTCCAGTCGGCCGGCCACCGCGCGTCCCGGCACTGCACGGCCGAGTAGACCGAGTACCCGTTGTCGCCCTCCGCGTCGACCGCGCCGAAGCGCTCGTACGCCTTGACCAGGGCCTTGTCGTCCTTGTCGTTCACATAGGCCGCGAACGCCCCGGCGAGCGCCGGCCAGTACCCGTTGTAGTAGCCGCCGGGCAGGAACGTGTCGTCCAGTTCGCCCGCGCCGACCTTCTTGCCCGCGGGGTGCTTCCTGACCGCCTCCCGCATCCGGTACCAGGCCGCCTCGACCTTGGCCGGGTCGCTGCCGAGCCCGTACGTGGCGTCGTACTTCGCCACCCAGGCGGCGAACGCCTTGTGGCGGGTGTCGAACGCGTAGTCCTGGCTGATGTTGTCGTCGTACCAGACCCCGTCCGGGTCCACGTTCGAGTCGAGGACCAGGCGCCGGACGCGGTCCGGGAACAGCTTGGCGTACACCGCGCCCAGGTAGGTGCCGTAGGAGTAGCCGAGGTAGTTGAGCTGCCGCGAGCCGGTCGCGAGGCGGATCACGTCGAGGTCCTCGGCCGCGCTGACCGTGTCCATGTACGGGAGAAGGCCGGGGTACTTCTCGCCGCAGGCGGCCGCGAAACCGCGGGCGCGGTCACGGTTGACCTGCTCGTCCCGGAGGGAGTGGGGCACCGGGTCGGGCCGTACCGGGTCGAAGTACTTCGGTACGCAGTCCAGCGCCGGCCGGCTCCTGCCCACACCGCGCGGGTCGAACCCGATCACGTCGTACTGGGCGGCGACCGCCTTCGGCAGGGAGTCGGCGACGAAACCGGCCATGGACAGACCGCTGCCGCCGGGCCCGCCCGGATTGACCAGCAGCGGTCCCTGGAACGTCTTCGCCGTGTGCGGCACCCGGGTCAGGGCGAGGGTGACCTGGCGGCCCGACGGATCGTCGTGGTCGAGCGGCGAGCGCACCGTCGCGCACTGGAGCGTCGGGGACGACCGGGTCGAGCAGGCGGTCCACTTCAGCGGTGCGACGCGCTGCGCGTCGCTGTCCGCGCTCGCCGGTGACGGTGCCGCGGTCACCAGACCCGCGACCGTCGCCCCGACGGCGGCGAACAGAAATCCTGAACGGTTCGTCATATGGCCTCCCGTGGTGGGGAACACGGCTGCGCGCGGCGCAGCCCCCGCCGGATGCTCCCCGTATTCAGGGACGGAAGGACCCGATCCGGTGAGAGATGACCCGTTTGCCGTCCGGGGCGCCGGTCAGAGCAGCGTCAGCTGGGTGGGCCCGGATCCGGGCGGCGGGGTCTGCGGCTCGCCGCCCTCGCGGAAGCCGCGCGCCGTGCCGCGGTGCGAGGGGCCGATGCCGTACTCCGTGGCCAGCTCGTGCACGAGCCGGGTGATGCGGCGCTGGTACCACGTGGGTGCGTAGGCGCCGTCCGCGTACAGCCGCTCGTACCGCCGTACCAGGTGCGGGTGGTGCCTGCCGAGCCACTCCATGAACCACTCCCGGGCGCCCGGGCGCAGATGAAGGACGAGCGGGGTCACCGACGTCGCGCCGGCGGCGGCGATCGCGCGGACCGTCTCCCGCAGCTGCTCCGGCCGGTCGCCGAGGTACGGGATGACGGGCGCCATCAGCACCCCGCAGCCGATGCCGTGCTCGCTGAGCGCGCGTACGACGTCGAGGCGTCGCTCCGGGGAGGGTGTGCCGGGCTCCACGGTCCGCCACAGTTCGGGATCGGTGAAGCCCACGGAGACCGAGACGCCGACCTCGGTGACCTCGGCCGCCTGCCGCAGCACCTCCAGGTCGCGCAGGATCAGCGTCCCCTTCGTGAGGATCGAGAAGGGGTTCGCGTGGTCGCGCAGGGCGGTGAGGATGCCGGGCATCAGCCGGTAGCGGCCCTCGGCCCGCTGGTAGCAGTCGACGTTGGTGCCCATCGCGATGTGCGCGCCGTGCCAGCGGGGGGAGGCGATCTCCCGGCGCACCAGCTCCGGGGCGTTGGTCTTGACCACGATCTGCGAGTCGAAGCCGATCCCGGTGTCGAGGTCCAGATAGCTGTGGGTCTTGCGGGCGAAGCAGTAGACACAGGCGTGGCTGCAGCCCCGGTAGGGATTGACGGTCCATTCGAACGGCATCCGGGACGCACCGGGCACGCGGTTCACGATCGAGCGGGCCCGGATCTCGTGGAAGGTGATCCCCCTGAATTCGGGGGTGTCGAAGGTCCGGGTCGTCACCGCTTCGGCGGCGAACAACGCACCGGTACCGGTTTTGGTGGTTTCGGCGGGGTTATCGGCCAGATTGTCCCAGCGCATGGACGCCTCCTCGGTAGCACTGACCCGAGAATAGAACACTTGTTCCCTTGATCGTTTTCTCCCCTTCGTCCCGGGCCGGATTTTGAGCCGGGCTGCCGAGGTGGTTGGCTCAGCACACCCCGAACAACCGAGTGCTGGAGGAACAGCCATGGCGCAGGTCGAGGCCACGACAGAGCGGATCATCGCGGCGGACGCGGAGACGGTGTTCGACGCGCTGGCCGACTACAAGGACGTCCGCGGCAAGGTGCTGCCCGGCCACTTCAGCGAGTACGAGGTCCGGGAGGGCGGCGACGGCGAGGGAACCCTCGTCCACTGGAAGCTCCAGGCCACCAGCAAGCGGGTGCGCGACTGCCTGCTGGAGGTCGGCGAGCCGAGCGACGGACAGCTCGTGGAGAAGGACCGCAACTCCTCGATGGTCACGACCTGGACCGTCACCCCCGCCGGTGAGGGCAAGTCCAAGGTCGTCGTCTCCACCGTGTGGAACGGCGCCGGCGGTGTCGGTGGCTTCTTCGAGAAGACCTTCGCCCCCAAGGGACTTGGCCGCATCTACGACGAACTGCTGCAGAACCTCGCGGCCGAGGTGGAGAAGTAGTCCCCGGCCGAGTTCCCCGGCCTCACCGGTTCGGGTGGTCTTTTCGGCCCGTCGGTTGTGCGCCGTAGTGGCTCCCACCGGGGGATAAGCCCCCTGAGCGCGCCGTCAGCGCCCCCTCGTCACGTTTGCCCTCGCTTGTCGCGCAATGCGAGAAATGGGCGGCGGCAGTGCGACGAGGGGAGCGGCACGTGGTGGGTGGGATCACGCTGGTGAAGGACGAGCCCGGCGGTACGGAGAGCACCGAGACGGTGCCGATGGCCGTCCCGCCTCCTTCGCCGTCCGCCGTGACGGAGCACGCGGCCCCGGCCCCGGCCGTTGACGGGGCGGACCCCCGCCGCATCCGGCTCGTCTTCGTCGGGCTGATGCTCACGCTCCTGCTCGCGGCGCTCGACCAGATGATCGTCGCCACCGCCCTCCCGAAGATCGTCGGCGAGCTGCACGGCCTGGAGAAGATGTCCTGGGCGGTGACCGCCTATCTGCTCGCCTCGACCATCGGTCTCCCGATCTACGGCAAGCTCGGCGACCTCTTCGGCCGCAAGAGCGTCTTCCAGTTCGCGATCGTGGTCTTCATCGTCGGCTCCGCACTGGCCGGCTGGTCCCGCACCATGGACGAACTGATCGCCTTCCGCGCCCTCCAGGGCGTCGGCGGCGGCGGGTTGATGATCGGTGTCCAGGCGATCATCGCGGACGTCGTACCGCCCCGGGAACGCGGCCGGTTCATGGGACTCATCGGTGCGGCCTTCGGGCTCGCGTCCGTGGCGGGGCCGTTGCTCGGCGGCTTCTTCACCGACCACGCCTCGTGGCGCTGGTGCTTCTACATCAACGTCCCGTTCGGCCTGGTGACCTTCGTCGTCATCACCGTCGTGCTGAAGCTCCCCAAGCCCTCGGTCCGGCCGCGTCTCGACATTCTCGGCGCCGTGCTGCTGGCCGCCGCCTCCACCTGCCTCGTCCTGCTGACCAGTTGGGGCGGGACGGAGTACGCGTGGGGGTCGCGCACCATCCTGGGGCTGGCCGCCGGAGCCGCCGGAACGACTCTGCTGTTCCTCGCCGTCGAGCACCGCGCCCCCGAACCCATCATCCCGCTGCGGCTGTTCCGGGACTCGATCTTCAACGTCACCGCCCTCGTCGGTGCGGTCGTCGGGGTGGCGCTGTTCGGCGCCGCCAGCTATCTGCCGACGTTCCTGCAGATGGTCGACGGGGCCACCGCCACCGAGTCCGGGCTGCTGATGCTCCCGATGATGGGCGGCATCGTCGGCGCCTCCGTCGTCTCCGGCCAGCTGATCTCCCGTACCGGCCGCTACCGCGTCTACCCGATCGCGGGCAGCGCGATCTCCGCGGTGGGCATGTGGCTGCTGTCGCGGCTCGAAACGGACACCCCGCGCCTCGAGTGCAGCATCGCGCAGGCCGTCCTCGGTCTCGGGATCGGGCTGATCATGCCGGTGCTGGTGCTCGCCGTGCAGAACTCCGTACGCCCCGCCGACCTCGGCACCGCCACCAGTGCCAACAACTACTTCCGGCAGATCGGCGGCAGCGTCGGCGCCGCCGTGTTCGGCACGCTCTTCGCCGGACGGCTGGCCGACGCGCTCGCCGTGCGGCTGCCCTCGGGGGCCGGTCTGCCCGACCCGGAGTCGATCACGCCGCAACTGGTCCACGCGATGGAGCCCGCGCTGCGGGACGCCTACATCCAGGCGTACGCCGACGCGATGCCCCGGATCTTCCTCTACCTCGTGCCGGTCCTCGTGCTCGGCCTGTTCTTCGCCTTCTTCCTCAAGGAGAAACCGCTGGTGTCCCACCACAGCCCCGAAACCGCAGCCGACCCCGCGACCATCCCCTCCGCCCGCACCGATCCAGCAGCCCCCACCACCGGCTACCTCTCCGGGGTGCCGGTCTGCGGCAGCGTCCAGCACCCCGACGGAACGAAGGTCCCGCGCGCCGCCCTCACCCTCATCGACGTCCAGGGGCAGCAGGTCGGCAGGGGTGCCAGCGGGGACGAGGGACGGTACGCGATGAGCGTGCCCGGGGCCGGCTCGTACGTCCTCATCGCCGCCGCGGGCGGCCACCAGCCACAGGCCGTGAGCGTCACGGTGGGCGAACGGCCCGTGGAACTCGACGTGGTGCTCGGCGGCGCCGGGCGGCTGGCCGGCACCGTCGTGACGGCGGACGGTGTGCCCGTACGGGACGCGGCCGTCACCCTGACCGATGTACGCGGCGAAGTCGTCTCCTCCACCCGCAGCGGGCGCGAGGGCGGGTACGTGATCACGGAACTGGTCGCGGGGGAGTACACCCTCGCCGCCTCCGCACCCGCCTTCCGGCCCGCCGCGCTGCCGGTCAGCGTCCAGGCGGCCCGGGAGACCCGGCAGGACATCGAACTGGCCGGCGGCGCGGTACTGCGCGGGATCGTCCGCGCGAGTGGCGGACGGCCCGTCGAGGACGCCCGGGTGACGCTCCTGGACGCGGCGGGCAACGTGGTCGACACGCTGACCACCGGGCCCGACGGCTCGTTCCGCTTCGTCGACCTCTCCACGGGGGAGTACACCGTGATCGCCGCTGGATATCCGCCGGTCGCCACCGTGCTCCAGGTCGCGGGCGGCGGGCGCACCGAACGGGACCTCCAGCTCGGCCACGAGGACTGAGGGAGAGGTTCCCCGGCCGCGCGGCGCGGGACCTGCCACCGTTCCGGTTCACCCCCGGCCCGGTGGCGCGGTCCGGTACGGTCACGCGGGGCGCACCACCCCCTCGGGGGTGATTGCGCCGATGACCCGCGACGCCGGACGCGGGGCCGTACCGTGGACGCACGCACGGACCGCAGAACCTTGCGGTGAGGAAGGAGCCTTCCGCCCATGGACCTCGGTGTGCCGCCGCAGAGGACACCACAGACCGACACCGCGGCGGGCCGCGTGCCGCTCGCCGTGGTCGTCGTCGACGGGGACGGACTCGTCTCGCACTGGTCCACCGGTGCGCGGAAACTCTTCGGAGTTGCCCGGGAGGACGCCGTCGGCTGCCCGGCGGGTGAACTCCTGCCGGTGGCGGGGGCGTTGCGGCGGAGTGGTGACCCGTTGCCGGACACGGCGTACGTCGAGTTCGGCCCCGAACTCGGCAGCTCGCTCAGCGGCACCGTCGCCTACCCGGCGGCGGGCCGGGCCCGCGTCGACGCATCGGGCCGCGGGCGGATCGACGTGCTGTGGTGGGCCTATCCGCTGGTCGGACCCGGCCCCGAGCGCCTGCTGGTGCTCGCCGCGGACTCCGCGTCGCTGCGGGGCGACGGGCAGGGCGAGGGCCGGGACGACGAGACGATCGCCCCCGGGTTCGCCCTGCACACCGACTTTCCCGGATACCGGGAGCTCTCCTCACGGCTGCCCGAGATCCTGCCCAGCATGAGCGTCCAGGAAGCCACCAGGATCGTCTCCCAGGTCCTCGAACTCGGCTATCCCGTCCTGGAGTTCAGTCGCCACGAGCGGGTTCCGGTGACCCCCGACTGGGGTGTGCCGAGACGCACCGGGCGGCGTGGCGCCGACAGCCGGCAGCGCGCGGCCGGGGACACGTCCGTCCCGCACACCGCACCCCGCCCCGAGCTGGACCTCGAATACGCGGCGGTCCGCGAGCGGCTGGAGTTCCTCAACGAGGTCAGCGGCCGCATCGGCACCTCACTCGACCTGGAGCGGACCATCCGCGAGGTCACCAGCGCCGCCGTTCCCCGATTCACCGACTTCGCGGGTACGCATCTGCGCGCCGCGGTCCTGGCCGGTGAGGGCTTCCCGGACGGCCCGCCGGACGTCACGACGATCTGGCACCGCGTCTGGGTCGAGCACAACGACGAACCGGGGCGATGGGACGACACCGTCCCCGTCGGCGAGTCCATCGCCTTCCCCGAGCACACGCCGTTCTTCCAGTGCATGGTCACCGGCGAACCGGTCATCGTCCCCTACGTCAGCGAGGAGTTGAGCAACCGGATCTCGGGCGAGTTCGAGAAGCGCGACCTGCGGCCCCTGATCACTCACCGCTCCCTGCTCATCGTCCCCCTCAAGGCCCGAGACGTGGTGCTCGGCTTCATGGTGCTGATGCGCCGCCCCGGCCGCGAACCCTTCGACGACATGGACCGCACCACGGGCGCCGAACTCGCCGCCCGGGCCGGGCTCGTCCTCGACAACGCCCGCATGTACACCTACCAGGAGAACGTCGCCGAGACCCTCCAGGACAGCATGCTGCCGCAGATCGAACCGCGCATGGCGGGCTGCGACATTGCCACCCGCTACCTGCCCGGCGCCCGGCTCGGCAGGGTCGGGGGCGACTGGTTCGACTCGGTGAAGCTCCCCGGCTCCCGGACCGCGCTCGTCGTCGGTGACGTGATGGGTCACGGCCTCAACTCGGCTGCGATGATGGGCCAGTTACGGACCGCCGTGCTGACCATGGCCATGATGGAGATGCCGCCCGCCCACGTGCTGCGCAACCTCGACGACCTGGCCCAGCGTCTCGGTGAGCAGTACCTCGCGACCTGCCTCTACGCGGTCTACGACCCCATCCGCTCCGAGCTGCAGATCGCCAACGCCGGGCACATCCCGCCCGTGCTGGTCCGCGCCGAGGACGGCCGGGCCGAACTGCTCGACCTGCCGACCGGCGCACCGATCGGCGTCGGCGGCGTCGCCTTCGAGACCGCCACCGTGCGGGTGCGGCCCGGTGACCGGCTGGTGCTGTGCACCGACGGCCTGGTCGAGGTGCGCGGCCAGGACATCGGGGCGGGTCTGGCGGCCCTCTGCGCCTCCGCCGCCCATCCTGCCGCGTCGATGGACGACGCCTGCGACACGATCATCAGGGCCCTGAACCCCAGCGGCGGCCGCAAGGACGATGTGGCCCTGCTGATGGCCCGGCTCAACGGCATCCCGGACGACGACGTCGCCGAGTGGCAACTGGCGCTGGATCCGAGGGAGGTGGCCCGGGCCCGTCGGCTGGTACGCGGCAGGCTCCTCGACTGGGATCTGCCCGACGCCGTGGAGGCGGCCGAGCTGATGGTCAGCGAGCTCGTCACCAACGCCGTGAAGCACGGCCGTGTCCATCACATCGGGCTCCGGCTGGTGCGCACCGGCGCGCTGCTGTGCGAGGTCAGCGACGACGAGCCCGCCCCCGCCACGCTGCTGGGCGCCACGCCGTACGACGAGTCCGGCCGCGGACTGGCCCTCGTGAGCAGCTTCGCCCGGGAATGGGGCACGAGTACCACGGGGCACGGCAAGACCGTCTGGTTCGAACTGGCGCTCTCCCGCGTTCCGCGCCCCCGGCCGAGCTCCTGGTGAAGGCGCCGTTCACCGGGTAGCCGTTCACCACGAGGCCGACGCCGCACGCACTCTTGCCCCGGGCGGCGGGGGACGGTAGTCCGGTGCTGACGAAAAAGCATCGGGGCGGCCGGACTTGGGAGCGCGCATGGACGTGTCACAGCAGTATCGCGAGGCGTGGGAAGGCTTCTGGTCGACCACCTCGGACGCACCCGGCGAGGCGATCTGGGACGCCGCCCCCTCGCTGAGCGCCGTTCCGCACAGCGCACTGCTCCTGCCGTACGCGGACGCCTCGCTCCCCATCGTCGACCTCGGCTGCGGAAACGGCACCCAGACCCGCTATCTCGCCACCCGGTTCGCCCACGCGATAGGTGTGGACCTCTCGCACGCGGCGGTCGGTCATGCCCGGCGTGCGGACCCGGAAGGTGTCGCCGAGTTCCTCCAGTTGGACCTCGTCGACGGCGACGCGGTGCGCGCCCTGCGTGAGCGGATCGGCGATACGAACGTCTACATGCGGGCGGTCATCCACCAGAGCGAACCCGAGGCCAGGCCGGCGGTCGCGGCGGCTGTGGCGACGCTGCTGGGGAAGCGGGGCCGGGCGTTCGTCGCCGAGCTGACCCCGTCCTCGAAGGACGTGCTGCAGCAGGCCGCGAAGGGCCCGGAGGGGCCGCCCGAGAAGCTGCGGCGGGTCTTCGAGCACGGGCTGAAACCGGCGAGCGCCACCGAGGCGGAGGTGCCGGAGGTGCTGCGGGCGGCGGGGCTGACCACCCTGGACAGCGGTGACACGGTACTGCCGCAGACCGAGTACCTGCCCGACGGAACCCGGATCGACCTGCCGGCGCGGTGGTTCGTCCTGGCCGCCCGCTGATCCGGGGCGCGCCCCCGCCCCGGGCGTGGAGTCCGCCCGGCGCTGGGGCGCCCAGTCAGGGCAGCAGCACCGGTCTCCGCCTCGCCGCGACGTCCTCGACCCGGCCGAGGAGCACCACGGCGGCAGGCGATCAGGGCCCGGGACACGTCGAAGGCGAGCGACAGCTGCAGTGGGGTCGCCCAGGACGACGGGGCGGTCGCCGAGGTGCTGGGCGGCTGACCAGCGCGCCTCAGGGCCCGGTCCCCTCCCGTACGAGCGCCATCAGCGCCCTCGCTCCGGGGCTCATCGCCTGCGCCGTCGGCAGCACCACGACGCTCTCGTAGTACGGCTGGTCCGCCCCGTCGAGCGGCACCGCCACCAGACAGCGCGCCTCGGGCTTGCGGGAGAAGTGGTGCGGCACCACCGCGATACCGAGCCCCTCGCGCACCAGCTCCAGCAGGGTGTGGACGTCGTTGACCTCCAGCGCCACCGTGCGGCGCACCCGCGCGGTCGCGAACGCCTCGTCGGCGGCGCGGCGCGGCCCGAAGTCCGGATGGAAGTCGATGAACGCCTCACCGGCCAGCTCCTCCCACCCGACCCGGTCCGCCGGGGCCAGCCGGTGTCCGGGCGCGCACAGCAGGACCATGGGCTCACGGGCCAGCGGAACCAGCTCGCCGCGCCACTCCACCGGGGAGACCGTGGCGGCGAAGGCGATGTCCAGCCGGCCGCCGGCCACCCCGTCGACCAGGTTCGTCGTCCCCTCCTGGCGGAGCCGGATCTCCATGTGCGGGTGCTCGCGGTGGAAGGCGGCGAGCAGCCGCGGCAGGTTCAGCCCGGCCACACACTGCTCCACGCCCACCGACAGGGTCCCGCGCAGCAGCCCCCGTACGGCGTCGACGGCGTCCTTCGCGGCCCGCGCGCCCGCCAGCGTGCGTTCGGCCTCCACCAGCAGGGCGCGCCCCGCCTCGGTCAGCCGCACGCTGCGGGTGGTCCGGCTGAACAGCGGGGTCCGCAGCTCCTGCTCCAGGGCGCGGACGGAGGCGGACAGCCCGGACTGCGACACGGCGACGCGCTCGGCGGCCCGGGTGAAATGGCGTTCCTGGGCGACGGCGACAAAATGTTCCAGCTGGCGCAACTCCATGATTGAGAAATATAGGCGCTGAATCCCAGCGGAATCTCCTGTTGGACTGCTGGATCGTTGTGCGCGAACCTGGACTCCGCACGTCGTGCCCCGTCGCGAACCTGAACGATCTCTCCCGTGGAGCCCGCATGTACATCCCGTCCGCCGACCGCTACCAGGACATGCCGTACCGGCGCACCGGGCGCAGCGGTCTGAAGCTGCCCGCCCTCTCGCTCGGTCTGTGGCACAACTTCGGCGGTGACCGGACGCCGGAGTCCCAGGGCCAGATCCTCCGCCGGGCGTTCGACCTCGGCATCACCCACTTCGACCTGGCGAACAACTACGGTCCGCCGCCCGGCTCCGCCGAGACCGCGATGGGCCGTGCGCTGGGGACGGACTTCGCCCGGCACCGGGACGAGATCATCGTGTCCACCAAGGCGGGCTACCTGATGTGGGACGGCCCGTACGGGGAGTGGGGATCGCGCAAGAACCTCCTCTCCTCGCTGGATCAGAGCCTCACCCGTCTCGGCCTCGACTACGTCGACATCTTCTACTCCCACCGGCCGGACCCCGAGACCCCGCTCGAAGAGACGATGGGAGCCCTCCACTCGGCGGTGCAGCAGGGCAAGGCGCTGTACGTGGGTGTCTCCAACTACTCCGCCGAGCAGACGCGGGAGGCCGCCCGGATCCTGAAGGACCTCGGCACTCCGCTGCTCATCCACCAGCCCCGGTACTCCATGCTGGACCGCTGGGTCGAGGACGGCCTGCTCACGGCCCTGGACGAACTGGGCATCGGCTCCATCGCCTACTCGCCGCTGGCACAGGGCGTCCTCTCGGACCGCTACCTCCGCGGCATCCCGGAGGGCTCACGGGCGGCGGGCAACAGCCCGTTCCTGTCGGCCGACTCGGTCACCCCGGAACTGGTCGGCCGACTCCGTGAGCTGAACCAACTGGCCGCCGACCGCGGCCAGTCGCTGGCCCAGATGGCGCTCGCCTGGGTGCTGCGCGGCGGCCGGGTCACCTCGGCGGTGGTCGGCGCGAGCAGCGTCGCCCAGCTGGAGAACAGCGTCGAGGTGATCCGTCACCTCGACTTCAGCGACAAGGAACTCGCCAAAATCGAGAAGCTGTTGAAGGGCGCCAAGCGCCGCTGACCACGGAAAAGGGCCGGCACCCCGACTGCGGGGTGCCGGCCCTTTTCCGTGCCCGGTCCGTGCCCGATCCGTGCGAGCTCCCGTCTCAGGCGTCGTCCTCCCGCAGCAGCAGGTCCAGCAGGCCCGGGAAGCGGGCTTCGAACTCCTCGCGGCGCAGGCGGTTGACGCGCTTGGCACCCGTGTCGCGCTGTTCCACCAGGCCCGCCCCGCGCAACACCGTGAAGTGATGGCTGAGTGCGGCCTTGCCGACCGGCACGTCGAAGCTCCCGCAGGTGCGCGTCCAGTCATCGGAGCCCGCCAGGTCGCGCACCAGTTGGAGGCGGACCGGATCGGCGAGGGCGGAGAGGGCTCCGAGCACGGAGACCTCCGCGGGGTCCGTGTGTACCGGAGCGGCGCGATGGCCGCTGCCCGCAGGCTGGTTGGGCATGATGCGCTCCCCGTCGTCCGTGGCCCCTTGCCGAGTGTTCGATGAATATCTTACACTTCGAGTGTTCGGTTTTCGTTGAACACTACGTCCAGGGGGCGGTCCGTCATGCGTGCGATCGAGTTCAAGGAATACGGCGGCCCCGAGGTGCTGACCGTGGTCGAGACACCCGCCCCCGAGCCCGGCCCCGGTCAGGTCACCATCGACGTGGCCTACGCGGGCGTCAACTTCGCCGACCTCAAGGCCAGGGCCGTCGGGTACCGGGTATCCGAACTGCCCTTCGTCCCGGGCCTGGAGGTCTCGGGCCGGGTGCGGGCCGTCGGCGACGGGGTCGAAGGGCTGAGGGCCGGGCAGGAGGTCGCCGCGTTCCTCGACGGTGGCGGATACGCGGACGTGGTGGCCGCACCGGCCGCGACCGTCTTCCCGCTCCCCGACGGTGTGGACCTGCGCACCGGCGCCACCCTCCCCACCGTGCTGCCGACCGCGCACGCCCTGCTGCACGAGATCGGGCGGCTCCGGGCGGGCGAGAGCGTGCTGGTGCAGGGAGCGGCCGGAGGGGTCGGCACCGTGGCCGGGCAACTGGCCAGGACCGCGGGCGCCGGAGCCGTGTACGGCGTGGTCTCGTCGGCGGCCAAGGCCGCGTACGCCCTGGCGCACGGCTACGACGAGGTGTTCGTCGGCGACACCTTCCCGGACGAGGTCCGCCGCGCCACCGGCGGCCGGGGGGTGGACCTGGTGCTCGACTCCGTCGGCGGGGACACGCTGCGCCGCGGCGTCGACGCGCTCGCCGTCTTCGGGCGCCTGGTCTCCTTCGGCAACGCGAGCGGCGCACAGCCCTGGGCCGTCGGGCAGAGCGAGCTCTACCCGGGGAGCAGGTCGGTGGCCGGCTTCTCGATCCTGGAGCTGGCCGCGAGCGACCCCGCCACCCTGCGCACCGTCGCCGAGCGCGCCTTCCGCGCCGTGACCGACGGGTACGTCGACCTCCCCGTGACGGCCGAGTTCGCACTTTCGGACGCCGCCGACGCACACCTGCTGATGGAGGGGCGCACGTCGACCGGCAAGCTGGTCCTGCGCATCGGCGGCTGAGCGGTCCCCTCCCTCACCCCCGAACCCCTGATCACGGCTTGCGGAAGGTGCACGTACATGAAGATTCTGGTCGTAGGAGCGGGAGCCACCGGCGGCTACTTCGGCGCCCGGCTCGCCCGGGCGGGCAAGGACGTCACCTTCCTGGTCCGTCCCCGCCGCGCCGCCGCCCTCCGTGAGCGGGGGCTGCGCATCACCGGGCTGGGGGAGGAGGAGACGCTCACGCCCCGGCTCGTCACGGCTGACCGGCTCGCCGGCCCCTACGACCTGGTACTCCTCTCGGTGAAGGCGACCGCCCTGGACGGGGCCCTCGACGACATCGCCCCGGCCGTCGGACCTGGCACCGCGATCGTGCCCCTCCTCAACGGGATGGCGCACCTGGCCCGGCTCAACGAACGGTTCGGCGAGAAGTCGGTGCTGGGCGGGGTCGCCAGGATCATCACCACGCTGAACACCGAAGGCGACATCGTGCGCCTCGCCCCCGTCGCGAGCCTCACGATCGGCGAGCAGCGGGGCGGCACGTCCGAACGGGTGGAGGCGGTCGCCGCCGTCCTCACCGACGCGGGCATCGACACGCACCGGTCCGCGGACGTCGTCGCGGCGATGTGGGGCAAGTGGGTCTTCATCAGCACCCTGGCGGGGCTGACCTGTCTGATGCGCGGCACGGTCGGCGACGTCCGCGCCGTTCCCGGCGGACAGGGCTTCGTGACCGCCCTCCTGGCCGAATGCGCCGCCGTCGCGGCCGCAGCCGGCCACCCCGTGCGGCAGAAGGAGCTCGACGCCGTCGCCACGATGCTCACCACGGACGGATCGCCCCTCACTGCCTCGCTGTACCGCGACGTGGCCCAGGGCGCCCCGACCGAGGCCGAGCAGGTCTTCGGAGACCTGGTGGAACGGGCCCGCGGCCTGTCGGTCGACACGCCGCTGCTCGACCTCGTCACGCTGAACCTGCGCGTCCACGAACGCCGCACCGCCTCCGCCGGCTGAAAGCGCCCCGGCCGCGCACCGGGGCCGGGGCCTTCATTGGCGTGGACCTCTGGAGGTCTCGGCGGCCCTGGCCTGCGCGTTCTTCGACGCGTACCGTGTGGCCGCATGAAGATCCTCGTCAGCGCCGACATGGAAGGCGCCACCGGCGTGACCTGGCCGGCCGATGTGCTGCCCGGCACACCGCAGTGGGAGCGGTGCCGCTCCCTGTTCACCTCGGACGTCAACGCGGCCGCCCTCGGGTTCTACGACGGGGGCGCCGACGAGGTGCTCGTCAACGAGGCCCACTGGACCATGCGCAACCTGCTGCTGGAGCGGCTCGACGACCGGGTCCAGATGCTCACCGGCAAGCACAAGTCGCTCAGCATGGTGGAGGGAATCCAGCACGGTGACGTCGACGCCGTCGCCTTCGTCGGCTACCACACGGGCGCCGGTACGGAGGGCGTCCTGGCCCACACCTACCTCGCCAACTCCATCACGGGCGTCTGGCTGAACGGGGCCAGGGCCAGCGAGGGGCTCCTCAACGCCCATGTGGCCGCGGAGTACGGCGTCCCCGTCGTCCTCGTCACCGGCGACGACCTGACCTGCGTGGACGCGAAGGGGTACGCCCCCGACGCCCGGACGGTCGCCGTCAAGGACTACGTGTCGCGCTACGCGGCGGTCTGCCGCACCCCTGCCCGTACCGCCGCCGACATCCGTGCGGCGGCCGGGGAAGCGGCCGCGCTGGCCGGGCGGTACACACCGGTGGAGGGCGGGCCGTTCACCGTGGAGCTGGAGTTCGACGCGGAGCACCTGGCCGCCGCGGCCACCGTCGTGCCCGGCGTGGCACCCTGCGGCGAGAGGCGGGTCGCCTACACGAGCGCGACGATGTACGAAGGTATCCGCACGTTCAAGGCGGTGACGACCATCGTGTCGTCCGCCGTGGAGGAACAGTATGGCTGAGGCGAGCATCCCCCAGGACAGCGTCGACGAGCTCGCGCTCGACGAATCGGTGACGTTCACCTCGGAACTGATCCGCATCGACACCACCAACCGGGGCGGCGGCGACTGCCGCGAACGCCCGGCCGCCGAGTACGTCGCCGAGCGGCTGGCCGCCGCCGGACTCGAACCGGCGATGCTGGAGCGCACCCCCGGCCGTACCAACGTGGTCGCCCGCATCCCGGGCACGGACCCGTCCGCGGAAGCGCTCCTGGTCCACGGCCACCTGGACGTGGTGCCGGCCGAGGCCGACGACTGGAGCGTGCACCCCTTCTCCGGCGAGGTGCGCGACGGAGTCGTCTGGGGCCGCGGCGCCATCGACATGAAGAACATGGACGCGATGGTCCTCGCCGTCGTCCGGTACTGGGCCAGGGCCGGCATCCGCCCCCGCCGCGACATCGTGATCGCGTACACCGCGGACGAGGAGGCCAGCGCCGACGACGGCTCCGGGTTCCTCGCCGATCAGCACGCCGCACTCTTCGAGGGGTGCACGGAAGGCATCAGCGAATCGGGAGCCTTCACCTTCCACGCCGGGCCGAACCTGCCGCTCTACCCCATCGCGGCGGGCGAACGCGGCACCGGATGGCTCAAACTCACCGCGCACGGCAAGGCCGGACACGGCTCCAAGGTCAACCGCGCGAACGCGGTCAGCCTGCTCGCCGCGGCCGTCGCCCGGATCGGCGAGCACGAATGGCCGGTGCGCCTCACCCCGACCGTCCGCGCCGCACTCACCGAGATCGCCGCCCTGCACGGCATCCACCCCGACCTCGACGCCCCCGGCTTCGACGTGGACGAACTCCTCGGTAAAATCGGCCCGGCCGCCGACCTCGTCCGGCCGACCGTCCGCAACAGCTCCAATCCGACCATGCTGGACGCCGGTTACAAGGTCAACGTGATCCCGGGCCACGCCACCGCCTACATCGACGGCCGGATGGTCCCCGGTGGCGAGGACGAGTTCCACGCCACGCTGGACCGGCTGACGGGGCCCTCGGTCGACTGGGAGTTCCACCACCGCGAGGTGCCGCTCCAGGCGCCGGTCGACTCGCCCACCTTCGCCAAACTCCGCGCGGCCGTCGAGCTGTTCGACCCGGACGGCCACGCCGTGCCCTACAGCATGTCGGGCGGCACCGACGCCAAGCAGTTCTCCCGGCTCGGCATCACCGGCTACGGCTTCTCGCCGCTGAAACTGCCCGTCGGCTTCGACTACCAGGCCCTCTTCCACGGCGTGGACGAGCGCGTCCCCGTCGACGCCCTGCACTTCGGGGTCCGGGTCCTGGACCACTATCTGCGCACCGCCTGAACCACTCGGGGGAATTGATCATGGAATCCACTGGGGCCTACGGAAGCTGGCCGTCACCGATCGACGCCGCGCTTGCCGCCTCCCGCGACGGCCGCCCCGAGTACGTCGGAGCGGTCGGCGACGAGCTGTGGTGGACGGAGCCGCGCCCGTCCCAGGCCGGCCGGCGCGCGCTGATCCGCCGGTCGGCGGACGGCACCACCGCGGAACTGCCCGCGCCGTGGAACGCCCGCAGCCGCGTCATCGAATACGGCGGAAGGCCCTGGGCCGGAACCGAACGCGCCGAGGGCGGCCCGCTGATCGTCTTCGTCCACTTCGACGACCAGCGGCTGTACGCCTACGCCCCCGACGGGCCGAGCGCGCCGTGGCCCCTGACGCCCGTCTCCGCGATCGGTGGCGGACTGCGCTGGGCCGACCCGCGACTGCACCCGGGCCGGGGCGCGGCGGGTGAGGTCTGGTGTGTCCTGGAGGAGTTCACCGGCGACGGGCCCACTGATTTGCGCAGGGTGCTCGCCGCTGTGCCGCTGGACGGCTCGGCGGCCGGTGACCGGTCCGCGGTGCGCGAACTCTCCGACGGGCGCCACCGTTTCGTCACCGCCCCCGAGGTCTCGCCCGACGGGCGGCGCGCGGCCTGGATCGCCTGGGACCACCCGAGGATGCCGTGGGACGGTACCGAGGTGATGCTCGCCGACATCGGCGAGGACGACACGTTCCACGACGCCCGGCGTTTCGTGGGCGGCCCGGAGGAGTCCGTACCGCAGATCCGGTGGACCACCGGCGGACAGTTGCTGTTCGCCAGTGACCGCAGCGGGTGGTGGAACCTCTACCGCGCCGATCCGCGCAGCGGCGACGTCACCGGACTCTGCCCCCGCGAGGAGGAGTTCGCGGGGCCGCTGTGGAAGATCGGGCTCAACTGGTTCCACCCCCTGGACAACGGGCTGATCGCCGCACTCCACGGCAAGGGATCCACCACGCTCGGCATCCTCGACCCGGAGACGGGCGACCTCGTCGACATCGCCGGTCCCTGGACCGAGTGGGCCGAGACCCTCGCCGTGCAGGGCAGCCGCGTCATCGGCATCGCGGCGAGTCCGCACAGCGCGTACGAGATCGTGGAGCTGGACACGGCGACCGGACACACCCGGATCATCGGCGCCCCCCACGAGGACGCGGTCGACCCGTCGTACTACCCCGTGCCCCTCGTCCGCACCTTCGCCGGCCCCGGCGGCCGCGAGATCCACGCCCAGGTCTACCCGCCGCACAGCCCCGACCGGACGGGCCCGGACGACGAACTGCCGCCCTACGTGGTGTGGGCGCACGGCGGCCCGACCGGCCACGCGGCCCTCGTGCTCGACCTGGAGATCGCCTACTTCACCTCGCGCGGCATCGGCGTCGCCGAGGTCAACTACGGCGGCTCCACCGGCTACGGCCGCTCCTACCGCAACCGGCTGCGCGAGCAGTGGGGCGTCGTCGACGTGGAGGACTGCGCCGCCGTCGCCGGGGCGCTGGCGGCCGAGGGCATCGCGGATCCCCGGCGGCTCGCCGTCCGGGGCGGCAGCGCCGGCGGATGGACCACCGCCGCCTCGCTGACCGGAACCGACGTCTACGCCTGCGGCACGATCATCTACCCCATCCTGGACCTGACCGGCTGGGGCACCGACGAGACCCACGACTTCGAATCGCAGTACCTGGAGTCGCTGGTCGGTCCGCTCGCCGAGGTCCCCGACCGCTACCGCGAGCGGTCGCCGATCAGCCGCACCGACGGGCTCACCACCCCCTTCCTGCTCCTCCAGGGGGAGGACGACCCGATCTGCCCGCCCGTACAGTGCGAGCGGTTCCTGGCCGCGATCGAGGGGCGCGGCATCCCGCACGCCTACATCACCTACCCGGGCGAGGGGCACGGGTTCCGGCGCGCCGAAACCATGATCAGCGCCCTGGAGGCCGAACTCTCCCTCTACGCCCAGACGTTCGGCGTCGAGCGGACCGACGTGCCCCGGCTGGAGCTGAGGAAGTGACCCTCGTCCCCCTGACCCGCCCCGCCCGGCTGCGCGTGGGCGCCAGGGTCGCCGTCGTCTCCCCGAGCGGTCCGGTGCCCGTCGACCGGCTGGAGCCCGGCCTCGACCTGCTGCGCGACTGGGGGCTCGACCCGGTCGTGATGCCCCACGTACTGGACGCGCACCCGGAGTTGGCCTATCTCGGTGGTACGGACGAGATGCGGGCCCGCGACCTCCAGGACGCCTGGTGCGATCCGTCCGTCGACGCGGTGATCTGCGCCCGCGGCGGGTACGGGGCCCACCGCATGGTCGATCTGGTGGACTGGGCGGCGATGCGGGCCGCCGGGCCGAAGGTCTTCGTCGGCTACAGCGACATCACCGTGCTCCACGAGGCGTTCGCCCTGCGGACGGGGCTCGCCACCCTGCACGGCCCGATGGTGGGCACGGAGACCTTCCTGAAGGACCCGCGCACCCAGGAGTCGCTTCGGGCCACCCTGTTCGAGCCCGAGACGGTGCTGACGCTGGGGCTCGACGCCGCGAGAGCGCTGGTCCCGGGGCGGGCCCGGGGCATCACGTACGGCGGCTGTGTGAGCCTGCTCGCCGCCGACCTGGCCACCCCGCACGCCCGCACCACGGCCCGAGGGGGACTGCTGGTCATCGAGGACACCACCGAGGACCCGTACGGCATCGACCGCATCCTCACCCAGCTGACGCGGGCCGGGGCACTCGACGGGGTGGCCGGGGTGGCCTGTGGTTCGTGGGCGGGCTGCGGACCGTACGAGAAGGTCCGGGCGGTGCTCGCCGACCGGCTGGGCCCGCTGGGCGTCCCGGTCGTGGAGGAGCTCGGCTTCGGGCACGGCCCCACCGGGCTGACGATCCCCCTCGGGGTCCCGGCCGTACTCGACGCCCCGGCCGACGGCGGCCGGGCCACCCTCACCGTCGAGGTGCCGGCGCTGGTCTGAGCGCGTGGGCGGAGGCCCCGCACGGAGCCGGGCATGTGAGGAAGCTGAGCGGCCTTCAGGAATCACCGTCCTGGGCGTTGACACGGCTATGACCGGTGTCACAGCATGGGCGCGGCCCAGTACTTACCGGTCGGTAAGGTGTCCTCGGTGTGGAGGTCCTCGTGTCGCGTGCTGTCTCCGGTTCCCGCTTCCGGTCCCGGTCGAAGTCGTCGAAGCCGCTGTCCCGCAGAACACTCGCCTTCGTCGCCGGGGCCGCACTCGCCGCCCCTCTCGCGCTCGCCGGGACCGCGCAGGCGGGAACGGCCGCCTCGTCCGAATACACCGTCACCCCGCTGAAGTTCACCGTGGCCGCGGGCGGCCGCTCCTGCACCGTGGACGCCGACCTCTACCGCCCCGCCGGGGCCGACGCCCAGCACCCGGTTCCCGCAGTGCTCGCCACCAACGGCTTCGGCGGCAGCAAGTCGGACGGTTCGACCGACGGCATCGGCAGGGCGTTCGCCTCGCGCGGCTACGCCGGACTCGTCTACTCCGGTCTCGGCTTCGGCAAGTCCGGCTGCCTCATCACGCTCGACGATCCGAAGACCGACGGCAGGGCCGCGGCGGCGCTCATCGACTTCCTCGGCGGAACCCGCGCCGCCGACGACGGCACCCGGGCCGAATTCGTCACCCAGGACGCACCCGGAGACCCCACGGTCGGCATGATCGGCGGTTCGTACGGCGGAGCCATCCAGATGGCCACCGCGGCGGTCGACCCCCGCGTCGACGCCCTCGTCCCGCTCATCACCTGGAACGACCTCGGCTACGCGCTCGCCCCCAACAACACCGGTGCGGCCACGGGCGTCTCCTCCGACACCGCCGGTGTCTTCAAATGGCAGTGGACCAACGCCTTCTACCTGATGGGGGAGGGGCAGACGATCCTCAGCCCCAGCCTCGACCCGTCCCGCTTCAACAGCCTGGACTGTCTCCACTTCGCCGCGCAGGCCTGCGACACCATCCGGTTCCTCAACTCCGGCCGCTACCCGGCCGACAGGACCGCCGCCATGCTCGACTACGCGCGCAGCGTCTCGCCCGTCTCGTACCTGAACCGCGTCAAGGCGCCCACGCTCCTGATCCAGGGGCAGGCCGACACCCTGTTCAACCTCAACGAGGCCACCGCCACGTACCGGACGCTCAAGGCGCAGGGCACCACGGCCAAGATGATCTGGCAGGCGTGGGGCCACAGCGGCGGCCAGGTGGACGGCGAACTCGACCTGGCCCAGGGCAATCTGGAGAGCAGCTACGTCGGCGGCCGCATCCTCGCCTGGTTCGGCCACTACCTCCGCCACGAGCCGGCGGCGGACACCGGACCCGAGTTCGCCTACTACCGCGACTGGCGGAGCGGCTACGGCACCGCGGACGCCGTCCCCGGCCTCACGCGGACGATGTACCTCTCCGGCGACGGCAAGCTCGTCGACAACCGCGCCGAGGTCGCACGCGGCAGCCGCCAGTACACCAACTGGCTGCTCCCCACCAGTCATTCGGAGAGCTCACTCGCCGGTCTCATCGGACTGCCGGACCCGAAGCCGTACGACACCAAGGGCACCTACCTCGGCTGGACCAGCGCCCCGCTCGCCTCGGCGGTCGATGTGGTCGGAGCCCCGGAGGCCACGATCGAAGTCGTCTCGCCGAAGACGGAGCGCGTGCAGAACAGCGGGGACGCCTCCGACAAGCTCGTCCTGTTCGCCAAGGTGTACGACGTGGCGCCGGACGGCGCCAAGACGCTGGTCAACCGGCTCGTCTCGCCGGTCAGGGTGCCCGATGTGACCCGCCCCTTCACCGTCCGGCTGCCGGGGATCGTGCACCGGTACGAGGCCGGGCACCGGCTGGAATTCGTGATCGCGGGCAGCGACGGCGCGTACTTCGGCAACCGCGGCATCAAGCCCGTCACGGTCGTCAGCGCTCCCGGGGACACCGGAGTGCTGGAGCTGCCGGTGGTGGGTGACACGGGGCGGTGATGGGGGAGCGCGGGTCACGGCCGTCACCTGAATGGTCGTACACCACCGCCCCCCGACCACCCGACGGAGTCATCATGGTGCTCCGGGGGCGGTGACGCACAGACCCAGGGAAGGGGCCGCCACATGAGCCCGAAGGATGTGTCGAGCGGCAGCAAGGGCAGCACGGGCGCGTTCACACCGGCCCGCATCCTCGTCATCATCATCGCGGTCCTGTCGATCGTGTTCATCGTGGAGAACACCGACGAGGTCGAGGTCCGCCTCATCGTCCCGCTGGTGACCATGCCGCTGTACGTGTGGCTGATCGTGATGTTCCTGGCAGGCATGGCCTGCGGGGCGTACGTCTTCCGCAGGCGCACCAAGTAGTGCCGTGACCCGGAAGCCCGGCCGGGTCGGGAAGGCGCGGGCGGTCGCGTCGTCCAGGCCGCTGTCGCGCAGGTAGCGGTGCGGCGGCTCCAGCGAGTACGTGTCGAGGAAGGCGGCCGGCGCCTCCGCCGCCTCCCGGCGTTCACCGGACGCACGCTGCGGCAACAGCAGCGGATCCTCCCCGGGTGCCCCGCACCAGCGCACATGCGGGAGCGACTCCGGCGGACGCGGCGAGTCACTATTTTGTGGAGTGACGACGGGGCGCGCGGCATCACTGGCACCCGACTGGACGAGCTGGTTCGACAGCCCGAGGCCCACGCCGACGACGTACACCGTGCGGTCGAGCAGTCACTACGGGCTGCCCCGTAATCCCTGGTGGATCAGCGCGCGGCACACCGCGAACGTGCGCGGTCACGGCATGGGGCGACCGCTCCGACGGGGCGGGCGGCGACGATCTACGCTGGCTCGATGTCCGACACCACTTACCTGGCCGAGGGTCCGCGCACGGCGATCCGCCCCTTCACGCATGCCGACGCGAACGAGTTCACCGCCAGGTCCCGCGAGAGCCGGGAACTGCACCGCCCCTGGCTGTTCCCGCCGGCGGACCCCGACGCGTACGCCGCCTACGCCGGAGTGCTCATCGAGGACCCGGCGAAGGCCGGATTCCTCGTGTGCGAGCGGAGCGGTACGGCCGGGCGCCCGGCCGGTGGGGCGATCGCGGGGTTCATCAACATCAACAACATCGTCATGGGCGGGTTCCGCTGCGGTGCGCTCGGCTACGGCGGCTTCGCCCACGCGACCGGACGCGGCCTGATGAGCGAGGGGCTCGGCCTCGTACTCGGGTACGCGTTCGGACCGCTCGGCCTGCACCGGCTGGAGGCCAACATCCAGCCGGACAACGCGGGCTCGATCGCCCTGGTGCGCAGGGCGGGATTCCGGCTGGAGGGCTTCTCGCCGGACTTCCTGTTCATCGACGGGGCCTGGCGCGACCACGAACGGTGGGCGATCACGGCGGAGATGCGCTGACCCGCGTGGCACCGAGCCGTGCCGCCGCGCGCTTCAGCCCGTCGCGGCGGAGGTCTGGCCGTCCAGCGCGGCGAACAACCAGTCGTGCGCGGAGCCGGGCGTCGGCTCCGGGGGGTCACCCGGAGTGGTGATCACATCAGCCGTCAGCTCCCAGTACCGGTCGATCCGCGGGTCGCCGGCGAGCTGACCGGCGAGCAGGCGGCGGAACGCCGGAGTGTCCCGGCTGCCGTACGCGCTCGCGTACGCGTCCACGAAGCTGTCCAGCTCCTCGCCGGGACGCGGCCCGCCGCCCCGGCGCAGCTGTGCGCCGGCCAGCTCGTAGGCCTGCGCGAGACCCGCGTACAGAACGGCGGACGCCCGGGCCTCCGCGGCGCGGTGCGCCTCGGGCTGGGGCCGCTCCGCACCTGTGCACGGGCGGGTCACGAGGGCGTACAGCCGGGCGAAGGCGAGGACCTGGGCCGGCTCGGGGTCGTCAGGGGGCTGTGGCACGGCCACCTCGAGGAACGCGGCCGTCGCCTTGGCCGGCATCCGTGCCGGCAGCCAGGCTCGCCAGAACCGTGCCAGCGCGCCGGTGTTCGGCGGGGTCGCCACCGACCCGACCAGGCGCAACCGGTCGGCCCGCTCCTCCGGGGGGCACTCCAGCACCAGCCGCAGCCCCGCCTCCCGCCAGCGCAGCGCGGTGAGCTGCGAACCGAGTTCACGCAACTGTCCCGCGACGGCGTCCTCCAGAACGCCGTCTGCCGTGTCCTCGTCCTCACCGAGGACCCGGCGGACCTCGCGTACCGGCAGCCCGAGGGCGCGCAGGGAGCGGAGCGTGCGCAGCCGGCCGACGGCGTCGGGGCCGTAACGGCGATGCCCGCCCACGCTGCGAGCCGCCTCCGGGAGCAGGCCGTTGTCGGAGTAGAAGCGGACGGCCTTGACGGTGACGCCCGCACGCTCGGCGAGCTCGCCGATGCTGCACAGGCCGTCGTGCGACGTGAACACTTGAACCTCCCTCTGAGGGAGCTTCTACGGTACCGGCGAGGGCGGCCGGGCGATCGTGGCCGGTCCGCCGACGACGGATCACGGAGGAGAGGGCCATGACCGAATTCATCCTGGTGGCGGGCATGTTCACCGGCGCCCACGTATGGGAGGGGACCGCTGCCCACCTGGCCTCGGCGGGGGCCGGGGTGCACATGGCGGCGCTCACCGGTCTCGGGGGGCCCCGCGGTGACGCGAGCGGTGCCGTCGATCTGGAGACGCACATCGAGGACGTGCTGGCGCTGATCGACTCGGTGAGCGCGGACGTCGGCCCGGACCGGGAGATCGTCCTGGTCGGCCACGACTACGGCACGTACCCGGTGCTGGGCGCCGCCGACCGCCGCTCGGGACGCGTCGGCCGGATCGTCTGCGTGGACACCGGGCCGGGCGAGGACGGCATGCCTGCGCTGGCCGTCGTCGCGGACCCGGCCGCGCGGGCGGAGGTGGTCGGGCGTGCCGGTGCGGAGGGGGCCGGGCCGGGCCTGGCCGCCCCGGCACGCGACGAGTGGCAGCGCTGGGGCAGCACCCTGGGCGTCCCCGAAGGGGCGCTCGACCGGCTCACCGACCTCGCCTCGCCCCAGCCGCTGCGCACCCTGCTCCAGCCGCTGCGGCTGACGGGCGGGGCGGCCGCGCTGCCCGTCACCGGTGTGCTGTGCCAAGCGAACGGATCGAGTATCGAGATGGTCCAGCAGCAGGTGGACTTCGGTAACCCCGCGCTCGTACCGCTGGCCGACCCCCTCGTGTCGTTCTTCGAACTCCCCACCGGGCACTGGCCGATGCTGTCCCAACCGGCCGAACTGGCCGACATCCTGCTGCGGGCCGCCGCGGGCGAGGGCCACCACCTGGTGCCGCCGGGTTCCTCGGAGCCGCCCGCGCACCTGCGGCCGTTCCTGCTGGACGTGCCGGCACTTGCGTACGAGCGGACAGGCAAGGTCGATCTGTACGTGCCGGACGCGGAGGGCCCCCGACCGGCGCTGGTGTTCGTGCACGGCGGCCCGGTGCCCGCCGGCGTCCTGCCGACCCCGCGCGACTGGCCGGCCCTGCAGGGGTACGCGCGGTACGCGGCCGCGGCGGAGGTCGTCGGTGTGACGTGTGATCACCGGCTGCACGACACGGCCGACTACCCGCGCGCCGCAGCCGACGTGGCTTCCGCGGTGGAGCTGGTCCGGGCCGACCCCCGGGTGGACGAGGACCGGATCGCGCTGTGGTTCCTCTCGGGCGGCGGCCTGATCGCGGCGGACTGGCTGAGGCGGCCGCCGGCCTGGCTGCGCTGCCTGGCGGCCTCCTATCCGGTCCTGGCCCCGCCCCCCGCCTGGGGGCCGGTGGACGGCCGGTTCCGTCCGGTGGACGCGGTGGCGGATGCCGGCACCCTGCCCGTCGTGATCACGCGGGTGGGGCGCGAGTCGCCGGGGATCGCCGCCACCGTCGAGGAGTTCCTGGACGCGTCGGCGAAATGCGGGGCGGATGTCGAGGTGATCGACGTACCGAACGGCCGCCACGCCTTCGAGACCCTCGACCCGACGGAGGAGTCGCGGGAGGCAGTGCGCCGGGCGATGCGCTCGGTGCTGGGGCATCTGACGGCCTGAGCCGCAGGAGGGGCGCGCGGTGAGGGGGATCGCGCCCGACGGAGACCGCCGCCGCGCCACGTCACCTCACCGGCTGTGCCGCCCATGCCGGTCGGGCCGGCACGGACGGCGGTCCGGTCGCTCAGTCGAGACAGAACTCGTTGCCCTCGACGTCCTGCATGTTGAGGCACGACTCGTTCTCGTCATCGGCGAGCAGCAGTTGTCCGCGTACGGCGCCCAGCGGGAGCAGCCGTGCGCACTCGGCCTCGAGTGCGGCAAGGCGCTCCTCGCCGACGAGTCCGGTTCCGACCCGTACGTCGAGGTGCACCTTGTTCTTGACGACCTTGCCCTCGGGGACGCGCTGGAAGTACATGCGCGGGCCCTCGCCGGTGGGATCGGAGCAGGCGAACCCCGACAGCGGCTGTCCGGACGGCAGCGAGTCCTTGTAGGCCTCCCAGCTGTCGAACCCCTCCGGCGGCGGCGGTACGACATACCCGAGCACCTCGCACCAGAAACGGGCGACGCGCTCGGGATCCGCGCAGTCGAAGGTGACTTGGAACTTCTTGATCGACGACATCGGCCCACCATAGCGGCGGGCTGTCAGGGGCTCCACGGCCCGCCCCCGGGGCGAGAACGCGCAAGGAGTGTCACCCGGACGGGGTGGCGATCAAGGACGGTCCGCCCGCGCCCGGGTTCGACGCCGTCAACTCGCCGGGTCTGCTGCGGTCCATCGACCTCGGCGGCCGGACTGACGCATGGACAGCCGATCCGGCGTCACCCCGCGTGGGCCGCCTGCCTCCTGGTGCCCCATCGGTCAGGAACGCAAGGCTCCGACAATGAAAACCAAGGGTTAACTCAAGGCGGAAGGAAAGTCCCGTCAGGGATATTGACCGCACGCGACGGGGGCGGCAAGGTACGGGAGAGCGCTCTCCCCCGCGCTTCTCTCGTTCAAGGAGATTCCCCATGTCCATATTTGGCATGCCCGCGACTGCTCCACCACCCGCCCGCGGGCGGGTGCGGCGTGGTCTCACGGGTGCTGTTGTCACCGCGCTGGCCGCCACCCTTCTCTCGGTCGTTCCGGCGACCTCGGCGCAGGCCGCCCCCACGCTCCTGTCCCAGGGCAAGTCGGTCACGGCGTCCAGCCAGGAGCACTACGGGACGGCGGCGTCCGGCGCGGTCGACGGGGATCTCGGAACGCGTTGGTCGAGCGCCGCCTCCGACGCGCAGTGGCTCCAGGTGGACCTGGGCAGCCAGGTCGCGCTCAGCCAGGTCGTGCTGCGGTGGGAGGCGGCCTACGCCAAGTCCTACCGGATCGAGCTGTCGACGGACGGCACCACCTGGTCGACCGCCTACTCGACCACGACCGGAGCGGGCGGCACCGAGACCGTCGCGGTCTCCGGAACGGCCCGGTACGTACGCATGCAGGGAGTGACGCGGGCGACCGGATACGGCTACTCCCTCTGGGAGTTCCAGGTGTACGGCGGCGACGGCGGAGGGCCGACCCTGCCGGGGGGCGGCGACCTGGGGCCCAACGTCCACATCATCGATCCTTCGACTCCGGACATCCAGGGCCGACTGGACGAGGTGTTCAGGCAGCAGGAGTCGGCACAGTTCGGATCCGGCCGCCATGCGTTCCTGTTCAAGCCGGGGACGTACAACAACCTCAACGCGCAGGTGGGTTTCTACACCCAGCTCGCGGGGCTGGGCCTCAAGCCCGGCGACACGACCATCAACGGTGATGTGACCGTCGACGCCGGCTGGTTCAACGGAAACGCCACGCAGAACTTCTGGCGCGGCGTGGAGGGTCTGACCGTCAACCCGGTCAGTGGGACGGACCGTTGGGCCGTCTCCCAGGCTTCCTCCTTCCGCCGCATGCACGTCAAGGGCGACCTCAGCCTGGCGCCGGCCGGTTACGGCTGGGCCAGTGGTGGCTACATCGCCGACTCCAAGGTCGACGGCCAGGTCGGCAACTACTCGCAGCAGCAGTGGTACACCCGGGACAGCACGATCGGCGGCTGGTCCAACTCCGTCTGGAACCAGACCTTCTCCGGTGTCGAGGGCGCTCCGGCAACCGGCTTCCCCGAGCCCCGCTACACCACGCTCGACACCACTCCGATCTCGCGCGAGAAGCCCTACCTCTACCTGGACGGCAGCGAGTACAAGGTGTTCGCGCCCGCCAAGCGGACCAACGCCCGGGGCACGACCTGGGCGAACGGCAACCCGCAGGGTGAGTCGATCCCGCTGAGCAAGTTCTACGTGGTCAAGGCGGGCACGACGGCCGCCACGATCAACCAGGCACTGGCCCAGGGCCTGAACCTGCTGTTCACCCCGGGCGTCTACCACGTCGACCGGACGATCAACGTCAACCGGGCGAACACCATCGTGCTCGGTCTGGGTCTCGCCACGATCATCCCGGACAACGGGGTGACGGCGATGAAGGTGGCCGATGTCGACGGAGTGAGGCTGGCGGGCTTCCTGATCGACGCCGGTCCGGTCAACTCCCCGACGCTGCTGGAGCTCGGCCCGCAGAACTCCTCGACCGACCACGCCGCCAACCCGACGACCGTGCAGGACGTGTACATCCGCGTCGGTGGTGCGGGCTCCGGCAAGGCCACCACCAGCGTGGTCGTCAACAGCGACGACGCGATCATCGACCACACCTGGGTCTGGCGCGCGGACCACGGTGACGGCGTCGGCTGGGAGACCAACCGCGCCGACTACGGCGTCCGCGTCAACGGCGACGACGTCCTCGCCACCGGCCTGTTCGTCGAGCACTTCAACAAGTACGACGTCGAGTGGTACGGCGAGCGCGGCCGGACGGTCTTCTACCAGAACGAGAAGGCGTACGACGCCCCCAACCAGGCCGCCATCCAGAACGGCACCACCAAGGGCTACGCCGCCTACCGCGTCGACGACTCGGTGAACACCCACGAGGCGTGGGGGCTGGGCAGCTACTGCAACTACAACGTCGACCCGAACATCCGCCAGGACCACGGCTTCAAGGCCCCGGTGAAGCCCGGCGTGAAGTTCCACAGCCTGCTGACCGTCTCACTCGGCGGCAACGGCCACTACGAGCACGTCATCAACGACACCGGCGCCTCGACCGTGCCCGCGGGCACCTCCACGGTTCCCTCCACGGTCGTCTCGTACCCCTGAGCCGCCGGCCGCCTCGCGTCACCCGGCGATGAGGCCTCCGATTCCCTTCCGGGCCGGGATTTCTCGTCCCCGCGGCCCGGCCCGGAAGGGCCCGCACCACCGCACCGTGTTTCCCCCCTCACACGAGACGCCGGGCGCGGCCACCCCGACAGACGGCCCGCGCCCGGAGTCATGAACCAGCCAGGAGCACACGTGTCCAGACCACCGTCCGTACTCACCCCTTCCCGGCGTCGCACAGGGATGTCCCTCGCGGTACTCGGCACCCTGCTGGCGTCCTCGCTGACTGTGGGCCTGTCCTCGCAGGCGCAGGCGGCACAGACGCTCCTCTCCCAGGGCAAGCCGGCCACGGCCTCCTCGCAGGAAGGCGAGGCGTACGCCGCGGGAGCCGCCGTCGACGGCAATCTGAGCGGCACCCGCTGGTCGAGCGATCGCCGGGACGGCGAATGGCTCCAGGTCGACCTCGGGGCGAGCAAGGACCTGAGCCGTGTCGTCCTGACCTGGGAAGCCGCGTACGGCAAGAACTACGAGATCCAGGCATCCGACAACGGCACCGACTGGCACACCCTCAAGACCGTCACGGGCAGCGACGGCGGCACGGACGACATCGCCGTCTCCGGCTCGGGCCGGTACGTCCGCATGCAGGGCGTCACTCGCGCCAACGGCTACGGCTACTCCCTGTGGGAGTTCCAGGTCTACGGCAGTGACGGCACCGGCAACCCCGCCCCCGCCGGCGCGGTCAAGGTGACCGGCTCCCAGGGCAACTGGCAGCTGACCGTCGGAGGGCAGCCGTACACGGTCAAGGGCCTCACCTGGGGGCCGTCCGTCGCCGACGCGCCCAGATACCTGCCCGACATCAAGTCCATGGGCGCCAACACCATCCGCACCTGGGGCACCGACGGCTCCACGAAGCCGCTCCTCGACGCCGCGGCCGCCCAGGGGCTCAAGGTCATCAACGGCTTCTGGCTCCAGCCCGGCGGTGGCCCCGGCGCCGGAGGGTGCGTCAACTACGTCACCGACACGACGTACAAGAACGACATGCTCACCGAGTTCGCCAAGTGGGTCGACACCTACAAGAGCCACCCGGCCACCCTCATGTGGAACGTGGGCAACGAGTCCGTCCTCGGTCTGCAGAACTGCTACGGCGGCACCGAGCTGGAGGCCCAGCGCAACGCCTACACGTCGTTCGTCAACGACGTCGCCAAGAAGATCCACACCATCGACCCGGACCACCCCGTCACGTCGACCGACGCCTGGACCGGTGCCTGGCCGTACTACAAGCGCAACGCCCCCGACCTCGACCTGTACTCGATGAACTCCTACGGCAACCTCTGCAAGGTGCGCCAGGACTGGATCGACGGCGGCTACAACAAGCCCTACATCATCACCGAGGGCGGGCCCGCCGGAGAGTGGGAGGTGCCCGACGACGCCAACGGCATCCCGGACGAGCCCACCGACGTACAGAAGGCCGACGGGTACACCAAGGCCTGGGGCTGCATCACCGGCCACCAGGGCGTCGCGCTCGGCGCGACCCTCTTCCACTACGGGCTCGAACACGACTTCGGCGGCATCTGGTTCAACCTCGTGCCCGACGGGCTGAAGCGGCTGTCCTACTACGCCGTGAAGAAGGCGTACACCGGCTCCACCGCGGGGGACAACACCCCGCCCGTCATCACGAACATGGCCGTCACCCCGGCTTCCGCGGCCCCGGCGGGCCGTGAGTTCACGGTGCGCGCCGACATCCGCGACCCCGACGGCGACAAGGTCACGCCCAAGATCTTCCTCAGCGGGAACTACGCCAACGGCGACAAGCGGCTCGTCGAGGCCCAGTGGCGTTCCACCGGTGACGGCACGTTCGCCGTCACCGCGCCCGACAAGCTCGGCGTCTGGAAGGTCTACATCCAGGCCGAGGACGGACACGGCAACGCCGGCATCGAGACCAAGTCCGTCAAGGTCGTCGCGCCCCCCGTGGCCGGCACCAACATCGCCCTGAACCGGCCCACCACCGCCTCCTCCTACCAGGCCCAGTACGGCGACTGCCCCTGCGCACCGGGTCTGGCCACGGACGGCAACACCACGACCCGCTGGGCCAGCGACTGGAGTGATCCCCAGTGGATCCAGGTCGACCTCGGCGCGGCCAAGCCGATTCGCACGCTGCAGCTCGTCTGGGACCCCGCCTTCGCCAAGTCCTACGAGGTACAGGTCTCCGACGACGGCACCACCTGGCGCCCCGCCTACTCCACCACCACGGGCAACGGGGACATCGACACGATCGACCTCTCCGTCACCGCCCGGCACGTCCGTCTGCAGCTGACGGCACGCGGCACCGGGTGGGGCTATTCGCTTCACGAGTTCGGCATCTACAGCTGACGACGCCGCATCCCGTGAGGGGGTGGCGGGGCCCGCCGCAGGGCCCCGCCACCCCGGCACCACCGCACGGATCCACCTCACCACGCGCGTGTCGTCTCCGCGTACGCGCGAAACCACCCCATGGGCAGGAGATCCCCCATGAGATCGAGTCCGAAGCGACTCTCCCTACTCCTCGTCGGCACAGCCCTCGTCGCCAGTGTTCTCGGCATCGGCACCATGGCCTCGGCCACGGACCCGGCCGACGGCATCCCGCCCGCCGTCGCCGCGGCCGTCAACCACACCGGGCACCAGATGGCCGCGTCCACCCAGGCGTCGGGTGACGACGCCGACGGTGACGGCTACATTCCCGCCGTCCCGCCGGTCACCGGTGTCACCCCGTCCGGTGACACCCCGCCCCAGGCCTACTTCCACGAGTTCCAGGCCAACTGCGACGTCACGCACACCGCCCCGGACGACCCGATCGTCTACCCGGGCCAGTTCGGAAAGTCCCACGACCACACGTTCATGGGCAACCGTTCCACGAACGCGGCCAGCACCACCGGTTCGCTCTCCGGCGGGAGCACCACCTGCAAGGCGCCGGCGGACGCCTCCGCGTACTGGATGCCCTCGCTGTACAAGGGCGAGCAGAAGATCCTGCCGGTGGGCCCGCAGGTCATCTACTACAAGGCGGGAGTGACGGACTACCGGAGTGTCCGTCCCTTCCCCAAGGGACTGCGGTTCGTCGTCGGCAGCCCGATGCAGAGCGCCCAGGAGTTCCGCGCGCACAAGGGATTCGTCGAGGGCTGGGAATGCGGTGACAGCTTCTTCAACACCGACTTCCCGGCGAGCTGCCCGAGCCGGCCCGACGTCCAGCTCAACATGCGTATGCAGGCGCCCAGTTGCTGGGACGGCCTGCACCTGGACACGCCGGACCACAAGAGCCACATGTCGTATCCGGTCGTCAAGCCCGGCACCAACGACAACATGTGCCCGGCCTCCCACCCGGTCGCCCTGCCGATGATCGAGTTCAAGATGGCGTGGCCGGTCAACGGCGACATGAGCCAGGTCCGCCTGGCCAGCGGCCGGGGCTACTCCTTCCACTACGACTTCTTCAACGCGTGGGAGGAGCGCACCCTCAAGGCCATGGTCGACCACTGCATCGTGGGCGGTCTGCAGTGCGACCCGCGCGGCTACGACCAGAACCAGCCGCAGCGCGGCGCCGTACTGAACGCGGAGTACCGCCTGCCCTGACCCGGTCGGCCATCCCGCCACACGGCCCGGCCGCCTTGGGGGGGCGGCCGGGCCCTCGGCGCACCCACCCCTCACCCCTGGACCGCCGTCGGGCGGGCCGGGGAAAGCACCGGGGACGCACCGGGACTCTGCCCAGGAAGAACCTATGGAAGAAGCACGGGTAGCGATGCGTGACGACATGCTGGACCGGCTGATCGAGAAGCTGAACCTGACGCAGAAGGTGCGCCTGCTCACCGGCTTCACGACCTGGCGGACAGCCGGTGAGGAGACGATCGGGCTCAGGCCCATGGTCTTCTCCGACGGACCCGCGGGCGTGCGGGGCGAAGCATGGGACGAGCGGCGCACCTCCGCCCTGCTGCCCTCCGCCTCGGCCCTCGGCGCGTCCTGGGACGAACAGCTGCTGCGGGACCTCGGGGGGCTGCTCGCGTCCGAGGCCATCCGCAGGGACGTCGACGTCGTCCTCGCGCCCAACCTGAACATGCATCGCACACCACTGGGTGGCCGGCACTTCGAGTGCTACTCGGAGGACCCCGAACTGACCGCCCGTACCGGTGCCGCGCTGATCAGAGGCATTCAGGAGCAGGGGATCGCCGCCACGGCCAAGCACTTCGTCGCCAACGACTCCGAGACCGACCGGCTTCATGCCGACGTCCGGATGGACGACCGCACCCTGCGCGAGGTCTACCTCGCTCCCTTCGAAGCGGCCGTCCACGCCGGCGTATGGCTGGTCATGGCCGGCTACAACAGCGTCGCCGGCACCACGATGACGGCCCACCCCCTCCTGTCCGAACCGCTCAAGGGGGAGTGGGGCTTCGACGGGGTCGCCGTCTCGGACTGGGCCGCCGTCCGCACCACCGAGGGACCTGCCCGAGCCGCCCTCGACCTGGCCATGCCAGGACCGGGAAGCCCCTGGGCGCAGCATCTGGTCCAGGCCGTCGACGACGGTCTGGTCCCCGAATCGGCCATCGACGACAAGGTGCGCCGCCTGCTCCGGCTCGCGGATCGAGTCGGCGCGCTCCAAGGACCCCGCCGCCGTCCAGTGCTGCGAACCAACCCCACCCGGCAGTTGCTGCGCCGGGCGGTCGCGGCCGGAACGGTACTGGTGCGCAACGAGGGCGTCCTGCCTCTCGACCTCGGCGCCCTGCCGACGGTCGCGGTGATCGGCGAACACGCCGCGTCGCCGCGCGTCCAGGGAGGCGGCAGCGCCGGGGTGTTCCCCTTCGCGGTCGTCACGCCCCTCGACGGCATCCGCGCACACCTCCGCGGACGCGGTCGCGTGGTCTACGCGCCGGGCCCCTCACTCACCGTGCCGCCCCCGCCGCTGGACACCGACAGGTGCACGGACCCCCGGTCGAAGGAACCCGGTGTACTCCTGCGCTGCCTGGACGCCGAAGGACGAGAGCTGTCCGCCGAGCGCCGTCTGTCGGGCAGACAGCTCGAACCCGACCTGCCTCCCGGCGCGCACACCGTGGAGATCAGCACCCTGCTCCGGCCCAGGACCACCGGCATGTGGACCTTCGGCATCGGCGGCTTCGGCAGGATGACGCTCGGCGTGGACGGCAACCCGGTCCTCGACGACACCTACCCCTGCGAGACGGACGATCCGGCGATCGTGCACGTCGCCCCGCCCCTGCACACCGCCTGGACGCACCTGGTCAAGGACCGGACCGTCCACCTCGTAGCACGCCGCGAACTGGTCCCCGGTACCGGCCGGGCCACCGTCGTCGTCGCCGCACCGCCGGAGCGCGACCCGGCGGGCGCGCTGGCCGAGGCGGTGGAAACGGCCCGTGACGCGGACGCCGTGATCGTCGTCGTCGGCTCGACCGAACACAGCGAGACGGAAGGCTACGACCGCACGGACCTGTCCCTCGGCCACCAGCAGGACGACCTCGTACGCGCGGTAGCCGCCGCCAACCCCCGGACCGTCGCCGTCGTCAACAGCGGGGGCCCCGTCGAGCTCCCCTGGCGTGACGACGTGGGCGCCCTGCTGCTCACCTGGTTTCCCGGCCAGGAAGCCGGCGCCGGCCTGGCCGACGTCCTGTTCGGACGCAGCGAGCCGGGCGGCAGACTCCCCACGACCTGGGCGGCCTCCCTCGCCGACGCGCCCGTCACACACACCGGTCCCGTCGACGGCCGGCTCGACTACACCGAAGGTCTGCACATCGGCTACCGAGCCTGGCTCCGCGAAGAACGTCGGCCCGCCTACTGGTTCGGGCACGGCCTCGGATACACCACCTGGGAGTACGTGCGCGTGGACGCACCGGCGCACACCGAGGCCGGAGCCCCGTTCACCCTCCGGGTGACCTTGCGCAACACCGGGAAGCGCCCCGGGCGCGAGGTCGTCCAGGTGTACATGGCCCGTCCCGGATCGAGCGTGGAACGCCCCGCCCGGTGGCTGGCCGGTTACGCGTCGGTCCGCGCCGACCCGGAGCACGCGGTGACGGCCGAGGTGACCGTGGCCCCGCGGGCGCTGCGGCACTGGTCCTGCGAAGACGGGGCATGGCGCACCGAACCCGGGGAGTTCCGGCTCATGGTGGGACGCTCGGCGGGAGCCATGGAATGGCAGGCTCCCCTCCACGTGAGTGCCGTGGAGAAGCACGGGGCCGCATGACGGCCGCCGGCCCCTCGTCCCGCCCGTGCCGCTGAGTTGGCCCGTCAGCTCCGGCACCGGAGGGGAGGGGCCTGCCGGGACGCGCTCAATGCGCGGCCCGTTGCCGGAGCGTGCTCTTCCACGCCGGCACCGGCTCTGTGACCTCCGCCGCCGCCCGGCGGCCTCCACGGGCGAAGAAGTCGGCGAGCGGGAGGATGGCCGCACCGACCGTCACGGCGTCCGGCCCAAGAGTGCCGAGCTCGATCCGTACATGGGCGGCCGGGTAGGTGAGGGCGTAGGACGTGGCGTACGTCTTGACACTGTCGAGGAACCGGGCCCCGAGCTGGAGGCCGGCCCAGCCGCCGACGAGGATCCGCTCGGGCTGGAAGAGATTGATCAGATCGGCGAATCCGGCGCCCAGGTACTCGGCGGTCTCCTCCAGGACGGCGAGCGCGGTCGCGTCGGCCTCCGCCTCCGGGTCGGGTGGGTAGGCGGCGGCGAGAACCGCGGTCAGCGCGGATTCCTCGTCCGCGCCGGCCGGCGGACAGCCGCCCGCTTCGCGCCAGCGCTCCAGCAGCGCTTCCGCTCCCGCGTACGCTTCCAGGCAGCCCAAAGCGCCGCAACGGCAGCGGCGTCCCCGGACCCGGACTGTCAGATGGCCCCACTCGATGGCCCGTCCGGAACGCAGGTCGTCGCTGACGACGCACGCCCCGACACCGGAGCCGAAGAGCACGACGACGGCACTGCTCGCTCCGCGTCCGGCGCCGAACCACATCTCCGCCTGGCCGAGCGTCTTGGCCCCGTTGTCGATGAAGAACGGCACCGAGGGGGGCAGCGCCACCGACTCACGCAACAGCCGTTCCAGCGGTACGGCGTCCCAGCCGATCGTCTGCCCGTGGACCATCGCGCCGTCCTGCGGTGTCCTGGCCACGATGCCCGGGACACCCACGCCCACGCCGAGCAGCTGCCCGGCGTCGATGCCCGCCTGCCGGAGGACCTTCGCGATGCCGTCACGGACGTGGGCGATCACGACGGTGACGTCGTAGCGGTCCTCCCTGCGCGGTCCGTTCGTGGCGAGCGGCTTCTCCGTGCGCGCCAGCTCGGTGAGGGCCAGGTCGAAGAGCTCGATCCGCACCCGGGTCTCGCCGATGTCGACGCCGATCATGTAGCCGCTCTCCTGGCGGATGCGCAGAAGCGTGCGGGGCCGGCCGCCGGCGGAGTCCACGCTGCCGGCCTCCTCCACCAGGCCCTCGGCCGCGAGGTCCGCCACCACGTTGCTGACGGAACCCGAGCTCAGACTCGTGACCGGGCCGAGTGCCAAGCGGCTCAGAGGGCCGTCGAAATACAACCGTTGCAATATGGCGCTGCGGTTCTCCCACCGCAGGTCACGCACCGTACGACCGCTGCGCACACTCACCGGACACCCTCTTTCCTAGGCCTCGTGTGCAACATACCGCCGCGACGCCTCTTGACGCGACCTTCTCCCGGGGTTTAACTCACACCATAAATTAAGCCAAGAGGCTAGTGGGGATCGACCGCGGGGCATCGCGCCCACCCTCCTTGGCTTCCGACTCCTTCCGACTCCCTGAAAGGGACTCCAGGATCATGCGCAGAATCAGAGTCGCAGCCGCCGGCGCTGTCACCCTCTCCCTCGTCCTCACTGCGGCCGCCTGCGGCGGTTCCACGAGCGGAGCCGGATCCAACGAGAACCCCAAGACGCTGACGTACTGGGCTTCCAACCAGGGCGCCAGCATCGAGGTCGACAAGAAGGTCCTGCAGCCCGAACTCGACAAGTTCGAGAAGGAGACCGGGATCAAGGTGAAGCTGGAGGTCGTGCCCTGGGCCGACCTGCTCAACCGGATCCTCACCGCCACCACCTCCGGCCAGGGTCCCGACGTCCTCAACATCGGCAACACCTGGAGCGCCTCCCTCCAGTCCAGCGGCGCCCTGCTGCCCTTCGACGCGAAGAACTTCGACTCCGTCGGCGGCAAGAGCCGCTTCGTCGACTCCGCGCTGGGTTCCACCGGCGTCCAGGGGCAGGACCCGGCCGCCGTCCCGCTGTACTCGATGGCCTACGCCCTCTACTACAACAAGAAGATGTTCCAGGACGCCGGCATAGCCAAGCCGCCGACGACCTGGGACGAGGTCGCCGCCGCCGGCAAGAAGCTCAGCAAGGACGGCAAGTGGGGCATCGGAGTCGAGGGCTCCAACCTGTCCAACAACATCCACCAGGTCTTCGTCCTCGGTAAGCAGCACGGCGCCGACTTCTTCACCGCCGACGGCAAGGCCGACTTCACCTCCGACGGAGCCGTGGCCGCCGTCAAGCAGTACATCGATCTGATGGCCACCCAGAAGATCGTCGCTCCCGGCAACGCCGAGTACGCCCAGAACCAGTCCCTGAGCGACTTCGCCAAGGACAAGACCGGCATGGTCCTGTGGCAGACCGCCTCCGCCACGTTCAAGAGCCAGGGCATGAACGAGGACGAGTGGGGAGTGGTCCCCGCCCCTGTTCCCTCGGGCACGCCCGGATCGGGTGCGCAGACCAACTCCATGGTCGCCGGCATCAACATGGCCGTCTTCAAGAACACCAAGAACCTCGACGGTTCCCTGAAGTTCGTGAAGTTCATGACCAGCGACAAGGAGCAGGTCCTCCTCAACAAGACCTACGGTTCCATCCCGGCGGTCAAGACCGCCCAGCAGGACCCCGCCTTCAACAGCCCCTCCCTGAAGGTCCTGCGCGACACTCTCGCCACCAGCGCGACCGCCCTGCCGCAGGTCCCCGAGGAATCGCAGTTCGAGACGGTCGTCGGCACCGCGGTCAAGGAGCTGTTCGCCGACGCCGCGGCCGGCAAGCCGGTCACCAACGAGTCCGTCAAGGCCGAGCTCGACAAGGCCCAGCAGCAGATGCCGAAGAAGTAGGCACCCGCACCATGACCCATACCGTCGTCACTCCCCCGAAGGGGCCGGCGGTGCGCAAGGCCGCACCCGGAGAGGCGCCCGCACCGCGCCGCTCCGGGCGTCGCCGCATCGCACTGCCCTACCTGCTGCTCCTGCCCGCCCTGCTCCTCGAACTCCTCGTCCACCTCATCCCGATGCTCATGGGCATCACCATGAGCTTCCGCGAGCTCACGCAGTTCTACATCAGCAACTGGTCCGGGTCCCCCTGGTCAGGGTTCGACAACTTCTCCGTCGCGATCGACTTCGACGCCCCCGTCGGGCAGGCGCTCCTGAAGTCCTTCGTGACGACGTGCGAGTTCACCCTGCTGTCCGTCGGCCTGTGCTGGCTCCTCGGCACGGCCGCCGCGATATTCCTCCAGGAGCACTTCCGCGGCCGGGGCATCCTGCGCACCCTCTTCCTCGTCCCGTACGCCCTGCCCGTGTACGCCGCGGTCATCACCTGGGCCTTCATGTTCCAGCGTGACAACGGCATGATCAACCACGTCCTCCACGACCAGCTCGGCGTGGGCGACAGCCCCGCCTTCTGGCTCCTCGGGGACAACAGCTTCTGGGCCCTGCTCGTGGTGTCCGTGTGGAAGGGCTGGCCCTTCGCCTTCCTCACCGTCATGGCGGCCCTGCAGAACATCCCCCGGGACATGTACGAGGCGGCCGCGCTCGACGGGGCCGGCATGTGGAAGCAGATCCGGCACATCACCCTGCCGTCGCTCCGCTCCATCAACCAGGTCCTGGTGCTCGTCCTGTTCCTCTGGACGTTCAACGACTTCAACACGCCGTTCGTGCTCTTCGGCAAGGCGGCGCCCGAGGCCGCGGACCTCATCTCGCTCCACATCTACCAGTCGTCCTTCCGGACGTGGAACTTCGGCACCGGCTCGGCCATGTCCGTGCTCCTGCTGCTCTTCCTCCTCGTCGTCACGGGCGTCTACCTGCTGCTCACCAGCCGGGGAAAGAAGGCCACCGATGCCTGAGGCCACCCACGCGCGCACGCGACGGCCGCGCTCCCCGATGGCCGCCCCCCGCTCCTTCCTGTGGACCCGGCGGATCTTCCTCACCCTGCTCACCACCTTCGTGGTGCTGCCCGTGTACGTGATGGTGTCCAGCTCGGTGAAGCCGCTGGAGGACGTCTCGGGGAAGTTCGAATGGATCCCGTCCCACTTCACCCTGAGTCCGTACGCGGACATCTGGGAGACGGTCCCGCTCGCCCACTACTTCATGAACTCGATCGTCGTCGCGGGCGCCGCCACCGTCTTCTCGGTGGCCATCGCGATCTTCGCCGCGTACGCGGTCAGCCGCTACGACTTCCGCGGCAAGCGGGCCTTCACGGTCACCGTCCTGTCGACGCAGATGTTCCCCGGCATCCTCTTCCTGCTGCCGCTCTTCCTCATCTACGTCAACATCGGCAACGCCACCGGTATCGCGCTCTTCGGTTCCCGTGAGGGCCTGATCCTCACCTATCTGACCTTCTCGCTGCCCTTCGCCATCTGGATGCTCACCGGGTACTTCGACTCCATCCCGCGCGAGCTGGACGAGGCGGCGAAGGTCGACGGCTGCGGCCCGGTCGGTGCGCTGTTCCGCGTCATCATCCCGGCCGCCCGGCCCGGCATCATAGCCGTCGGGATCTACGCCTTCATGACCGCCTGGGGCGAGGTCCTCTTCGCCTCGGTCATGACGAACGACGAGACCCGCACGCTCTCCGTGGGACTCCAGGGCTACGCCACGCTCAACGACGTGTACTGGAACCAGGTGATGGCCGCCTCCCTGGTGGTGAGCGTCCCCGTCGTCGTCGGGTTCCTCCTGCTCCAGCGCTACCTCGTCGCCGGCCTCACGGCGGGCGCGGTCAAGTGACACCCGGCGCGGCCGCCCCGCCCCCGGCCCTGCCGATCATCTCCACACCGAACACGAAGAGGCTCCCTGTGCCCGTCCCCCCTCCCGAACCCCTCGGCTCCGCCACGCTCGACCTGGCGGCCTTCCCGCCCTCCTTCGCCTGGGGCACAGCGACGGCCGCCTACCAGGTCGAGGGGGCCGTCGCCGAGGACGGCCGGGCCCCGTCCATCTGGGACACCTTCTCCCACGTCCCCGGCGCCATCGACAACGGCGACAACGGCGACACGGCCTGCGACCACTACCACCGCTGGCCCGAGGACATCGCCCTGATGAAGGAGCTCGGCACCGACACCTACCGGATGTCGGTCGCCTGGCCACGGATCGTCCCCGGCGGTGACGGACCCGTCAACGCCGCCGGACTCGACTTCTACGACCGGCTCGTCGACGGCCTCCTCGACGCCGGCATCACGCCGTCCGTCACGCTCTACCACTGGGACCTGCCGCAGGCCCTCCAGGACCGGGTCCAGGACAGCCGCGGTGGCTGGACCGAGCGGGCCACCGCCGAACACCTCGCCGCCTACGCCTCCGTCGTCGCGGAGCGCCTCGGTGACCGGGTCACCCAGTGGGCCACGCTGAACGAACCGCTCTGCTCCGGCTGGATCGGCCACCTGGAAGGACGGATGGCCCCCGGCCTCACGGACCTCACCGCCGCCGTGCGCGCCTCGTACCACCTCTTGCTCGGTCACGGCCTCGCCACGCAGGCCATTCGTGCCGCCGCCCCCGCCGCCCAGGTCGGCCTGGTCACCAACCACTCCACCGTCGAGCCCGCCTCCGGCCGCTCCGAGGACATCGCCGCCGCCGCCCGCATGGACGGGCACACCAACCGCTGGTGGCTGGACCCGGTCTACGGGCGCGGCTTCCCCGCCGACATGCGTGAGTTCTACGGCGTCGAACTCCCCGAACGGCTCGGGGACCTGGACGTCATCGCCGCCCCCCTCGACTGGCACGGCCTCAACTACTACTTCCCGGTCACCGTCGCCGACGACCCGGAGGGGCCCGTCCCGCACGCCCGCGAGGTCCGCCTCCCCGAGGTGCCCCGCACCGGCATGGACTGGCAGATCGACGCCGGCGGCCTGGAGGCCCTCCTGTTGCGGCTCACCGAGGACTACGGCGTACGGAAGCTGTACGTCACCGAGAACGGCTCCGCCTTCCCCGACGCCACCGGCCCCGACGGCTCCGTCCACGACCCCGACCGCACCCGCTATCTGGAGCAGCACCTCGCCGCCTGTGCGAGCGCCGTCCGCAAGGGCGCCCCGCTCGCCGGCTACTACGCCTGGTCGCTTCTCGACAACTTCGAGTGGGCCTACGGCTACGACAAGCGCTTCGGCCTCGTCCACGTCGACTACACCACGCAGAAACGGACCGTGAAGACCAGCGGCCGACGGTACGCGGACATCATCCGTGCCCACCGGCAGGCGGCCACCGACTGAGGGACCGCGAGCAACGCGATCCGGCGTACTGCGGCGGTTCTCCGTAACCGTCCGCCCGGCCGGGCTCCGAAACGAAAGCCCGACCGAGCCGGTCGGGCTTTCGCCATGGGAACAGGACCACGAACACGCCGAGCCGCCGCAGTCACTTCCGGCGCCACCGGCTCTCCGGCGGGTGGCCGCGGTGGCGGTGGCGCGGTCGGCGGATCACTTCGGCCGACCGGCGCGCCGGTCCGGCGTCACCCCCCGCCCGGCCCCCGCCGCCCCTTCGCATTGATCTTCATGGTGTCCATGTCCGTCGCGGTCGAACGCAGTTCGCCGTGCCCGTAGCCGGCCTTGCGCAATGCCGTCTCCGCGCGGTCCTCGGCGATGGCGCCGGCCATCTCCTCACCGTCCGCGGCGTCCGACACGACCACGTAGCGGAAGCTGAAATGCTTGAGCACCCGGTCGTAGGTCAGCGATCCCTCCTCGCTGAACTGCATCCCCGCGAGGCCGTGCTGCTCCACCTCGGCAAGCAGGCGCTCGCGGGCCTCGTCCGTCAGCCCCTTCCACGTACCGCGCACGATCACTCGGTAGGTGTGCTGCGTGCCCATCGTGTCCCGCCGTTCTTCTGTCGCATTCCGCAAACCGATTGATGAGCAAGAGTACGGCCCGCAGGATGAAGCGCATGCGAAATATCGTCGTGCTCGACGCCCCCTCCAACCTGGGACTCCGTCCCCCGGCCCCCGGCACCGTACCGGGCTGCTACAAGCTCGCAGGCGCTCTGCGGGAACAGCGGATCATGCAGCGGCTCGGCGCGTCCGAAGGCGGGGTCGTCGTGCCGCCCCGCTACGACCGCGGTGCGTGGCAGGAGGGCGACGGGGTCTTCAACGCCGCCGCCATCGCCCGCTACACCCGTACCCTCGCCGATCGTGTCGAGCGCCATGTGCGCGCCGGTGACTTCCCCCTCGTCCTGGGCGGCGACTGCTCCATCCAGCTCGGTGCCTCGCTCGCCCTGCGCCGGATCGGACGGTACGGCCTGGTGTCGGTCGACGGGTCCGCCGACTTCCGCCACGAGGGCAACGGCGGCGGTGTCGGTGCCGCGGCCGGTGAGGAGCTGGCCATCGCCACCGGCCGGGGGCAGGACGATCTCGCAGGTCTGGAGGGGCTGCGGCCCTACCTCAGGGACGAGGACGTGCGCGTCCTCGGCATCCGCGACTACGACGAGGACCGCACCGAGCTCGCCGAGTTGAGGATTCCGGTGGCGACCGTGGGGGAGATCCGGGAGCGGGGCGCCGCAGAGCTGGCGGACGGGATCGTCCAGAGCCTGGAGAGCCCGGTGCTCGACGGCTTCTGGGTGCACCTGGACGCCGATGTGCTCGACCCGTCGGTCATGCCGGCCGTCGACAGCCCCGACGACGGCGGACTGCTCCCCGGTGAACTGGGCCCGCTGCTGCGGACACTGGTCCGCTCGCCCCGGTGCGTCGGCCTCAACGTCACGGTGTACGACCCCGATCTCGACCCGGACGGCACGGCGGGCGCCCTGCTCACCGACCTGGTGGTCGCGGCTTTTGCCGAAGTCTGACGGCCGATCCCCTGGTCCGGGCGGCGTCCAGCGTGTTCCATGGTCATCGGGGGGCGCCCGGACCTGCGGCGGCCCGCGCGAGGGAGCGAGGTTGCCTTGGCCACCACCGTACGACGCACCGTACTGACCATGCCCGCGGCGGCGACGGGAGCGGAGAATCCGCTGCCCGCCCTGCGGCCCCTCGACGAGATGCATGTCATCGAGGACCGGGACCGGGCGGAGCTGCCCCGCGACATGGCCCGTCAGCTCGGTCACGAACCCCTCGCCACCGTACTTCCGGTACGCGTCCTCGACGGCTACGGACGCGAGCGCACGGCCACGGACCTCGACGCGATCGTCATCGAGAACGACCGCCTCAGGGCCACCGTGCTCCCCGGACTCGGCGGGCGCGTCCACTCCCTCTTCCATAAGCCGACCGGCCGCGACCTCGTCTACACCAACCCCGTGCTGCAGCCCGCCGACTTCGCGCTCAACGGCGCCTGGTTCTCCGGCGGCATCGAGTGGAACATCGGCGCCACGGGTCACACCACCCTGTCCTGCGCCCCGGTGCACGCCGCTCGTGTCCCGGCGCCCGACGGCGGCGAGATGGTCCGCCTCTGGGAATGGGAACGGCTGCGAGACCTGCCGTTCCAGGTCGACCTGTGGCTGCCGGAGGACTCCGACTTCCTCCATGTCGGTGTACGGATACGCAACCCGCACGAACACCCCGCACCCGTCTACTGGTGGTCCAACATCGCCGTCCCGGAGGGCGAAGGCACCCGGGTCCTCGCGCCCGCCGACGAGGCCTGGCACTTCGGATACGAGCGGACGCTGACCCGGGTGCCGATGCCCGAGACCGGGGGCGTCGACCGCACCTACCCGCTGCGCGGCGACTTCCCGGCCGACTACTTCTACGAGGTGCCCGACGGCGCCCGCCGGTGGATCGCCTCCCTGGACGAGCAGGGCCACGGACTCGTCCAGACCTCCACCGACCTGCTGCGCGGCCGCAAGCTCTTCCTGTGGGGCAGCGGGCCCGGCGGCCGTCGCTGGCAGGAGTGGCTCACCGAGCCCGGCACGGTCGGCTACGCCGAGATCCAGGCCGGGCTCGCCCGCACCCAGCTGGAGCACGTGCCGCTGGAGCCCGGAGGCGAGTTCAGCTGGCTGGAGTCGTACGGACCGCTGGCCGCCGACCCCGCCACCGTGCACGGTGGGGACTGGGCCGCGGCCCGTGCCGAGACCGAGCAGCGGCTCGCCGAGGCGTTGCCGCGCGCCGACGTGGACGCCGCGTACGCCGCATGGCGCCGCTGCGCCGACACCGAGCCGGGCGAGATCCTCGCCACCGGATCGGGATGGGGCGCCCTCGAAGTGCGGCGTGCGGGGTACAAGCTGCCCGGCACGCCGTTCGCGGAGTCCACGCTCGGCGAGCAGCAGGCACCCTGGCTCGAACTGCTGGAACAGGGCGCCTTCCCCGAGCCGCGCCACGTCGCGCCGCCCGGCCCCACCCTCGTCTCCCCGCACTGGCGCGACATGCTGGAGACGGCCTCCGCCGGACCGGTCACCGAATACCACCTCGGCGTCGCCCAATGGCACACCGACGACCGTGCGCAGGCGGTCCGCAGCTGGGAGCGCGGACTGGCCCTCGCCACGTCCCGCTGGCCACTGCTGCGCTGCCTGGCCGTCGCCGCCCAGGAGAGCGGCCAGCGGGACCGGGCGGCCGACCACTACACGGAGGCGTTCGACGACCTGTGCGCGAAGCGCGACGACGGCGAGGCCTGGACGGCGGCCACGGCGGCCCTCGGCCGGGAGGCGATCGAGGCGCTGCTGACGGCGGGCCGCCCCGCCGGTGCCCGCGCCGTCTGGGCGGGCCTGCTCCCGGATGTCCGCTCCCGGGGACGCTTCCGTCTCCTGGAGGCGCTACTCCTGCTCGCGGAGGGGGACAGGGCAGCCGCCCGCGCCCTGTTCGACGAGGGCTTCGAGGTCGCCGATCTGCGCGAAGGCGCGGAGATCCTGGACGAGGTGTGGGCCGAACTCACCGAACGCACCGGTGAGCCGCTGCCGGACGCCTACAACTTCCGCATGCGGCCGCGGGGTTGACGACTCCGGTCATGGGGGGCGGTACGCGTCGCGACGGCGATGCGTGCCGTGTCCGCGGGTTTCAGATGCGGTCGATCTCCGCCTGGATCGCCTCGCCCGTGAGAGGGGCGACCGTCGCGTCCTGCCGTACCTCCGGAGGAAGGTGCTGCCGCTCGTCCTCGTGCGCCAGCAGCACGCGGCCGTCCTGCGGCAGGACGAAGGCCCCGAGCTCACCGGCGAGCCGCGCGAGGACGTCCAGCACGGCCCCCTTCGCGAAATGCGTCACCATCACGCCGGTCAGCCCGTCAGGTCCCGAGGCGTCGGCGTAGACGTCCGCCTCGCCGCCGTCCTCCGCGGTCAGCAGGGCGAAGCCGTCGGTCAGGCCGGCCGCCGTGTACGGCGCGATCACCTGCTGGAGCCGTTCGGCGTCCAGCGGGACGGCCCGGCCGTCCACGAACCGCATCAACCACAGGCTGTAACTCACCGGCTCATTCCTCCATCACCCTGAATCCCGGTGCTGCCCGCTGCCCGCTGCGGCCCCGGGGGTCAGACGGCCCGGTTGCGGTCGACGTACTCGAAGACCGAGCCGTCCGGGTGGACCGCGATCAGGTTACGGCCGACCGGGGTGGGCACCGGGCCCGCGATGACACGGGCGCCCACCCGGGTCAGGGAGGCGTGGGCCTCGTCGACGTCCTTCACCGCGATCGTCGCGGTCACCCTGCGCAGGATCTCCAGCTCGGACTCGGGGCCGCTCATCAGCAGGAAGCAGCTGATGGCGGCCACGGACACCCCGCCGCGTTCGAAGCGCAGCGCCGGACTGGCCGTGAGGTCCTCGTAGAAGGCCACCGCGGCCTCCAGGTCGTCGACGCAGATACGCAGCGTGGTTCCCAGGATTTCCATGCCGAACAGGGTAGTTGGCCGGTCAGCGGTGTGCGATCGATTCGGCGGAGGGGGGCGGGGCGGCCCGGGGCCGGCGGTGTCGGCCGGTACCCGGGCGGTGGATCAGGCCCGGCAGAGGATTTCGCCGTGCGGGACCATGAACCAGCCGTCACCCTGTTCGCCCCAGGTGCGCCAGGCGTCGGCGATCGCGGTGAGCTCCTCGGGAGTGGCGTGTCCGCCGTCCACCGTCAGCTCCGCGTAGACGGAGCCGACGGTACGGTCCGCCCACAGACCGCTCCACCAGTCCCGGCTCTCCGGGGTGGCGAAGCACCAGGAGGCGGCCGTTGGGGTGATGTCGGTGAAGCCGGCCTCGCGCGCCCAGGAGAGCAACCGGCGTCCGGCGTCCGGCTCGCCGCCGTTGGCCCGCGCCACTTGGCGGTACAGCCGCAGCCAGGCGTCCATGCCGGGCGCCTCGGGGAACCAGCTCATCGCCGCGTAGTCGCTGTCGCGGGCCGCGACGATTCCACCGGGGCGGCAGACCCGTCGCATCTCGCGCAGCGCCTGCACCGGGTCGCCGACGTGCTGGAGAACCTGGTGGGCGTGGACCACGTCGAACGAGTCGTCGGGGAATTCCAGGGCGTGCACGTCCGCCACGGCGAACTCGACGTTGTCCAGGCCGCGTTCCGACGCGGCGGCGGCCGCCTGATCCAGGATCTCCCGGGTGGTGTCGACGGCCGTCACCCGGCCCGGGGCGACCAGGGAGGCCAGGTCCGCAGTGATGGTGCCCGGCCCGCATCCGACGTCCAGCACGCTCATTCCGGAGCGGAGTTCGCCGACGAGGTAGGCCGCGGAATTGGCGGCGGTACGCCAGCGGTGCGAACGCAGTACCGACTCGTGGTGGCCGTGGGTGTAGACGGCGGTCTCCTTCGGCATGACCGTGCATCCTCTCTCGAACGCGAACCGCTGTACGCGGGCCGCAAAACGCTGATCGGTACGGTCACCGTATGCCCTCACGCCGAATGATGAGATGGATATCTCGCGATGTGGACGGTGCGGGGTGGTGGGGCGGTGGGGTGCGGACACGCGAAAGGGGCGGCCGACTCGTCGTCGGCCGCCCCTTCGTCACTCCTGCTTCCGGCTTGTTCCTACGCGGGCCTCGGGCAGTAGACGGTCAGCGCCTCCGTCAGCTTGTCGATCATCAGGTCGCCCTGGCTGTGCGCCACTTCGCCGTCGTACGCGTACGGGGTGCCGGGCTTCAGCCCGGAGATGCGGATGCGCCGGCGCCGCTCCGCCGCATGGATGGGGGAGCGGGTCAGCGGGCCGGCCACCGCGGCCGCCAGCAGCCTCAGGGCGGGGGTCCGGCCCCCGTGCACGACGCGTACGTCCAGCAGTCCGTCCGCGAGGTTGTGCCGCCGCCCGGGCGCCGGGCCGACCCGCTGGAACAACCCGTTGCCGACGAACAGCAGCCACAACGGCCGCCTGCGGCCCCCCAGTTCGGCTTCCAGGGGGCGCTGCCCCCGCAGCGCTTCCAGGGCCGCGAGGACACCGGCGGGCCAGCCGCCGATCCTCGGGGACCAGCGTTCGCGGGTGCGCACCAGCTCGGGATAGACGCCCAGGCTGAAGGCGTTGAGGAAGTAGCCGTGGGCGCCGCCGGGGCCCTCCGGCCCGGGCCGGAAACGGCCCAGGTCCACCCGGACCGCGCTTCCGGCCCTGAGTGCGGAGCAGACGTCCGCCACCGTCTCTATGCCCAGGTCGTACGCGAAGTGGTTCAGTGTCCCGCCGGGGAACACGGCGAGCGGCAGGCCGTGCACGGCGGCCACCGCCGCGGCCTGGTTGACCGTGCCGTCACCCCCGCACACGCCGAGTGCCCGGCCGCGGCCGGCCGCCTTCTCCAGTTCGGCGGCGAGGTGCGCCGGGGGGCACTCCACCACTTCCGCGTTCGGCAGCGCGTCCCGGACCAGTGCTGCGGTGGCCGTCGCCGTCCCCGACTCCTGGTTGACGACAACGACCAGGTCCTGGCCGTCCGGAAGGACGGGCGCGTCGGCGGGCGGGCGGCCCGGCGCGGGCAACTGCCCCCGGGTCGGAACGAGGCCGCGCAGGGCGAACGCCGCCCCCACGCCGAGCGCGGCACCGGCCAGCACGTCGCTCGGGTAGTGCACGCCGGTGTAGACGCGGGAGGCGGCCACCGACAGGGCGACGGGCGCGACGACCGCCCCCCAGCCCTTCGATTCGAGCGCCACCCCGGTGGCGAACGCGGCGGCCGAAGCGGCGTGCCCCGACGGGAAGGAGGTGGTGACCGGCTGGCGCTTCAGCTGCCGGATCACCGGCACGGCGTCCAGTATCGGCCGCTCGCGGCGGACCGCACTCTTGCCGACCGTGTTGATCGCGGCCGAGGCCACCGCCAGCGACGCGATCCCGCGCAGAGCGGCCCGCCGGGCGCGTGCACTGCCGCCGAAGGCGGCGATGCCCGCCGCGGCACCGACCCACAGCAGCCCGTGATTGGCGCTGCGGCTGAGGCGCGGCAGTACGGGTGCGGCGGCCGGCCAGTGCCGCTGGGCCAGGTTCTGGAAGACGGCCAGGTCGCTCCGGTGCAGAACGCCCCGCAGGCCCGCGGATCTCGGCGGAGGTGAAGGGAAGCTCGGTGAAGACATGGAACAGCGAATACCCTGCTCGCCCCCGCCGAACCGGCAGGCGCGCCCGAATCGTGCGCGCGGCCGGCGTCGTGGCAGTGAGGTCCGCCCGTCATTTACTCCCGTAAGGGGACGAACGGCACCCTCCTTCCCGTGTGCCAGGTGCCGCACATCACCCCGTCATTGCCCCGGCGAGCGCGCCACGCTTAGCCTGTGTTCGTGATGCCGGTCACTGGCCGGAATGCCGAACACGAGAGGGTGGTGCACGACCATGGGGCGACTCGTCCCCGCGGTGACCCGGGCGCTGGACGTACTCGAACTCTTCCTCCACGGCGACGGGACGCTCTCCGCCCCGGAGGTGACCCGCAAGCTGCAGCTCCCGCGCACCACCGTCCATGAGCTGCTGACGACGCTCGCCGCGCGTTCGTACCTGGTCACGATCCCCGACCAGCCCGGCCGCTACCGCCTCGGTGTCCGCACCTACCAGCTCGGCAGCCGGTACGCCGAACAGCTCGACCTCGCCGCCGAGGGCCAGCAGGTGGCCCGGCAGGTCGCGGAGACCTGCGGCGAGACCGTCCACGTGGCGATCCTGGAGGGGACCGACGTCATCTACATCGCCAAGGTGGACTCCACCCACGCGGTCCGGATGGTGTCCGCCGCCGGCCGCAAGCTGCCCGCCCACTGCACGTCGGTCGGCAAAATGCTGCTTGCGGCCCTTCCCGCCCGGGAGCTCGATGCCCGCCTCGACGGGCTCGAACTGACCGGGATGACGCCCGACAGCATCACCGACGAAGGGGAGCTGCGGGCGGCCCTCGCCTCCGTACGGGAACGGGGCATCGCCGTGGAGCACCGGGAGTCCAACCCGGATGTGAGCTGCGTCGCCGCGCCCGTACGGGACAGGTCCGGCCGGGTCGTCGCCGCGCTCTCCGTCTCCGTCCCCATGATCCGCTGGAGCGAGGAGCGCGAGGCGGAACTGGCCGCGCTCGCCGCCGAGGGCGCCGACGCGCTCTCCGGCCGCCTGGGACACCACCGGAGGGAGCTGTGAGCCGCCCGCACCTCGACGTCGCGGTACGGGAGCACGCCGCACTCGGTGAGGGCCCGACCTGGGACCCGGTCGCCGGGCGGCTGATCTGGGTCGACATCCTCTCCGCCCGGATCCACACCTACGACCCCGCCGACGGCCGGCGGACCGTCATGGCCACCGAACAGCACGTCGGCGCGGCCAAGCCCCGGACCGCCGGCGGCCTCGTCGTCAATCTGCGCGACGGCATCGGGCTCTACGACGCGGACGGGGCGTTCCGCTGGCTCGTCCACGACGCCGAGCCGGGACGCCGCGGCAACGACGCGGCGGTGGCGCCGGACGGAGCGCTCTGGGCGGGCACGATGCGCTACGACGAATCGGAGGTCGGCGGCAGCCTCACCCGTGTCACCCCCGACGGCACGGCCACCCAGGTGCTGCCGCTGGTGGCCTGCAGCAACGGCACCGGATGGAGCCCCGACGGCCGGCTGATGTACTACATCGACACGCCGACCCGCCGGATCGACGTCTTCGACGTGGACGGTGCGCAGGTCAGCGGCCGCCGCCCGTTCGCGACCGTGGAGGAGGGCGCCGGCTTCCCCGACGGCCTGACGGTCGACGCCGAGGGGGCCGTCTGGGTCGCCCTGTGGGACGGTGCCGCGCTGCGCCGCTACACGCCCGACGGCAGGCTGGACCGTGTCGTCGGACTGCCGGTGCGACGCCCCACGGCCTGCGCCTTCGGCGGCCGCGACCTGCGCGACCTCTACATCTCCACCGCCCGCACGGGACTTGACGCACCGCACCCGCTCTCTGGGTCGCTGCTCGTGCTGCCGGACGCAGGCCGGGGCATGCCCGGTACGGCCTTCGCGGGCTGAGCGGCGCCGGGGCCGGCTGGGCGGGTTCGGTTCGCGGACCCGCCCAGCCGTGGTTCACCTCGCCGGGAAGCGCCGCAGGGTGCCCGGCAGCCGGGAGCCCAGCGGTGACATGTTCCCGTCGGCGCCGTGCCGCGCCAGCAGATCCAGGACCAGCCGGCCGCGCCGGACCCGCTCGCGCGCCGTGTCCAGGGCGACATCGCGCAGATGGGCCCCGAACGGATAGATGCCCGGCGCCCTGGACAGGCCGAACTTGAGGTAGAGCGGGGCGCCGCGCCGGATCAGCTCGGCCGCCTCGTACATCCGCACATAGCCGCCGAGGTCGTCCGGGGCCTCGATGTACAGGTCCATCGGAGCGGCCGACGCCCGCCGGATCTCGGTGAAGTGGGCGAGCGTCAGGTCCGACGGGATGTTGACGGAGTCCGCGCCGAGCTGCTCGTACACGGCGAACGAGGCGGGGTTCACCGGGCCGACCAGGGCCGACACCTTGAACGTCGTGTCGGCGGGCAGCACCCCCTGCTCGCGGAGCCGGTGCAGGGTCCAGAGCACTCCCTCGTCCGCCACCAGCAGGCACTTCACCCCCAGCGCGGAGGCCCGCAGCGCGTCCTCGACGCATCCGGCCAGCGCGTCATGGCCGCGGGCGCGCAGCCCGGCCCCGCCGGAGTCGGTACGGAACGAGGCCCCGGTGTCCCAACTGCCGCGCGGACCGGTGAACAGGCAGAGCTCGATGCCGCGTTCGGCGCAGCCCTCGACCATGTCGGTGATCTCGGTGTCGCTGAGCATCCAGACGCCGCTGCCCTGGCTGACCCGGTGGACGGGGACGTCGAGCCGCGCGCTCTCCTTCAGCACGACGGACAGCGCCTCGGGCCCCTCCACGGACGGGATCTCGGTCCGCCAGGTGCCGCCGTCGGGAAAGGTGTGCGGCGACGCGTCGGCCGGGTCCGGGGCGGGGGCGCCGAGCCCGAGGGTGCTGAGTGCGGGCTCGCCCGGGCGCCGGACGCCGGTACGGGATCCGGACGGAGCAGGGGATACGGAGGTCATGAGCGACCTTTCGTGTTCGGTGGGTCGGACGAGGTTCGGGTGAAGGGGCGTCGGGCGGGAGGCGGGGCGTCCGGCCGACCCGCGCGGGGAGTCGGACGCGGGCCCCGAGCCCGGCATGATCCGAAGGAGGGTGAGGGGATTTGCCGGACTCCCGCTTGGGCCTTTCGTATGGATCAGGCTGGATCAGGGAGGCCCTGGGGGCGCAGCAGCACCTTGCCCGTCCCCCAGGCGCCGCCCCCGACCAGCGCCACGGCCTCCGCGAAGCGCTCCAGCGGGAACTCGTGCGTGATCAGCGCCGCCGGATCGAGCAGTCCCGCGGTGAACGCCCGCACCGCGTACGACCAGGAGGCGGAGGACGCCCCGAACACGCTGCGCACCGTGAGCTGGCTCAGCGACAGGTGCACCGGGTCGATGCCGACGGCCCCCGGCGCGAACATCCCCGTGAGCACGACCCGGCCGCCGCGCCGCGCGAGCAGGCAGGCGTCGGCCGCGGTGGTAGCGGCCCCGGCCGTCTCCACCACCAGGTCGTAGCGGCCGTGCGTCTGTGCGGCCTCCTTGGGCGCCAGGGCCTCGCTCGCCCCGAAGCGCAGTGCCTGGCGCGCGCGTTCGTCCCTCGGGTCGATCACCGTCAGCTCCCGCGGGGACACCGCCGCGAGCAGCTGCACCGCGAGCATCCCGAGCGTTCCCGCGCCCACGACCGCGATCCGCTCGCCCGGCTCCGGCGACCCGGCCCGCACGGCGGCGGCGACCACGGCCGCGGGCTCCAGGAGCGCGGCGGCGCGCAGGTCCGCGTCGTCGGCCAGCGGGTGCAACAGCCGTGCGGGCACCACGACATGGTCGGCGAACGCCCCGGGCCGGGTGAAGCCCGTCTCGTCGTAGCCCGAGGTGCACAGCGAGGTCTCCGCGCTGCGGCACCGCTCGCAGCTCCCGCAGGAACGGAACCCCTCGGCGACCGTCCGCCGGCCGAGCAGGGCGGGATCGACGCCCGCACCGACCGCCTCGACGGTCCCGGACCACTCGTGTCCGGGCACCACCGGGTAGTGCACGTATCCCGGGTCGCGGTGGCCGTCGTACACCTCCCGGTCGCTCATGCAGATCCCGGCGGCGGCCACCCGCACGCGGACCTCGCCCGGGCCGGGCTCCACGACCGGTCCGTGCGTCAGCCGGTGCTCGCCGGGCCGGTCGATGGTGATCGCCCGCGAGAGGGCGGGTCCTTCGCTCACTTGGGCTGCCTCTTCTCCCAGCCGTCGGCCCACAGGTCGAACCTGGCCTGCTGCTGCGGGAATTCGGCGGCCGCGTCCACGTCGAGCTCCACACCGAGACCGGGGGCGTCGGAGAGCTCGAAGCAGCCGGTCTCCGGGTCGACCTGCGGGGCGCCGCGTACGACCTTCTTGATGTCGGCGTCCGCGAAGTCGTTGAAGTGCTCAAGGATCTTGAAGTTGGGTGTGCAGCCCGCGACCTGCAGGCTGGCCGCCGTCAGCACCGAGCCGCCGACGTTGTGCGGGGCGATCAGCGTGTAGTGGGTCTCCGCCGTCGCGGCGAGCTTCCGGGTCTCCAGGATGCCGCCGATGTGCCCGACGTCCGGCTGGATGATGTCGACGGCCTGCGACTCGAAGAGCTCGCGGAACTCGATGCGGTCGTGGATGCGCTCGCCCGTCGCGATCGGCATGTCGACCTTGCCCGCCACCTTGGCGAGCGCCTTGAGGTTCTCCGGCGGCACCGGCTCCTCCAGCCAGGCCGGCCGGAACGGGGCCATCTCGTGGGCGATCCGCACCGCGGTCGAGGGGCTGAAGCGGCCGTGCATCTCCAGCATCAGCTCGGTGTCCGGGCCGATGGCGTCCCGGACCGCCTCGATGAGCGACACCGAGTACCGGGTCTCCTCCTGGCCGAGCTCGAAGTGGCCGGTCCCGAACGGGTCGATCTTCAGTGCCCGGTAGCCGCGCGCGACGACTGCCGACGCGGCCTTGTGGTAGGCCTCCGGGGTCCGCTCGGTGGTGTACCAGCCGTTGGCGTACGCCTTGACGCGGTCGGTGACCTTGCCGCCGAGCAGCTGCCACACCGGGACGCCGAGCGCCTTGCCCTTGATGTCCCAGCAGGCCATCTCGACGACCGCGATGCCGGACATGACGATCTCGCCGGCCCGCCCGTAGTCGCCGTACTTCATCCGGCGTACCAGGTCCTCGACGGCGAACGGGTCCGAGCCGGAGATGTGATTGGCCTCCGCCTCGCGCAGATAGCCGATGAGCGCGTCGGTGCGGCCGAGCATCCGGGTCTCGCCCACACCGGTGAGGCCCTCGTCGGTGTGGACCTGCACATAGGTGAGGTTGCGCCAGGGTGTTCCGACCACATGTGTGCTGATTCCGGTGATACGCACGGGAGTTGCCCCTCGACTTGTTCGATATTTCGTCACTCGTTCGAAATCCTGGCGTGACCGTAATGACGCGGCGGGGCGAGTGTCAATGGGGCCGTCGTGGTGCGGTGCGGTTCCCGCGCCCGCCGGGCGCCCCCGGCGGGGCTGTGCCAGGTCCCGTCCGGGAACTCCGGACAGGAGCCGGGGGCGCCCGGACGGCTTCCCGGTAGCGCAGGCGCCCCACTCCATTAGCTCGTATAAAGGGGCTGACACGGCCCGGGCGACGGCCGGGATGACCGAGCAGCGGCGAAGGAGGCCCGGATGGGCCGGGAGCGGACCGGACGTCAGGGGAGCGGCGCGCCCGGGATCCGGGAGGACCGCGGGCCCGTGCGGTACGGACCGCCCGCACCGGATCCCGGGCTGCCGGTCCTGCCCGAACTGGCCGAGGTCCTGGCCGCCGCCGCGGCCGGCGGACAGCCCGAACCGGCCGGCGGCTCGGCGCCCCTGCGCGACGCCGCCCGCGCCTACTGGGACCGGCGCGGACTGCACGGCGGCTCCGAGCACATCGCCGCCGCGCCCGGCACCTCCCCGCTGCTCCTCGCCCTGATCGCCGCGCACGGCGGCGACGTACTGGTGCCGCGCCCCTGCCCCGCCTCCTGGATCCCGCAGGCCCGGCTGCTGGGCAGGCCCGCCTACCAGGTCCCGACCCCCGCCGAATGCGGCGGCGTGCCCGACCCGTACGCACTCCTGGAGACCGTGCGCCGGGTGCGCGCCGAGGGCGGGCGGCCGCGGCTGCTGCTGATCTCGGTGGTGGACGACCCGACCGCCACGGTCGCCCCGCCGGAGCTGGTGCGCGAGGCGTGCGAGGCGGCCGTCGCCGAGGGGCTGCACATCGTCAGCGACGAGACGTGGCGCGACACCCTGCACCGGCCGCACGACACGGTGCTGCTCAGCCCGGCCGAGATGTGCCCGGACGACGTGACGGTCGTCTGTGACCTGGCGGGCGCGCTGACCCCGTCGGCGTGGCCGGTCGCCGTCGCCCGGTTCCCGGACACCGACCGGTCGGCGGTGCGCCACGCCCGTACGCTCGACATCCTCACCGCGCTCGGCGCCCTCGTCGCGGGCCCGGTCGCGGCGGCGGCCGCCCACGCGCTGCGCGAACCGGACGCCGTCACCGAACGGGTCCGCCGGGCCGCGGCCCTCCAGGCCCGGGTCACCGCGGAGGCCCACCGGGCGGTCCTCTCCGCCGGCGCGCTGGCCAGGCCCCCGCAGGCGGGCCGCCACCTCTACGCGGACCTCGGCCCGCTCCGCTCCAGGCTCGCGGCACGCGGCGTCACGGACTCGCTGGAGCTGGAGGAGTACCTGACGGACCGGCTGGGCGCCCCGGCCCCCGGGGGCCACCGCTTCGGCGACGAACTGGGCGCGCTGCGGGTGCGGCTGGGCACCGGATCGCTGATCGGTTCGACCCCGCGGGAGCAGAAGGAGTCGCTCACCGCCGCGGAACCTCTCGAATTGCCGCATGTCGCGGCAGCGCTGAGCATGTTCCGGGCAGCCCTCGACGAACTCCGCTGACGCGCTGCGCCGACGCTCTGTGAGACGGGAGTCCTCGATGACGGAACAGGCAGAGCGCTCCCTCGCCCGGGGCCCGCGCCGGGTGACCTGCGGCGAGGTGCTGGCGCCCCGCCCCCTCGGAGAGGAGCGGTCGTGGCCGGTCAGCTTCGCCGACCGGCTCACCGCGCCCCTGCCCGGCCTGACGGGCATGTCCCGGCTGGCCCGTGAACACTCCATCCGGCCCAACGCCGAGGGACTGCGTGGCATCCACCGGCTGCCCTACGCCCCCGAGCCGCTCCCCGCCGCCCCGGCCGGAACCACCTGCGTCACCTGGGCCGGGCACGCCAGCTGGATCATCCGTACCGGCGGACTGACCGTGCTCGCCGATCCCGTGTGGTCCCGCCGCATCCTCGGCACCCCGGCCCGCATCACCCCCGTCGGCGTCCCCTGGGAGGACCTGCCACCGGTCGACGCCGTCGTCATCAGCCACAACCACTACGACCACCTCGACGCCCCCACCCTGCGCCGGCTGCCCCGGCACACCCCGCTGTTCGTCCCGGCGGGGCTCGGCCGCTGGTGCCGTCGCCGCGGCTTCGGCTGCGTCACCGAGCTCGACTGGTGGGAGTCGGCGGAACTCGACGGCGTCCGCTTCGACTTCGTGCCCTCGCACCACTGGTCCAAGCGCACCCTCACCGACACCTGCCGCTCGCTGTGGGGCGGCTGGGTGATCGAGGACACCGCGGGGCCCGGCCGGGGGCAGCGGATCTACTTCGCGGGGGACACCGGATACGGCCACTGGTTCACCGAGATCGGCCGCCGCCACCCCGGCATCGACCTCGCCCTGCTGCCCATCGGGGCGTACGAGCCGCGCTGGTGGCTCGCCGACGTGCACGCCGACCCGGAGGAGGCCGTGCAGGCGTACGAGGACCTGGGGGCCCGCGCCATGGCGCCCATGCACTGGGCGACGTTCCTGCTCTCCGCGGAGCCCGTACTCGAACCGCTCGCCCGGCTGCGCACCGCCTGGCGAAGGGCCGGTCATCCGCGCGAGCGGCTCTGGGACCTGCCGATCGGCGGCTCGCGCGTCCTCGACCGGGCGAGCGAACCGCGCACGGTCAGCGGCTGACTCGGGCGCCGGCGGTCACCGTCCGGACCGGGCACGCAGCCGGTGCCACACCGCCGGTGCCCCGCTGATCAGCAGCGTCAGACCCACCGCCACCACCACACCCTGCCACGGCTCGGGGAACAGCGAGCCGCCGAGAATCCCGATCAGCTGATACGTGGCGGCCCAGGCGAGACAGGCCGGCACATCGCCCCGGGCGAAGCGCCTGAGCGGCATCCGGCCCAGCAGACACGCCAGCATCACCGGGATCCGCCCCGCCGGCACCAGCCGGGACAGCACCAGCACCGTCGCGCTGTGATCGTCGAGCTTCCGCTGCGCCTGCGCGAGCCGCTCCGGCGCGGCCCGGTCGCTGATGGCCCGCAGCCACTTGGAACCGTTCTTCGACCGCACCCCGCGCTTCCCGAGCCAGTACAGGCAGATGTCCCCGAGGAACGCCGCGGACGAGGCCACCGCGAACACGATCAGCAACGAGAACGGCGACGACTGATGGAACGCCACCACGGCCGCCGAACTCACCAGCGCCCCCGTCGGCACCACCGGCACCAGGGCACCCAGTGCCACCAGCAGGAACAGCGAGGGGTAGCCGACCGCCTGCTGCGTCGACTCCGGGGGCAGCAGAACCGTGCGTCCCAGGAACTCGTGTATCACCCGGTGGCTCCCGGCCGCACGTGCTCACCGTGCCGCAGCCGGTGCACCGTCACCTGGGGGGCCCGCAGCGCCGCCTGGCGCACGAACTCGTCACCGGGCGAGTGGAACTCGTGGGGCCGGACCCCGTCCATCCCGATGGGCCAGTACGTGCCGTAGTGCACCGGCACCGCCTCCCGCGGCGCGATCCGGGCCAGCGCCTCGGCGGCGCGCGTCGCGTCGAGGTGGCTGGGGCCCAGATTCGGCCCCCACCCGCCGACCGGCAGCAGGGCCACGTCGACCGGGCCGACCGCGTGCGCCATGTCGTCGAAGAGCCCGGTGTCGCCGGCGAAGTACGTGCGCGCCTCGCCCTCCACCACGTATCCGAGCGCGGGGGAGCGATGCGGGCCGACCGGAAGGCGCCGCCCGTCGTGCAGCGCCGGCACGGCCCTCACGCGTACCGCGCCCACACGCACCTCGTCGCCCGCCGCCACCTCGGTGATCCGCAGCCCGCGCATTCTCCGCAGCAGCCGGAGCCCCGGCACCGCCCGGACCGCGCCCAGCGGAACGACCAGCCGGGCGCCCGGGGCGAGGCGGGCCAGGGACGGCAGATGCAGGTGATCGGAGTGCAGGTGCGAGATCAGCACGACGTCGGCGACCGCGGCCGCCGGACCGGGCAGCTCACCGCGGCGCCGGCGCAGATGCGCGAAGCGCCGTACGAAAAGGGGGTCCGTCAGGACCCGCACCCCGGAGTCCTCGATCGTGCAGGTGGCATGACCCCACCAGGTGATCTCCACCGGCACGTGCCGCCTCCTGCTCGTAGGACTCGTAGGAACTGCCGACGAGCCTACGGGGCGGAGGGCACCCCGGATGCTGCCGGGCGCGCCTCGTGCGCCCCCTTCCTGCTCTGACGTGCGCCTTCTGGTGCGGGAATCCGGCCGGTAGGGTCGAGGAACGCCTAGCACGGGGGACCGGTCATGGGGGACGTACGGGTGGCGGCCATCGCCAGTCTCACGCCGCTGGAGGAGCTCGACAGCGATCCGTTCCTCGTGGACACCCGCAGCCAGCACGCCATGTGCGCGCGGTGGGCCGCCGACCAGGGCTACGTCGTCACCCGGCAGCTGCGCCTCTACGGACTGCGCCCCGACCACCGGGCCCTCTGGGCCGACATCGAGGGGGGCGAGGTCGAACTCTTCGTCGCCCCCACCGACCGGGTGCTCGCCCGGGCCATCGCCTCCGTGCCGCAGTTCACCGCGGAGTGCGAGCGGCGCGGCGTACGGCTGGAGATCGCCGGTCTCGACGAACCGCTGTACAACGCCCGTACGAAAGCGGGCGTGCACCGCAGGCTCTCCATGCCGACCGCCGGCTACGACGGCTGCTGAGCACCGCGACCGTGCCGGGCGGAGGGCCTCGCGGCACCGCGTGCCCCCTGTGAAAAGCTGGGGCAGGGTCCGGAACGGCGTGGCCCGGACGTGAGGTGGCAGAGGCGTGGGTGACGGGCGATGGCGAAGAGCCGGCAGCGCCCTGATGCGGGTGGTCGTGGTGTGGGCGGTATCGACGCTCACCATGCTGGCGCTCGCCGGGATTCTGCCGGACTTCCAGCTCCAGTCGGACGACGGCGACAGCGTGACCAAGACCGCGTTCACCGCGGCCTGGGGGGCGGGCGCGTTCGGTCTGCTCTCCGCGCTGGTCTGGCCGGTGCTCGTACGGGCCCTGCTCATCGTGCCGGCCCTCGTCCTCGGCATGCTGGTCTTCTTCCTCAACGGCTCGCTGTTCCTGGTCGCGCTGCGGCTCATCCCGGACGGGCGGGGGGACGCCGCCCCGGAGACGGCCGTCGTCGTCGCGGCCGTCATGTCCGCCGTCGCCTCCGCGACGTCCACGGCACTGGCCGTCCGTGACGACAACGCCTACACCCGCAGACTCTCGCGCCTGGCCGAACGGCGGCGCCGCCGCAGCGGCACGCACGGAGAGGGCGACCAGGGGCCGCCCGGCACCGTCTTCATCCAGCTCGACGGCGTCGGCCACGACGTCCTCGCCCAGGCCGCCGCCGAAGGCCTCATGCCGACCGTGGCGCACTGGCTGGCCGACACCGAGGGGCACCGGCTCACCCCGTGGCGCACCGACTGGTCCAGCCAGACCGGTGCCAGCCAGCTCGGCATCCTGCACGGCAGCAACCACGACGTCCCCGCCTTCCGCTGGTACGAGAAGGAGACCGGCGACGTCATGGTCTCCAGCAGACCGGCGAGCGCCCTCGAACTCCAGCGCCGCGCCATCGAGCGCACCCGCGACGGCGGACTGCTCACCCTCGACGGGGCCAGCCGCGGCAACCTCTTCAGCGGCGGGGCCGACGAACTCGCGCTCGTCCTGTCGATGACCGCCCGGCGGGGCAAGGGCCGCCGCTCCCGGGCCGGATACTTCGCCTACTTCGCCGACCCCGCCAACGCCGTCCGTACCGCGCTCTCGTTCGTCGCCGAGGTCGGACGCGAGATCGGGCAGTCGACCCGGGCCCGGATCCGCAAGGAGACACCCCGGATCAAGCGCGGCGGTCTCTACCCGTTCATCCGGGCCTTCGCGACCGTCCTGGAACGCGATGTGGTGGTCACCGCCGTCATCGGGGACATGTTCGGCGGACGGACCGCCGTCTACGCCGATCTCGTCGCCTACGACGAGGTGGCCCACCACTCGGGGCCGCGCAGCCGCGACGCCGAGAAGGTCCTCGCCCGGCTGGACCGCTCGCTCGCCCTGATCGTCGAGGTCGCCGAGCACACCCCCCGCGACTACCGCATCGTGCTCCTGTCCGACCACGGCCAGAGCCCGGGGGAGACCTTCGCCGGGACGTACGGGCTGACCCTCAAGGACCTGGTACGGGCGGGCAGCGGCCTGCCGGTGCCGCGCCGGGCCCAGCGCACCCGCAGCGGGTCCGAGGCCCGCGACGCGGTCCGGATCGCCCTGCGCCGCCCGGTCGCCGCAGGTGAGGAGAAGCAGGTGGCGACGGCCTCCGACCCCGTCGTCCTCGCCTCCGGCAACCTCGGGCTGATCTCCTTCCCCGACATCGAGGGCCGCGCCTCGCAGGAGCAGCTCGACCGCCGCCACCCCGCCCTGCTCGGCACGCTCGCCAACCATCCCGGCATCGGCTTCCTGCTCGTCCGCAGCGAGCACGACGGTTCGGTGGTGATCGGGCGCGACGGCGCGCGGATACCCGTGGGGGAACTGAAGGACGGGCAGGGCCCGCTGGCACCCTTCGGCCCGGGTGCGGCGGACGCGATCCGGCGCACCGACACCTTCCCGCACGTCGCCGATGTGATGGTCAACTCGATGTACGACCCCGAGGCCGGCTCGGTGCACGCCTTCGAGGAACAGATCGGCTCCCACGGCGGCCTGGGCGGCGAGCAGTCCCGGCCGTTCCTGCTGTCGCCGCGCGGTATGACGGACCCGCTGGACGCGGCCGTCGCCGAAGGCGGGGAACGGGCGTCCGAACTGGTGGGCGCGGAAACCGTGCACCGGGTCCTGAGGCACTGGCTGCGCGAGGCGTCGGGCCCGCAGGTGCCGGTGCGCGGCGACTGACGTCGCGAGGCTGCCGACCAGGGCGTTGTCAGTGGTGGACGGCAGGATGGGGGCATGACGAACTCAGCTGTTGTGCTCGCCGATACCGCCGCCTACGCCGCCGCGGTCGAAGAGGCGTCGCAGGCCGCCGCCGCGTACTACGCCACGGGCGAGAGCGTGCTCGACGACGACGCGTACGACCGGCTGGCGCGCGGCATCGCCGCATACGAGCAGGACCATCCGCAGGACGTGCTGGCGGAGTCGCCGACCGGCAAGGTGGCCGGGGGAGTGGCGGTCGGGGACGTGCCGCACACCGTCCCGATGCTGTCCCTGGACAACGTCTTCTCGGCCGAGCAGTTCGCCACCTGGACCGTGTCGCTGGAGCGCCGGATCGGCAGGCCCGTCACCGCCTGGAGCGTCGAGCCGAAGCTCGACGGCCTCGCGGTCGCCGCCCGTTACCGCGCCGGCCGGCTGGAGCAGCTGATCACGCGTGGCGACGGCACCGCGGGCGAGGACGTGTCGCATGCCATCGGAACCGTCGTCGGCCTGCCCCGGCAGCTCGCCGAGCCGGTCACGATCGAGATGCGCGGCGAGATCCTCATGACGACCGAGCAGTTCGAGCAGGCCAACACACTGCGAACCGAACACGGCGGCGCGCCCTTCGCCAACCCGCGCAACGGCGCGGCGGGCACCCTGAGGGCCAAGGACCGGCCCTACACGGTGGAGATGACGTTCTTCGCATACGGCGCGCTGGCGCTGCCCGGCTCGGGGGACCTCACCGCCACGCTGGCCGAACTGCCCCACAGCGAGACCCTCGGGCTCGTCGCGGGCCTCGGCGTGCACACCGCGGGGGACACAGCGGTGGCGCCGCGCACCGTGACCACCGTCGAGGACGTGCAGGCGCGGGTCGAGGAAGTCGCCTCGCTGCGCGCCTCGTTGCCCTTCGGCATCGACGGCATCGTCATCAAGGCGGATCTCGCCGCCGACCAGCGCGACGCCGGTTCCGGCACCCGGGCGCCGCGCTGGGCCATCGCGTACAAACTGCCGGCCGTCGAGAAGGTCACCCGCCTGCTCGGCGTCGAGTGGAACGTGGGCCGTACCGGCATCATCGCGCCGCGTGCCGTGCTGGAGCCGGTCGAGATCGACGGATCGACCGTCGGATACGCCACCCTGCACAACCCGGCCGACATCACCCGCCGCGATCTGCGGATCGGCGACCACGTGATGGTCTACAAGGCGGGCGACATCATTCCCCGCATCGAGGCCCCCGTCGCCCACCTGAGGACCGGTGACGAGCAGCCGGTCGTCTTCCCCGAGGTGTGCCCGCAGTGCGGTTCGGAGATCGACACCAGCGAGCAGCGCTGGCGCTGCGTCCGGGGCCGGGACTGCCGCCTGGTGGCCTCCATCTCGTACGCGGCGGGGCGTGATCAGCTCGACATCGAAGGCCTCGGCGCGACCCGGGTGGTCCAGCTCGTCGACGCCGGACTGGTCGCGGACTTCGCGGATCTCTTCACTCTGGAGCGCGGTCAGTTGCTCGCCCTGGAGCGGATGGGCGAGACCAGCACCGACAATCTGCTGGCCGCGATCGACGCGGCGCGCGCACAGCCGCTCTCCCGGGTCTTCTGCGCCCTGGGGGTGCGGGGCACCGGGCGTTCCATGTCCCGGCGGATCGCGCGCTACTTCGCGGACATGGACCGGATCAGAGCCGCCGACGTCGAGACGCTCCAGCGGGTCGACGGCATCGGCAAGGAGAAGGCCGCCGGCGTGGTCGCGGAGCTGGTGGAGCTGGCCCCGCTCATCGAGAAGCTCGTCGCCGCCAGGCTCACCATGACTGAGCCGGGCGCGACGCCCCCGCCGGAGCCGGGCGAGGAGGACGATGCGGAGGCCGGCGGCGAGGGCGGGGACGGGAAGCCGCTGGACGGGATGACCGTGGTGGTGACCGGAGCGATGACAGGGGCCCTGGAGAAGCTCTCGCGGAACCAGATGAACGAGCTGATCGAGCGCGCCGGAGGGAAGTCCTCCTCCAGCGTCTCCAAGCGCACGACCCTCCTGGTGGCCGGTGAGAAGGCGGGCTCCAAGCGCACCAAGGCGGAGGACCTGGGTGTGCGGATCGCCGGCCCGGAGGAGTTCGCCGAGCTGATCGCGGAGTTCCTGCCGTCCGAGGTGTGACCGCGCGGCCGTCGGACACGGGGGTGTCCGGCGGCGCGAGGCCGGCCGCCCGCGGGTGCGGAACCGCCTCTGCCCGGCGGCACCTTCCCCTCCTCCACCGGATCCTTCGATTTTGCGAGGGAGTGGCTTTCTTTGCCTCCCTATTGCATAGTGAGGGTTCGGTCATGCCTCGCTATCAGCGGGTCACTGGGTGCGTGTACGGCCGCGACAGCGGGCCGGGGGTGAGGGGCGATGCGTTCTTTGCGCGACGGGCAGCGACAGACTCGCTCCGTTCACGGGCAGCACGCCCAGCCCTCCCCGCAACTCCAGCAACCGCAGCACCTTCAGCACCCCCAGCACCGGGGGCTCACCCGCGGGCTCGCGCTCGACCTCGGCAGTTCGCGCACCCGCGCCTGGGTCCCCGGCCAGGGCCTCCTCGCGGACACCGGAGCCGACCCGGCCGGTGACCATGTCCGCGCCGGCCGGCCGGTCCGGCGCGGACGCATCGTCGACATGGATTCCTGCGGCCGGATGCTCGGCCGGATCGCCGACACGGCCCTGGGCGCCGACCGCGGCGACACCGTGATCGTCCTCAGCCACCCCGTCCTCGCCGGGCCCGGACACCGGGCCGCCGCCCGGGACCTCCTCACCGCGCTCGGCCCGTCGCGCGTCATCGTCCTGGACAGCGCCAGGGCCGCTGCCGCCTGCGCCGGCCCGCAGGACGGCGGCCCGCTCCTCGTCGTCGACATCGGCGCCGAACTGACCGAGGCGACCCTCCTCGTCGACGGAAGAATCCGCGACGCCCGCCTTGCCGAGACGGGAACCAGCGACCTGGAACCCGGCGAGGCACCCACCGCAGTCGTCCGGGCCGTCCTGGACATGGTCATGGGGATGTGGCACCAGGACCGGCACGGCGCGCTCCTCGGAGCCCTGCGCAGGGGCCCGTTGCTCGCCGGAGGCGGTGCGCTGCGCCCGGACATCACCAACCGGATAGCGCTGCGCCTCGGCGTCCCCGTCCGGCTCACCGACGACCCCGCGACCACGGTCGTGCGCGGTGCCGGGCTGATCCTCAGCTCCGTGCTCCGCCACGCCTCGGCCGCGCGGGCCCTGCCCGGTCGATCCGGGTGACCCCCCTCCCGGGGCCGCCCCCGGGGAACGCGCCTCCCGGGAACAGGCCGCAGACCCCGGCGCGCGGAGGACGCACGTCGGCGGCACGGCGGCTCCTCGCCGCGCTGCTCCTCGCCGTCCTCGCCGTGGCGGGCGGCGCGCCCGCGGCCGCCGGAGCAGGGCTCCCCACGCGTTCGTCGGCCGGTCCCGCGCCCACCACCCAGGGCCCGGCCGGAATCCGGCCGGCCGCCCCCCATACCCACCACGCCCTTCGCCTCCTCCGCACGGACCGCACGGACCGCACCGTGCGCACCCATCCGGCCGACCGGGCGCCGGGCGACCGCGATGTCCGCGACGCCCCGCGCCGCACCGGTGCGGTCACCGCCACGGGAGTCCACCGCCCCGGACCTGCGACCGGACCACAACCCCGGGCCGCCGCGGAGCAACCCCGTACTCCGCAGCACCTGCCTCCGCCCGGTGCCGGCACCCTGCCACCGCTCCCGCCCGGAATCACGCCCCCGCACCCCGTCGCCGGCTCCGCCCCCGCCGCACCCAGCGCGGCCGGCCACCGTTTCCGTGCCGCGCTCCCCGGCGTACGGGGACCTCCGAGGGACGCCGTCCACCGGCCCGGGGACCCGTCACCGGTCCCGTCCCGCGTCACCGCTGTGCCGTCGCCGCCGTCCTAGCGCCCTTCGGGGCCACCGGGGAGGTGCGGGCGCGGCCACCCCTCGGAGGAAACACGCATGACCCGCGCCACCATGGTGCGGGCGGTTCTGGCCGCGGCCGTACTGCTCGTCTCCGTGCTCATCACGCTGACCATGTCCCCCAGACTCGGCCTCGATCTCCAGGGCGGCACCCGCATGGTGCTCCAGGCCAAGGACTCCGACACCGCGAAGGCCGACCGGGAGAGCACCGAGCGCACCCTCGAGGTGCTGCGCAAGCGCATCGACTCGCTCGGTGTCACCGAGCCGACCCTGACCCGTTCCGGCGAGGACCGGATCATTGTCGAGCTCCCGGATGTCCAGGACCCGCGCAAGGCCGCCGACGTCATCGGCAGGACCGCCCAGCTCACCTTCCACGCCGTACAGGGCCCCGGTGCCCCGGCGGGCGACGGGCTCGCCCTCCCCGACGAGGAGGGCCGCACCCTCGCGCTCGGCGCGGCGGCCCTCTCGGGCGCCGGGGTCAAGGAGGCGTCCGCCGCCTTCGACGCCCAGCAGGGCGCGGGATGGACCGTCTCCCTCGACTTCCACAAGGACGCCGGCCGGGACTGGACCCGGCTGACCGGGGAAGCGGCCTGCCACCCCGTCCAGGACGAGCGGCGCCGCGTCGCCATCGTCCTCGACGACAAGGTGATCTCGTCGCCCCAGGTCTCCCCGACCGTGGCCTGCGGCACCGGCCTGCCCTCCGGATCCACCCTGATCACCGGCTCGTTCAGCGCCGACGAGGCCCGGGAACTGGCCCTGCTGATCCAGGGCGGCGCCCTGCCCGTGCCCGTCGAGATCGTCGAGCAGCGGACGGTCGGCCCGACGCTCGGCGCCGCCGCCATCGACGCCAGCGCCCATGCCGCCCTCATCGGCGCCGCGGCCACGGCGCTGTTCATCACCGTCGTCTACCGGCTCTTCGGCGCCCTCGCCGCCGTGGCCCTGGGCGCCTACGGGGTGATCTCGTACGCCGCCCTGGTCGCGCTGGGCGTCACCCTCACCCTGCCCGGCCTCGCGGGGTTCGTCCTGGCCATCGGGATGGCGGTCGACGCGAACGTGCTGGTCTTCGAACGGGCCAGAGAGGAGTACGCGCTCCGCCCGGCCAAGTCGCTGCGTGCCTCGCTCACCGCCGGGTTCCGGCACGCCTGGAGCGCGGTCGCCGACTCCAACGTGACGACGCTCATCGCGGCGGGCCTGCTCTTCTTCCTCGGCTCCGGCCCGGTCAAGGGCTTCGGTGTCACGCTCGGCATCGGCGTCCTCGCGTCGATGTTCTCCGCGCTCGTCATCGCCCGGGCCCTCACCGAGACGGCCGCCCGTTCCCGGTTCGTCAGCGACTACCGGGGCGTCAACGGCATCGCGAGTCCCGGCCGGGTACGCACCTGGATCGCCCGCCGGGACCCGCAGCTGATGCGCTCCCCCCGGCGCTGGCTGCTGATCTCCGCCGTCCTGATCGCGGTCGCGGTGACCGGCATCCTGATGCGCGGCGTCAACCTGGGCGTCGAGTTCACCGGCGGCCGGCTCGTCGAGTACTCCACCAGCCGCCCCGTCGACGTGGAGAGCGCGCGCACGGCGCTGGCCGGTGCGGGCTTCGAGGACGCGGAGGTCACCACGGCGGGCGCCGGCGACATCTCGGTGCGCACCGGGGAGCTCGACAACGACGGCGAACACGCCCTGCGTGCCGCTCTCGCAGAGGAGGGCGGAGAGACCACCAAGGTCCGCGACGAACTCATCGGCCCCAGCCTCGGCGACGAACTGCGGCGCAACGCCCTGATCGCCCTGGCCATCGCCGTGGTCGTCCAACTGGGCTACCTGGCGATCCGGTTCCGGTGGACGTTCGCCGTGGCCTCCGTCGGGGCGCTCGTCCACGACGTGATCATCCTGGTCGGGGCCTTCGCCTGGCTGGGACGTACCGTCGACGGCATCTTCCTGGCGGCCCTCCTCACGGTCATCGGGTACTCCGTCAACGACTCGGTCGTGGTCTTCGACCGGGTCAGGGAGCTGTGGGCGAAGGCCCGCGGGAAGCGCCTCTCCGAAGTGGCGAACCGGGCCGTACTGCAGACCGTGCCGAGAACCGTCAACACGGGCATGGGGGCGCTGTTCATCCTCGTCGCGCTGGCGGTGCTGGGCGGCGACTCCCTCGCGGACTTCGCCCTCGCCCTGCTGATCGGCATCGTCGTCGGCACGTACTCGTCGGTCATGACCGCCGTCCCGGCCGCCCTCCTCCTGGAGCGCGGCAGCAAGGCGCCACCGCCCGCACGCGGCCCGCGCAAGAAGTCGGGGGCCGCGCGCCGGGGCCCGCTGGACAACGGGGCACGCGTCTAGGGTTTCGCACGGCGAGGTGCCCGCCTGCCGGCCCGTCGCCCCTGCGCCGTTCGAGCGGCACGGGGGCGACGCGCGCCGGCTGTGGCACGCGGCAGGGGCACGACGGCACGATCCTGATCACCCACCCGTGATCGGAGCGCGCCCCGTGTCCATGCCCGTGCCCGTAGTGCTGCGTGAGGCATGGACCACCCTCGTACCGGACATGAACGACCGGCACGGACCGCTGCCGCCGCTGATGCTCGCCCTGACCGTCGTCACCGGGCTGGTCGACGCCGTCAGCTATCTGGAACTGGGCAGGGTCTTCGTCGCGAACATGACCGGCAACGTGGTCTTCGCCGGGTTCGCGTTCGCCGGGGCCCCCGGGTTCTCGCTGGCCGCCTCGTTCGTCGCCCTCGGCGGGTTCGTGGCCGGGGCGGTGATTGGAGGGCGGATCGTCCACGGATCCCACACACATCGCGGGCGCATGCTGCTGCACGCCCTGTGCGCCGAGACGGCGTGTGTCCTCGCCGCCCTGGTCGTCACGCTCATCTCGGGCAGCCCGTACACCGGCGGCGTGCGCTTCACCCTCGTCGCACTGCTCGCCCTGGGCCTCGGCCTGCAGAACGCCGTCGCCCGCGCGCTCGCGGTCCCCGATCTCAAGACGACCGTCCTCACCCTGACCATCACCGGCATCGCCTCCGACGGCCGGCTCGCCGGAGGGCCGGGCAGCAAGGCGGGCCGCCGGGTCCTGTCAGCGGCCGCCATGCTGGCCGGCGCCCTCGTCGGGGCCGTCTGCGTCCTCCACGGGCATCCGATCCTGCCGCTCCTGCTGGCCGTGGCGGTGCTGGTGGTGGTGTGCCTGGCCGCTTACGTCCTGGCCCGGGCCGAGGCCCCGTGGACCCGCCCCGTCGTCAACAAGTGAGGCTCCGCAGATACGCGGCGGTGGCCTCGTCGGCCGGCAGCAGCGTCTCGATGGCCAGCTCCGCGACCGTCACGTCCATCGGGGTGTTGAACGTGGCGATGGACGCCACGAAGGAGAGCAGCTGCCCGCCGTGTTCGATCACCAGCGGAAGGGCGAAGGGCACCGAGGACGAGGGCCCGGTCCGGTCCGCTTCGCCGGCCACCTCCGCCGGTACGGGGTAGGCCGCGACCTCCTCGTACAGCGCACGCAGCTCCGCCGACCGGACCAACGCGATCTGACGCTCCATCTGGGCCAGCAGATCGGCCCGCCACGCCCGCAGGTTGCGGATCCGCGGAGCCAGCCCCTCCGGGTGCAGAGTGATCCGCATCGCGTTCAGCGGCGGGGCCAGCAGATGCTCCGCCACCCCGTCCAGCATCCGGGTCATCCCCTGATTGGCCGCCACCACGGTGTACAGGCCGTCGACGACGAACGCCGGGTACGGGTCGTACCCCCGGAGCAGCCGGTCCAGGCCCTCACGCAGCGCGCCCATCGCCGGGTCGTCGAGCGCGGTCTCCGTGAAGCGCGGCGCGTAACCGGCGACCACCAGCAGGGCGTTGCGCTCCCTCACGGGCACGTCCAGATGGCCCGCCAGGCGCAGGACCATCTCCTCACTGGGGCGGGAGCGGCCCGTTTCGATGAAGGAGATGTGCCGGGCCGAGGAATCGGCCCGCAGCGCCAGCTCCAGCTGGCTGATCCGGCGACGCTCCCGCCAGCTGCGCAGCAGCGGCCCTACCCCCGTGTCAAGCGCGACAGTTGTCATACCGAGACCGTAACGTCACCGGCATCGTTGACCAGCAAGACCCCACCGAGGGAGCACCGCATGCCCGCCGCACCGCTGCCGAAGGACGAGATCGAGAACCGGCTGCGCGAACTGCCCGGCTGGACGCTGGAAGGGGACCGGATCACCCGCACCTACCGGCTCCCCTCGCATTTCGCCGCCACCGGCCTCACCGTGCACGTCGCCCGGATCCAGGACGAGCTGAACCACCACTCCGACCTGACGCTCGGCTACAACACGGTCGCCCTGTCCGTGAACTCGCACGACGCGGGCGGAAAGGTCACCGAGAAGGACCTGGCCCTGGCCGCCAGGGTCGAGGCCGTCGCCCCCGGACACGGCGCGGAGTAGGGCCCGTCCGGCGGTCAGGACGCGGCACCGAAGCGCGGATGCGCGGCGAGCCAGCGCGTGTAGCTGCCGCTGCGCTCCACCGCCTGCGCGTACGCCGCCCGGGTGTGCCCGGTCACCGCTCCGGCCGCCGTGCGGGCGGCAGCGGACCGGGGGTGCCAGCCCAGCAGATGGCGCCAGCTGAGCGGCGAACCGGCCACCGGACGGGTCACCACCCCCGGGGTCGGCGGGAACGTCGCCCGGCACAGCCCGAGCGCCCGCCCCACCTGCACGAGATGGACGACCGACGCGGTGTCCGTCTCGTACACCGACACCGGGCTGAAGCCGGCCCGCGCGCAGGCCGCGACGAAACAGTCCGCGAAACAGCCGTCGCCCGGCACGTCCGCCCAGCACTCGTCCGCCAGCGCGGAGAGGTCCAACTCGGCCTCACCGGCCAGCGGATGGGTCTCCGGCAGCATCACGAAGACCGGATCGATCCCGATGACCCGCCATTCCAGCCGGTCGGCGGCCGGCGGCGGACTCTCACCGCAGGCCCCGATGAGGACGAAGTCCAGTCTGCCGTCGACCAGTTGCGAGGCGAGCTCCGCCACCGACCACGAGGTGTACGTGGACACCGGCGCCGTCGGGTGCGCCGCGGCCAGCCGGTCGACCAGCCCGCCGAGCAGCGGGCCGTGCGTACCGCCCAGCCGGAACCGCTCCATGGCACCCCACGCGTTGGCGAACCGCACCGCCTCCTCCTGGAGCTCGCTGACCGCCGGCAGCACCACCCGTGCCCGCTCCAGCACCAGTTCGCCCAGGAGCGTCGCCCGCGCACCCGTGTGATCCCGCTCGAACAACGGGCCGCCGAGCGCCTTCTCGATCCGCCGCAGCTGCGCGCTCAGGGCGGGCTGGGCCAGCCCGAGAGCGGCGGCCGCCTTGGTGAGACTTCCGGTGTCGGCGATGGCACGTACGGTCCGCAGATGGCGCAACTCAAGCTCCATAACGGCAAGTTATGGCCCACGTGGCCCACCGGCAATACAGGCGTCGTCTCCGGGGCGCGCGACCCGGGCCGTGTCGTACAGTCGGCCGGATGCTGAACTACGACGACGAGGCAGCCGTCTATGACGCCACGCGCGGCGGCGTGCCCCGGGCGGAGGCCGCAGCGGCCGCGGTGCTCGGTCTGGTCCCGCCCGCCGCCCGCACCCTGCTGGACATCGGCTGCGGTACGGGACTGGTCACCGAGCGGATCGCCGGCGGCCGCCCCGGGCTGCGGGTGTTCGGCTCCGACGCCGCCCGGGGCATGGCCCGTGTCGCCCGGCAGCGCGTCGGTGCCGTGGTGCTCGCCGACGCGCGCCGGCTGCCCCTGCCCGACGCGGCGGTCGACGCGGTGACGGCCGTCTGGCTGCTGCACCTGCTGCGCGAGGAGGGGGCGGCTCGGGCCGTGGTGGCGCAGGCGGCGCGGGTGCTGCGGCCCGGCGGTGTGTTCGTCACCACGGTCGACAAGGACGCGGGACACGATGTCGGCAGCGACATCGACGAGGCGTTCGCCCCGTATCTGGCGCTCGGTCCGTCCGACGGCATGGAGCGGATCATCGAATACGGCGCCGAGCACGGCCTGGACGTGGGGGGCAGCGCGGTGTTCCGTGGCCACGGACAGGGCCGGACCCCGCTGAGAGCCGCGGACGGTGTGCGGCGTGGGTACTACACCTCGCGCCTCGCCCTGCCCGGCGCGGCGGCCGAACAGCTCGCCCAGGTCCTCACCGCACTGCCCGGACCCGACCGCCGACGCGCGGACCCGCAGTACCGGCTGCTGGCGTTCCGCCGACGGTAGGGCGCGGGCGGACGCGGCCACCGGCTACGCGTCCCAGGCACCGTCCCGCGCCGCCTCGGCGGCGAAGGCGGCGAACGGCTTCGGGTCGCGGCCCAGTGCCTGCTTCACCCCGTCGGTCACCGGCGTGTTGTGCCCGTCCAGCAGGAACGTGAACAGCCCGGCCAGGAAACCCGCTTCGGCCTCGGGAACGCCGTACTCCTCCAGCATCGCCGCGTACCGGGGGCCCGTCACCGGGAGGTAGCGCACCTCGCGCCCCGTCGCCCCGGCGAGCTCGGCGGCGGCCTCCGCGAAGGTCAGCGCCCGGGGGCCGGTCAGTTCGTGGACCGCGCCCGCTCCGCCGTCGCCGCACAGCGCGGCGACCACCACATCGGCCACGTCGTCGACGTCCACGAACGGCTCGGCACTCCCGCCCGCCGGGAAGACCACCTCACCGCCGAGCACCCCTTCGAGCAGGGCCCCCTCACTGAAGTTCTGCGCGAAGAAGGCCGAGCGCACCACTGTGAGCCCGGCGTCCCCCGCGGCCGCGCGCAACGCCTCCTCCGCCACCACGGCCTGCGGCTCGCCCCGCCCCGAGAGCAGCACCAGCCGCCGCACCCCGCACCGCCCGGCGATCTCCCCGAACGCCGTCATCGCCTCCGGCGCGCCCGGCGCCGCCAGATCCGGGTAGTACGCGACGTACGCCGCTTCCGCACCGCTCAGCGCGCCCTCCCACCCCGACGGGTCGGCCCAGTCGAAGGGGACCTCGCCGCGCCGTGATCCGGCGCGCACCGGCACCCCGCGCGCCACCAGCCGCTCCACCACGCGGCGGCCCGTCTTGCCCGTCCCGCTCGTGACCAGCACCGGGCGCGTGGCGGGGAATCGCTGCTTCTGGTTCTCCGTGTTCCGTGTCATGACCCAAGGCTCTCCGCCCCGCCCCACGCGTTCCATCCCCGAGCCGCTCAGCTCCCTACGCGTGCGTCTACGCTGCCCCGCATGGACGCACTCGCCGGACTGTTGGACGGGCCGAGGGCCCGGGGCGCCTTCCTGCTGCGGATGGTGATGGAGGCGCCCTGGTCCGTACGGATCGAGGACCGGGCCCCGCTCTGCCTGATGTCCGTGACCGCGGGCGAGGCATGGATCATCCCCGCCGGAGCCACCGAGCCCGTGCTGCTGCGCCCCGGAGACCTGGCCGTCGCGCGTGGCCCGGAGCCGTACACCGTCGCGGACCTGCCGGACACCGAACCCCGGGCTCGCATCGGCCCCGGCGGCACCTGCGCCACCCTGCGCGGGGAGCCGCTCTCGCAGGCCATGGACCTGGGGGTACGCACCTGGGGCAACGCACCGGACGGGTCGACGACCGTGCTCGTCGGCACGTACCTGCTGGACGGGGAGATCAGCCGCCGGCTCCTGGACGCGCTGCCCCCGCTGGTCGTCCTGCCCTCCGGCGGCCGGAGCGGACCGTTGCCGGCGCTGCTCGACGAGGAGATCGCGCGCGACGAGCCGGGGCAGAGCGTGGTGCTGGACCGGCTCCTGGACCTCCTGCTGATCGACGCCCTGCGCACCTGGTTCTCCCGGCCGGGCGCAAAAGCCCCCGCCTGGTACCGGGCGATGGGCGACCCCGTCGTCGGACAGGCGCTGAGGCTGCTCCAGAACGAACCCGCCCACCCGTGGACGGTGGCCGCGCTGGCCGCCCGGACCGGGGTCTCCCGGGCCGGACTCGCCCGGCGCTTCACCGAGCTGGTGGGGGAGCCCCCGATGGCGTATCTGACCGGCTGGCGCCTCGCCGTCGCGGCGGACCTGCTGCGGGAGACGGACGCGACCGTCGAGGCGGTCGCCCACCAGGTCGGATACAGCCAGGCGTTCGCCTTCAGCACCGCCTTCAAACGGGTACGGGGCGTCAGCCCGCAGGAGTACCGCAAGGCAGGCGGCTTGCCGTAACAGCAACAAAGTTTGCCCCACGTCCGCGGTGTGGTGAGGCTGTTCCCATGAGCAACCACACCGGGCACGGTCACCACCACGACGGCAACCACGGACACGGGCACGGCGCGGCGCACGGGAGTCACCAGGACCCCCTCGACCTCGACTGGGGCGTCATGGGCCCGCTGCTGGAGCAGAACGCCGAACTCAGCAGCGAGCAGTACACGGAGGCGGCCCGCTGGGTCGCCGGTCTGCCCGACGCCCCGAAGGTGCGCCGGATCCTGGACATCGGCAGCGGCCCCGGCGTGATCTCCTGCCTGCTCGCCGAGGCGTTCCCCGGGGCGGAGGTCGTCGCCGTCGACGGAACCCCCGCGCTCCTGGAGCGCACCCGGAACCGCGCCGAGCGGCTCGGGCTCGGAGACCGGGTCACCACCCTGCACGCCGACGTCCCGGCCGGTCTGGCCGGTCTGGGGTCGGCGGATCTGGTGTGGGCGGGCAACACGCTGCACCACATGGGTGATCAGCGCGCCGTGCTGGCCGGCTTCGCCGCCCTGCTGAACCCGGGCGGCACCGTCGCGCTCGTCGAGGGCGGACTGCAGCCCCGCCAGCTCCCGCGCGACCTCGGCTTCGGCCGGCCCGGCCTGGAGGCCCGCATGGAGGCGGCGCACGCCGAGGCGTTCGAGGAGATGCGCGCGGATCTGCCCGGCGCCACGCGCGAGAACGAGGACTGGGCCGCCCTGTTCACCGCGGTGGGCCTCGCCCCGCAGGGCACCCGCAGCTTCCTGCTCGACCTGCCCGCACCGCTCGGCGACGTGGCGCGCGACCACGTCATCGCCGAGTTCGCCCGCCGCCGCGACGGGCTGGGCGACCGGCTCGACGCCGAGGACATCGCGGCGCTCGACCGGCTGCTCGACCCCGAGGACCCGGCCGGCCTGCACCTGCGCCGCGACACCTACCTGCTGATGGCCCGTACGGTCCACCTGGGCCGACGCGCCTGAACACGCGGCTTCAGGAAGTGCCGGACACCGGCTCAAGACGCCACCACTGACCGGGGGAGTCGGTGTCCTCCCACTGCTGGACCGACGCGCCCTTCGCCGTGCTGCCGTCGGCGACCTCCAGGACCAGTCCGCTGACGAAGCTCACCAGGGTCACCGTGCCGGGGGCCTCCAGGTGCCGTTCGACCAGCCACTCCTGGGCACCGAAGTTGTTCGCCCGCCACTGCTGGATCACGGCCCCGTTCTCCGTGGAGGCTCCGCGCACGTCCAGCCTTTTGCCGCTGTGGGCGTTGACCACGTGGTGCAGGGCCGCGCCCTCGTGAACGGGGGTGAACTCCCAGTGCTGGGCGGCCGATCCGTCGACGTCGTTCTGCTGCACCGGCGCGCCGCCGCCCTTCGCCGCGTCCCGCACCTCCAGCACCAGTGCGCTGCCCACATTGCGCAGCCGGTAAAGACCCGCCCCGACGACGGGCGCGGCGTCCCCGCTCATGTCCGGTGTTCCCTTCCTGCGGCTCGTACGGCGAAAACCGCCGCCCGGCTCAGGGCCGGGCGGCGGTCACAGGTCTGTCAGCGGCGCTGCCTCAAGCGCCGGCGTTGAACTCGCCCGGGTTCGGGCCGAGCCGCTTGCCCTCGTCCAGCGCCGCGAACGCGGCCAGGTCGTCGGCGTCCAGCTCGAAGTCGAACACGTCGATGTTCTCCGCGATCCGCGACGGTGTCACGGACTTGGGGATCACCACGTTGCCCGTCTGGAGGTGCCAGCGCAGCACCGCCTGTGCGGGGGTGCGGCCGTGCTTGTGCGCGACCGCGACGACCGTCGGGACCTCCAGGAGGCCCTTGCCCGAACCCAGCGGGGACCAGGCCTCGGTCGCGATGCCGTGCCGGGCGTGCAGCGCACGCGACTCGGCCTGCTGGAGCTGCGGGTGCAGCTCGATCTGGTTCACGGCCGGCACCACGGAGGTCTCGCCCAGCAGGCGCTCCAGGTGCTCGGGGAGGAAGTTCGAGACGCCGATGGCCTTCGCGCGGCCTTCGGCGTAGATCTTCTCGAACGCCTTGTACGTGTCCACGTACGCGTCCTTGGCCGGCACCGGCCAGTGGATCAGGTACAGGTCGACGTAGTCGAGGCCCAGCTTGTCGAGGGAGGCGTCGAAGGCGCGCAGCGTCGCGTCGTGACCCTGGTCCGAGTTCCACAGCTTCGTCGTGACGAAGAGCTCCTCGCGGGCGACACCGGAGGCCGCGATGGCCTTTCCGGTGCCCACCTCGTTCTGGTAGATCGCGGCGGTGTCGATGCTGCGGTACCCGGACTCGATGGCTGCGGCGACCGCCGCCGTGGCCTCGTCGTCCGGCACCTGCCAGACTCCGAAACCGAGCTGCGGCATCTCGACGCCGTTGTTGAGGGTGAGGGAGGGGACCTGGCTCACGAGCGGTCGATCCTAACGTTGTGGGGTGGGACTCCCAGGATCAACGATCAAGACGGCCCGCGCATTCCCGTCCGCGCCCCGTTTCACCGGAACGGTACCCCCGGGGCGTGCCGCCGCGGCTCCGCGCGCGCGGAGCCGCTCGCGCGGCGGGGCCCTCAGCGGTAGAGCGCGTCCACCTCGGACGCGTACGCCACCTCGATCGCCTTGCGCTTCAGCTTGAGCGACGGTGTCAGCAGACCGTGCTCCTCGGTGAACTGGTGGGCCAGGATCCGGAACGTGCGGATCGACTCGGCCTGCGAGACCGCCGTGTTCGCGGCCACCACCGCGCGCCGGACCTCCATCTCCAGATCCGGATCCCGCACCAGTTCCCCGGGGGACAGCGGCTGCCGTCCCTGCATCGCGAGCCAGTGCTCCACGGACTCCTGGTCGACGGTGACCAGCGCCGCGATGTACGGCCGGTCGTTGCCGACCACGATGCACTGCGCCACCAGCGGGTGCGCCCGCACCCGCTCCTCCAGACCGGCCGGCGAGACGCTCTTGCCGCCGGAGGTCACCAGGATCTCCTTCTTGCGCCCGGTGATCGTCAGATAGCCGTCCTCGTCCAGGGCTCCCAGGTCGCCGGTGGCCAGCCAGCCGTCGTTGAGCACCGCGTCGGTCGACTTGGGGTCGCCCAGGTACCCGCCGAACACGTTGGCGCCGTGCACCCAGATCTCGCCGTCGTCGGCGATGTGCACCGTCGTACCGGGGATCGGCTGGCCCACCGTGCCGTACCGGGTGCGCTCCGGGGGGTTGGCCGTGGCCGCGGCGGTCGTCTCGGTCAGCCCGTACCCCTCGTACACGGTGACGCCGGCGCCCGCGAAGAACAGCCCGAGCTGCCGTTCCATCCCCGAGCCGCCCGACATGGCGTGCCGGATGCGGCCGCCCATCGCCTCGCGCACCTTCTTGTAGACGACCTTGTCGAAGAACTGGTGCTGCATCCGCAGCGCGGCGGACGGCCCGGGACCGGTGCCGAACGCCCGTGCCTCCATCGCCTCCGCGTGCTTCACGGCGATGTCGACGGCCTTGTCGAACGGCCCGATCCGGCCCTCGGTCTCGGCCTTGCGCCGGGCACCGTTGAAGACCTTCTCGAAGATGTACGGGACCGCGAGGATGAAGGTGGGACGGAACGACACCAGGTCCGGCATCAGCGCCTTCGCCGACAGCTCCGGCTGGTGGCCCAGCTTCACCCGGCCGCGGATCGCCGTGACCTCCACCATCCGGCCGAAGACGTGCGCCAGCGGAAGGAAGAGCAGCGTCGCCGCCTCGTCGCCCGGCCTGGAGTGGAAGACCGACTCCCAGCGGGACGCCATCGTCTCCGTCTCGAACATGAAGTTGGCGTGCGTGATCACACAGCCCTTCGGGCGTCCCGTGGTTCCCGAGGTGTAGATGACGGTCGCCACGGACTCGGGGGTCACCGCCCGCCGGTGCCGGTGCACGACCTCGTCGTCGATGTGGGCACCGGCCTCGACCAGCTCGGTCACCGCGTCGGCGTCCAGCTGCCAGAGCCGCTTCAGCTGCGGCAGCCGGTCGATCACCGACGCGACCGTCATCGCGTGGTCCTCGTGCTCGACCATGATCGCCGACACCTCGGCGTCGTGCAGCATCCACAGGACCTGCTCCGCCGACGACGTCGGATAGACCGGGACGGACTGCGCGCCCACCGCCCACAGGGCGAAGTCGAAGAGGGTCCACTCGTACCGCGTCCGCGACATCAGGGCGACCCGGTCGCCGAACCGGACCCCGTGGCCGATCAGCCCCTTGGCCAGCGCCAGCACCTCGTCGCGGAACGTCGCCGATGTGACATCCCGCCAGCGTCCGTCCGCATCTTTCCGGCCGAGCGCGACCCGGTGCGGATCCTCCTCGGCGTAGTCGAACACGACATCGGCGAGCCCGCCTACGTGGGGCGCGGCCGCCATGGGTGGGACAGTGAACTCACGCAATGACCTGCTCCTTGTGGCGCTCCGCACAGCGCCGTGACGCTACCCCACAGGACGCCGCCGCGGGAGGGCCGGGAACGGCCCCTTCCAGGTGCGGTACGCAGGGGGCAGGTGGTGAAATCCGGCCAGATGGGCAAGGCCCGGGCGTGCTTCCGACCATGGAGTAAGTGGCTCGCGCGTGAATCTCCACCGAATCTGTACGCCGCGATCACGCGGTTGTGTACGGATACGGGCGATCGGTCCGCATCCGCGGCGCCGACCGGGCCGGGCCGCTCCGGCAGGACCCGCCGCCTCCCGTGCATCCTCCCCCTCCCCGCGCCCCGTCATGCGCGCCCCTGCGCACTGATCGCACCCAGACCGCCGCGCGGCCGGACCAGGCGGTCGCCGCCCGCCAGGATCGCCGCGGCCAGCGCCTCCGCTGCCTGCTGCGCACCACCCCGCCGTCTGCCGTGCAGGAGGACGAAGTCCACGTCGCCGAGTTCCGGCAGCCCCGCCCCCGCCGGCACCGGGGCCAGCCCCGGCGGGACCAGACCGCGGCTGTGCGCCATCACTCCGAGCCCCGCGTGGGCGGCGGCGATCAGCCCGCTGAGGCTGCCGCTCGTGCACGCGATCCGCCACGAGCGGCCCTGCTCCTCCAGGACCTCCAGCGCTCGCGCCCGGGTGATGCCCGGCGGAGGGAAGAGGATCAGTGGCACCGGCCGTCCCGGGTCGATCCGCAGCTTGGGCGCACCGATCCAGACCAGAGCGTCCTGCCAGACCAGCTCCCCGTGCGTGTCACCGGTCCGCCGCTTGGCCAGCACCAGGTCGAGGCGGCCCGCGGCCAGGCGCTGGTGCAAGGTCCCCGACAGCTCGACGGTCAGTTCCAGCTCGACCTCCGGGTGGTCGCGGCGGAACGACTGGAGGATCTCCGGCAGCCGGGTCAGCACGAAGTCCTCCGAGGCCCCGAAGCGCAGCCGCCCGCGCAACCGGGTGCCGGTGAAGAACGCCGACGCCCGCTCGTGGGCCTCCAGGATCGTCCGCGCGAAGCCGAGCATCGCCTCACCGTCCACGGTGAGGTCGACCCGGTGCGTGTCCCGGGTGAACAGCTGACGCCCGGTCGCGTCCTCCAGCCGCCGCACGTGCTGGCTCACCGTGGACTGCCGCACTCCGAGCCGGCGGGCGGCCGCGGTGAAACTGAGCGTCTGGGCGACGGCGAGGAAGGTGCGCAGCTGCGCGGGGTCGTACATGGCACCACGCTATCGCGATCCGTGATCACAGTCAGAGCGGTATACGGGATTCCCGATGTCGGCGAGCGGGAGCAGGATGGGGAGGGCACGATTCCGACCGAGAGACACGTGGAGCACATGAGCCGCCGAACGCCGCAGTTGCCCTCCTGGCTGCCGGTCGACCCGTACATCCTGGCGTTGATCGGAACCGTCGTACTCGCGGCGCTGCTGCCGGCCTCCGGCACCGCCGCCGATGTGGCGGGAGGGGCCTCCACCGGGGCGGTCGCGTTCCTCTTCTTCCTCTACGGCGCACGGCTGTCCACCGCCGAAGCCCTCGACGGCCTCAAGCACTGGCGGCTCCACCTCACCGTCCTGGCCTGCACGTTCGTCGCCTTCCCGCTGCTGGGCCTGGCGAGCAGGGGACTCGTGCCGTACGTGCTGACGCCCCAGCTGCAGAGCGGCTTCCTCTTCCTCTGCCTCGTCCCCTCGACCATCCAGTCGTCGATCGCCTTCACCTCGATCGCCCGCGGCAACGTGCCCGCCGCGATCTGCGCGGGCTCCTTCTCCTCGATCGCCGGCATCTTCGTCACCCCGCTGCTCGCGGCGGCGCTCCTCGGCAACAGCGGCGGCGGCTTCTCCGCCGACGCCCTGCTGAGGATCGGCGTCCAACTGCTGCTGCCGTTCGTCGCGGGCCAGCTGCTGAGGCGCCGGCTGAGCGGCTTCCTCGCCCGGCACAGGAAGGTCCTCGGCTACGTCGACCGCGGCTCGATCCTGCTGGTCGTCTACACCGCCTTCAGCGAGGGCATGGTCGCCGGCGTCTGGCACCAGGTCACCCCGGCGCGGCTCGGAGCTCTGCTCGGCGCCGAGGCGGTGCTGCTCGCGCTGATGCTCATGGTGAGCTGGTACGGGGCGAAGCGGCTCGGCTTCGGCCGGGAGGACCGCATCGCCATCCAGTTCGCCGGCTCCAAGAAGAGCCTCGCCTCGGGACTGCCGATGGCCAGCGTCGTGTTCGGCGCGCAGGCGGGCCTCGCCGTGCTGCCGCTGATGCTCTTCCACCAGATGCAGCTCATGGTGTGCGCGGTGATCGCGAAGCGGCGCGCCCGGGACCCGCGGGAGGAGATCTCTCCGGACGGGGCGGTGGCGCGGGAGACCGCCCCGGTGGGCTGAGGGTTCGTCGGAGGCCGGCCGGCGCAGGGGGCGCTCCCCGCCGGCCGACCCCCGACCCGTGCAGCGGTCGGAGCTCCTCAGCCCTGGACGGCCGTCGCCTCCAGGGCGATGCGGTGCTCGCCCGCGTACACGTTCATGGAAGGACCCCGCAGGAAGCCGACCAGGGTCAGGCCGGTCTCGGCCGCCAGGTCGACCGCGAGGGACGACGGCGCCGAGACGGCCGCCAGCATCGGGATGCCGGCCATCACCGCCTTCTGCGCGAGCTCGAACGAGGCCCGGCCCGAGACCAGCAGGATCGCCCGGGACAGCGGCAGCCGCCCGTCGGTCAGGGCCCGGCCCACCAGCTTGTCGACCGCGTTGTGCCGGCCGACGTCCTCCCGTACGTCGATCAGCTCACCCGTCTCGGAGAAGAGCGCCGCCGCGTGCAGACCCCCGGTCCGGTCGAAGACCCGCTGCGAGGCGCGCAACCGGTCGGGGAGGGCGGCCAGCAGCTCGGGTCCGACGCGGACCGGGGGAGTGTCGGCGACCGGGTGCCGGGTCGTGGTGCGCACGGCGTCCAGGCTGGCCTTGCCGCACAGACCGCAGGAGGACGTCGTGTAGACGTTGCGCTCCAGCGTGATGTCGGGGACCACCACACCGGGGGCGAGTTGCACGTCCACCACGTTGTACGTGTTCACCCCGTCGGCCGTCGCCCCGGCGCAGTACACGATCGACCGCACCTCGGAGCCTTCGCCGATCACGCCCTCGCTCACCAGGAAGCCGGCCGCGAGCGCGAAGTCGTCGCCCGGGGTGCGCATCGTGATGGCGAGCGGCTTGCCGTTCAGCCGGATCTCCAGCGGCTCCTCGGCGACGAGGGTGTCCGGGCGGGTGGAGACCGCTCCGTCCCGGATGCGGATGGTGCGGCGGCGCTCGGTGACCCGTCCCATGAAGTCAGACCCGATTCTGTACGTGTTGGAAGCCGAAACGACCCTTGATGCAGAGGTTGCCGTGGGTCACCGGGTTGTCGTGCGGCGAGGTGACCTTCACGATCTCATTGTCCTGCACATGGAGGGTGACGTTGCAGCCGACTCCGCAGTACGCGCAGACGGTGGTGGTCTCCGTCTGGGCCGGCTCGTCCCACGTCCCGGCCGCCCGCATGTCGAACTCGGTCCTGAAGGACAGCGCTCCGGTCGGGCACACCTCGATGCAGTTGCCGCAGTAGACGCACGCCGAGTCGGTGAGCGGCACCCCGTGCTCGGTCGAGACGCGGGCGTCGAAGCCGCGGCCCGCGACCGCGATCGCGAAGGTGTTCTGCCACTGCTCGCCGCACGCGTCGACGCACTTGTAGCACTGGATGCACTTGTCGTAGTCCCGGACGTAGAGGTCGTTGTCGACCTTCGGCTCCTCGTTGAGGCGCGCCGCGTCGGCGCCGAAGCGCCCGGGCTTCGCCTCGTACTCCTTGATCCACCCGGCGGCCCGCGGCGTCGTCGACAGATCGGTGGACGAGGCGAGCAGTTCCAGGACGACCTTGCGGCTGTGCCGGGCCCGCTCGCTGTCGGTGAGCACCGTCATGCCCGCCTCGGCCCGGCGCGAGCACGCCGGGGCGAGGGTGCGGGCCCCGGCCACCTCGACTACGCAGACCCGGCAGGCGTTCTTCGGGGTGAGCGTGTCGCCCTGGCACAGGGTCGGGATGTCCTTGCCCGCGGCCCGGCAGGCGTCCAGGATCGTCGAGCCCTCGGGGACGCGGGTCTCCCGGCCGTCGAGCGTGAACTCGATCAGCCGGCGCGGGAGCTGGAGCGGTACAGCGGTCACTGGTAGACCCCCAGACGGTCGATGGCGGACTCGACGGCATTCCACGCGGTCTGACCCAGACCGCAGATCGACGCGTCACGCATGGCCTGCCCGACCTCACGCATCAGCGCGATGTCGTCGGCGGCCGCGGCACCGGTACGGTCCATGATCCGGTGCAGCGCCTCTTCCTGCCGGACGGTCCCGACCCGGCACGGCACGCACTGCCCGCACGACTCGTCGCGGAAGAACCCGGCGATCCGCAGCAGGATGCGGGGCAGCTCGACCGATCCGTCCAGGACCAGTACGACGCCGGAGCCGAGCGTCGTACCGGCGGCCCGCGTGCCCTCGAAGGTGAGCGGGATGTCCAGCTCGTCGGGGCGCACGAAGCCGCCCGCGGCGCCGCCGAGCAGAACCGCGCGCAGATCCCGCGGCGGGCCGGCGAGCTCCAGCAGTTCGCGCAGACTCGCGCCGAACGGCAGCTCGTAGACCCCGGGCACGGTCACCTGCCCCGATACGCAGAACAGCTTGGTGCCGGTGGAGGCACCGGTGCCGGTGGCCGCGTAGGCGGCGGCGCCGTGCTCCAGGATCGGCAGGACGTTGACGAGCGTCTCCACGTTGTTGACGGCGGTCGGCTTGCCGAAGAGGCCCTTCTCCACCGGGAACGGGGGCTTGGACCGCGGTTCGCCGCGCTGTCCCTCGATCGAGTTGAAGATCGCGGTCTCCTCACCACAGATGTACGCGCCCGCGCCCCGTCGGATCTCGATGTCGAAGGCGTAGCCCTGGCCCAGGATGTCCGGGCCGAGCAGCCCCCTGGCGCGGGCGGCGGCCAGGGCGTGGCTCAGGCGTTCGTACGCCCGGGGGTACTCGCCGCGCAGGTAGACGAAGCCCCGCCGGGCGCCGGTGGCGTAACCGGCCACGGTCATCGCCTCGACGAGGGCGTACGGGTCGCCCTCCATCAGCACCCGGTCCTTGAAGGTCCCCGGCTCGCTCTCGTCCGCGTTGCACACGAGGTAGTGCGGGGTGTCGGGCTGCGCGGCCGTGGCCTCCCACTTGCGGCCGGTCGGGAACGCGGCGCCGCCCCGGCCGACGAGGCCCGCGTCCAGCACCTCGCGGATGACGCCCGCGGGGCCGAGGGCGAAGGCGCGGCGCAGGGCGGTGTAGCCGCCGCTTGCCCGGTAGTCGTCGAGGGACGCGGGGTCCGTCGTGCCGACGCGCTTGAGGAGGACGAGGTCCGGGTGGCCGGCCTGGGGGACGGCGGCTTCCGGTGGGGGCTCGGTGGGCACGTCGGCGGGGCAACGGGCCGCCGAGGCGAGGGCGGCCGGGGTGGCGGGGGCGATGACCGCTGTGCGGTGAGGGGCGGCGCTCGTGGGCGACGGCTCGCCCGCCTGGATCAGCAGCGCCGCCGGGGCCCGCTCGCAGAGGCCCAGGCACGGGCTCTCCTGCCAGACCGCGCCTTCCGCGGGCGTGCCCGCCGGGCCCAGGCCCGCCGTCAGCCCTGCGGCGGCCTCGGCCGAGCCGCGGGCCGCGCAGGCCAGGTCCGTGCAGACGTGGAGGACCTTCGCCGGGCGGGGGCGCAGCGAGAACATCGCGTAGAACGTCGCGACGCCGTACGCCTCGGCGGGGGCCACCGTCAGCCGACGGCAGATGTAACCGAGCGCGCCCTCGCTGATCCAGCCGATCCGGTCGTTCACCGCGTGCAGGGCGGGCAGCAGCTGGTCGCGCCGGTCCTTCGCGGCCGAGGCGCCGCCCCGCGCCCAGTGCAGGTCCTCGCCGCTACGGGTCGTGCCGCCGTCCCAGCCGGACGGCGCAGGACCCAACAGCCCGTCCACTGCCTCCCGTTCGGCGTCCGTCGCGACGGCGTCCGTGTGTTTCAGGTCCATGCGGGCACCAGCTTCTCGATCCTGACGGCGGAGGCCTTGAACTCGGCGGTGCCGGCGATCGGGCAGTTCGCCTCGATCGTCAGCGCGTTGGTGTCGACCTCGTCCGGGAAGTGCATCGTCATGAAGGCGAGCCCCGGGCGCAGCCCGGGATCGATCCACACCGGCGCGGTGACACTGCCCCGGCGCGACGACACCCGCACCTCCTCGCCGGTGGTGACTCCGTAGGCGACCGCGTCCTCGGGGCACAGCTCGATGTACTCGCCACGCCGCAAGGGCGACGCGTAACCACTGCTCTGCACACCGGTGTTGTACGAGTCGAGGCGGCGGCCCGTCGTCAGGCGCAGCGGGTACGCCTCGTCGGTGAGGTCGACCGGCGGATCATGTGCGACGAGGCCGAAGGGGGCGGCCGGGCCGCGGCGTACCGGATCGGTCTCCCAGAGGCGGCCGTGCAGGAAGCTCGACGGGAGCCTGTCCGTGTCGGGGCAGGGCCACTGGAGGCCCTGGTGCTCCTCCAGCCGGTCATATGTCATCCCGAAATGGTCGGGGGAGAGCGAGCGCAGCTCGTCCCAGACGGTCTCGGCGTCGGTGAACGTCCAGTCGTGGCCGAGGCGCCGGGCCAGGGCGCAGATGATGTCGATGTCCTCCCGGGCCTCGCCCGGCGGCACCAGGGCCGCCCGTACGCGCTGGACCCGGCGTTCGCTGTTGGTCGTCGTGCCGTCCGTCTCGGCCCAGGCGGCCGTCGCGGGCAGGACGACATCCGCGAGTTCGGCGGTCCTCGTCAGGAAGATGTCCTGGACGACCAGGTGGCCGAGGGACCGCAGCCGCCGTACCGCCTGCTCGCTGTCGGCCTCCGACTGCGCCGGGTTCTCGCCGACGCAGTACACCGCGCGCAGCTCGCCGCTCTCCATGGACTCGAACATCTCGGTGAGCGTCTTGCCGTACCGGGGCTGGATGACGGCGTTCCAGGTCCGCTCGAACTTGTGCCGCGAGGCGTCGTCGAGGATGTCCTGGAAACCGGGCAGCTTGTTGGGGATGGCGCCCATGTCGCCGCCGCCCTGCACGTTGTTCTGGCCGCGCAGCGGCTGGACGCCGGAGCCGTACCGGCCGACGTGCCCGGTGAGCATCGACAGGTTGATCAGCGCGCGGACGTTGTCGGTGCCGTTGTGGTGCTCGGTGATGCCGAGTGTCCAGCACAGCTGGGCCCGTTCGGCGGTGGCGTAGGCGTGGGCCAGATCGCGGATGGCCTCCGCGGGCACCCCGGTCACCTGCTCGGCGGCCGAGAGCGTCCACGGTTCGACGAGCGCGGCGTACTCCTCGAAACCCGTCGTCGCGCGGTCCACGAACGTCTGATTGACCAGACCCGCATGGATGATCTCGCGGCCGATGGCGTGGGCGAGGGGGATGTCCGTCCCGACGTTCAGGCCGAGCCAGCTCTCCGCCCACTGGGCCGTCGAGGTGCGGCGCGGATCGACGACGTGCATGCGGGCGCCGTTGTGGACGCCCTTCAGTACGTGCTGGAAGAAGATCGGGTGCGCGAAGCGGGCGTTGGAGCCCCACATCACGATGAGGTTCGTGTGCTCGACCTCCTCGTACGAGGAGGTGCCGCCGCCCGAACCGAAGGCGGCGGAGAGCCCGGCGACGCTGGGGGCGTGGCAGGTGCGGTTGCAGGAGTCCACGTTGTTGGTGCCCATGACCACCCGGGTGAACTTCTGCGCCACGTAGTTCATCTCGTTGGTGGCGCGGGAGCAGGACAGCATCGCGAAGGCATCGGGGCCGTGATCCCGGCGGGCCTGCCGGAACCCGGCAGCCGCGCGGTCCAGGGCCTCGTCCCAGCTCGCCCGGCGCAGAACACCGTCCGTGCCCCGGACGAGGGGGTGCGTCAGCCTTTCGTACTGCTTGGGCGCGCGTCGCTTGCGGTGGTCGCTCATCATGCGCTCCCTGCCGGCGCCGCTGCGCCCGAGGAGGTGGAGGCGAGGAGGTCGGCGAGCGCGTGGACGGCGCGCAGCGTCGGGACGGGGGCCCCGGCCAGGTCGGCCAGTTCGACGACGGCCGCGAGCAGCACGTCGAGTTCGAGGGGCTTGCCCTTCTCCAGGTCCTGGAGGGTGGAGGTCTTGTGGTCGCCGACGCGTTCGGCGCCCGCGATGCGCCGTTCCACGGAGATCTCGGGCCGGCAGCCGACAGCGGCGGCGACGTCGAGGGTCTCGCGCATCATCGACTCCACGAGCGCGCGGGTGTCGGGGTGGCGGCAGATCTGGCCCATGGTGGCCCGGGACAGGGCGCTGATCGGATTGAACGAGATGTTGCCGATCAGCTTGATCCAGATGTCCTTGCGCAGATCCGCCTCGACGGGACACTTGAGCCCGCCCGCGACCATGGCCTCGCTGAACTCGTGGCAGCGCCGTGACAGGGTCAGGTCGGGCTCCCCGATGGCGAACCGGGTCCCTTCGAGATGGCGGACGACGCCGGGCGCCTCGATCTCCGTCGCCGCGTAGACGACACAGCCGATGGCCCGCTCGGGCGGCAGCGTGGAGCTGACCGTGCCGGCCGGGTCGACGCTGTGGATGCGACGCCCCGCGTGCGGGCCGGCGAGGCCGTGGAAGTACCACCACGGGATGCCGTTCTGCGCGGCGACGACCGCCGTACGGTCGTGCAGCAGCGGGTGGACCAGGGGGCCCGACGCCGCGTAGGAGTGGGCCTTGAGCCCGAGGAACACGAAGTCGACGGGGCCGACGTCCGACGGGTCGTCGGTGGCCGAGGGACGTGCGGTGAAGTCGCCGCGGGGGCTGAGGACGCGTACGCCGTCACGGCGCATGGCGGCCAGATGCGGCCCGCGGGCGATGAGATGGACGTCGGCGCCGGCGCGGTGGAGCGCGGCCCCGACATAGGCACCGATAGCGCCGGCACCGACAACTGCGACTTTCACGGGGCTCTCCGTCCGGTAGCTGACCGAGCGAGGCTGGAGCGGGGAAGCAGCGGCACGTGCGGGGGAAGCGGAGGAGCTGAGGGGCAGCTTGCGACTGTCTGGTCGACAGAATATTGTCTACAGTATGCTTTCCGGTTCGGTCAAGGCTGTTGTCAGGCCCTCCAACCTCCGGCCGGTATTCCTGTGGGATCACGTGCCCCTGTACCGGGCGGTAGCGACCAAGACTGGATGGTTCCTGCCATATGTAGCGAGGGGAACCTGAACATGACCGGCTCACGTGTCGTGGCGCTCGGCCACTATCAGCCCGCCAAGGTGCTCACCAACCACGATCTGGCGGCCATGGTCGACACCAGCGACGAGTGGATCACCAGCCGTGTCGGCATCAAGACCCGGCACCTCGGCGGCCCCGACGAACCGGTGGACGAGCTGGCGGCGCACGCGGCGGCCAAGGCACTCGCCGCTGCCGGCCTCCAGCCGGCCGACATCGACCTGGTGCTGGTCGCCACCTCCACCGCGATCGACCGCTCGCCGAGCATGTCGGCCCGGGTCGCCGCGCGCCTCGGTATGTCCTCGCCCGCGGTGATGGACATCAACGTGGTCTGTTCCGGTTTCACCCACGCCCTCGCCACCGCCGACCATGCCGTCCGGGCGGGCGCCGCCACGCGCGCGCTCGTGATCGGCGCCGACAAGATGGGTGACATCGTCGACTGGACCGACCGCTCCAGCTGCGTCCTGATGGGTGACGGCGCCGGTGCCGCCGTCGTGGTCGCCGACGCCGGCCAGGACGGCCGGCCGGGCATCGGGCCGGTGCTGTGGGGTTCCGTGCCGGGGATGGGGGACGCGGTACGGATCGAGGGCACGCCGCCGCGCTTCGCCCAGGAGGGGCAGTCCGTCTACCGCTGGGCCACCACACAGCTCCCGCCCATTGCCCGCAAGGTGTGCGAAAAGGCGGGAATCACCCCCGAGGATCTGGCCGCGGTGGTGCTGCATCAGGCCAATCTGAGGATCATCGAACCCGTCGCCAGGAAGATCGGCGCCATCAACGCCGTCATCGCCCGGGATGTCGTGGATTCCGGCAACACGTCCGCGGCCTCGATCCCGATGGCCCTGTCCAAGCTGGTGGAGCGGGGCGAGGTCGCCACCGGCGCTCCGGCGCTGCTTTTCGGCTTCGGCGGGAACCTCAGTTACGCGGGACAGGTGATCCGCTGCCCCTGAGGGGCGCTGTGCTCGGTAGACTGTAGACGATAAGCAATTGCTCGTCGCCCGGAGGGGGACCGCGATGTTGTCCACAGGACTGCCGCCAGGGGCCGTGCCCAAGCTGGAACGGCCCGGCCCGCTGCGTGAGCGCGTCTACGAGGCGCTGCTCGAACTCATCACCACGCGGGCGCTCCGCCCCGGCCAGCACCTGGTCGAGAGCGAGCTGGCCGGGCATCTCGGCGTGTCGCGGCAGCCGGTGCGTGAGGCGTTGCAGCGGCTCAACACCGAAGGATGGGTCGACCTGCGGCCCGCCCAGGGTGCGTTCGTCCATGAGCCCACGGAGGAGGAGGCGGACCAGCTCCTCTCGGTCCGTACGCTCCTGGAGGCCGAGGCGGCCCGCCTCGCCGCCGCCAACTCCGGCACGGCGGGCATCGCCGCCCTGGAGGAGCTCTGCGCCAAGGGGGAGCAGGCCGTCGCCGACGACGACGTGGACCTCGCGGTGGCGACGAACGCCGCCTTCCACGCCAAGGTCATGGAATTGGCCGGCAACGTGGTCCTCTCCGAACTGGCCGGGCAGGTGGACCGCCGGGTCCGCTGGTACTACACCCCCGTCGCGCGGCAGCGCGGCACCCAGTCCTGGACCGAGCACCGCTCCCTGATCGGCGCGATCTCCTCGCGCGACGAGGAGCGGGCGACCGCGATCATGCGGACCCACACCGAGCACACCCGTCAGACGTACCACCAGCGCGAAGAGGCGTGAGGGGCTTTCGTCTGGATCAGGCTGGGCTCGCGAGCCCGATCCAAACGAAAGCCCCTCACGCCCCACCCCCCACGTCCCCGATCGCCGGCGCGGCCGCGATCGGGGACGTTTCCGTGTGACGGCCCGGCGGGGCGGCCCCCTCGCACCCCCCTTTGTCCTCAGGGTGGAGAAAGTTGTAGTGGATTCCTGCGCAACTTCTTCCCACTCCCGGCAACCGCTGCTACGTTCCCCTCCAAAGCCCGACGGACAGGCCGATGTGGCGGGGAGGGGCGCGTGAGACGGATGACGGCACGACCCGCGAATGCGCATCAGGCGCGACTGCTTCGGCTGTTGCGCGACGGCGGGCCCAACTCACGGGCACAGCTGGGGGATCAGGTCGATCTCTCCCGCTCCAAGCTCGCCGTCGAGGTGGACAGACTGCTGGAGACCGGCCTTGTCGTGGCCGACGGACTCGCCGCATCCCGCGGCGGGCGTCGCTCGCACAACATCCGGCTCGCCCCGGCCCTGCGCTTCCTCGGCGTCGACATCGGCGCCACATCGGTCGATGTGGCGGTCACCAACGCGGAGCTGGAGGTCCTGGGCCACCTCAACCACCCCATGGACGTACGCGAAGGGCCCGTTGCCATCTTCGAGCAGGTGCTGGCCATGGCGGCCAAGCTCCGGGCCTCCGGGCTCGCCGAAGGGTTCGACGGCGCGGGCATCGGCGTACCGGGACCGGTCCGCTTCCCCGAAGGCATCCCGGTCGCACCGCCGATCATGCCCGGCTGGGACGGCTTCCCGGTCCGCGAGGCGCTCAGCCAGGAACTGGGCTGCCCCGTCATGGTCGACAACGACGTGAACCTGATGGCGATGGGGGAGCAGCACGCGGGCGTCGCCCGCTCCGTGGGCGACTTCCTCTGCGTCAAGATCGGTACCGGCATCGGCTGCGGCATCGTCGTCGGCGGAGAGGTCCACCGCGGGACGACGGGCAGCGCCGGCGACATCGGCCACATCCAGGTCGAACCCGACGGCCGCCCCTGCGCCTGTGGCAACCGGGGCTGCCTGGAAGCACACTTCAGCGGCGCCGCACTGGCCCGCGACGCCGAGGACGCGGCTCGCGCCGGTCAGTCCCTGGAACTCGCGGCCCGGCTCGAGGCGTCCGGGAAACTCACCGCCGTCGACGTCGCGGCAGCCGCGGCCGCCGGCGACGCCACCTCGCTCGACCTGATCCGCGAAGGCGGCAACCGGGTCGGACAGGTCATCGCGGGACTCGTCAGCTTCTTCAACCCCGGTCTGGTGGTGATCGGCGGCGGGGTGACCGGACTGGGCCACACGCTGCTGGCCAGCGTCCGGACCCAGGTCTACCGGCAGTCCCTGCCGCTGGCCACCGGAAACCTCCCCATCGTGCTCGGCGAGCTCGGACCCGCGGCCGGAGTCATCGGCGCGGCCAGGCTCATCAGTGACCACCTCTTCTCACCCGCCTGATCCTTCACCCGCCCCACCCTCCACCGCCCCACCCTCCACCGCCCCGCCCTCCACCGGCCCGCGTCAGGGCCCGACGGCAACAAAGGCACCGCCCCGCGCCCAGGCCGGGGTCCGGGGAGCACCCCCGGGACCGCACTGCGCCCTGCCCGCTCACCGGCCCTTCCCCCTGCCTCCGGACTCGCCCGCGCAGGGGCACCCCATCCGCCGAGGGGATTCGTCATGGCTCCAGAACCACCGCTGCTCACCATGTCCGGCATCACCAAGTCCTTCCCCGGTGTGCGCGCCCTCGACGGCGTGGACCTGGAGGTCCAGGCCGGCGAAGTCCACTGCCTCCTCGGCCAGAACGGCGCCGGCAAGTCCACGCTCATCAAGGTCCTCGCCGGGGCCCACCAGCCCGACGACGGCGAGATCACCTGGCGCGGCGCCCCTGCCGTACTCAAGTCGCCGATCACCGCGATGCGCCTCGGGATCGCCACCATCTACCAGGAACTCGACCTGGTCGAGGGCCTGTCGGTCGCCGAGAACGTCTTCCTGGGCCACGAACCCACCAGCGCCGGCTTCGTCGTCCGCACCCGCGAGGGCCGCACCGCGGCCGCCGCCCTCCTGAGACGGCTCGGCCATCCGGAGATCGACCCCGCCCGCGCGGTCGGTGAACTCTCCGCGGCCCAGCAGCAGATCGTCTCGATGGCCCGGGCGCTCTCGCACGACGTACGCCTGATCGTGATGGACGAGCCGTCCGCGGCCCTCGACCCCGACGAGGTCGACAACCTCTTCCGGATCGTCGCCTCACTCACCGCCGACGGCGTCGCCGTCGTCTACATCTCGCACCGCCTGGAGGAGATCCGAAGGATCGGCGACCGGGTGACCGTGCTCAAGGACGGCCGGGCCGTCGCGGTCGGACTCCCCGCCGAGTCCACGCCGACACGCGACATCGTTGCCCTGATGACCGGCCGCAACGTCGAGTACGTCTTCCCGCCCCGGCCCGAAGCCGCTCCCGACGGCGCCCCGCAGGCCCCCGCCCCGGTCCTCACGGTCCAAGGCCTCACCAGGAAAGGTGAGTTCGACCCCGTCGACCTGGAGTTGAGGCCCGGCGAGATCGTCGGCCTCGCCGGCCTCGTCGGCTCCGGGCGATCCGAGATCCTGGAGACCATCTACGGCGCCCGCAAGGCCACCGCCGGACGGGTCACGGTCGCGGGCAGGCCGCTGCGGCCCGGCAGCGTACGCGCCGCGGTCGCCGCCGGCATCGGCCTGGCCCCGGAGGAACGCAAGGCACAGGCCCTGCTGATGCTCGAATCCGTCACCCGCAATGTCTCGGTCTCCTCCATGTCCCGTTTCTCCAGAGCGGGTTGGCTCGACCGGGGAGCGGAGCGCAAGGCGGCCCGCGCCGCCACCCGCGAACTCTCCCTGCGCCCCGACAACCCGGACACACCCGTCCGCACCCTCTCCGGCGGCAACCAGCAGAAGGCGGTCCTCGCCCGCTGGCTGCTGCGCGGCTGCCGGGTGCTGCTGCTCGACGAACCGACCCGCGGGGTGGACGTCGGCGCCCGCGCCGAGCTCTACGCCGTGATCCGCCGGCTGGCCGACGAAGGCCTCGCCGTCCTGCTCGTCTCCAGCGAAGTGCCCGAAGTCCTGGGCCTCGCCGACCGGGTGCTCGTCCTGCGTGAGGGCCGCGTGGTCCATACGGCGGACGCCGGAGAGCTCGACGAGCACCGCGTACTCGACCTCGTGATGGAAGGGAGCCCGACGTCATGACGCAGCCCGTCTCATCGGCGCAGCAGAGCGGGCCGGACAAGGGCGCCGCGCCCGTGACCGCCCCCGCGTCCCCGAAGAAGGACGGATCCCCGCGCACCTTCGGGCTGCGCGCGGACGTCCGCAACCTCTCCCTGCTCGGCGTCCTCGCCGCACTGGTGGTGGTCGGCGGGATCACCGAACCCGACGCCTTCCTGGACACCGGGAACCTCCAGCTCATCCTGACCCAGGCATCCGTCATCGGTGTCGTCACCGTCGGCATGACCTTCGTCATCATCGGCGGCGGCATCGACCTGTCCGTCGGCGCCATGGTCGCCCTCGCCTCCGTCTGGGCGACGACGCTCGCCACCCAGGACTTCGGCTTCGCGGGCATCCTCTTCACCGCCGTCCTGGTCGGTCTCGGCGCCGGACTCGTCAACGGGGTGCTGATCGCGTACGGCAGGCTGGTGCCGTTCATCGCGACGCTGGCGATGCTCGCGTCCGCCCGCGGACTGGCCCTGAACATCACCGACGGCAAGACGCAGATCGTCACGGTCAAGTCGGTCCTGGACCTGGGACTGCCGGACGCGTACGTCCTCGGCATCCCGCCGCTGGTCATGCTGTTCGCCGCGGTCACCGTCGTCGGCTGGCTGGTGCTGAACCGTACGACCTTCGGCCGCCGCACGGTCGCCGTCGGCGGCAACGCGGAAGCGGCGCGGCTGGCCGGCATCGATGTCCGCCGGCAGCGGCTCTACCTCTACCTGCTGTCCGGGCTCTGCTGCGGCATCGCCGCCTTCATGCTGATCATCCTGTCCGGCTCCGGCCAGAACACCAACGGCAACCTGTACGAGCTCGACGCCATCGCCGCCGCGATCATCGGCGGCACCCTGCTCAGCGGAGGCCGCGGCACCATCGTCGGCTCCGTCCTGGGCGTCCTCGTCTTCACCACGATCACCAACATCTTCGCGCTCAACAACCTGCAGAGCGATGTCCAGCAGATCGCCAAGGGCGCGATCATCGTCGCCGCCGTCCTCGTCCAGCGCCGGACGTCGGCCCACGGAGAGACCTGACCCCCCGTCTCTCTCTCCCCCCCCGCACGACCCCCTGTTCGCATCCCACGCCGCAATGGATGAAGGGTTTGACAGCCATGCCAGAAACCAGTCGCAGAGGACTGCTCTTCGGAACCGCCGCAGTCTCCGCGGGCGCCCTCCTGACCGCCTGCACCAGCAACGAGCCCAAGGAGAAGAACACCGCCGCGCAGAGCGACGCGCCCGCCGCGGACGACAAGCCGGGCAAGCCCGTCACCATCGGCTTCGCGGGACCGCAGGCCGACCACGGCTGGCTGAACGCCATCAACGAGAACGCCAGGTCGCGGGCGAAGAAGTACTCCGAGGTGACCCTGGAGACCACCGAGGGCTCCAACGACACCGCCGCGCAGATCGGCCAGGTCAAGACCCTCATCAACAAGAAGGTCGACGTCCTCATCATTCTCCCGGCCGACGGCAAGGCGCTCACGCAGGTCGGACTGGAGGCCATGCGGGCGGGCATCCCCGTCATCAACCTGGACCGCATCTTCGCCTCCCCGCAGGCGTACCGCTGCTATGTCGGTGGAGACAGCTACGGCATGGGTCTCAACGCCGGTACGTTCATCGGCGAGAAGCTCAAGGGCAAGTCGAACGCCAAGGTCGTCGAGCTGGCCGGCATCGACAGTCTGGAGCTCACCAAGCAGCGCAGCCAGGGCTTCGCCGACGCGCTGAAGAACTACTCCAACATCGAACTGGTGGCCCGTCAGGCGGCCGACTTCACCGTCGAGTCCGGCCAGGCGAAGATGTCCCAGCTCCTCCAGGCGCAGAAGCAGTTCGACGCCCTGTGGAACCACGACGACGACCAGGGCGTGGGCGCGCTCCGCGCGATCCAGCAGGCCGGCCGCGACGAGTTCCTGATGGTCGGCGGGGCCGGGGCGAAGTCCGCCATGGACGCCATCAAGGCCGACAACAGCGTGCTGAAGGCCACCGTTCTCTACCCGCCGACCATGGCGGCCTCCGCCGTCGACCTGGCCCGCGCACTCGGCCAGGCCAAGGGCGTGGCGGGCCTCGCGGAGCTGGAGATCCCGACCAACCTCACCCTGTACTCCGCCGTGGTCACCAAGGACAACGTCGACCAGTACCTGCCGACGGGCTTCAACTGAGCCGTCCCGCGGGAGGGTGCTGACCCTCCCGCCGCACCGACCGAACCACCGACGAGGAGGAAGCCCGGATGGCCCGTAGGGAAGAGACGGAGCAGGAGGCGGCCGCGCCGCCGACGCACCGGCCGATGGCGAGCGCACCGACGCTCGGGGTCGGCATGGTCGGATACGCGTTCATGGGCGCCGCCCACTCACAGGGGTGGCGCACCGCGGGCCATGTCTTCGAGCTGCCGATGAGGCCGGTGCTCGCCGCGATCTGCGGACGCGACCGTACGGCGGTCGAGGCGGCCGCCGACCGGCACGGCTGGGCGGCGGTGGAGACCGACTGGCGGGCCCTGATCGCACGGGACGACGTCCAGCTCGTCGACATCTGCACCCCCGGCGACAGCCATGCGGAGATCGCCATCGCCGCCCTGGAGGCGGGCAAGCACGTGCTGTGCGAGAAGCCGCTGGCCAACACGGTCGCGGAGGCGGAGGCCATGACCGAGGCGGCGGCGCGGGCCGCCGCCCGCGGCCAGACCGCGATGGTCGGGTTCAACTACCGCAAGGTGCCGGCCCTCACCTACGCCCGCACGCTCATCGCCGAGGGCCGGCTCGGCACCCTGCGGCACGTCAGGGCCACCTACCTCCAGGACTGGCTGGTCGACCCGGCCTCCCCGCTCACCTGGCGGCTGAAGAAGGAGCACGCCGGCTCCGGCGCGCTCGGCGACCTCGGCGCGCACATCGTGGACCTCGCCCAGTACCTGGCGGGGGAGCTGCTGGTGGGGGTCTCGGCCGTGAGCGAGACCTTCGTCCGCGAACGCCCGCTGCTCGCCGGCCCGTCGGGGGGTCTGGGCGGCGTCGGGGCAGCCGGGGAGTCCGGCACGGTGACCGTGGACGACGCGGCGCTGTTCACCGGCCGGCTCGCCTCGGGCGCCCTGGCGTCCTTCGAGGCGACCCGGATGGCGGCGGGGCGCAAGAACGCGCTGCGCCTGGAGATCAACGGGGAGCTCGGCTCGCTCGCCTTCGATCTGGAGCGCCTGAACGAACTGTCCTTCCACGACCACACCGAGCCCGCCACCACGGCCGGCTTCCGGCGCATCCTGGTCACCGAGCCGGAGCATCCGTACCTGGAGGCGTGGTGGCCGCCGGGGCACGCACTCGGTTACGAGCACACGTTCGTCCACCAGGCCCGAGACGCGGTGCGGACGATCGCCGAAGGGGCGGCTCCCGTACCCTCGTTCGCCGACGGGCTCCAGGTGCAGCGGGTGCTGGCGGCGGTGGAGGAGAGCGCCGCGAAGAACTCCGTCCTCACTCCCGTACAGCTGTAGGAGGTCCTGCGCATGCCCCGTCCCTTCACCCTGTTCACCGGTCAGTGGGCCGATCTCCCACTGGAGGACGTCTGCCGGTACGCCCGTGACTTCGGCTACGACGGCCTCGAACTCGCCTGCTGGGGAGACCACTTCGAGGTGGACAAGGCCCTGGCCGATCCCGGCTATCTGGACAGCCGGCACCAACTGCTCGACAAGTACGGGCTGAAGTGCTGGGCGGTCTCCAACCACCTGGTCGGCCAGGCCGTCTGCGACAGCCCGATCGACGAGCGTCACCAGGGAATCCTGCCCGCCAGGATCTGGGGTGACGGGGAGCCCGAGGGGGTGCGCCGCCGGGCCGCGCAGGAGATCAAGGACACCGCGCGGGCGGCAGCCGCCTTCGGCGTGGACACGGTCATCGGCTTCACGGGCTCGTCGATCTGGCACCTGGTCGCGATGTTCCCGCCGGTCCCGCCGCACATGATCGAGCGGGGGTACGAGGACTTCGCGGAGCGCTGGAACCCGATCCTCGACGTCTTCGACGCGGAGGGCGTGCGGTTCGCCCACGAGGTGCATCCCAGCGAGATCGCGTACGACTACTGGACGACGCACCGCGCGCTGGAGGCGGTGGACCACCGGCCGGCGTTCGGGCTGAACTTCGACCCGAGCCACTTCGTCTGGCAGGACCTGGACCCGGTGGGCTTCCTGTACGACTTCCGGGACCGGATCTACCACGTCGACTGCAAGGAGGCCCGCAAGCGCCTGGACGGCCGCAACGGCCGGCTCGGCTCCCACCTGCCGTGGGGCGATCCGCGGCGCGGCTGGGACTTCGTCTCGGCGGGGCACGGGGACGTGCCGTGGGAGGACGTGTTCCGGATGCTGCGGTCCATCGGGTACGAGGGTCCGGTGTCGGTGGAGTGGGAGGACGCCGGGATGGACCGGCTGGCGGGGGCGCCGGAGGCGCTGGCGTCGCTGAAGCGGTTCGATTTTGACCCGCCGAGCGCGTCGTTCGACGCGGCGTTCGGGGGCAACGGCTGAGAGGCGGGGGTCCGGGGACTCCGCCCCCGGACCCCCGCTCCTCGAGCACCGGAGGGGCTCGATCGTGCCCGGCGGCACCGCACACGCCGCTGGGCCGCTCCTCCCTGCCCACACTCCTCTTTGTCCTGGCCAAGGAAAAAGTTCAACAACTTCGCTGCGCAAGGGCTTTCCGTCCCGGACGAACAGGTCTACCGTTTTAGACGTGTACATGACATAGGCCACTGTCATACCCCCGTCACCGACGCCGCACAGGCCCGGCTGACCTGCGCGGCAGTCCCCGCGCTTCACCGCACGGCAGCACCCGCCCGTACCACCGGCACTCTCCGGAGGACACTCGTGCACAGAACAAGAAGCAGGACCCGGACAAGGCTCCGCGTCCGCAAATCCCTCGCCCTGTTCACCGGCGGCCTCCTCGCCGCCGCCACCCTCAGCCTGAGTGCCGCCTCGGGCACGGCCGTCGCCCACGAGGAACCCGCACCGGCCCCGGCGGCCGAGGACTTCCAGCAGGTCACCCTCGCCAAGGGCGCGGCCGAGACCGGCGAGCCCATGTCGCTCGCCGTGCTCCCCGACCGCAGCGTGCTGCACACCTCGCGCAGCGGCGAGCTGCGCATCACCGACAGTGCCGGCAACACCAGGATCTCCGGCGTCATCCCCGTCTACTCGCACGACGAGGAAGGTCTCCAGGGCATCGGGGTCGACCCGGACTTCAGCGAGAACCGGGCGATCTACCTCTACTACGCGCCCCCGCTGGACACCCCCGCGGGCGACGCCCCGGAGACGGGCACCGCCGCGGACTTCGCCCCGTTCGACGGGGTCAACCGGCTCTCCCGCTTCGTCCTCAACGAGGACGGCACCCTCGACCTCGGCAGCGAGAAGAAGGTCCTGGACGTCAAGACGTCCCGGGGCATGTGCTGCCACGTCGGCGGTGACATCGACTTCGACGCCGACGGCAACCTGTACCTGTCGACCGGAGACGACACCAACCCCTTCGCCTCCGACGGCTTCACCCCCATCGACGAGCGCCCCGACCGAAACCCGGCGTTCGACGCCCGCCGCTCCGCCGGCAACAGCAACGACCTGCGGGGCAAGATCCTCCGCGTCAAGGTCGCGGACGACGGCTCGTACACCGTCCCGGACGGCAACCTCTTCGCGCCGGGGACGGACAAGACCCGCCCCGAGATCTACGCGATGGGCTTCCGCAACCCGTTCCGCTTCACCGTCGACAAGCCCACCGGCATCGTCTACGTAGGCGACTACGGGCCCGACGCCGGCGCCGCCGACCCCAAGCGCGGACCGGCCGGACAGGTCGAGTTCGCCCGGGTCACCAAGGCCGGCAACTTCGGCTGGCCTTACTGCACCGGGGCCAACGACCCCTACATGGACTACGACTTCGCCACCAAGACCTCCGGCGCCGCCTTCGACTGCGCGGCCCCGAAGAACACCTCGCCGCACAACACCGGCATTGTCGACCTGCCGCCGGCCCAGGCCGCCTGGATTCCGTACGACGGCGGGTCCGTCCCGGAGTTCGGCACCGGCTCGGAGTCCCCGATGGGAGGACCGGTCTACCACTACGACGCGGACCTCGACTCGCCCGTGAAGTTCCCCGAGGCGTACGACGGAGACTTCTTCGCCGGCGAGTTCGGCCGGCAGTGGATCAAGCGCATCGAGCAGGACGCCGATGGCAAGGTCCAGTCCATCAACGACATCCCGTGGTCCGGCACCCAGATCATGGACATGGCCTTCGGACCCGACGGTGCGCTGTACGTCCTGGACTACGGCCTCTCCTGGTTCGGTGGCGACGAGCACTCCGCGCTCTACCGCATCGAGAACGCCACCGGGGGGCGCTCCCCGATCGCCGAGGCCGCGTCGAACAAGACGTCGGGCACGGCTCCCCTGAAGGTGCAGTTCTCCTCCGCCGGCACCGCCGACGGTGACGGCGACGCCCTCACGTACGCCTGGGACTTCGGCGACGGAGGAACCTCCACCGCCGCGAACCCCACCTACACGTACAAGAAGAACGGCACCTACACCGCCACCGTCACCGCGAAGGACCCCTCCGGGCGCACCGGCTCGGCCAGCGTGCACGTGACCGTCGGCAACACGGCACCCAAGGTGAGCCTGGAACTCCCGGGTGACGGCCAGCTGTTCACCTTCGGCGACGACATCCCGTTCAAGGTGACCGTGACCGACCCCGAAGACGGCACGATCGACTGCTCCAAGGTCGAGGTCCGCTTCGTGCTCGGCCATGACAGCCACGGCCACCCCATCACGACGGAACACGGCTGCACCGGCACCATCAAGACCGAGATGGACGGCGGGCACGACCCGAACGCCAACATCTTCGGAGTCATCGACGCCTCGTACACCGACGGCGGAGGTGGCGGCCAGGCCGCGCTGACCGGCCACGACCAGTCGCAGCTCCAGCCGCGCCACCGCCAGGCCGAGCACTTCAACGCCTCGTCCGGCATCAACACCTTCGACAAGGCGAACGCCGAGGGCGGCAAGACCGTCGGCGACATCCACAACGACGACTGGATCTCCTTCAAGCCGTACATCCTGGGCGACTCCACCAAGCTCACCGCCCGGATCTCCTCCGGCGGCGTGGGCGGCTTCCTCGAAGTGCGCACCGGCTCGGCGACGGGCAAGATCCTCGGCTCCGCACCGGTGCCGGTGACCGGCGGCTGGGAGACCTTCCAGGACATCGACGTCCCCCTGCGCGGCGCCCCGAAGAAGGCCACCGAACTGTTCCTGGTGTTCAAGGGCGGCGAGGGCGCGCTCTACGACATCGACGACTTCGAGCTCTCCAACACCCCGCCCGACAAGACGGCCAAGCGCGTCCTGGTCTTCTCCAAGACCGCCGGCTTCCGCCACGACGCGATCCCCGAGGGGATCGCCGCCCTGAAGGAACTCGGCAAGGGCAGCAACATCACGGTCGACGCCACCGAGGAGGCCGGTCAGTTCACCACGGCCAACCTCGCCCGCTACGACGCCGTCGTCTTCATGTCGACGACGGGTGACGTCCTGAACGGCGACCAGCAGAAGGCCTTCGAGAACTACATCGCCACCGGCGGCGGCTACATGGGCGTCCACGCCGCCGCCGACACCGAGTACGACTGGGCGTTCTACGGCGGACTCGTCGGCGCCTACTTCTCCGGCCACCCCGCCATCCAGCCCGTCACCGTCCGCGTCGAGGACCACAAGCACCCGGCCACCGCCCACCTCGGCGAGGCCTGGGAGCGGACCGACGAGCTGTACAACTACCGCACCAACCCGCGCGACAAGGTGAAGGTCCTCGCCACGCTCGACGAGACCACCTACACCGGCGGCACCATGAAGGGCGATCACCCGATCACCTGGTGCCAGGCCTACGAGGGCGGCCGCTCCTTCTACACCGGCCTCGGCCACACCAAGGAGTCGTACGCCGACGCGGACTTCCGAAAGCTCCTCCTCGGCGGGGTGCGGTACGCCGCCGGCCAGGTCAAGGGCGACTGCAAGCCCAGCACCGGCTACCGGTCGATCTTCAACGGCGAGACGCTCGAAGGCTGGAAGCAGGCAGGACCCGGCACGTTCGACGTCGTCGACGGCGAACTGCGCTCCCAGGGCGGCATGGGCCTGCTCACCTACCAGGCCAAGGAGCTGAAGTCGTACTCCCTGAAGCTCGACTGGAAGATGGCGGGCGACGACAACTCCGGCGTCTTCGTGGGCTTCCCGGAGTCCGACGACCCCTGGTCCGCGGTGAACAACGGCTACGAGGTCCAGATCGACGCCTCCGACGCCGTCGACCGCACCACCGGCTCCGTCTACACCTTCAAGGCGGCCAACATCAAGGCACGCGACCAGGTGCTGAGGCCGCCGGGCCAGTGGAACAGCTACGAGATCAAGGTGCAGGGTGAACGGCTCCAGATCTTCCTCAACGGAGTGAAGATCAACGACTTCACCAACACCGACCCGGTCCGCAGCCTCAAGGACGGCTACATCGGCCTCCAGAACCACGGGGCGGACGACCAGGTCTCCTTCCGCAACATCCAGCTGAAGGAACTGCCCTCGGCGTAGGGCGGCCACCCGGCCGGGGGGGGGGGGGGGGGGGGCCCCCCCCCCCCCCCCCCCCCCCCCCCCCCCCCCCCCCCCCCCCCCCCCCCCCCCCCCCCCCCCCCACG